>JBMYSW010000016.1:0-4934 GCA_049603715.1 Pontibacterium sp. | reverse complement strand
GAACCCGCGACCCCCTGCGTGACAGGCAGGTATTCTAACCAACTGAACTACCGCTCCGTGTTTCCTTTAGTGGTGGGCGTAGACAGGATCGAACTGCCGACATCCTGCTTGTAAGGCAGGCGCTCTCCCAGCTGAGCTATACGCCCACTAAAGGCATTTGGCCATTTAAGCTTGCTTCGGCACACTGAAGAAGCTGCGCAGTATTCTACTTTAATTTTTCTTTAAAATGAACAACTTATTGAAAGTTTTTCGTTTTAAGTAGGTAATTAAAGCACCTTGAAAATTGGCGGAACGGACGGGACTCGAACCCGCGACCCCCTGCGTGACAGGCAGGTATTCTAACCAACTGAACTACCGCTCCAGCACTATTTTTCAAGCCATTCAAGTTACTGCCTTGAACGGAGTGCGAATTTTACGGTTTTTGATTTCGTTGTCAAACGTTTAATTAAAAAAATTATATTATTTTCAATTGGATAAAAAGCAAACAAAATTTCAAAGCATCTGCTCAAAAGGCGCACAATCACCTATGGCAATGCCTCCTTTCATCAGGCTTCTAGCACACTTGCTAGGCAACTTTATGGAAACTTGCTAACGTCTACGGCACTTGGGTACATCACCTTCTATTCCCCTCTGTATAGGCAGCAGTCTATATAGAGAGGAATAGACCGAGTAGATAAACCTTAAAAAGAGCACCTAGTAAGAGACATAAAGCCAATGCCGTTTTTTGGTAAAAAGCCCCAATACACGCCAAATACAGCTGGCGTTATACCTGACGCAGCAAACCCACTCACTACAGAGGCCTTGGAAGACCTTCTAATACCACTGCAAACACAGGCAGGCCTGACGGCGGACTACTCTTCTGATTGGCCATCGCCCTGTGTTATCTCCCACTCAGAGCAAAAGTGCCAATGGCAGCCCGTTTATCAGCTCGAACAAGGCAGCTACGCCAAAGCGATGTTTACTCGCTTAGAAGAAGCACTCGGGTTTACCGTGCATCCAGATTTAGTTGCGTTTTATAGCCTCTTTTGGAGCCACCAAGTTGAGACGCAGCTACCCGAAAGCCTAGCTGAGCACCTAAACGACAATGGCCTTTGTTTATTACTGCCTTGGTCAGAGCAAGATCTTGAGGCCCTTCGTCAGAATTACATTGGCCATTACCTACAGCAAAAAAAGCGCAAGCTGGCCCCTACGTTTTTCTTTGCCTGCCCACTGAACGATGAAAAGCACATGATTAGCCTTAATAATCAAACTGGGGAGGTGGTGCTGGAGCGCCCGGGCTATAAGCCCTCTACCAAGCTTGCCGATAACCTTGGCCTCTTTTTAAAAGACCTTAGGTTACGTAGCGCCGATTAAACGCCTATCAACCATATAAAGTAACCGCATAAAGATTGTTGCGCCTTCACTCTTGCAAGGTTTTGCGCATTCACGTATACCCGTTAAACGCATCCTCCAACCATTAATACCTAACACCCTGCACTTATATGGAGAAACAAAGCACTATGGAACGACGTAAAGCATTAATGTGGGTAAAGGCCACCGCGCTGGCTGCCACAGTTATCGGCGTAGCGGGTTGTGGTAATACGCTACCTGCACAAGAGGTCAGCATTAGCCCGTATATTTCGGTATCACAAACATTACCGGCACATATTACGGTTGAAGTGGCAACGCAAGACAACCGCAGCTCGACTTTGTTAGGTGAGCGCCTTGATCGCCTTAAAGGTAAGGCTCCCATCTTTTTAAACGATGCGAAACCGGCGCTAACTCAAGCCGCTTATAAAGCACTCACCGATATGGGCATTAGCCTGTTTGGTAAAGGCGGTGTTAAGTACACTATTTTGCTGGACTCTCTAACCTACCAAGCCAGCTACGAAAACCTGATGCAAAAAGTCGATACTTCGGTAGAGCTAAGGGTCCGTGTTGACAAAAACAACACCTTCTTTGTAGGCACCTATAACACACAGCAAACAGACTTTTTTGTCTCTTCCCCCTCTCCTGAAGAAAACCAAGCAACGCTGACAAAAATTCTCAGTCAATCCCTTACGCGGGCCTTTAACGACCCTAAAATGCTGGACTTTGTTCGCTAGCTTGTCCTTTCTTATTCTAGCCTAAACAAAAAAGCGGCGACTTCATTACAAAGTCGCCGCTTATGGATGCGCCCAGCTAAGTTTGTTAGGCCAAGCTAAGCCCATTAAACACAAGCTTAATTAATTGATAACGCCAACACTTGGCTAAGCTGGCAATAGGGCCTGCCACTCTGTTGCTGCCAGTCGTTGAATGCATTCTGACAGGCTATGAGGTCTCGTTTTGCCGTCGGCGTTTTAGTAATCACACCTTCGTAAATCAAACCAGCCACCACATCATTGGTTAAAATAAAGGTGTCTTTACCCAACATGCGCAAAAAGTAACCTGCGGTGTTGCCACCGAGCTGCTGCCCTTGCTTTTTAAGTAGCAGCCAAAGGTTAACAATATCGTTGCTAGGCCATTCGGCGATCATCTTGGCAAACGAGCCGTGCTTTTGCGCAAACTCAACAATCGCGAGGGCATTAATGCGGGTGGCTTTGATTTTGCCCCAATGGCGAATTAACGCCTCGTTTTGCATATGGTTTTCGAGCTGCTCATCACTCATCAAACTCACTTTGAGAGGGTCGAACTGCCAAAACGCTTGCTCAAACGCAGGCCATTTAGCGTCCACTAAGCTGTGCTTTAAACCGGCTCGAAACACACGCAGCATTAACAGTGAAAACAAACGATCATCGGGTAGCACCGCAATCTCTTCGTTACTTAACGGAAAACCAAGTATCTGCTCAATAATCACTTCTGGGTGACGGTTTTGTGCGCGATCGTAGATGATTTTAAATTGCGTCATAAATGACCTTTTTGATTAGCAACTTTATCTATATAAGATGAGTTTTAGGACGCCTCAAACTCTAACGAAGCTGAATTAATACAGTAACGCAGGCCCGTGGGCTCGGGGCCATCAGTAAAAACATGCCCGAGGTGAGAATCACATTTCGCACAGGTCACTTCCACACGTGCCATGCCATGAGAGCGATCCAGAATTTCGTTTACCTGCGCCTTTTCGATCGGCGCGTAAAAGCTTGGCCAACCACTGCCTGAGTCGTACTTGGTGTTCGATTCAAATAGAGGTGCAGCGCAGCACGCGCAAAGGTACTGACCCACGCCTTTAAAGTCGTAGTACTTACCGGTAAACGCACGCTCAGTGCCTTTTTCACGACAGATGTGAAACTGTTCTGGCGATAGCTTTTCACGCCAGTGCGCCTCGTCATAGGTGCTTTTATGCTGATCTGACACGGTTTCTCCCCTTAAAAATCCCAAGATACCCAAAATTCTGCTCTTTTCGCCGTTATTCTTATGTTAAAGCTTAAAATTACCGCTAAAACCTCATTTTATTGACCCGATAAACGGCGTATTATCAAGCACTTCACGTAAATTCGGGCTATACCTTTCCCGACCACTGCGCCTCCACTGCCTATCAAGCAATAAGCGCTAGAGCCAAGCCAATGACGCGCGGTTTACAACTAAAAGGTTTTAGGACACCCAAGATGCCAGTTATTCGCAAGTCAAACAAGTTAAACAACGTCTGCTACGACATTCGTGGCCCTGTACTTCAAGAATCCAAACGCCTCGAAGACGAAGGCCACCGTATTCTTAAACTGAACATTGGCAACCCGGCCCCATGGGGCCTTTTCGCCCCTGAAGAGGTAGTACAAGACGTTATTTACAACTTGCCAGACTCGCAAGGCTACTGCGACTCTAAAGGCCTGTTTTCAGCACGCAAAGCGGTGATGCAAGAATGCCAACGCAAGCAGATTCAAAACGTTGGCATTGATGATATCTACGTGGGTAACGGCGTTTCAGAGCTGATTGTTATGTCGATGCAAGCGCTATTAAATGACACAGACGAAATGCTCATCCCTTCGCCTGACTACCCACTTTGGACAGCGGCTGTTTCTTTGGCTGGCGGCACGCCAGTACATTACGTTTGTGATGAGCAATCTGACTGGGCACCAGATATCGAAGATATGCGCAGTAAAATCACAGACCGCACCCGTGGTATTGTCATTATTAACCCAAACAACCCGACAGGCGCGGTTTACCCAAAAGAGGTGCTAGAGCAGATTCTTGAGCTGGCCCGTGAAAAAGACCTGATCGTGTTTGCCGATGAGATCTACGACAAAATTTTGTACGACGAAGCCAAGCACGTGTCCATTGCTTCGCTGGCCAATGACGTGATGTGCATTACCTTTAACGGCTTGTCTAAAACCTACCGCGCGGCTGGCTTTCGCTCAGGCTGGATGATTGTGAGCGGGCCTAAGCACCGTGCTCGCGACTACATTGAAGGCTTGGATATTCTGGCCAACATGCGCCTGTGCGCCAACGTGCCGGCACAACACGCAATTCAAACAAGCTTGGGTGGCTATCAAAGTATCAACGAGTACACCTGCCCAGGCGGCCGCTTGTACGAGCAGCGCACCATGGCGTGGCAAATGCTCAACGACATTCCGGGCATTAGCTGTACCAAGCCAAAGGGCGCACTTTACCTCTTCCCTAAAATTGATCCGAATGTGATTCCAATTGAAAACGACGAGCGTATGGCCCTTGACCTATTGCAGCAAGAAAAGGTCCTTGTTGTGCAAGGTAGCGGTTTTAACCTCCCTGATACGCAACACTTCCGCATCGTCTTCTTACCTCGTGAAGATGACCTGAAAGACGCCATTGAGCGTATTGGCCGCTTCTTTAGTAGCTACCGTCAATAAGCGCTTTTTCTGCATTGCCCTTTGACCACCACTTGTGTGGTTAGAGGGTCATTGTGGCACCACCTCGCCTAGCTCACCCTATAGCTCCACCTCATTTCCTTTCATGACTAGCACCTCTAGCTGTACTCGTCTTTGCTTACCCCCGAGCTTAGCTTT
>JBMYSW010000015.1:10455-82143 GCA_049603715.1 Pontibacterium sp. | reverse complement strand
TTTCGTCCTTCTTTTTGGACTTTTTTGAGAAGAAATCGATAAGACCTGAAGCTGCTAAGGATGTTGCTGCCCCAATAATTGGTACTAGTATTTCAACACCTAGTGACAAAGTGATTCCTCCATTGGCTTATAACAGCTAAATATACGTACCAATGACGCGAAGAAATGCGTCAAAGTGACGTGATTAAATACGTCACCGTGACGTATATCCCCCACCCTGAGACAAAACAGCCGCTTAAGGGCGCAAAACACAAAGGAGAGATAGTAAACAAGGAAGGAATCAAACTGCGAATTGGCTTCTTCCCTGCCGCTAAACCCTTGCCCTCAATGGCACTTTTACAAATATGGTTAAACAATAACCTACTCTTTTGCAGTTGCCTAGGGTCGATTTGGCTACTTAGGTAGGTTTAGCCAATAAAAAGCCCCCTACCGCAAAACGGTAGAGGGCTTATCAAGGTTGCTTCGTTACTCAGAATTGAGCTTAACGACGCTCCACTTCGGCTTGTTCGTTGAGTAGTGCGGCTACTGCTGTGTAAGCCTGTTGACCTTCGCGTGAGGCCAGTACCGATTTAACGCCTTTGCGATCGTCTTCGGTTAACTTGCTTACGTCACCTGCGGTTACACCTGTTACAGCGACTACAGCAACGTCACCGCCCGGCAGAGAGGTTTGTACGAAGGTAGCTTCGCCTGCTGCGGGTTTAGGTGCGTTAAATGCTGCAACAACAATGGCAGATGGTAGCGTTTGGTCGATGCGGCTTAGGCCTTTTAGCTCGTTCACTTCACCATCGGTTGTGAGTGTGCCAGCAGCTTTGCTGTCTTCAAGCACGCTTGCTGCAACCTCGGTAAGGGCTGCTTGAGTGCGCTCTGCTAAGATCTCGGCAGTAAGTAGCTCAGACACTTCTTCAAGTGTTGATGCACGGGCTGGTTGAACTTCTTTTACACGTACAACCACTGCTTGACCGTCGTTAAGCTCAATTACTGAGCTGTTTAGCTGCTCAACTTTTAGCTCGTCACCAAAAGCCGCCTGCATAACACGAGTGTCTTGGGTCACTGGATCGCTACCACCAGCTACTGTCACTGGCTCTGTGGTTTGAATCTCTAGGCCAAGTGCTTTAGATGGCTCAACCAAGTCGCCAGAGGCATAGCTGATGTCAGACAGCTGCTCTAGCATGTCGACATATAGGCCTTGCACTTCTTTCGCGGTTAGGTCGGCGATGATCTCCGCTTCAGCTTCTTCAAAGGTTGGCGCTTGGGTCTCAGTGATAGAAGTCACTTTAACCAAGTGGTAACCAAACTCTGTTTCGACTGGGGCTGATACTTCGCCTTCGTTTAGGGCGAACATGGCTTCTTCAAAGTTCTCTGAGAATACGCCTTTACCAATCACGCCCAGTTCACCGCCCATAGAGGCAGAACCGATATCGTCAGAGGCTTCGGCCGCTACTGCTGCAAAGTCTTCACCTTGGTCGATACGTGCTTTTAGCTCGTTAGCGAGGGCTTCTGCTTCTGATGAGCTACGCTCGTCGCTCACTTCAATCAGAATGTGGGCTACGCCGCGCTCTTCTTGCGCTTCAAACTGAGCCACTTTGGTGTCGTAGGCCGCTTGAATGTCGCTGTCTTGCAGCTCTACTTCGCTAGCAAGAGCGTCACGCTCTAGCATGAGGTATTCGAGCACTAGCTGTTCAGGCACGTCTAAACGGCTACCCGCAGCGTCGTAGGCGGCTTGTAGCTGCTCTGGCGTTACGGTTTGGTCAACGCTTACGGTATCTTGCGAGAAGCTTACGTACTGAATATCGCGTGTTTGTTGATCCAGGGCGATGGTGCTGTCGACTTCACCATCAAACGAGAAAGCCGAAAGAGCTAGAGCTGAGCGCTCTTGATCTAGCAAGCGGTCTTCTTCTAACAATGCGCGGTAACGCAGTGGCGATAAGCCAGAGCTGCGCAGAGTGGATTCAAAGACGTTACGGTCAAACTTGCCGTCGACCTGAAAAGCTGCGGTGTTGACGATCATTTGGTCGATCACCGCATCACTCACTACAAGGCCGTCTTCTTTAGCGGCTAGGAGCATGACTTTTTTCTCAACAAGGCCATCTAGCGCCATGTTGTTAATCAGGTTTTCGTCGAGCAGTGCAGGGTTAAAGTTTTCGCCCATACGTGCCATTAGTTGGCGACGCTGCATGTCGGCTGCTTGCGCCAGTTCTACTTCGGTAATGTCTTCACCATTCACGGTGGCAGGCGGCTTAGGTGCATTAGCTAGGCTCACTAACGACTCAACACCAAATAAAGCAAATGTAATGGCAATTAGGCCAACGATGACTTTGGCCACAATGCTTTGAGAGTTATCACGAATTTGTTGAAGCATTTACCCAGAAACTCCGGCGCTAAAATAATAATAAAAAGGCGCACCCCAGTAGCTAGGGTGCGCCCTTGGTATGTTGATTATAAGAAAGCAAAAAAGGGGTGAATCATAAAAGAGATGTCTGACCGTTTCTGCTTTCCTGGCACAACATTTAAAGCTTTAAATTGGGCTTATTTGTCAACCGCGTCTTTAAGCGCTTTACCCGCTTTAAAGTGTGGGTTTTTACCCGCAGCGATTTGTAGCGGCTCACCTGTACGAGGGTTGCGACCTTGACGAGCGGCACGTTCTTTAACTGAGAAGGTACCAAAGCCAACTAGTGCAACGCTATCGTCTTTAGCAAGCGCTTCAGTGATTGCGCTAAGAGCTCCATCAAGTGCACGACCGGCAGTTGCTTTTGGGATATCGGCAGCAATTGCAATAGCGTCGATCAGTTCAGACTTGTTCACATTTTTCCCCTTCAAGAAAATAGAAGACTTATAATTTTAAGATACATTTACCGTGTAAACATTAACGCACTTTATACCAACTGCGCGAAATGCGTGTCAACCGCAAAGCACTCCGCGCTAAGAAGATTAAGGCGATTAATGCGGTTTAAAGCGATCTGTATCACCTGTGACCGGCGTTTCCTTCTGAGCGACCACTTCTTCTTGGCTCTCGTCTAACGGCTCGGGCATATACTGTAATGCAATTTCCAGTACTTCATCAATCCACTTAACTGCATGAATTGAAAGATCTTCTTTGATGTTATCTGGAATCTCTTTTAAATCGCGCTCGTTTTCATGAGGAATAATCACGGTTTTGATTCCCCCACGGTGCGCGGCTAAAAGCTTCTCCTTCAAACCACCGATCGGCAGCACTTGGCCACGAAGTGTAATCTCACCCGTCATCGCCACGTCGGCTTTTACCGGTACGTTGGTCAACGCTGATACAAGCGCTGTACACATACCAATACCCGCACTTGGGCCATCTTTAGGTGTCGCACCTTCGGGCACATGGATGTGAATATCAGTCTTTTCGTGGAAGTTAGGGTTAATTCCCAAACTTACTGCGCGATTTCTCACCACGGTGAGAGCCGCACGAATCGACTCTTTCATCACGTCGCCAAGGCTACCTGTGGTCTCGGTACGACCTTTGCCCGGCACCACTGCGGTTTCGATACTAAGAATATCGCCACCCACTTGGGTCCACGCAAGGCCTGTAACCATGCCCACTTGATCGTCTTCTTCGGCCAAGCCAAAGCTGAATTTTTTTACACCACTAAACTCTTCAAGGGTTGCTTCGTTCACCACAACCGCCGACTTTTCAGACGGGCTCATAGCTAACTTACGCACCACCTTACGGCAGATTTTAGCGATTTCACGCTCTAGCGAACGCACACCCGCTTCGCGAGTGTAGTAACGGATCAAAGAAATAATAGCTGAGTCTTCGACATCAACCTCATTTTCTTTCAATCCATTGGTCTTAAGCTGCTTAGGCAGCAGGTATTTTTTGGCGATGTTAAGTTTTTCGTCTTCGGTGTAGCCCGGAATACGAATCACTTCCATACGGTCTAACAAAGGCCCAGGAATGTTCATGGAGTTAGACGTACATACAAACATCACATCCGAAAGATCGTAGTCGACCTCTAGGTAGTGGTCGCTAAAGGCACTGTTTTGCTCAGGGTCAAGCACCTCAAGCAATGCAGATGCTGGGTCACCACGGTGATCCATGCCCATCTTGTCGATTTCGTCGAGCAAGAACAGTGGGTTTTTCACGCCAATTTTAGACAGCTTTTGAATCAGCTTACCCGGCATAGAACCTACGTAAGTACGACGGTGACCACGAATTTCTGACTCATCACGCACACCACCCAAGGCCATACGCACGTATTCGCGGTTTGTGGCTTTGGCGATAGAGCGACCCAAGCTGGTCTTACCTACACCTGGAGGGCCAACAAGGCAAAGGATTGGACCTTTAAGTTTTTTAACGCGCTTTTGCACCGCAAGGTACTCAAGAATGCGTTCTTTCACGTCGTCGAGACCGTAGTGGTCGTCGTTGAGGACTTTTTCGGCACGGGCAACGTCGTTGCGCACTTTAGAGCGCTTTTTCCACGGCACTTGTAGCATCCAATCGATGTAGCTACGCACCACTGTTGCTTCGGCCGACATCGGCGACATCATTTTTAGCTTGTTAAGCTCGGCTTCAGCTTTTTCTTTCGCTTCTTGCGGCATACCCGCTTGTGCGATTTTTTCACCAAGTTGCTCTAGCTCGTTTGCACCGGCATCGTCTAGGTCACCCAGCTCTTTTTGGATGGCCTTCATTTGTTCGTTGAGGTAGTACTCGCGCTGGCTTTTTTCCATTTGCTTTTTAACACGACCACGCAAACGGCTCTCGACTTCAGCAAGTTCTAGCTCTTCTTCCATTAGCGCAAGCAAGTGCTCAAAACGCTCTTCGAGGTTTGCTACCGCCAAAATGCGTTGCTTCTCTTCAAGCTTAAGCGACAAGTGTGCTGCAATGGTGTCGGCTAAACGGTCTGGCTCATCGAGCTTTTTAACCGATACGACCGCATCATTTGGAATCTTTTTGTTAACCTTGGTGTACTTTTCAAACTGGGTTAGCAAGGTGTGGCAAAACAGCTCGCCACGAGCGCCTTCCATCTCGTCAATGGCTAACGGCGTTACGGTGGCGCTCAAGTAGTCGTCTTCGACTTTTACGTCGGCCACTTGTGCACGCTGAGTGCCTTCTACCAACACTTTTACGGTGCCGTCTGGCAGTGTCAGCATTTGCATAATGGTGGCAACCGTACCTACTTCGTACAGGCCTTCGGGCATTGGGTCTTCAACCGAAGAGTCCTTTTGCGCCACCAGCAAAATGTTCTTACCCGAGTTCATGGCAGCATCTAGGGCTTGAATAGACATTTGGCGACCTACGAACAAAGGAATCACCATGTAGGGGTACACTACGACATCGCGCAGCGGAAGCACGGGCATCTCCAGTGAGGTACCTGTCTCTAATGTGTTTGTATCAGCCATAACTGAAGCAGCCTCTTGCTAGTGAGTACGCTCTGATGAAACTGAGGCACTCGTGACTAAAAATATTGCAGCATTACATAGGATGTTGGGGTGAAAAACAGAAAAACAAGTGATAGGTAAGTAAGAACCTTAGTCTAAACAGCGCAAAAGGTTCTTGCTTAATAACATCTACATTACTAGGTATAACACAGATGGAGAGAATATCGCAGTTGCGAAAGAAATTATTTGAAGTAAGCGTTATCGGTTACTGTGTGGTCCGTTTCGTCACGAACACCCACTAGGCCGGGAATGCGCTCAATCAAGGTTTTTTCGACGCCTTCTTTTAGCGTTAGGTCTACAGAGCTACAACCTTGGCAACCACCACCAAACTTGAGGACAGCAACCATACCCTCTTCTTCTTCAACCAGCTCAACCAGTTTCACCTCACCGCCGTGCGATGCCAGTCCTGGGTTTACGTCTGAGTAAAGAATATAGTTTACTTGCTCTTCAATTGGGCTGTCTTCAGAGACTTTTGGCACCTTAGAGTTAGGCGCTTTAATAGTTAGCTGGCCACCCATACGGTCTTCGGCAAAGTCGATTAGGGCTTCGTCTAGGTATGGGATGCTCACGCGCTCAATGTAAAACGTTAAGTGCGTAAGAGCTAAAATCTCGTCTTCTTCGTTAACTTCATCTGGGCGGCAGTAAGCCAAGCAAGACTCAGCATAAGGCGTGCCCGGCTGCGTAACAAACATGCGCACCGCCATGCCTTCGGTATCTTGCTTAGATAAAAGATCGGCGAGGTAAACTTCTGCGCTTTCGGTAACGGTAATGTTCATAGATAACCTTGTGTTTCAACCAATGAGGCAACTGTAATTAATTGCAATGATACTCCCTTTCTAAACCCGAGTAAATTGGTCAATTATTATCCAATCTAAACGAACGTAAGCGCAACAGACTATTTTCTGCCTATTCCCCGCCACCAGCGATCAACACTGTCAATCGCCAACAAACTCTTGAGGTTTTTCGACCCTAAAGTGACTAAATTTCATCATATTACCTCAAGGCCTTGAGTCGAAGCGGCCGATAAACTCTGATAAGCTGACATTACTGTTTGTTTTTATTGGTATAAACGGCTTTTTGGCGACACCGAGATAACAAACTCACACCTAAGCGAAATTAAAAACACGCGACTTGGCTCAACCACCGTTTTTGTGAGGTCTCTATGGACGGTACCAGCATTACTTTTTCGTTCTTTATTATCTTTACCGGCGCAGCGGTGCTTGCCTCGGCTGCGTTATTCACTCGCCAACCCTTGCTTGTAGCCTACGTTATCTTGGGCGCATTGGTGGGACCTTATGGCTTTGGTTTAATCACAGATACCGAAACCGTGTCTGAAGTTTCGCATATCGGCATTATCTTTTTGCTGTTTTTGCTCGGCCTTGATATGCAGCCTAGCCACCTTATTCATATGATCAAAAAGGCGACGATTGTTGCCGTGGCCAGCTCAGCCATCTTTTTAGGCTTGGGCTTTTATGTCGCTTACCTCGCGGGCTTCACCCTCACCGAAGCTTGGGTTATTGGCGCGGCGTTAATGTTTTCTAGTACGATTATCGGCATTAAGCTGTTACCTACCACGGTTTTGCACCATCGCCATACCGGTGAGTTGGTGGTGGGTTTGCTTCTCCTTCAAGACGTGGTCGCTATTATTGTGCTTTTGGTGCTGTACAACGTATCGGGCAGCGGCCAAGAAACCGACATCATGCAATACCTCAAGCCGCTGATCGCCTTTCCAGTGTTGTTGGCTGTGGCGTTTTTTGGCGTTAAATGGGTCATTATCAAACTCATTGCCAAATTTGACCGCTACCACGAATACATTTTTTTGCTCGCTATTGGCTGGTGTCTTGGTTTGGCAGAAGCCGCAGCATTGGCTGGATTATCTGCCGAAATCGGCGCCTTTGTGGGCGGCGTCTCTCTCGCTACCAGCCCTATCGCGCAATACATCGCCATTAGCTTAAAGCCATTACGCGACTTCTTTTTGATTATGTTTTTCTTCTCGGTTGGCGCTAGCTTTAACCTAGGGCTGATTCCCGAGATTATTTGGCCGTCGCTTGCGCTCACTGCCATTGTGCTATTGGTTAAGCCTACGGTCTTTCGCGGTTTGCTTATGCTTATTAAAGAAGACAAAAAAACATCATGGGAAGTGGGCTTTCGCCTTGGGCAAATCAGTGAGTTTTCGATTTTGATTGCCTACATTGCCGCCGGCGCATCCATGATCGGCACCGTGGCCTCTCACGTTATTCAGGCCACAGCGATTCTAACTTTCTTGCTATCGACTTACGTGGTGATTTTGAACTACTCATCGCCTATCGCCATTAGCGACAAGCTTCGCCGCGACTGATCGACGATTCAGCCAGTAGGCCCAACCAACGCTGGCGACTAGCCACAAAAAAGCCTCCAATTGGAGGCTTTGTTTTTATTGCAGCGCCCTAAAAGATTACAGCGCTCGCAATGGCTTGCTTAACCCGAAAAGCGGGTGCGCCACATCATCTCGGCTTTTTCTAACAGCTCTTCACGGCTTTCTTGATGACCTAGAAGGGTTAGCAACAAGGCAATGGTGGACTTAATCGCCAACTCGCCGTATTCGTGGTTTGCGTCACCACGCCAAACAGCCAATAGGGTTTTAGGGTCCAGGTAATCTTCTTTAATAAAGCGATTAGGTACCAAACGAGGCCATTCGGCTTCGGTCAGCGTACCTTCGATCATCCACTGTAAGGTAGATTCGCCATCTGGCTTAGCTTCTGCTTCACCGCCGTCGCCCTTAATCGTCAGGTTACGTTCAAAGCCTAAAAGCTCTGCGGTTTTTTGATGCATGGGGCCATAAGGTGGGTGGAACACACCATCAACACTAGAACGCGCACCCAGTGGGTTAAGCATGCGACAAAACGTATGAACCGGTGAGCGCAAACCCAAAGATTTTCGTAGCTGAATAATATCACCCAGTTTAGGGCACAAGTCGTCGATCGACATGTAAGCAAAGTTAACGCGATCCAGCTCGGCCTCGACTTGCCCCCAACTGCGCGCTGGGCTTAGATTAAACAGGTGCAGAATGTCTTCAATGTACATACGCTCTGGGGTGTGGCCTTTGGCACCATGCATAAAAATACGGTAACCGTGAGTTGCCAACGTCAGTGCGGCTAATAGGTACCATGGATGGCGACGTTTTTTACCGGCATAGCTCGACCAGTCGAGGTCGACTTGCAGCGATTTAGGCGCTTGAATACCAGCTTTTACCGCATCAGCAAAACCCGCCAACTCCTCGGGGCTTTCTTCTTTTACTCGTAAAAGCATTAAAAAAGCGCCAAGTTGCTCGGACATCACTTCATCGTCAAGAATCATGGCCATTGCACGGGCGGCTTCGTCTCGTGTTAACGAACGCGTGCCTTTTTTACCCTTACCTAAAATGCGTACGTATTGAGCAAATGGGTGCTCTGCTGTCATTCGTTTTCTTCCTTCAAAAAGGGTTTTGGGTGCAAGTAACGCAAAGGCATTGCGCACTCACACCGTTAAGCCATAGATACCCTAAACTCTACCAGAAGCGAACGCCAAGCACATCACAGATGTTTACGGCTGTTAACATAAAGCCTAGCCACAAGCCTTGGGTTAAATAGGGCACGAACTATTCCAATAGCCCCCTACTTTAATGGGGATTAACTGATAGAATAGCGCCCCTCTCTTTACGGGTTTTGTTGGTACTGTTGATACTTAGGTTGAGTAACTCTTTTGTATTCCTCAGCGTTTATACGCAGCAAGCAACAACACCACTTTGACGACAGTGCACGAGTAAAACATGAACAAACGCCACCGCCACAATAAAGGGCGTCGGTCTAATAACGCACCACGACCATTAGACACCACGCCTTTTATGCTGACCATCGATAACCTTAGCCATGATGGCCGAGGTGTAGGCCGACAGGACGGCAAGGCCATTTTTGTGACCGGCGCATTACCCGGCGAAATCGTCGAAGTCGAACGCACGCAGCAACATGCCAAGTTTGATGAAGCCAAAGTGCGCGAGTGGCAACAAGAAAGCAGCGAACGTGTGGATGCGCCCTGCCCTCATTATCAGCAATGTGGTGGCTGTGAGCTGCAACACCTAAGCCCCGAGTCGCAACTGCGCTTTAAAGAAGAGCAAGTTCTGTCGCAACTGCGCCGTATTGGACGTTGTGTGCCCGAGCAAGTAGAAGCGCCGTTGCACGCCAGTACAAGCCACTACCGCCGCAGCGCCCGCATTGGCATTAACCAACGCAGCGATGGCGACGTTGTATTAGGATTTCGTCGCCCCCAAAGTAATAAGCTCACCAACATCGACCGCTGTTATGTATTAGATGAAGCACTCAACGACTTTTTAGAGGCCTTTCGCCCGCTACTTGAGCAAAACGAAAAAGCACGTAACCTCACCCACATTCAGCTGTCGTGGTTGGGTGAGCAAGGCATTGCGATTTTGCGCGTGGTTAAAGCTGTGTCTGACGATTGGCTACACGCCTGTCATGAGTTATGCGCCCAACATCAGCTCACCTTGTACCTCGACGAAGGCCAAGGGCCCGTTCCTTATCAAGCGGCGGCGAGCGATTTGGGCTACTCACTCAGCCAAGGCATTAACATTGCGATTAGCCCCGGCGACTTTTTTCAGGTGAATGCTGATATTAACCAAGCGATGATTGATACCGCGCTTGAGTGGCTTGCCATTGATAAAGACGACCACCTACTTGACCTATTTTGTGGAGCCGGCAACTTTTCTTTACCGCTCGCGCAACAAGCGGCGCAAGTGACGGGCATTGAAGGTGTTAGCGCGATGGTTAACGCAGCCAAAGCCAATGCAGCCCATAACCAGCTCGAAAACTGCGCCTTCTTTCATGCCGACTTAACAGACGACTTGCGCCAGCAAACTTGGTACAAGCAGCCGTTTTCAAAGATTCTTCTTGACCCGCCTCGTACGGGGGCTGCAAAGGTCGTCGAAAACATCGGCCAGTATGGCGCTTCGCACATTTTGTATGTGTCGTGTAACCCTGCTGCGCTGGCACGCGACACCGAGGCACTACAGGCTCAAGGTTATTCGTTAGAAAAGTTTTGTATTGCCAATATGTTCCCGCACACCGCTCATATAGAGTCGTTGGCCTTGTTTGTAAAAAGTAAAAACAAAAAGAAGGTGAAAAGTGCCCAGCTATAAACTGCTATATCAAGACGAGCATGTGGTTGCGGTCAGCAAAGGGCCGGACGTATTGTCGGTACCCGGTCGCGGCGAGCACAAACAAGACTGCTTATGGCGTCGCGTACAGGTGGAGTTTCCTACCGCGCGTATTGTGCACCGGCTCGACTACGCCACGTCTGGGGTGATGATTTTAGCGTTAGACGCTGAGGCTCATCGTCGCCTTAACCGCGCCTTTCAAGAGCGTAAAACCCACAAGGTATACCAAGCCATTGTGCACCCTGACCTGTCGGGCGACGAGGGCACCGTAGATTTGCCTTTGCGCTGCGACTGGGAAAATCGCCCATTGCAAATTGTCGACCACGAACAAGGCAAACAAGCACAAACCCATTGGCGACGTATGGAAGAAACAGAGCTAGGCACCCGCGTCGAGCTAACGCCTATTACGGGTCGAAGCCACCAACTAAGGGTTCATATGCAAAGTTTGGGGTGCCCTATTATTGGTGATCGCTTTTATGCTACCGAGCCACAACAAGCACTGAGCGAGCGTTTGCTGTTGCATGCCCGCTTATTAGAGCTCGCCCACCCTATGACGGGCGAAGCGCTTAAGTTTGAAGACCCTTGCCCGTTCTAAAACGCGCTAAAAGTCACAAAAAACGCCACAAAAAAGAACGCCGCAAAAAGCAACTCGACGCGTTAATCAACGCATCGTAACTTCTCGCCCTTTTTAAACGCTGCGATATTTTCTGCCGCTTGCGCCACAATGGTGGTGCGGGCCGCTTGGCTACCCCATGCAGAGTGCGGTGTGATAATCAGGTTAGGTAGGTCTGCCGCTAGCAAGGGGTTATCGCCCGTTGGCGGCTCTTGGCTAAGCACATCCGTCGCCGCGCCCGCCAACTGGCCAGACCTTAACGCCTGAGCCAGCGCCTCTTCATTCACCACACCACCACGGGCACAGTTGACGATATAGCTGCCTGGCTTCATTTGCGAAATCACAGCGTCATCCACTAAGTCCTTGGTTTGCTCAGTCAGCGGGCAGTGTAGCGATAAAATATCCACCTCTTTAATAAGCTCATCAAAAGCAATACGACCTTGAGGGAGCGCTTCGCTATTTGGGCGAGCCGCAACTTTTACCGTCATACCCAACGCCCGGGCCAACTTGGCCACAGCCTGACCTAAGTCGCCATAACCAACAATACCTAGGGTTTTCGACTCCAGCTCCATAATAGGAAAGTTCAGCATGCAAAAGGTCGAGGCTTTTTGCCACTCACCCGATTTTACTGCGTTGTTGTAATCAACAAGGCGAGTCATCAGCGCTAACATTAACGCCAAAGTGTGCTGTGCAACCGAGGTCACACCGTAGGCGGCGCAATTAGTCACCGCGATACCTAGTGCCTTAGCTGCTGCTAAATCTATGTTGTTGGTGCCGGTGGCAATCACGCAAATTAGTTTTAGCTCTGGCAACTGCGCCATAAGCGCATCGTCGATTATCACTTTATTAACGAGAACCACCTCTGCGCCTTGGCAGCGCTGTAATCGCTCATCCGTTTGGGTTTCTAGGTAGTAATCAAACTCGGTCACCTGTGACTCAATGGCCGCAAAACCTACGTCATCCATCCATTTTGCATCTAACAACACTGCTTTCATTACCTACTCCTACTGGCCGTAACAGGGCTTATCTCGCCTTTATATCGCCATTGTAGAGTAAAACAGCACTGCAAAGTCTGTCGCACTGGCGGTTTTTTCATGTTTTGTTGTCGTGTGTTTATTATGGCGATTTGATTGCGGCGGCTTTTATTGTCGCCCCCCCAACTCACACACACGCTTGCTACTGAGCAGACATAAAAAAAGCGACCCAAAGGTCGCTTTTAGTCAAAGTACAAATCGCTTACAAGTGAGGCTTTAGCTCCCACAACACTTGGTCTGCAATTTGTGAAGGCACGTTGTTACCACCCGACGAAATAACGCCGATCAGTGTGCCAGCACGGGCTGTGCGTGTGGTTAAGCACAAGCTCGCACCCTCGTCTCGAGTGATACGATCTAATGGGTCGTCAAGCACCTCGGTACCGTCTTGTAGTAATGACAACAGGGTTTGACCTAAAGAAGCTTGCGCCTCTTCAACATAGTCATCGCGCTTGAAGCACAATTTGCCCAAGTGAGCATCTTCAAACAGCACTTGCGCCTCAACAGCGTTCACCGCAGCCAATAACGAAGACCAAGTTTGGTCGTAGTTCGCACGGTTGCGCAACACTGGGTTACCCGAGCCATCGCGACCAAACGCCGATACCGCTGATCCACGGCTTAGTGCCGACAGGCTTTTAGCCTCGGTGCTTAGCTGAAGCTCAGCCAAGTAGCGGGCCATGGTAAAGGTCATATCCGACTGATACGTAGAGGTCGGCGCTGGCTCTTCGGGCCAACGCGGAGCAGCCGCAGGTGAATGACGAAGGTGGTCGACAGAGATTTGGGTGCCACCTGCAACAGGTGTAATGTACAAGCGCAAACGGTCTTGCACATCACTTTCGTCCTCATTGAGGTCGAACACAAAAATACGTGATACAACCGCACCGGTAAGGCCTGGCTTCGTCACCGCTGGGTCGATCCAGCCTGTTTCGATAAAGCCTTCGCTTTTACGCTCGGTATCCACCGTAATTTTGTTGATCTCAAAAAAGCTCGCCAGGTCGCGCCATACTTCGTCAGGCGTTGCCGCTACCAGAATCGCCAACTCGCCATTTTGATACGCCAAACCCACACGCTCTGTGCGAGAAACCGGGTAAAAGTAGTTAGGACGAGGAATACCATCCTCAAACTTCACTTCATCACCGGGTTCAAAGTTTGGCACATCCAGCAGGTTGTGGCTGGCAATCAGTGTCGCGTCGCCTTCGTCGTGAGAGAGGTTTTTACCTTCCGTTGACTCTAAGTAGGCATTACTCCGATCCCAAATTAAACCGTTTGGGCCATAAACCGGGTTGTCGGTCAGGCTCATACAGCCTGTTTGCGCCAATAACGCCGCGCCCAAAATGGCAGTCGAAACCGCTTTTTTCATACCACTACCTACTTCTTTAACCAAAATCGATTAAACCAAGCCTTGGGCTTTTAGCTCTTTACGAACCACATCGTGGAACTGCTCTTCCAGCTCAACCAATGGCAAACGAATAGCGCCGCCGCAAAGGCCCATTTCTGCCATCGCCCATTTAACTGGGATAGGGTTAGATTGAACAAACATGCTGTTATGCAGTGGCATTAGCTGTGCTTGCAGCGCGCGAGTTTCTTCGGCTTTGCCTGCAAGTGCTAGCTGGCATAGCTCAGACATTTTGGCAGGCATAATGTTAGCCGTTACCGAAATGTTACCTTTACCGCCTAGCAAAATAAGCTCAGGTGCAGTTTCGTCATCACCCGAGTAAACAGCAAAGTCTGCAGGTGCGTTATCGATCAGTGTTTTTGCACGATCCATATCGCCAGTGGCTTCTTTAATACCAACGATGTTTTTAACTTCGGCTAAGCGAAGCACCGTTTCTGGCAGCATGTCGCACGCAGTACGACCCGGTACGTTGTAAAGCACCTGTGGAATATCTACTGCTTCAGCCACCGCTTTGTAGTGACGGTACAAGCCTTCTTGAGTTGGCTTGTTGTAGTAAGGTGTTACCAACAAGCAAGCATCAGCGCCCGCATCTTTAGCGCGCTGAGTTAACTCAATCGCTTCGCTTGTTGAGTTTGCACCGGTACCAGCCATGACAGGTATCTTACCTTTACAGCCCTTAATAGTGCGTTTAATCACCTCACAATGCTCGTCGACAGATAGGGTTGCAGATTCTCCGGTAGTACCCACCGCTACAATACAGTCGGTACCGTTCTGCACATGAAATTCCACCACACGGTCAAGTGCGTCCCAATCAACGTCGCCGTTGCTGGTCATTGGGGTAACAAGCGCTACTAGGCTGCCAGTAATCATTTTTATCTCCAACATACAGTGAGGTGCATAACACTTGCACCTTCAACACTAAGCAAAGAGCGGTAAACACGGCTTAAATCTAAACCAACAAACTTGCTCTCGCGTAAAGGATGGTTATTCTATACGAAATCTCAGATTAATGAGTAGTTTCTAAGTACTTTGTATCAACCCATTTGTCATTATTTAGGATAATCATGTCAACTATCGCACTCAATCAGCCCGTTCCAGACTTTACCGCCCTAGCGACAAGCGACACGACCGTTACCTTGTCGGAGCTTAAAGGCAAAAATGTCATCATTTATTTTTACCCAAAAGACAGCACCCCAGGCTGCACCACTGAGGGTCAAAACTTTCGCGATTTGATTGACGAATTTACCGCGCTAGATTGCGTGATTTTTGGTGTTTCTCGCGATGGCATGCGCGCGCACGAAAACTTTAAAGCCAAACAAAGCTTTCCGTTTGAGCTTATCAGTGACAAAGAAGAAGACCTTTGTAACCACTTTGACGTGATTAAGCTGAAAAAGAACTACGGCCGCGAGTACATGGGTATCGACCGCTCAACCTTCCTTATCGACAAAGAAGGTGTGTTACGTAAAGAGTGGCGCACAGTAAAAGTGAAAGGCCACGTTGACGAAGTACTTGAGGCGGTTAAAGCACTCTAATCACACACTGATTATTAGCCTAGCGCTAAAACGTAAAAAGGCAGCCTACCAGCTGCCTTTTTTGTTTAAAGCAAATACCCGCGATAAAGCTACTCTTCTATCTCTTTTGCTCTTGGCCACGCATTTGCAACCGACTTAACCAAGGTTGCCAGTGGAATCGCAAAGAACAGCCCCCAAAAGCCCCACAAAGAGCCAAACACCAATACCGAAATAATGATCGACACTGGGTGCAGGTTAACGGCCTCTGAAAATAACAGCGGCACCAACACGTTGCCATCCAGCGCTTGGATAATGGCGTACGCCACAAGCAAGTACATAAACTCACTGCTTACGCCCCACTGGATAAAACCAATGACCGCAACGGGCAAGGTTGCCAACGTTGCGCCAATGTAAGGGATCAACACCGAAAGCCCGACCACAATCGCCAACAAGGCCGCGTAGTTGACTCCTAAAATCGCAAATACAAGGTAAGTCACCCCGCCCACAATGGCAATTTCGGTGGCTTTACCTCGAATGTAGTTAGCAATTTGCACATCCATTTCGTGCCAAATACGGGTCATCATGTCGCGCTTTTTAGGCAAAAACGAAGTCCACGCATTGACCAAAACCGCACCGTCCTTCAAAAAGAAGAACACCAAAATGGGCACCAAAATTAGGTAAATCAACAACGAAACCAAAGGCCCAATGGTGTTAAACGACGAGGCTAAAATCCACTGCCCCGCACCTGTTAACTGGCTTGCTGCTTGGTTAAACAGTGCAGTGACCTGCTCTGGCGACACCAGCGTCGGGTACTTTTCGGGCAATAGTAGCGCCAACTGCTGTACCTCGGCAACAATACGAGGCATCTCGTTAATTAAGTTAACGGTTTGCCGCCACACTTGCGGTAAGACTATTAAAATGAGCGCCAACACCGCGCCAACAAACAACAAAAAGACGAGAGTAACGGAAACAATATGAGAGAAGCCCAAACGATTTTTCAGTGCGTTCACGCCACCCTGCATTAAAAACGCCAAAATCACGCCCGCAAATACCGGCGCTAGCGGCTTACCCATCCATAAAATGACCGCGAGTGCCGCCATCAGCAGCACAAAGAAGAGCATGGCTTCTTCGTCAGAGAAGTACCTATCTACCCATTTGGATACAATTTGACGCATTAGAGCCTACCTTCCTTTTTAACAATGACACCTGCACCTTTACATAAGGCGGAACTTAACCGCGCTCAATGATATAGGTATAAGGCTCTTCGTGGGTATGAGATTCCACCATGGTATGATCTGAAAGCGAAATAAACGAGGCAAAATCGCGAATCGAGCCCGGATCTGTGGCCAACACCTTAATGCGCTCCCCTGCCGCCATCTGATTTAAAGCCAATTTGGCTTTAAGCAACGGCATTGGGCACGACAAGCCTGTAACATCTAGTACTTGATTTACCGCCCCATTGTGCGCTTCACTAGCAGTGACCGAAGAGGCCGCTTGCGCTGACTTAGATTCAGACATGGTTTTCTACTTCTCTTAAATCACCCACTTAGGGCGTACTATATAATACTTCATGGCAAACCTCCGAGCCTTTTACCAAAAAGCCGTTACAAAATATACACTTTGGCCTATTGCCTTTATGTTGATGCTGCTTGTGAGCAATGTAAACACCCATGCCGCACTACCCAGTTTGGGCGCAGGTTACAGCACGACTGAAGCCCAAGAAGAAGCTCTCGGACAAGCGTGGTTAAGCCTATTACGAGGCCAAGGTAACCTCTTAACCGACCCTGTCGTGGTGAGCTATCTCGAAGACCTCACCCAATCACTCGCCGCTGTGAGTGAACTCGACAAAACCCAAATTCACCTTTTAACCTTAGATGACGCCTCGTTTAACGGTTTTGCCGTACCTGGGCGAGTGATGGGTCTCAACAGCGGCTTGTTATTGGCTGCTCAGTCTGAGGGCGAACTTGCCTCTGTTATTGCCCACGAACTTGCCCACCTCAGCCAGCGCCACTACGCCGAACAGGTCGCACAACAAAAGCAAAATACCCCTTACCTTATTGCTGCCATGCTGGGTAGCTTGTTACTGGCAAGCCAAAGCCCAGATGCCGGTGTTGCCGCGTTAACCTCAACCATTGCGTCATCAGCACAAGCCAGCGTGACCTTCACCCGAGAAAACGAAAAAGAAGCCGACGCCATTGGTATTAAAACCCTTGAGGCTGCCGGTTATACAGGTAAAGACATGGCGCGGATGTTTGGTCGCTTGGCAACACAAAGTCGCTTCCAAAGTGAAGGGCTGGGTTTTTTGCGCACCCACCCACTCACTAATGACCGAATTGCAGCAGCCAATGCGCGCGCCCGTGCTTCAGCCTCAAGCACGAATAGGCTGTCTAACGATTACGGATTTGAGGTCGCAAAAGCGCGTATGGTATCTAAGTATACGTCGTCGCCTAGTGCGTTGATCACCTCACTGCGCGCGCCGCTTCAAAACGACAATGCCACTGCCCTTGATGCGTACCGCCTTATTTACACCCTGATGGATCACGACCAACTGGCCGCTGCACGCAGCTTTTTTGACAAAACAGCGGCACAGCTCAACAACACCATATACGGTATTTTGCTAAATGGTGAGCTTGCCCTTAAAGAGAAAAACTACACCTTGGCCCATGAGGCCGCTGAGAGCATCTTGGATTTAATTCCTAGCCACTACAGCGCCATGCGCCTAGCGGCCGAAAGCCTTGAAAAGCTAGAGCGATATGACCAAGCAGCAGCTATTTTACGAGAACTAAGCGAACAACGCCCCAAAGACGCCTATGTATGGTATCAGCTGGCCGAGGTACACGGCTTGGCTAACAACACCGCAGAGCTACACCTAAGTCGCATCCATTACTTTATTGTCACTGGCCAACCCGAGCGGGCGTTAAAGCAAATTCAATTTGCCAAACAAAGCGGCACCGTCAGCGAGCATCGACTTAGCTTACTTAAACGCGATGCAGAGCAGTTAAAACAACAAATCACCGAGGCACTCGGCTAAAGCTTGTTGAAAGACCATAAAAAAAGCGCGCTAAGGGCTAATAAACCAACCCCTAGCACGCTTTAAGTTATGCTTTATTATAAGAAGAAGCAGCGTTTTTGGCGCTGCTAGCTAACTTATTAGACGGCAGCGGCTGCCTGAAAATCTAGCATACGCTGCAGCGGCGCAAGTGCTCGTGCCGACAAGTCAGCATCAACAAACACTTCACCCTCACCAGTAGAAAGCGCATGGATAATCGCATCTAAGCTATTCATCGCCATCCAAGGGCAGTGAGCACAGCTACGACAAGTCGCACCAGAGCCACCGGTAGGTGCTTCAATCAACACCTTTTCGGGTGCTGCTTGCTGCATTTTGTAGAAGATGGCTCGATCAGTCGCGACGATACATTCTTTGTTAGGTAAGTTTTTCGCAGCGTTAATCAGCTGCGTCGTTGAACCGACAGCATCGGCCAACTCAACCACAGACTGTGGCGATTCAGGGTGTACCAAAATAGCGGCATCTGGGTAGACTTTTTTAAGGTCTAGCAAACCTTTTGCTTTGAACTCGTCGTGTACGATGCAGGCACCGTCCCACATTAGCATTTCGATGCCCGTTTGCGACTGAACGTAGCTACCTAGGTGCTTATCGGGTGCCCAGATAATCTTTTTGCCTTCATCCGCCAAGTGCTCAACCACATCTAGCGCAATCGCCGAGGTCACAACCCAATCAGCACGCGCTTTTACGGCTGCTGATGTGTTGGCATACACCACGACTTCGTGGTCTGGGTGCGCATCACAAAACTCGGTAAATTCCTTTTCAGGACAGCCAATATCCAACGAACAAGTCGCTTCAAGGGTTGGCATAAGCACGGTTTTTTCGGGGCTCAAAATCTTTGAGGTTTCGCCCATAAACTTAACGCCTGCCACTAGCAGGGTTGTGCAGTCGTGCATTTTACCAAAGCGCGCCATCTCCAAGGAGTCAGCGACTGAACCACCGGTTTCTTCAGCCAAGGCTTGAACCACAGGGTCGGTGTAATAGTGCGCAACAAGACAAGCGTCTTTTTCTTTTAGGAGCTTTTTAATGGTCTGCTTTTTAGCTTCTACTTCTTCGGCAGAGTATTCTTTTGGCAGAAATTCTCGAGCCAAGTGCTCTTGCACCAACACTCGATCAGAAATGGCGGAATTATCAATCATCTTGCGTTTAACTATCTCGTGAACTCTAAACTGCCGACTCAGGTTTTGACAAAAAAACAGCTATTTCAGGGCAGGCTCGCAGCAAACATCTAAAGAAAAAACCCAGTCGACGACTGTCCATATGATAACACAGAACAAAAACACATATATGACGTTCGTTCTAGATCATGCAAGTTTTTTATGGCTGATTTCTAGCGAAAAGACAATGGAAGACAAACTAAGAAAACGACAGATACTCGGTGGAGAAAAAAGCAAAGCGCTTTATCAGAATCTGTTTGAGAAGCTACTTATAATAGCCTTTTACAGCTTTAGAAATTGTAGCTTTAGAAAAGTGGTGGGTCGTGGGCGACTCGAACGCCCGACCAATTGGTTAAAAGCCAACTGCTCTACCAACTGAGCTAACGACCCCCAGAAGGAGCGCGAATAATACACTCACCTCGGTTTATTGCAAGGGTTTTATCCGCTTTTATTTAAAATAACGGGTTGGGTCCGGCAAACCTGCATCTTCAAAGCCCTTTGCACGCAAGTGACAGCTGTCGCACACGCCACATGCTTGCCCTTCGTCGTCGGTTTGATAACAAGATACGGTTTCGCTGTAGTCTAGGCCCAAACGATGACCCAGCTGAATGATCTCGGCTTTGGTGAGGTCGATCAACGGCGTTTCAATCACCAAGCGGTTACCGTTTACACCTTCACGTGTTGCCAAGTTCGCCATGGTTTCAAAGGCGGCAATAAACTCAGGGCGACAATCTGGGTAGCCAGAGTAGTCAACCGCGTTTACACCAATAAAGATATGGTAGGCCTCAAGCACCTCGGCCCAGCCGAGGGCTAACGATAAAAACACCGTATTACGTGCTGGCACATAAGTCACAGGAATCTCATCGTCATGAGCGGCGTCTTGGTCGGGCACATCGATACTGTGATCTGTTAGCGCCGAACCGCCAAAGTCTTCGAGGTTAAGGCGAATCACGCGGTGCTCTTTTGCACCCAACTGACGCGCAATGTTTTTTGCCGCCTGCAGCTCAGCCACAGCTCGTTGGCCGTAGTCAAAGCTCAGTACGTAACATTCGTACCCAGCATCAATTGCAGACGCCAATACAGTGGCGGAATCCAGCCCACCCGACAATAACACCACGGCCTTTTTAGAGGCTGAAACACTAGACATGATAAGAACCTTAAGGAATTGCGAAAAACAGATGAAACACAGGCGTAGGGAGCCGCCCTAGCCTGTGTGATGACTATTTGTTTTGAAAGTCTTTAACCATCGGCACCACGTTAGAGTCCGGGTGGTTGGTTAACACATAGTCGAGATATTCTTTTGAGCGCTCGGCATCGCCTAGCTCAGCGTAAATCACACCTAAACGAAACGCCGCAGTCGGTGTTTTGGGGTTATCTGGGTATTGCCCTACAACCACCATAAACTGTTCGCGCGCCGCCTCTGGATTTTGCTGCAAACGGTAGGCCTCACCCATCCAAAAGTAGGCATTCGCAACAAGCGGGCTAGTTGGATACTCTTTGATAAAGACTTCAAAAGCCTCAATAGCTTGCCTGTTTTGACGCGCACGAAGCAATGCAAACGCTTCGCGGTAGGCTTGAGCATCTGTCACTTTTGGCGGCTCAACAACCACAGGCGCTTGCGGCGCAGGCGGCGTAGCTACGACAGGCTCTTCAGGCTCAGCAGCTTCAACTGGCGCGGGTGTTTGCTCCACGGCCGGAGCCGGAGCTGGCGTCGCCGGTGGAACAACCACAGGCACTTGGCCGGCAATCACGGCAGCATCAACAGGCGGACGAGGCGTATGCTTTGCTTGCTCCGCTACTTGCTGCATTACCGAAGACATACGTCGGTCGAGATCGCGATATCGGTCGAGTTGTGCCGCTTCCATTTTCTTTATGCGAAAATTTTGCGCTTCAACTTGACCACGTAAACTTTGTACTTCGGATTTGAGTTGCTCAACTAACACTAATAATTGAGCCACCCCCGCGTTATCTTGCTTTGGTGCTGCAGGCGCTTGGGCAGGAATAAACGCTTGCGACTCCGAAGAAATCTCGATAACTGGGGGTAGATTGGCAGCATAAACATCGACGCTAGAAACTAGCGCCAACGTCATACCTGCTCGCAGTAGAGTATGCTTCATACTTATTTAGTAACGTACTTGATCTCTACGCGACGGTTTTCAGCCCAAGATGCTTCGTTGTGGCCAGTCAACTCAGGCTTTTCTTCGCCGTAGCTGATGACTTCCAATTGTGAAGCAGAGACGCCGTTTACCTGTAGGAAACGCGCAACAGCGTTAGCACGGTTTTCACCTAGTGCCATGTTGTATTCACGTGTACCACGCTCATCGGCATGACCTTCTAGGCGAACAGATGCGCTTGGGTTTGCAACCAAGTACGCAGCGTGTTTTTCTAGGTCAGCAAAACCTGCTGCTTTTACTACAGACTTATCGAAGTCGAAGTAGAAAACAGACTGAAGCGCCGCTAGGTCAACCATTGGCTTGATGACTTCTTCAACCACCACTTGTGAAGTCGCAACTGGTGTTTCAGTCACAGGAGCAGTAGTTGCGCCTGTAGTACCTGTAGTTGCACCTGTAGAATCAGTGTCGTTCGTGCTGTTAGTACCACAACCTGCTGCGAAGGCAACAGAAAGTGCTAGTGCAGCAGCTTTAGTAGCATTGATAGCTCGCATTGAATACTCCCGTATTATTCTATATTGCGAAGATTGCGAATTTGACAATTTTCGCGCTAAGCCTTTGAAATTTATCCTACCTGAGGCATACGTTAATCGTAGTACCTCATTATTGCAAGTACGGAGACCATGCAGGCTCACGTACATCCCCAGAAGTTGACGGTAATAAGAACTTTATACCCCCATCTAGGGTCACGCCGGCTAAAACACCCCGCTCACCCACCTGTGTAGCATATAAAATCATGCTGCCGTTAGGCGAAATGGTTGGCGACTCATCCAGCATAGTTCGAGTCAAAATATCGAGTCGACCCGTTTTTAAATCTTGCACCGCAATTCGGAACTCATTGTCGGCACCGCGGTGAACCATCGCCAAGAAACGACCGTCATCGGTGAGCGACGCACGAGCATTATAATTACCTTCGAAGGTTAGACGCTCGATTTGACGCGATTGAAAGCTCAAACGGTAAATCTGTGGCTGACCACCCCGGTCTGAGGTAAAGATAATGCTTTGACCATCGGCCGCCCAAGCGGGCTCTGTGTCGATACCGTAATGGTGTGTCATGCGTGTGAGGCTGCGTGCCACCATGTCAAAAATGTAAATCTCTGGGTTGCCGTCCTTCGATAAAACTAACGCAAGTTTAGTGCCATCTGGCGACCATGCCGGCGCACCGTTAAGACCAGGGAAAGACGCTAGACGTTGGCGCTGCCCTGTCGCTAAATCGTGAATAAAGATTTGCGGACGCTCGTTTTCAAAGGATACGTAAGCGATACGGCGGGCATCTTTAGACCAGCTTGGCGATAAGATAGGCTCTTTAGATGACAAGATAGAGGTCGCGCGCTCACCGTCTGAGTCAGAGTAAAAAAGGTTGTATTGGCGGCTACCGTCAACCTGCTTGTTAACGCTCACGTAGAGCAAACGCGTACGAAACGCACCACGCAAACCCGTTAGCTGTTCGTACACAATGTCCGCAATACTATGTGCTGCATCGCGAATACCCTGACGCGAAGACGCCACCTTACCGGAGTAGATAACACTCTCACCGTAAACGTCGAGTAGTTCGTAATCAATTTCTACAGCATCGGCACCACGTGGGCGCGCCTGCCCCACCAACACGTATTCTTGACCACCTAAGCGCCAATCGCGGTAGCTTACATTTTGGCTGCTAGAAGGCGTGCTTAACATGTTTGCCGGATTCATAACCGCAAATAAGCCACTGCGTGCCAAGTCGTTACCAATCACCGCAGCAGGCTCAGCCTCTAAGCCAAAGCCACCAGCCCACGAAAAAGGAACCACCGCAATGGCTGTGGGCTTATCAATACCTTCGGTAATTTCGATGGTTAGCTCAGCGCGGGCCATTTGGGTAAACAGGCCTAACACCATTGCCGCTACTACTAAAACAGACTTCATAATACTCCTCGCTGGGCTTGGCCTTTTACAAACGTTTACCAAGCTTGGGCTTTGGTTATTATTTTAATCCTTATCCCTGCGCCTACTGTGCAGGTCGATAAGGTTAGTTACGCAAATCTTCTGGGCGGAACTTTAAGGTAAAAGATCTAAAGATTCGATCAAACAACACAGGGTCCACATCCCTCAAACCAGGAAAAGACTCCGCTTTTAGCACCGCTGTTAAGGCATCTCGGTCGAAGCGACTGTCGCCACTGGACTGCTTAACAAAGGCTTCGTCGATGTAACCTGTAGGCAGCAGACGAATGGCAACTTCAACCACCATACCGTTACGCGCGTTGGGCGAGCGCTTCCAGTTCCGGGTGATGGTGTCACGAATATAGCTTTCGTAACTTTTAATCACCTGCTCTTCTTCAGCTTGCTGCATCAGCGCGGCTTCTTCTGCCAACGCTTGATCCAATAATGCTTGCTCAGCCGCTAGTTCAGCTAATCGCTGTGCTTCTTGCGCTTTTTTACGTTCAGCCTCGGCTACCCGCGCCGCTTCTTCCGCTCGCGCTTTTTCTTCGGCTTCGCGTTTTTGCTGTGCAGCTTTTGCTTCGGCATCGGCTTTCTTTTTAGCGATGGCGTCGGCTTTTAGCTTTTCTATTCGCTTACGCTCGGCTTCTGCCGCCGCTTTGCGCTGCGCCTCTTTTTCTTGCGCTGCTTTACGTTTGGCGGCAGCTTCTGCTTCGCGCTTCGCTTTGGCGTCCGCTATGCGTTTTTGCTCTGCCGCTTTTTTACGAGCAATGTCTGCTAAGCGCTTTTGTTCTGCTTCGCGCTTGGCATTTTCAATGGCACGACGCTTTGCCAAGAGCGCCTCTAAATCCACCATAGTGGCATTGATATGCTCGGGGCGTTTTACTTTGACTTCGGGTTCAGAGCCCCACAAGTCAACAAACAGCAGGGCCAATACAGCATGCAAGCTCACCGCTAAAACGACGGGGATGAGATAGGCTCGCATCGTCGTCACCTACTCTGTGACCAAACCGACGGAGGTGGCACCAGCACCCTGCAAAAGCACCATCAGTTTTACCACTGCATCGTAATTCACGCCTTTATCTCCCCGTACCAATAAGAGTTTGGTCTGATTAGTGGCTAAAATTTTACGTACTCGGTCTTGCACGACTTCAGCACTAACCGGCTCAGTGGCATCGCCACCCACATCGATATAGTACTGGGCGTTAATATCTACGCTGATGACAATTGGCTCGTCTTCTTTACTGTCAACCGACTCGGCATTTACATCAGGCAACTCAACTTTAACACCTTGGGTCATTAACGGCGCAGCAACCATAAAGATCACCAACAACACCATCATGACGTCGATGTAAGGTACAACGTTAATTTCGGCGTTGAGTTTACGGGCGCGTTTACGGCGTCTAATCATCGCAATTGCTCCAATTAGTTAGACGCGTGAATACGGCGGTGAAGAATGGCCGAAAACTCGTCAGCAAAGGTTTCGTAACTCGCCAAGATAGACTCAGATTGAGCTGAGAAGCGGTTGTAAGCAATAACCGCTGGAATCGCAGCAAACAGGCCAATTGCCGTCGCGATCAATGCTTCGGAGATACCCGGCGCAACGGAGGCCAAAGTGGCTTGTTGAGTATTCGCCAAACCACGGAAGGAGTTCATGATACCCCACACCGTACCAAATAGACCGACGTACGGGCTAACCGAACCGACAGAGGCAAGGAAAGGAAGGTGTTGCTCTAGCTTTTCTTCTTCGCGAGACATGGCCACGCGCATGGCACGCTGAACACCGTCCATCACGGCGTCTGCATCGGCACCGCGTTGTTTGGTTAGGCGCTGGTATTCTTTTAGGCCAGCAACAAAGATATTCTCGGCACCCGATTCTTCTTGTGGGTGTTCGCTTGCTTCGCGAAATAACACGCCTAGGTCGATGCCAGACCAAAATTTGTCTTCAAAGTTGCGCAGTGCTTTACGCGTTTTACGCAAAAAGAACTGACGCTGAAAAATCATCACCCATGAGGTTACGGATGCCAGCACCAATAACAACATGACCAGCTGAACCACAACACTGGCATTAAGCACCAGACTTACAATCGACATCTTTTCCATAACACGTTTTACCTGCGCACACTGCTAACGCATTAGCATGGGCGCTTATCTATCAAGCGATTAAAATTAATAGTGTTTCAAAAGACAGGAGCGCACGGTGCTGTTCCTGCTTTCCTTGCTTTTGATGGCTTTTCTTTTTGACTCGCCAACGTTGACTTACCAGAGGCAAAAATAGTCACATATTCGTGCTGTTTTTTGCCAAATTCACTTTCACCGCGCCTAGGCTAATGCCTCAGTTAAGGCCCACGAATAGTGATTTAAAACAGTCAATTAGCCAGCAAGTTTTGCCAACAATAACAGTCTCATAAACGAATACAAGCATTACAAATGCGCAATCGTAAAATTTCGCTAGCCCTCTTCCCCTTCGTTTATCGCCAAACCAAAATGGCGATACGCATGAGGTGTTGCGACACGACCACGAGGGGTACGCATTACAAAGCCTTGCTGAATAAGGTAAGGCTCTAGCACGTCTTCTATGGTGTCGCGCTCTTCACTAATGGCTGCGGCTAAGCTCTCGACACCCACGGGGCCACCGTCAAATTTTTCGATCATCGCCAGCAACATACGTCGGTCCATGTGGTCAAAACCACAATGGTCGACGTTGAGCATATCAAGCGCGCTGTCGGCCAAGGCTTTGGTAATGGTGCCATCGCCTTTTACCTGCGCGTAGTCGCGCGCACGACGCAATAAGCGATTAGCGATACGCGGCGTACCACGAGAGCGCTTGGCGATTTCTACCGCCCCGTCATGCTCCAAACTTGTTTCTGATAGGCGCGCCGAGCGCATCACGATATCCGCCAAGTCCGTCACATTGTAAAATTCAAGTCGCTGCACAATACCAAAGCGATCACGTAATGGGCTGGTTAACAACCCCGCACGTGTCGTTGCACCCACAAGGGTAAATGGCGGCAACTCAAGTTTGATTGAACGTGCCGCTGGGCCTTCGCCAATCATAATATCGAGCTGGTAGTCCTCCATGGCGGGGTACAATACCTCTTCCACGTGCGGACTCAAACGATGAATCTCATCGATAAAGAGCACATCACCCTCTTCGAGGTTGGTGAGCAATGCGGCCAAATCACCGGCTTTATCTAACACAGGCCCCGAAGTAGTTTTGATATTACAGCCCATTTCGCTGGCGATAATATTGGCGAGAGTGGTTTTACCCAACCCCGGCGGACCAAAAATCAAGGTATGATCTAAGGCCTCAGAGCGCCCTTTTGCCGCTTCAATAAAAATCTCCATTTGCTCACGCACTTTGGGTTGACCTTGGTAATCGGCCAGTGCCTTTGGACGAATCGCGCGGTCTTGCACTTCTTCTTGTGGGCTCGCAATGGGTGTAATAAAGCGATCAGCTTCAATCATAGGTCACTCGTTACCTTAACTATCTTACGTTACCGTTCATCACGGTTTTTATTGGTAGCTCTATAAATTAAGCCAGCATTGACTTAAGCGCTTGGCGAATCAAGGACTCAGTATCAGCCCCAGCACCCAATTGTTTCTCGGCTTGTGAAATCGCTTTGGTCGCTTGTACCGGCTTGTAACCTAGGGCCACCAGCGCACTTTCCGCTTCGGCCGTGTAATCGACTGCCGGTGCTGACGCCGCACCTTCGACCAACTGCATTTCCAAGCTAAAGTCATCAGTCGATGCGACAGTAAAGTTAGCCAAGCGGTCTTTCATCTCGACGATGAGTCGCTCTGCGGTCTTTTTACCCACACCCGGTAAACGCACAAGGGCTGCAGTATCTTGGTCATTCACTGCACGCACAAAGTCTGGGGCACTCATGCCCGATAAAATCGTTAGCGCCAATTTTGGCCCAACACCGTTAACCTTGATGAGATGACGAAACAATACGCGCTCTTCTTTGGTGGCAAAACCGTATAGTAGCTGCGCATCTTCCCGCACCACAAAATGGGTAAAGATCACTAGCTCTCTACCAACCTCAGGCAAACTATAAAACGTATTCATAGAGGCTTCTAACTCGTAGCCTACGCCATGTACATCCACCACTAAACTCGGTGGCATTTTTTCGATCAAGCGTCCAGATAACTGAGCGATCACACTTTCACCTATAAACTCAAATAACTTATCGTCGAACCGAGCGCGCTAACACAACGCTGGCCGCGGTTGAATGGGCATGACAAATTGCAATCGCCAACGCATCGGCTGCGTCGGCTTGTGGCAAACCCGGTAACTTTAACAAATGGGCCACCATATGCTGAACTTGCGATTTATCTGCACCACCTTTGCCTACCACCGCTTGCTTTACTTCGCGGGCGGCATATTCCGAAACGGGTAGCTGATGCTGTGTACCTGCCACAATCGCAACGCCTCGCGCTTGCCCTAACTTCAAAGCGGAGTCGGCATTTTTTGCCATAAACACGCGTTCAATGGCCATTTCTTGCGGGCAGTAGGTTTCAATAATTTCGTTAACGCCATTAAATACTTGGTTAAGACGGTCAGGTAACTCATTGCCTTGAATGCGAATACAGCCACTGGCAACATACTCTATGCGCTGGCCCACCCAGTTAATGACGCCATATCCGGTAATACGCGAACCAGGGTCAATTCCCAAAATTAGCACATCTTCCCCCGCGCTTTGGCATTTGTTTAACTTTTTCTTTCAGCTTTTATTTCGCCTATTTCACTTTCAGCATAACGCAAAACGGGCGCATTAGGCGCCCGTTGGTTTACACGTTAAACAGAAACTTACTCAGATTTTTCTGCTTTAGCGCGAAGCTTGATGTTCAGCTCGCGCAACTGCGCAGCGCTTACTTGTCCTGGTGCTTCTGTCATCATACAAGATGCACTCTGAGTTTTCGGGAAGGCAATGACTTCACGAATAGACTCAGTACCTGTCATCAGCATGATCAAACGGTCTAGGCCAAATGCCAAGCCACCGTGTGGAGGCGCACCGTATTTAAGCGCGTTAAGCAAGAAGCCAAACTTCTCTTCTGCTTCTTCGTCGCTGATACCCAAGACTTCGAAGACAGTCTTTTGCATTTCTTGGTCATGGATACGAACAGAACCACCGCCAAGCTCGCAACCGTTAAGTACCATGTCGTAAGCACGAGATAGCGCCGTAAGCGGGTTCGCTTTTAGCTCTTCTGGTGAACAGCTTGGCGCTGTGAATGGGTGGTGAATTGCAGTCACGCCACCATTGTCGGTTTCTTCGAACATTGGGAAGTCAACAACCCACAAAGGTGCCCACTCGCACTGAGCCATGTTCAAGTCTTCGCCTACTTTAATACGTAGCGCGCCAAGGGCTTCGCTTACGACTTTCTCTTTGTCGGCACCGAAGAAGACGATATCACCATCTTGCGCACCTAGACGCTCCATGATTTGCATCGCAACTTCGTCACCCAAGAACTTAACGATTGGTGATTGCAGACCTTCTACGCCGCTTGCAAGGTCGTTAACTTTAATCCACGCCAAGCCTTTTGCACCGTAGATGCCAACAAACTTGGTGTACTCGTCAATGATCTTACGAGTAAGCTGCGCACCGCCTGGTACACGTAGGGCTGCAACACGACCTTTCGGGTCGTTAGCTGGGCCAGCGAATACTTTAAATTCGATGTTTGCCATAAGGTCGGCAACATCAACAAGCTCCATTGGGAAACGCAGGTCTGGCTTGTCTGAACCGTAACGCTGCATCGCTTCTGCGTATGGCATACGTGGGAACTCACCCAGATCGATGTTCAACAAGTCGTTGAACAAACCACGAATCATGGTTTCTGTCATCGCCATAATCTCTTCTTCGCCCATAAACGAAGTTTCGATGTCGATTTGAGTAAATTCTGGCTGACGGTCAGCACGCAAGTCTTCGTCACGGAAACACTTAGCTACTTGGTAGTAACGGTCAAAACCTGCAACCATCAATAGCTGCTTGAATAGCTGTGGCGACTGAGGCAACGCAAAGAAGCTACCTTCGTGAGTACGGCTTGGCACCAAGTAGTCACGCGCGCCTTCTGGTGTAGCGCGGTTAAGAATAGGTGTTTCGATATCTAGGAAACCGTTGTCGTCTAGGTAGTTGCGAATCGCGCTGGTTACCTTAGAACGGAAACGCAATTTGGCTTGCATTTCTGGGCGACGTAAGTCGATGTAGCGGTGACGCAAACGTACGTCTTCGCCTACTTGTTGGTGGTCGTCTAGTTGGAACGGAGGTGTTTCAGACTTGTTTAGGATAACAAGCTCTTTGCCGAGCACTTCGATTTCGCCTGTTGGCATATCTGGGTTAACAGTGCCTTCTGGGCGCTCGCGAACCAAACCTTTTAGTTCAATGACGTATTCGTTGCGCACGCTGTCAGCAAGCTTGAAGCTTTCTTCGCGATCTGGGTCAAACACCACCTGCGTGATACCTTCGCGGTCACGCACGTCTAGGAAGATAACACCACCATGGTCACGACGACGGTGAACCCAGCCGCTTAAAGTAATCTCTGTACCAATATGTTCTTTTCGAAGATCGCCGCAATAATGGCTGCGCATAACGTTTTAGTCCTGTTTTTCTATAACAGCCCTGCTAAAGCAACAAGGCAATTCACTACATTAAAAATTAAAGGCCGCAAGCAGTCAGATTATTCGTTGCTGCCGCTGGCTAGATTCTTTTTAGCGCCGGTTTTAAAGTCGGTTTCGTACCAACCACTGCCCGATAAACGAAAACTGGGGGCACTGACCAGCTTTTTCACCTCTGTGTGCTCACATTCTGGACACGCAGGGCTGGGGTCTGATGTGCGCAATACCAGTTTTTCGAACTGGTAGCCGCACGCATCACACGAAAAATCAAAGATAGGCATGGCTAAAAAACCGTACTTAAAATTACAAAGCTCGCGATTATAACGCATTTATCAAGCGCGGCTAGAGAGAAAGCCACCAAAAGCGCGCCTGAGTCGCAAAATACACCGGCGCTTTTGATGATTATTCCGGTGCAATCACCAAATCTGGGGTGTTATCGAGCAAACCTTTAACCTTTTTCTTGATCGCTTTGAGCGCATCATCGGTATAAGGCACAGACTCAACCGCCCCCCAAATGGGCTTAGGCCATGCGGCGTCTTTTTCGTAGCGTACCACATGGTGCATGTGCAGCTGGCTAACCATGTTACCAATGGTTGCCACGTTCATTTTACGCGCACCAAACAGGTCGGCGAGATTCTCGGCCAAAAACGAGGATTCACGAATTAGCTGAAACTGGTCTTTCTCGCTAAGGTGGTAAAGCTCTGTTGCGCCAACACGGCGAGGCACCAAGATAAACCATGGGTAGTTGGCATCTTTAGCCAGCAACAAACGACACAGCGGAAAGTCGCCCAACACATAGGTGTCTTTTACCAGCACAGGATCTAGTTCAAACTCAAGCTCTAACTCATCCATCACAAAACCTCTTTATCAGGTGACAAGCACCACACAATTAATTTAAATAAACCCAGTGACTTATAACGCGTCACGACCCGTATAAAGCGCAATACACCGCGCAGCCCCAGATGCAGGCTAGGCCAATATTTCATTATGATTAAGATTGAATTGCTGCAAGATATTCGTCAAGTAGAGAGTGCCACTTGGAATGGCCTTTTGACTAGCGATTATCCCTTTTTAAATCATCACTTTTTATCCGCCCTAGAGCACAGCGGCTGCGTCGGTGCTGCAACTGGCTGGCACCCTATACACCTCATGCTAGTCGACGAGGATGACGACCAAGAACGCAAACTGCTGGGCGTTATGCCGCTTTATCTAAAAACCCACAGCTATGGCGAATACGTGTTCGATTGGTCTTGGGCCGACGCTTATCACCAACAAGGCATGGAATATTACCCAAAACTGCTAAACGCGATTCCTTTTACCCCAGCAACGGGCCCTCGGTTTGCCACTCAGTTAGACGAGCAGCAGTTTATGGGTTTGTTGTCACAAGCTATTCCAGCACTTTGCGAACAGCTTGAGGCGTCCTCATGGCACAGCCTGTTTGTGCCCAAAACCACTCAACAACTCGCCCACCCCAAACAACTGGCCACGCGCACCGATTGCCAATACCACTGGTTTAATCGCGACTTTAAACACTTTGACGATTTTTTAGCCACCTGCATGTCGCGCAAGCGCAAAAACATCAAAAAAGAGCGGGCCAAAGTGAGCCAGCAAGGCGTCAGCCTCCGCAGGTTTAGTGGTGCCGAGTTAACAGCAGAGCACATTGAAACCTTTTACCCGTTTTACCAAAACACCTACCAAGTGCGCGGTCAAAAGGGTTACCTGAACCTCGCCTTTTTTCAGCAACTGGTGGCTAAAATGGCCGACCAGATGGTGTTATTTTTGGCTTATTGCGACGATAAACCCGTGGCTGGCGCACTGTGCTTTAAAGACTCGCAAACCCTTTACGGCCGCTACTGGGGTTGCCTTGAGGACTTTGATGCCCTGCACTTCGAAACCTGCTATTACCAAGGCATTGAATACTGCATTGAGCATGGTCTACAACGCTTTGACCCAGGCGCTCAGGGCGAGCATAAAATCTCGCGCGGCTTTGAACCCAGCTTTACTCACTCGCTGCACTTTATGCGCCACCCAGGCATGCACGAGGCCGTACACAACTTCGTTAACGAAGAAGCCGCCCTCGTGCGAGCCAATGCCGCCACACTGGCCGAAGGGCTACCGTTTAAGCGCGAGGCGAATGAATAAACTCGCCCAGCTGCGCATACCAGTCACCACCTAAACGAGAGATGGGGTCCAGCGCTTTCGCATCAGCAAAGTGCTTAGGGTTGTTGGACTCCGTGCACAGGGAATCGTCTAGCCATGCCGACACCACTTTGCCGTAAATCACATTTTGCGGTGTATCGCCTAGCTCATCGAGCTGAAACAGTTCACAGCCCAAGGCCACTGGCACCCCTTCTACCCGAGGCAAAGCAAAACCCTCAAAAGGCACGAGGTCTAGCCCAGCCAGCTCGGCCTCAGACTCGCCATGAGGACACTCTTTAGCCGTTAACGACATCGCATCAGCATGGCTTGTGTTGGCAATGTGCACCACAAAACGCTGGGTTTCCTTAATATTAAGTACCGTATCTTTCGGGCTACCGTCACGACGATTACCTGCCGAGAACATCAACAAAGGCGGGTTACTCGAAACCGGCGCAAAATACGAAAACGGCGCCAAGTTCACTTGCGCTTGGCCATTTTGGGTAAGTACCCACGCCACGGGGCGTGGCACGATGACTTGCGTCAATAATTGATATGCCAAAGCGGATGGCATTTCGCTTACGGATAAATTCATTCTTTGCACCTGCACATAGACTTAAGTCGTTAAAAAATAAAAAAGAGTCTCTTAAGCGCTTCTAAAATGATGCAAGCGCAGCATGAAACGGTTAATAATTGATCGAATTTTTGATGAAATATTGTCCAATTCAAACGCTAGAAATCTTTTAAAAGTCGCAATAGACTGATTGGGCATCGAAGGAAAACAGCCTTCTCCACAGAAAATAAAAACACTCATACACTGAGGTAAACTTTTATGCTGACGTACCAAGAATGCTTAGACATGTGCGACCTAGATCCAGCAGAAGTAGATGCAATCGCTGAACATGAACACCTAGACCCTATGCTCGCATTGGCCCTAGGACAATACCTGATCACCCATCAGGGAGAGCAAAAAATCAAAAAGATCATTTTAGACGATATAGAAAAAGCGCACCGATGCGGTAACCACACCCGCGAACAACTGCTTCAAAGTGCCTTGGAACACTTTGTGGCTAACCACCCTGATTCTAAAGTTCTGCAAGCAATTGCAGCCTAAACGGCCCTCCAAGCCGACCGAGCGGGTAGAAACACTGCCCGCTCACTCCTCTCCCTTCACTTACCCTCAATGACTATATTTGTAAGTCTTCTGTCTCTTCAAACTGAATTTCTTTGTGCTCATTTCCGCCACTTTCCGGCGTCACTAACAGACCAATTTGATGTGGTGCCCCTTCATCATCAAAATGAACATAGCCCATGCCGGTATGATTGAGCAGCTTGCCATCATAACCCACTACAGAGCGCGACTTTAGCTCCATACTGCGACGCTTGGTAAAGATATTTAATGGCGAATAGCGACCATACAACCATCGGTTGAGCGAATCAAAAAGGGTAAGCAACGGCTCTGGGAACTGATTTTTAATGCCACTATGGGTAATTTGCCATAACTGCGGGCCACCGTTTCTAAAACGAATTTTTACATCGTACACAAAGCTGTAATGCACATCGCCAGATAGGATCGTAAAGCGCTGGGGAGTCTTGGAATGCTTGAATATGTTGAGCAAAACATTCGCAGCGCCTCGGTGCGCCATCCAGTTTTCTGCATCCACCAGCAGAGCCTTACCAAAAAAGGTAAAGATCTTCTGCACCACCTCAATGAGCTTCACGCCAAAAATAGGTGCAGGAGAGACAATGATCACCGCTTCCTTGTCGATAACCTGATGTTGCATATCCACCAAGCTTTCCCAGTCCATCAAGCCTGACGGCTTATGGGCTCGACTCTCAGAGCGCCAGCGGTGTGTACGCGTATCTAACACCACCACCGCAGGAGACGTATCTAGGGTGTAATGCCAATCGCCGTAATGCAACACATCTTCGACCATGGTGTCGTGCAGCTTGGGCGATAAAAACGATATGTTTTGCTCAGCCGTAAAGGACTCGGGCGCAAATAGCTTAGCGAGCGCTGGATAAAACGCCTTTTCTGATGACTCAGGCTGATTACCCCAACCTTGGCATAACAAATAGGCTAACAGGCCATTACCAATAATACGCTTAGAAAACGGATGACCATAAGCCACCTCTTCCCAGCCTCGGGTTAAGTTCCAGTCGTCGGTAATGTCATGGTCGTCAAACATCATGTAGCTGGGCAAGTTTGCCAACACTCTGGCAGCTTTTGGCAAGTCAGCCACAAAGCCTTCAATGGCTTTAAGCTCGCGATAAAACAAGTCTTTTTTATCGTCGGACAAATCGGCGTACGGCGCTTGATCAAGACCGCGAGTCATTGCCGAAAAGTTCATACTTTGCCACAAGGCCGGAGACCAAGTTAAAAAGTACATGGCCAGCATTTCGGATAGGCTAATCAGGTGGTTATCCGCTGATGCCGAGGTAAAGATGGGCTTTTTAACGCCACCAAAGAGCTTATCTTGAAGGCGCTCATTTTCTTCGATATCAGGGAGCAATTCCGTTCGTCGATACAGCGACAATGGGCTTTGCCATAAGGCGTGAGAATCGGCCACTGCTGAGTCTTCAAACGTCTCTTGGTACAAGCCAAGGCGAGTAATGACTTCGCGAATTGCCAGCACCATTGGGCCCGCCACATCATCAAGGTACACCTGATCGCCCGATAAAATAAGTAACGAAGGTCGAGAGTGATCATTGGCAAGGCGCGCATCGGCGGCGCAAAAACCGTCTTTGGCAGCAAAATGGGGCTTGCGACAAGAGCCGTGTAACACTTCGCCCACGGTTTTTTGCCACACAAAACGAGGTAAGGCGCCGTCATCATAAGACAGGCCGTCTGGCATCACAGACTCGTCATCGACGAGTAGATCGTAGTGATAGTCCTCGCCTTCAGTTAACGACACCTCAGCACGAAGCCATTGAATATAGGCCCGCTCGCCCACGGGAATAGTTTCACAGTGCACCACCACATGCACCGGCTGGCCTTGTGAAAATAGCGCTAACGACGGTACCACAGGTGTTGTGGTAACACACCAAACAGCAACTTGAGTTGCGTCAACACGACGTAGAACAGGGCCTGCCACGAGCGGTGGTAGCTGCTGCAAGTAGGTTTCATGGTCGTCTTGAGTGTGGGTCATAAACTATTCCTACAAAATCACTCTTTAAACAAATCACTCTTTTTACCTAGTACAGTCGTTTAAGGACGGATTTTTGTACAATATAGATACAAAACCAGTCGTTGCGGCCGATAACCAGAGATTATTGAATGCTTATACATTAAGCATACTATACTGAAACTAACATCACCTTAGATGACCTTGTATTTACGACATCACCCCAGCAAAAAACCGTGGTGTAACAAATACGTAACGGCACAAACCAACAGGTACTCGCCATGACTAATATCGAAGGCTTAGGCGCCATTGCCCCACCAACTGCGGAGGCGCAAGCAACCCAACAGGCGACAAACGCCGAAGCGCCCGTTTCCGACAAAGAGACACTTAAGACGGAAAATAACGCCGCCATTCTAAATGCCTCCCTCGAAGTGAGTATCAGCAGTGGCAATGACTCTATGGCGTTATTGTTTAAAGCTGCGATCGAGAACATTAACGAAGCCCTTGCGCCAGAAATGGGGCCGCAAGCCATTGAAGCAGCTTATGAGTCTGGCTTGGATATTTCGGCCGAGGCGACCGCCGACCGCATTGTCTCGCTCACAACCGCCATGTTTCCTAGTTACTTAGAGTCTCACCCTGAGCTCAGCATTGAAGAAGCAGCGACTCAGTTCTCAGAACTCATCGGCGGCGGTATCACTCAAGGGTTTGGCGAGGCGCGCGATATCTTAGACGGTTTGGGCGTGCTTACCGAAGAGATTTCTACGCTCATTGACGATACTTACGATCAAGTGCAGGTCAAACTGCAGGAGTTTGTTGACCAACAAACTCAAACCGACGCTACAACTGAAACCGTGGTAGAAGATAGCCAAGTCGACGTTGGCCTAGAGTAACCTTCACCTTCTGCCTACTATCTATTATCCCAATGTCACACAAAAACGGCCCTTATCGGGCCGTTTTGTTATCTAGTCGCTATGATGGAAGCAAGGTGAGGACAATTAATGAATCGGGTCCTCGTCGTATTTGCGAGCGATGGCCATCAATTGCGGCTGAATTTCGAGGGGTGCATAAGCGAGAGCTTGATCAAACAGCGCCGCGTTTTTTTCTGACAAGCGGTCCTCGTCAGACATTTGAGAAAGCTTTTGCATCGCTTCTACAAACTTGGGGTGAAAGTTGCTTTCGCTGCTTGCTTCGCTGTCGCTTGGCTTTTTATCAGTGTCACGATTTGTCATAAAGACCTCCATAGGCAGCTTTGTTGAGTTCAACCTTACCCTTTGGTCAGGTACAGCCCTTAAAATATACACCTTCGCCCAAGTTAATAACACTAAAACCTATCGTACAAACGAATACTCGACCCGACGCCTAGCTTACTTCCCTCCATGCTCAGCCAGTAATCGGCGGTCTCTTGGCCGCGTTTTTTAAGCTCGGCCAAAAAGGCACCACGGGTATCAAACTTAGTGGCACGCTCTAGCGAATCTAAGTAACTATCGCTGGTAATTAAGTGGGTATGTAAGCTGCGAAGTCGACGCTCCAAATGCCCTAAACTCACTAAGCTTTTATCGGCCTGGCGCTGCAGCTCACCCAAGGATCGGAGCTCACGCAATAAGATATTTTGAAACCCCATCTCCACTACCCGCTCTTGAATATCCTCGGCCGATGTAGGTGTTTTGTCATAGCTTAGCGCTTGCAGCATCACTAACAGCAAGTCATCTGCCTCACACTCGTAGACCAACGGATATAAAGCAGGGTTTGCACTAAAGCCCCCATCCCAATAAGGCACGCCATCAATCACCACGGCTTCATGAATGGTTGGCAAGCACGCTGAGGCCAGCAAATGCAGCTCGGTGAGTTCACTTTCCCTAAACAACTTTGCTCGCCCCGTATTCGCTTCTGTGGCTGCGATAAACAGCTTAAAGGGCGATGCTGAACGCAGTCGATCAAAGTCTATTTGCCGAGAAATAACATCTTTCAGTGGGTCGATGCCCAGAGGGTTAAGCTCTGTGGGCGAAAGGTATTTGCTAAAGTCCAGCAATGCTTGGGTCATCCGGTAAGTGGTACTTTCGAGCAGCAGCCCCGAAAACGCATCAAGGTGACCATGATTCGGTGTCATCGACTGGTCGCTGGACACAGCCCCCCAAAACTCGGCGAGCGCCTCTTGAGCTCCTTGGCGACCATTATTGAGCCAGCCATCGGTCATCACCACAGCATTCATGGCACCGGCGCTGGCGCCACTCACGCCCTCGAATGTAAAGTTTTTTTCATCGAGTAAACGATCAAGCACACCCCAAGTAAACGCGCCGTGCGCGCCACCGCCTTGCAAAGCGAGGTTAACCTTTAACATCATAACCACCTTTAATTTGCTGGTTTAGGTCTAATCACAATTACACAGTTTGCTGCACTGCACAATTCGTTTCTACCATTAATATTAGAAGCTAATAATCTACCTCATCCCCCCAAAAGTACTAAGCTCAAATAGGGCTGTTAAGATGAAAAGAACCATTCCAGCACATCGGCAGGCACCGCATCTACATGGTCAAATCGCCACTGAGGTGCCTTGTCCTTGTCCACCAGCAACGCCCTCACCCCTTCGCTAAACTCGCCATATTCACAACACTTAAGCGACAATGCCAACTCCGACCTAAGCACCTCTGTCAGCGACCAATGTCGACTGCGCGCCAGTTGAGATAAACTCACCACCACAGCCAAAGGGTTGGCCGCAGCAAGCAATGGCTTAGCACGCGCAAACACCTCCCCCTCGCCCGAGAGCACTTGGTTAACTTTTTGCGCGATAATCGGTGTGTCCATAGCCGCACGAATTTGATCTTCATAGGTTTTGAGCAAGCTTTCTCGGCTGAGGTCAGAGCCTATATCAAAGGCCTTGAGCAGCTGCTTAACCAACACCGAAGGCTCCCCTGCTTGCCACTGGGTTCGGCGTAATGCGCTTAACAGGTCTTGTTCTTGGTCGCTGGCGATCATTCGCTGAGCAAGACCCACATAAAACGCATCGGCTCCCGACATGCGATAACCCGTCATCGCTAAAAACTCGGCAAAGTGGCGAGGTAACCGGTTTAAAAACCAGCTCGCTGCAACATCAGGGTAAAGCCCAATGGACACCTCAGGCATCGCCAACATAGAGGTTTCTGTGACCACTGGGTCACTGGCGCTGCAAAACAGGCCCATTCCCCCTCCCATTACAATGCCATTACCCCAACAAATAATGGGTTTAGGGTACTCGTGCATCAGCTGGTTTAGCGCATATTCATGGGTAAAAAACGCCTTGGGTTGGTCGCTTTGTTTGTCTTGAGCTAAGGCTTGTTGAATACCCACCACATCGCCGCCAGCACAAAAAGCCTTGGCGCTGCTGGCGTTTAAGAACACGGCCACAATAGAGGCATCGTTTTGCCAAGCTTTGAGCTGCTCGGTTAGAGCACACACCATGTCGAGGGTCAGGGCGTTAAGCGCTTTGGGGTGATTGAGGGTTAGTTGACCGATCTTGCTCTGTTGGTCATCACATACCAGAGTGGTGACTTGCAGCTGCTGCATGGATTTGTCTCTCGTAAATTTTGTTTACTTAAACCTAAACAAGCACTCGCCAAGTAGCAATGCTGCTTTTTATGTAGGCTTGCTCGTTTCACTAACCCTATGGCCAAAAACGCAAAAAGCGACCCGAAGGTCGCTTTGGATAAGGCAACAGAGTTACCTAAAAAAGAGTTCTAAGTCTTAGCTTAGAAGAAACCTAGTGGGCTAGTGCTGTAGCTCACCAATAGGTTTTTAGTTTGCTGGTAGTGATCAAGCATCATTTTGTGCGTTTCACGACCTACACCAGACTTCTTGTAACCACCGAACGCAGCGTGTGCTGGGTAAGCGTGGTAGCAGTTAGTCCATACACGGCCAGCTTCGATACCACGACCCATGCGGTAGGCACGGTTCATGTCACGAGTCCAAACACCCGCGCCCAAGCCGAATTCAGTGTCGTTAGCAATCGCTAGTGCTTCTGCTTCGTCTTTAAAGGTAGTTACTGCTACTACTGGGCCAAAGATCTCTTCTTGGAAGACGCGCATTTTGTTGTCGCCTTTCATGATCGTTGGCTGGATGTAGTAACCAGTACCGAAACCTTCTGGCATTTGCTCAACGCCACCACCGGTTAGGATCTCAGCGCCTTCTTCACGACCGATATCCATGTAACCTAGGATCTTGTCGTACTGCTCTTGAGAAGCCTGAGCACCAACCATAGTGTCAGTGTCTAGTGGGTTGCCACGCTTGATTTGCTTGATGCGCTCTAGCACTTTTTCCATGAAGGCATCGTAGATGTCTTCTTGAACAAGCAAACGTGAAGGACAAGTACATACTTCACCTTGGTTGAAGAAGGCTAGAACCGTACCTTCAACTGCTTTGCTTACGAAATCATCTTCTTGATCCATTACGTCAGAGAAGTAGATGTTTGGTGACTTACCACCAAGCTCAACAGTTGATGGGATGATGTTGTCTGCAGCACACTTCATGATGTGCGCGCCTACTGGAGTAGAGCCAGTGAATGCGATCTTAGCGATACGCGTGCTAGTTGCTAGGGCTTGACCTGCTTCTGCACCGTAGCCGTTTACTACGTTTAGAACGCCCGCTGGTAGTAGGTCAGCAATTGCTTCGATCAATACAAGGATAGAAGCTGGTGTTTGCTCTGCTGGCTTCAACACGATGCAGTTACCTGCAGCCAATGCTGGAGCAAGTTTCCAAGCAGCCATCAAGATTGGGAAGTTCCAAGGGATGATCTGACCAACAACGCCCATAGGCTCGTGGTAGTGGTAAGCAACTGTCGTTTCGTCGATTTCGCCGATGCTACCTTCTTGTGCACGGATGCAGCCTGCGTAGTAACGGAAGTGGTCTACTGCTAGTGGAATATCTGCCGCTAGGGTTTCACGAACGGCTTTACCGTTGTCCCAAGTTTCTGCTACTGCAATCGCTTCTAGGTTAGCTTCGATGCGATCAGCAATTTTAAGAAGGATATTTGAACGTTCAGTAACTGAAGTGCTGCCCCAAGAGGCGCGAGCAGCGTGAGCTGCGTCAAGTGCTAGCTCGATATCTTCAGCAGAAGAACGTGGAATCTCACAGAAAACTTCGCCGTTTACTGGAGAAACGTTACCGAAGTATTGACCTTTGACAGGTGCAACCCACTCACCGCCAATAAAGTTTCCGTAACGTGGTTTGAATGATACAACTGAACCTTCTGTACCTGGCTGTGCGTAAATCATTATAGTAGCCTCTTTTTATAATATCTTGACTAATCGTGGAAGGTGTTCCGTGTTGGAACTGTCGATCATCTTAGGACGACACCGTTTAGCCAGATATGATTCCTTGGGCTACAAGCCTTAGTTCCTTAGTAGTAGTTTTTTGGCATAAACACTGGCCCACCACCAAAACAAGCCTTTAAAAAACAAATAGTTACAAAAATTCAGCACTCATCCCGCTTCTTGCTAAAACAAGGCGTTTCCGGCTTTTTTACAAAGGTTATTTTTGCGTTTAAACCCCGCTTTTTCACCTTGTTCGCACAGCAACAAATGCAGCCATGATGCGTTTAAAGCTACGAATAAAAGCCATAGCACAAGCAGAAAACAGGCCTTTCTCAAACATATTTTTTTCATAAATCTGCAAAAAAACAGAAATATATTTCACTTTGCTTATGATCCAAACAGGCGTAGAACTAAAGGTGTCCCAATAAGAACGACGTAAGGATGTAACATGATTGTTAATATTACTCACCGCAGTTCAAAAGTATCCGATAAAACCCGTGCACGTATCGAAGACTGGTTGGATGCCAGTGCATCTCGCTACGAGAACATCACAAGCGCGAGTATCATACTTAACAAAATAAAGGGAGAAGACTGTGCAGAGGCCAGCGTACATGTGGCCGGCAAAGATATCTTTGCAAAAGCATCAGGCAGCAACTTATATGCTGCGCTCGATTCACTTGAAACCAAGATCGACCGCCAACTTGGTCGCCTACATCAAAAACACATGAGTCGTAAAAACATTGTGCCGCTAGAGCTAGCGCCCGAAAGCGACCTAATCGACGGCATTGACGCTTCATTTTTAGACCCAGACAACGCCTCTATGGACTCGCCCTTTGCGACCCCATAACTCACTCTTCACTCCTTGGAAGGCTTACTAAAACCAAGGCAATAAAAATGGCACCCTAGGGTGCCATTTTTGCTTCTGGTTAACTGATATCACGCTCGGCGCTCTAGCGGTGAGTACAACTCCTCTCCCACCTCGCGATAGCATCTAGAGTTAAACCAAAAGTTAAAGCTAACCTACAGTCATACTGTACTGTGAATAGCGTGTTCTAATTCACTACGCGCCTGATCTGGGTCGGGTATCGCCTTCACCGCTTCAAGCTGGGCCACATACTCTTTTGGCAACTCAGCTTCCCTTGCACCTTTCACTACATGCTGCTTATACCAATCAAAGGGTTTGAGCGAGCGGTCAATATGAAGTGCAACATAAACTAATGCCATCACATCTTCACCCGAATCGAGCGTGACCTTAACCCATTTGCTTTCGTAGCCCGTGCCTAACGACTCGGCTTGGTCCAATATCGGCAGCTCCGCTTCCGACATATCAAACACCACGCCTAACACGGCGTCGTCTTTGTGGCCCGAGTAAAACGCATCACACTTGGCAGAGCCGTCGATACCGCGCATATGAAAACACAAACGATATCCTTCTAATTTAGCCGTCGCCCAAAAAGCCGCACTGGGTACGCGCTTTTGGATACGTGCTAAAGACATATTAGAGCCGTATGCAAAGTAATACATAATCCCCCCTAATTTAGGCTTTGTTGATTTTATTAGACCTAGGTCGAGCATACCAAAGGCCGGACGAAAAAAAACCACGCTACAGCGTGGTTTATTCGATTCAGCCATCTAACTGACCTGAGTTAGACCTAGCGCAGCTAGTTATGCGTCAACCGCTGCGAGGCGTTGGTCAATAAAAGCAATGATATCGTTAGATTCATACAACCAACGCTCACCGGCTTCATCTTGAATATGAAGGCATGGCACCTTGAGTTTGCCACCGCCTTGCATCAAGGCTTCGCGCGCTGCTGCATCAGCTTTGGCGTCCATCAAGGGTACGCTTACGCCTTGACGCTTAAGTGCACGGCGAACTTTGACACAAAATGGGCAAGCCTTGTATTGGTAAAGAGCCAAACCTTGCATCTGAGCCTCGGCCTGCGCTTGCTGTTCAGGGGCTCGCTTTTTACTGCGCGGTGTAAAAATAAAGTTAAGCAGCAAAATTAATTGCCCTAACACCCATCGTACTACTTTCATTTTGACTTCCGTTATATGTTACTTAAGAACTGGTGGCGCAGTCTAACAAACCCGTGTTTAAAGGCCCATGGGCCAAAAGGCGCGTTAAACCCACCACCGAAGGAAGCAGGCTAGCGCACCTGCTTTTTAATAGAGACTTTGTTCGACTTTTTACCACTGCTGCGCTTTTTAGCACTAACTGGCTTGGCACTTGGCTTTTTACTCGTCGCTTTCACCGGTCGCTTGTTGTCAGTACCTTCGGTACGTCGGCCATTTGGCTTTGGTTTACCCTGCCCTGCTTTGCGCTTAGTTGGGCGCTCAGTGTCGTCGATACGACCAGACCATTGAGAGCCCAAGGCTTTTTGCTTCGGACGATTGGTATTTGAACGTGCAGAGCTTGTACCCTTAGACGAACCTTTTGCCTGCGCCTTTCCAACTTTTTGTGCCTTGTTAGGGGTAGCCCCTTCTTCAGGCGGCACCAGGGCATTTGGCCCAAAGCCAATTAAGTCTGAGCGGCCCATTTTGGTCAGTGCTTTGCGTAGCAAAGGCCAGTTCGACTCATCGTGGTAGCGCATAAGTGCTTTATGAATCTTGCGCTCTTCGTCGGTTTTTGGCGTGTAAATCTTGTCAGACTTATAAGTCACCTGCTTCAGCGGGTTGCGGTCTGAGTGATACATGGCTGTAGCCAATGACATAGGCGACGGGTAAAAAGTTTGCACCTGATCCACCTGAAAATCATTGCCTTTAAGCCATTGCGCCAAGCTCAGCATATCCTCGTCTTCACAGCCCGGGTGAGCGCCAATAAAGTAAGGAATGAGGTACTGTTTTTTACCCGCCTCTTTTGAAAAGCGGTCAAACTGCTGCTTAAAGGCATAGTAGGTATCCATGCCTGGCTTCATCATTTTAGAAAGCGTACCCTCTTCGCTGTGCTCAGGGGCGATCTTTAAGTAGCCGCCCACGTGGTGAGTCACTAGCTCTTTTACATACTCAGGGTCTTCTACCGCCAAGTCGTAGCGCAAGCCCGAAGAGATAGAGATGGTATGCACGCCGTCAATTTTGCGCGCTTCACGATACAGCTCCGTCGTAGGGCTGTGATCGGTATTCAGGTTAGGACAGATCGTTGGGTATACACACGATAGCTTTCGGCAAGACGCCTGAATTTCAGGGTCTTTACAGTTAAGGTGATACATATTGGCCGTTGGCCCACCCAAGTCCGAGATAGCGCCGGTAAAGCCCGGCACTTTATCGCGAATATCTTCGATTTCAGCTAAAACCGACTCTTTAGAGCGGCTTTGAATCACTCGCCCTTCGTGCTCGGTAATTGAACAGAAGGTACAACCACCAAAACAGCCACGCATGATATTCACCGAAAAGCGAATCATATCGTAAGCTGGAATTTTGGCATTGCCATAGCTTGGGTGCGGCACACGCTGGTACGGCAAACCAAACACCGCATCCATCTCAGGTGTTTCGAGTGGAATCGCTGGCGGATTAACCCATAATTCTTTGTTGCCGTGTTTTTGAATTAAGGGGCGCGCGTTATGGGGGTTCGATTCTTGGTGCAAAATACGTGATGCATGGGCGTACAGCACTGGGTCGTTAGAAACCTTCTCAAACGAGGGTAATCGAATATAGGTCGACTCAGGTAAACGCTCTTTACCTTTTAACGGCGCAGGAATAATGCGAATCGGCTGCACTTCTTGTACTTGCGCCTCAACATCAACCTCAGCTTTGTCATCCAGCTCGGGTTTGTACTGATACGGGTTGGGTAGCTTATCGAGGGCTCCGGGCCAGTCGATACGGGTAGAGTCGACTTCCACAAAGCCTTCTGGCATGGTATCACGCATTACCGTGGTGCCGCGCACATCCAGCAAGGTGTCTAAGGTTTCGCCCTGCGCCATGCGGTGCGTTAACTCAACAATGGCGCGCTCGGCATTACCATAGAGCAAAATATCAGCAGTAGAGTCGATCAACACCGAACGGCGCACTTTATCACTCCAGTAATCGTACTGAGCAATACGGCGCAAGCTGGCTTCAATACCACCAATCACCACAGGCACGTGGCGGTATGCCTCTTTACAACGCTGACTATAAACAATCACCGCACGGTTGGGGCGCTTGCCACCTTCGCCGCCCGCTGTGTAGGCATCGTCGTGACGAATGCGCAAATCAGCGGTGTAACGGTTAATCAGCGAGTCCATGTTTCCAGCGGTCACGCCAAAATACAAGGTTGGCTCACCTAAGGCTTTAAATGGCTCAGCCGAACGCCAGTCGGGCTGGGAAATAATGCCGACGCGAAAGCCTTGTGCTTCAAGCAGACGGCCCATAACGGCCATGCCAAAGCTTGGGTGGTCCACATAGGCGTCGCCCGTGACCAAGATAACATCACAAGCATCCCAACCCAGCGCATCCATCTCTTCTCGAGTGGTTGGTAAAAACGGCGCTGTTCCATAGCACTCGGCCCAATAAGCGGGATAAGAGAATAAGTCGGGGGCGGTGCGAACCATAAAATAACCTATCAGTATGAGAAGGCGTTATTGTCGCAAAAAGTTCATTAAAGGAACACACCCCAAGGCCGCCACCCTATGCGCTGACCAAATTTAGCTTCGCTTTTCAACGAAATAGATCAAAGAAGCAGCACAAAAGACTTAATAAGGCGACAAACCTATGCGTATTTCTTCTATAGCTCATCTTTCTTGTGCGGCCCTTGTGGTTGTATTGGCTGCACTGTCATTCTCGGTCGTTTGGTCACTCGAACGGCTTCATCGGGCCTATCAAGCAACAGAGGCTTATTATGACTATGCCGCAAATATTCAAACCAAAATCGCCCAACCATTGCGAGAGTACCTAAACAGCGGTAATGCCCTGCGTTTAAACGCCGCCGACAATGAACTTACCGCACTGGCAGAAACCACCCCACAACAAAGCCACTTAAGCGAAGAAACCAAAGCACAAGCACTTGCCATTATCGAGCAGCTACAAAGCAAAACCCTGCCCAGCCTGCGCGCTGCAGGAAAGTTACAAGACCCACAAAGCTTACTGATCAACAATGAAAGAGAACTTTTGGCCGAAGCCACCACCCTTATTGGCCAAGTGACCGATTCAAATGCGATTAGCGCAGATGTGCGCGCCCAGTACCTTTCGCTGATTGCCTCGGTTATTGATGACTGGCGAGCACTGGCTTATACCCGCCAGCGCATTTTTAACCAGTCGGCCATTGAGTCAACTGAGACCGCCGATGACTTTATCAGCCTATTGCAAAGCTCCACCCAAGCACTGCTAAAACTGCCACCGCTAGAAATCTACCGCGAAGACGACACAAGCGACGAGCTAGACTTGGGCGACATGTTAGGCTGGGGTGAGGACAGCGAAGAAAAAGAGGACATTAGCGTCGACACCATTAACAACTTGGTATCACTGGCGAATCGCTACCCTAAAGAGCTCGAAAACGCGCAAGCCTTTATCGCGGCCAAAAAAGATGTGCGCAGCCAAACCCAGTCAACACTCACCGAGCTCAACGCCACCCTGTTACAGCTCAAACACCAGCTAGATGCGAGCTATCGCGAAATTTTAAACGACGTCTACATTCTGCTCGCCATCAGCATCACAGGCTTAGTTTTAATCGGCGCCATTATTGTACTGCTTACGCACCGTTTGGCTCATATTATTGAGCACGCCAGCCACCTGCTCAAACAGCTATCCGAAGGTAAAATCAACACCGCGATTTCACTCCCCCACAGCCAGCACATTAACGAGGCAGGTGTTTTAAGCGACGCCATGTTGGCACTGAAAAGCTACTTTACTAACCTTATTAGCCAAGTCAGTGGTCAAGCGCGGTCACTGCAAAGTGTAGGCAGCCAAGTGACCAGCACCTCACAAGACCTGTCTGCCGTGGCCGAAAGCCAGCAGCAAAGCACCCGCAGCTCCCACCAACAACTTAGCCACCTCAATGCGTCCTTTAAAGCCGTATCAGAAAACGCCGCAACCACCAGCGAACAAGCATCCGTTGTAAAAGGCTTGGTGAACCATGGCGCCTCGTTGATTAAGCAAACCACCCAAAACGTTGGCGACTTATCGAACAGCGTGGAATACACCCAATCCACACTTAACTCACTGCAAAGCGATGCCAGCCAAATTAAGCAAGCCTTGGGTGTTATTAAAGAGTTTTCGGAGCAAACCAACCTACTCGCCCTAAACGCCTCTATTGAAGCAGCCCGCGCAGGTGAATTTGGCCGTGGTTTTGCCGTGGTCGCCACCGAGGTAAGGGACCTAGCCAACAACACCGCTGACGCCGCAAGTAATATCAACGAGCTCACTAACCAGCTTAACGCCACCATGAGTGCCGTTGTAACAAGCACCCAAGGCTATTTAGACAAAATCAACGAAACCGTCACCCTCTCCCATGATGCTGAGCGATCGGTAGAAGAAATCGCCGAAGCGATTGTGAGCGTTGACACCATGAGCACACAAATTGCCGCCGCCACACAAGACCAAACTGCTCTTGCCGAGCAGCTCACTCAAACCATGGAGGCCAACGCCAAAATTGCCGACAACTCCCTTGATATGGCACGCAATAACAACAGCCACGCCAAAGAGCTGCTCCACACCAGCGAACAGCTCAACCAATTGATTAGGCAGTTTGGTTGACGTTTAAAGCGAATAGCGCGGGCATCTGGTCAGCTTTGTGAACCTAGATACCCTTCAACCAAGCAATCATAAAGTGCCTGCGCTGCTACTGATAATTGAGCCCCCTTTCGAGTTAACACACCCAGCTCACTTGAAATGGCCGGCTCAGCGACTTCAACTACCTGCGCACCTAGCTGCGTCATATGACCAGCACATAAAGAAGGAACGACACTCACACCTAGGCCAGCGCTTACCATCTTCCCTACGGTTGCAAATTGATGGCTATCGAATGTCACATCTAAGGTTAACCCTACTTCTGCTAAGCGTTTAGCCACTAGCTCTCTCACCATAGAGGGCTGCTGTAACGCGATAAAGTCCTCGGTGAGCAAATCAGCCCATGTCACCACTGACTTTTCGGCTAATGGATGCTTTGGCGGTAAAATAGCGACGAAGTTATCAACGCTCAAACGCTCGAAGTGATCTGCATCGTTAAGACCTTCTGGTCTAAACGTCACACCTAACTCGACTTTACCGTTTCGAACCATCGCGACGGTTTCTTCTGCCACCACATCATCAACCTGAACATTAATGCCTGGATAGTTTTTTCTAAAGCGAGATATCACATCAGGCAAACAGTTGGCCGCAAAGGCTGGCATCGCGGCAATAGAAACAGTGCCTCGCTCCAATACGAAATGCTGGCGCATTTCCTCTTCCATTCGCTCCCATTCAGACATTAGGCGACGACCACGCTCGTACAGTACCTCTCCCTCTGGCGTTAAAGACACTGACCGAGTGGTTCGAAAAAAAAGCTTTCCTCCCAAGTCATCTTCGAGTGATTTGATCGCAAGACTAAGCGCCGGCTGCGATACAAAAACTTTTTCGCTTGCTTCTGCAAAATTCGACGTTTGGGCAACGGCTAAAAAAGCACGGAGCTGTTTAAGTGTCATTAATTAGTTCAACTTATTAATTTGCGTATAAAAACAAACTTAATTTAATAAACAACTTCTTGCAAGATTAAACCTACCCCAGCGAGCGTCTCGCACAACAAAAAAAAGCAGAGGACAAAAAATATGGCGGGTTTAAATAAAGTGGTGGACAGCTATGAGGACGCCATCGAAGGTATTGCTGACGGCATGACCATCTTAGCAGGTGGCTTTGGCTTATGTGGTATTCCTGAAAACCTTATCCAACATATCAAAACAAGTAAGGTTAAAAATCTTACTGTGGTCTCCAATAACTGCGGCGTTGACGGCTTTGGCCTAGGCCTTCTTTTAGAAGACAAGCAAATCAAAAAGATGGTGGCTTCCTACGTAGGGGAAAATAAACTTTTTGAACAACAGCTATTAAGTGGTGACCTTGAAGTTGAGCTTACCCCTCAGGGAACGCTTGCCGAAAAAATGAGAGCTGGCGGCGCAGGTATACCCGCTTTTTATACCGCAACTGGGTTTGGAACCCCCGTGGGTGAAGGAAAAGAAAGCAGAAAGTTCGACGGCAAAGATTACATTTTAGAGGAAGCCATTACCGGTGACTTTGCGATTATTAAAGGCTGGAAGGCAGATCGCTACGGAAATGTTGTTTACCGCCATACCGCACAAAACTTCAACCCGATGGCTGCCACTGCGGGCAAAGTCACTGTGGTAGAGGTCGAAGAAATCGTAGAGCCCGGAGAACTCACTCCCGACCAGATTCACACTCCAGGTATCTATGTTGATCGTGTCATTCTTGGCACCTTCGAAAAGCGAATCGAACAACGTACCACACGCTAAATTCGACTAACGGCTTTCTCAAATGTTTAAAATAAAGGCAAAAAAATGGCATTAACTCGAGAACAAATGGCACAGCGGGTCGCCCGCGAAATCAACGACGGTGATTATGTGAATTTAGGGATTGGCATTCCAACGTTGGTAGCCAACTATATTCCAAAAGACATTAATGTCATGTTGCAATCGGAAAACGGCCTGTTGGGCATGGGCCCTTTTCCGGCGGACGATCAGGTCGATGCAGACATGATCAACGCTGGTAAACAAACCGTGACTTCTGTCGACGGCGCATCAATTTTTTCATCAGCCGAATCGTTCGCAATGATTCGCGGTGGCCATGTCGACCTGACCGTACTCGGTGCATTTGAAGTTGACACTAGCGGTAACATCGCCTCTTGGGTTATTCCTGGTAAGTTAGTAAAAGGCATGGGCGGCGCCATGGATCTCGTTGCTGGCGCCGAAAACATTATTGTCACCATGACTCACGCTTCTAAAGACGGAGAGTCAAAGCTTCTTAGCAAATGCTCCCTGCCGTTAACAGGCGCTGGATGTATTAAGAAGGTGCTCACCGACCTTGCGTATTTAGAAATCGAAGATGGACAATTTATTTTAAGAGAACGCGCACCCGGCGTTTCCATCGAAGAGATTCAGGAAAAAACAGCCGGAAAGCTGTTGATTCCCGAAACCGTAGTTGAAATGAGCTTCAACTGACCTGCTCTAAAGCACAAAATGCTCTATCCCTTTGATGCCGGTAATCCTACTCTGTAGGTTACCGGTTTTTTTCTTTTATAACTCACCCTTAATTACTTTCATTAATAGTCACTATTTAAAAAGCCTCATTGCGAGCGTATAGATAAAAAGAGATAACCCCTCTATTGAACCTACGAAAATAAGAGACCGAACATGAGCGACAATAAACAGAAAGGCTTGAATACACGTACACAAGTAATGGGACAAGTATTTGTCGATCGAGCCATGAACAACACCAACGAATACACTGCTCCAATGCAGGACTGGATTAACGAGCATGCATGGGGCTCTACTTGGCAGCGCGAGGGAATCAGTCGTCAAACACGGTCACTTGTCACCATCGCTATGCTAGCCGCGCTTAAGGCACCATCGCTATGCTAGCCGCGCTTAAGGCACCAACGGAGCTAAAGGGCCACGTTCGAGGCGCACTAAACAACGGCTGCAGCCCTGAAGAAATCCGTGAAGTTATCCTCCACTCGGGAGTATATTGCGGTGCTCCAGCAATGCAGGAAGCAATGAGGGCGGCCCTTGAAGTACTGCTTGAGCATGAGCCGAAGTAAAAATGCACAAAAAAGCCGATATAACTTCGCATTATATCGGCTTGATCTGAGCGTTAGATACGTAAACGGCCCTTCTGTAAAACAACTAAGTTAGAACTTAGTCTGATCACTTCCTTTAAGACCAAGCATCTCTCGAGTTTCGTCAGGGCTTGCCACTTCACTGCCCAATGACTCGATGATAGAGCGAATCTTCGTCACCTGCTGAGCGTTCGACTCGGCTAACTCACCGCGCTTGATAAACAGCGAATCCTCTAGCCCAACACGCACGTTGCCACCGAGTTGCGTCGACGTTGTTGCAAACGACATTTGAGCATTACCAGCTCCCAATACAGACCACTGGTAGTTGTCGCCAAAGAGGCGATCTGCGGTGCGTTTCATGAACATTAAGTTATCTAAATCAGCACCTATTCCGCCCAAAATTCCATAAATAAACTGGATAAACAAAGGTGGCTTAAACATACCTGAATCTAAGCAAAATTTAAGGTTATATAGGTGGCCAACGTCGTAGCACTCATGCTCAAATTTAACACCTAAATCTTCCCCTAGTTCTTTTGCGACATACTTTATATCGGCAAACGTATTGCGGAAAATGTAGGTATCAGAGTTACGCAAGTACTCCTCCTCCCAATCAAACTTCCACTCATCGTAACGATTAGCCAATGGATGCATCGAGAAGTTCATTGACCCCATATTCAAAGAGCACATTTCAGGTGAGGCCCACTTAGCAGGCGCAATGCGCTCCTCCATTGTGTTTAACAGGCTGCCACCCGTAGAAATATTTACGACTGCATCCGTCGCTTCTTTAATCACAGGCAAGAACTTTTTAAAGTGTTCAGGGTCAATTGATACGGCGCCTGTCTCGGGATTACGCGCATGTAGGTGCAAAATCGAAGCTCCGGCCTCAGCTGCGTCAATCGCTTGCTGAGCGATATCTTCAGGTTTAAAAGGCAATGCATCTGACATTGTTGGAGTATGAATAGCGCCAGTAATGGCACAAGAAATAATGGTTTTTTGTTTGCGAGCCATAACTCACTCCTGATAATTGTTATTGTAAATAGTGGTGCTTGACGTGGGGCAGCGAGTTAATCGGCCTCAAGCACCTGCTGGAGTTCGGTCAAATGAGAGATCACTTTGCGTTGTATTTTCGCGGCATCCCCATCTTGCCAAACATAAAAGCCCTGACCCGACTTCATACCCAGCTTTCCTTGCGCAACAAGTGCATCAAGGTAAGGCGACGGCCTATCAGAGGCATCCAAGTCATAGAGCACTTGGCTATGAATATCTTGAGTTAAATCGGTACCCACCAAATCTGCATTTTCAAGCGGGCCAAGCACCGCTAACCGACGTCCAAAGCTGGACTTAATCACCGTATCCACGGCAGCAGCATCACAGACACCATGTTCAACTAAGCTAACAGCCTCTCGCCAAAGCGCATGCTGTAAGCGATTCCCAATAAAACCAGGTACATCTTTTTCAACACGCACAGGGGTTTTACCTATTCCGGCTAAAAGTTCGACAGTAAAGTCCATTGCCAGCTCACTTGTGTCTGCCGTTTTCACCACCTCAACCAAGGGAATAAGGTGCGCTGGGTTCCACCAGTGGGTGCCTAACGCTCGGTCTTTATAAACTAAGCCGCTCATAATTTTTGTAATAGGAATGACAGAGGTATTTGATGCCAAAACGCATTCTCGACTGACATAAGATTCGACCTCTGCAAAAATACGCTGCTTAAGTTCCAGCTTCTCTGGTACCGCCTCAGTAACAAAATCAGCATGCTCGACGCATGGCTTTAAACTCAGCGACGGAAATAAGTTTTTGAGCATACGTTCAATGGCCGCAGCTGATTCACCCAGTGCAGCGAGACCGGTAGCCACTCGACCCGATAACGAAGCAATGGCATCTGCACTCGGGTCATATACCGAGACTCGATGACCCGCTCGCAGGCAAGTCAAGGCAATACCTTGCCCCATAAGTCCAGCGCCAATAATAGAAATATTCATCGCATTCGACGTTTCCACAGCAGCTCTCCTTAACCAGCGGTGTAGCCACCATCGGCATATAAAACATGGCCCGTATAAAAGTCAGACGCCTTAGAACTTAAAAATAATAACGGCCCCGCAAGGTCCTCTGGTTCGCCTAAACGACCAACTGGAACTCGCGCTAAGAAGCCATCACGTACTTTTTTCGCCTCATCGGTATCCTCAAACATCCATGCCGTTAAAGGCGAGCGGAACACCGTAGGCGCAATCGCATTAACCGTAATATTCTGAGGACCAAGCTCACAGCCGAGTGCCTTGGTAATACCATCCACTGCTGCTTTGGAGGCGCAGTAAGCGGTATATCCATTTGGATGCCCCAATAAGCCGCGGGCTGAGGAAACAAAAACGATTTTTCCACCGCCGCCTTGACGCTTCATTTGGGCGGTAGCTGCCTTAGCTAGCATCCATGACTGTGTAGTGTTGGCATCCATCACACTGTTAAAGGTGTCTAACGTCATTTCATCGATAGGTGCCACCTTATTCATGCCGCTTGCGACAACAAGAATGTCTAACTGGCCAAACACATCTTTTGCGGCTGCCACCATTTCGACACAACTTGCCTCATCACTAGGGCGAGCATTCATTTCAACAACGTTTGCGCCCAACGCTCGACATTCGTCGGCAATTTCTCGCAGCGCATCAGCGCTGCCTGCTGCGAGCAATAGGTTACAACCCGCACCCGCTAAGACTTTTGCTGCAACAACACCGAATGCACCTGACGCCCCCGTGATAAGAGCTGTTTTGCCGCTGACATTAAAAATATTTTGTGGTTTCGAAAAAAAGCTCATCGCATGACTCCTTACTGCGCGCTCTGGGGGTAAGGCATTACCACCAACATGGTCACGACAGTGTTTCCGTTATTAATTATTTTTCTTATTTCATCCGCAGGTATCACAACCGAATCCATGGCACCTGCTGTATGAGTCTCACCGTTCACCTCCACAGTGAGTTCACCAGAAAGGACGATATAGACTTTTTCGAGGGGGGAACTATCTGGGCCTGCACCGCCACCCGGTAAAAAGTGCGAGCAGCCAACCCAAAAGTTTTCAGAACTACCTTCTTCGAATCCAGCTAGGCGAAGTGCCTTGCACTCGAAATGGTTAGGGGCGTCATAGGGCAACGCCTCGTTAAATCGACGTAACTTCACAACCGATACCTCTTTGATTATTTTTATGAGATAGATTTTTTACGATACAGCTGTATCGAATAACGGTCAACGTGATTATTAAACAAAAATTGCTTGGTTTCTTCGATTAAGGGTAGAATTACGCCACTATCCAAATAGTCGAGGATGAAAATGCAAGCCAAAACAGTAAAAGAAAACGCGCCAAATCAAGGAGTTAAGGTCATCTCCAGAGCGGCAGCCATCCTCCGAACACTCAGAGATGACAACAAAGGCTTGAGCCTCGGCCAAATCGCTGAAAAAGTAGGGCTGCCCCGCTCTACAGTACAACGCATCGTCAACGCACTACTCGATGAACAGTTGGTTATTATGACCTCAGCGGAAGGCGGCCTTCGCCTTGGCCCAGAAATTCAATCTTTGGCCTCAGCAGGAAAAATGGACGTAGCTGAAATTGCCCACCCTTTTTTGGCTGAGTTGTCAGAATTGACCGGCGAAACCACTGACCTCGCGGTATTTAGAAACAACCAAATGGTGTTTATTGATCAGGTTGAAGGGTCTCATCGCCTCAGAACGCGATCAGGCGTAGGTGAAATTTTCCCACTGACTACTACCGCTAATGGCAAAGCGGCGCTTGCCTTGATGGACGAAGAGGTTGCAGCCACACTGATCTCTCGAGAAATCAAAAATAACGAAGGCACACCTCGCTCTCTTTCCGAAGTGATTGCCGAGATTGAAGATGTTCGCCGACAAGGTTATGCCCTTGATATTGACGGTCATACAGAAGGAGTATCTGCTGTTGGTTCAGCATTTATCGGCCCGGAAGGTTCCATATACGCACTTTCGATACCTGTTCCAAGTACTCGCTTCAAACGGAATCAAGCAATTAATACCGAACGTTTAATCGAAGCCACCCAAAAACTTAAAAGCTTCTTTTAACGTCCCACGCTTTTTCCTATAAGGCTACCCGAGATTCCTTCTCGGGTAGCCTTTTTTGTGCCCCTTTCGCTCATATCACCTATCTCGCTTTTCGCCAACAACACAATCAATACAGCTGAACCAAAAGTTAAGAATTAACCAAATAAATTCAATTAATTTAACTTTTTTGAACAAATTTACGATATATCCATTGAATCTTTAATTTATTTTGCGGTACAGTGCATCATATAACGGTACACGTTATACCAACAAAAATAATACTTAGCCTCTGTAGACGAACGCGAGCCATTAGCGGCCACCCAACGTTTTCGTTAAGAGGTAAAACTTGGAGAATCCTCATGGGCAAGAAAGTTCTCGTTGATCTTAGCCATCCTTTTGGCCCAAACATGCCAGTTTGGCCTTACTTCAAAAAACCAAACATCGATACCGTTCACGGCATTGCTAAATCAGGTGTACTTACACAGTCTCTGCAAATCGTAATGCACTGTGGTACACACGCCGACTCCCCTCGCCATGTAATGGACAAAGAGTTTGATGGACGCCGTGCGCGTTACACCCACGAAATGGAACTGGATGAATATTATGGCGACGCGGTATGCCTCGACGTAAAAACACCTGTCTGGGGCCTTATTACCGCAGCTGATTTGGATGATGCTATGGAGCGCGCAGGCCTTACACACGCTGAGCTTGAAGGCATGATCATCATTATTCGTACAGGCATGCACCTTAACTGGGATGACTCAAAAGACTACTTCCACTACGCAACAGGATGTGGTGTTGAAGCAGGCCACTGGTTTGTAAAGCACAAAGTAAAAACCGTAGGTATGGACCAACAAGCACTTGACCACCCATTACATACATCAATGGGTCGTAACGGCATTCCAATGAACCTTCCTGGTAAATCGGGCCGCCCAATTGTTGAAGAATTTATCGACAAGTTCGGTGAAGAAGCATACGCATGGTTCGAAAAAGACCGCTTTATTGCTCACTTTGGTGAAGAAAAATATTACGAGCTGTACGGCGAAATCGAAGAAAAAGCAGGTACAGGCGGCACATGGGAGCCTTGCCACAAACTCATGCTAGGTAACGGCATCACCGGTTGGGAAAACGTTGGTGGCGACTTAGAAAAGGTGGTGGGCAAACGCTTTAAAATTATGGGCTTCCCTATTCGCTGGTTAGAGGGCGACGGCTCTATGGTCCGCCTTGTAGCAGAAATTGACGAAGACGACCTTAACGACGTTCCAACACGTGTTTACCCTTACGGTGACCACTAAGCCTTTATTGCAACATCAAGCAACACCTAAGCACTGAAATTTACTCAACTTCTTTTAGGCCCTCATTCTTCGAATCAGGGCTTTTTTTTTGCTGTTTATGAGCACCTAAACACCAGAGGATAAATTATGAATTCGCCTATCTCAGATCAACTAAAACAAGCACTCAGAGGAACAGCCGAAACCGTTCACATCATTGCATTACGTAATAATGTCGATGACTTTTATGCCATGACTGCGACGGCTGTAACCGTAGTTTCATTGGAGCCAGCAAGCTTTCTGGTCTGCATTAACAAGTCATCAGACTTTTATAAACAAATCGCTCATGCACAGCACTTCTCAATCAATACACTCAAAACCCAACACCAAGCTCTATCCAACGCTTGTGCTGGCGGCGCAAGTCATGCTGAGCGCGAAATCTTGGGCGCCTGGACTCGTAACGAAACCGCCCCTCTTCTCGAAGGGAGCCAGGCCTCCTACCTTTGCGAAGTAAGTAAATGTGTCGACCATGGCAGTCACCTCATTGTAATTGGCAATGTGCAACAGGTCCGAACCACGGATCTAGGATCACCACTTCTGTATCTGAACGGTAGCTATACCGAAGCTAAAACTCCAAACATAACCGGTTAAAACCAGACACAAAAAAGCGGCATGAGAACCAACTCATGCCGCTTTTTAGCTTAATCACCTAGTAAAGGCTTAGTGATAGGCCTTGTAAGCCGCAAAGAACACAGCACCAAAGGCAATAATACCTAACATCCAAATTTGAGTTGGGTCTAGCATTTCCATTTATTCATCTCCTTTAAGTGAGTCGGAGCTCAGTACGCCAGCAATCAACTGCGAGCCAAGAACAATTGCAATAATCACTGCGGTCGACACTAAAAACAGTTCCGTAGCAAAATTCATGAAGCAGCCTCCGTAAGCGTTCCAGATGTACCCTTAGCAAATAAAGGCTCTTTCGCATCTTTAGCAATGACGTTAAAGAAAATGACGGACAGTAATGCAACCAAAGACACCACATGAGGATTTTCTAAGAAGCCTAATCCCAATGCGCCTTTAACTTGGGGGGCAAACGACCAAACCATGTTCACAACCCAACAGCACATAATCACGTTAAAGGCCGCTCTTGCGCTGCGCTTCCAGAATAAGCCTGCGACGATAATGAAGAAGAAAGGTACTAACCAAGCGAATAGCCAAGTAATGGCAAATACAACATTAGGCTGCAAGAAGAAGGTCATAAAACCTGCAATCACACCAATGATGACGATCGCACTTTGAATAATCGACTTTTCGCGCTCTGGTGTTAAAGGCTCATCCTTCGACGACCCGATAATATCCTTGGCAAAAATTGTCGCAGGCGCTAACGCAGACATCGCAAACGTTGATAGCAATGCTCCGATAAAGCCAGCCTGAACCAACACAACCAGCCAAGTTGGCAGCAGCTTAACCACCAAGGTCGCCCCAGCAAGTTTTGGCCCTAGCTCAGCAAACTCCGGAATGGTTGCCGCAGCCAAGCCACACAGCACAGGAAAAACACCAAACAAGCCGTTTACCGGTGCAGCAATCCATAATGATTTACGAATGACTTTTTCATTTTCGGCCGACATACATGCCTGCATGCCTTGCTGATTTACAGATTGAGAAAAAACAACAGAGAAAATGGCTGCCAAAGAGAAAGAAGCAAGGAGTGTTGGCTCACCAAAGACACTCAACTTAAACTCTGTGCCGTTACTCACATAGTAATCAGTCACTGCATCCCAGCCACCTGGTAATGCAAAGGTCAAATAGATCGCTGCAATAAAGATAGACGCATACATCACGACGGCATTAACCAAGTTGACCCACATGGTTTGTTTAATACCACCAAAATAAACATAAGCGGTCCCGATCATTGCGCCTAGAACAGCTGACCAACCTAATGGCCAATCAGACATGGCAGAAATGCCAATGCCCAAGGTTTGCGTTTCAAGCGTCACCAAACCAAATACCACCATGCTGGCAACACATGCGCAAATTAAGCGAATACGTTGGCCGAATAGCATGCCTAGCAGTTCGGGAATGGTCGATACGCCCATGCGACGAATCCAAGGACCCGTGCCTAAGCAGATTACACACATCAGAATCGTGTGCGCGAAGCTGAACCAAAGCGCGACCGCGCCAAGAATAAATGACATTTCCATTAGGCCATAAACATGCGCAGAGCCTAAATAGGTAATTGCCAAAGTAACCGACATCATTGCAACACCTGAGCTACGCCCACCGAGTGCCATATCGATTGTAGAGTGACTGTGGCGTTCCATCCAACGAAGATAAAAGCCGATCCCGCCAATGACGACGAGGTTGTATAAAAGAACCAACGCGACAACATTGTTCATTTTGCACCTCCTTTATTATTATTGATGCATGCTAGAAACTTGTCTTGTTTTAAGGCTTCGATAAACCCATCCACTACTGAGCCGTAATAGGCCCACCAGCCTGTTTATCGATCATTATTATTTTTAGCTTTGTCCTGTGTTTCCCTGTGGTCTGTTTCCTCCCGCACCTAGTTTTTAGCCAAGCTTTTTGCGTAACTCTTAGCTTAAAGTAATTTTGTGGTACACCTGTATCAAATAAAATACAGAGATGAGCAAAACCAGTCAACACGAATGTTGAATCTATCTGTTTTAAAAGGTGAAAAATATTAATGTTAGAACAGGCGAGATACTTACGAGTATACAGAGTGTTAAGTAGGCTAAACATTTAGCCTACTTTTAAGTTATTGATATTTATAAATTTACTCGATTAAGTAGAGATAAACTAACAAGCTAACCCAGCAGCCACGGCCGACGCCCACGCCCACTGGAAGTTGTGACCACCCAAGTGCCCAGTAACATCCAAACACTCGCCAATAAAGTAAAGGCCTTGGCAGTTTTTGGCTTCCATGGTTTTTGATGAAACATCGTCGGTATTAATGCCACCCAGCGTTACCTCAGCGGTACGATAGCCTTCGGTGCCGCTGGGTTTCACTCGCCATTGGTGGAAGGCCGTGGCAATCTGCGCAATACGTTCGTTGCTTAAATCGGCCAAAGTGCCTTCAAAGCCCCACCACTCACACAAAATTTGAGCAACTCGCTTACTCATCAACTCAGCCATAATCGTCTGCACACCAGCTTTAGGCCGATTTTGACGCTGCTCTTTAAGGTGGACATCTAAGTCCAAATCAGGAAAGAAGTCGATCACCACTTCACCACCGGGTACCCAGTAAGACGAGATTTGCAAAATAGCAGGGCCACTTAAACCACGGTGCGTAAACAACATGGCTTCTTTAAAGCTTACTTTACCAATGGTCGCGGCAATATCATGGCTCACACCTGCAAGGGGTTTCAGTCGATCTAGCTCGGCGGGCTGTAGGGTAAAAGGTACCAATGCAGCCTGAGTCGCACCCACGCGCAAGCCAAACTGCTGAGCCACTTGGTAAGCAAAATCTGTCGCTCCACCATTAGGAATCGACAAACCACCGGTAGCGATCATGAGGCTTTCGCAGCTAAGTTTACCGCTACGGGCGCCCTCTAATTGCAAGCTAAACCCCTGCTCGGTTTTGGCAATGTTGTTCACCCGTGTTTCAGTGACTAGCTCAACGCCGGCCCACTCACACTCGGTCAATAACATGCTTAAAATTTCTTTGCTCGATTCATTACAAAAAAGCTGACCCAGGGTTTTTTCGTGATATTCGATGCCATGACGCTCCACCAGCTCAATAAAGGCAGAAGCTGGGTAGCGACTAAGCGCCGATTTACAAAAGTGCGGGTTATCGGACAAAAAGTTGTGAGGGCCATTATGGATGTTGGTAAAGTTACAGCGACCGCCGCCCGACATTAATATTTTGCGGCCAATCTTTTTACTGTGCTCTATCACTAGTACCGACTTACCTTGATACCCAGCCGTGGCCGCTGCCATCAAACCCGACGCACCCGCGCCAATAATGACTACATCTACATGATTCGCCATCGCTTTTTACACCCTACTCATTGCTATACATCCAAGCGCTGCGACATAAAAAAAGCCAAGTCGAAACTCAGCTTTTCTATCGGCAACGTCATTTACACGCGTTAGGCGCCGTAACTAGCTTTCGCTAGACTCGTCGCTATTTTTTGCCGCTTGTTTTTCTTTCTCAGCATTAAGCTTGCGAATCTTGTCGGCCAAACGACCACCTTGCTTTGGCTTGTCGTTATTACCGTCGGATTTTTTCTTCGCTTCTTGCTCTTTTTGGTAAACAGAAGGCTTTTTCTTTTTCGCCTTCATCGCGCGCTTTTTACGGTTTTCGTAGCTGTCGGGGTCAGCTAAACGCTCGTGACGCGTCGGACCTTCGCGGTCAACAATAATCACCTGATTTGCGTTTTTACGTTTACTTTTTGGTCTAGTCATAAGGGTGCTTCTATATAAGGTTCAGTTTAATCACACTATTCAATAAGTGCGATTAGGCGATAGGGCAACGGCTGTCGCCTTTTAACGAGTATGACGAGCGTTGGCTGCCTCTTCAGCGGCCTTTGCTTCTGCCTCTGCTTTTTCGGCGGCTTCTTGCTCTAGGCGAGCAATTTCAGCTAAGCGGCGTTTTTCTTCCCACTCGGCCACGGTTTCAAAGCTAATACGACCCAGCTTTGCAGCACGTAGCTCGTGCAATAAAATTTCAGAGGCTTTGTGCATATCAATTACGCCGCCTGGGCGTAAGCCACCGCGCTTACGGCCAATTTCTTCAAGCAGCGCCACACCGGTTTCGGGCAGTGCTTTTAGCTTGTAGCGGGCTTGCGTCAGTTCAGGGTAAGCGCGAAGTACAAACTCAGCGGCATACATGGCCACATCTTCATATTCGATGGCCGTATCTTTAATGGCACCACTGGCCGCTAAACGATAACCTGAGTCTTGGTCTTCAATTTTTGGCCACAAAATTCCCGGCGTATCGGACAGGGCCATACCGTTTTTGGTGGTAAATTTTTGCTGGCTTTTAGTCACCGCAGGCTCATTGCCTACTTTGGCAATTTTACGGCCGATTAGGGCGTTAATCAGCGTTGACTTGCCCACGTTAGGAATGCCCATAATCATGGCTCGAACAGGGCGACCCGCAGCGGCTCGCGCCGGTACCATTTGCTTACACAGCTCAGGAATACGATTAATCAGCTTCTTTTGCTCATAGTCGAGCGAGATCGCCTGTGTGGCTGGCAAGCTATTAAAGTAGTCGATCCACTCTTGCGTGCGCTTTGGGTCAGCCAAATCGCTTTTGTTCAGCAACTTGATACAAGGTTTATCTTTTCGCAGACTGTCGACCAGTGGGTTTTCACTTGATTGAGGTAAGCGCGCATCGAGTACTTCAATAATTACGTCGATCTCACCCATTACTTTTGCGATTTCTTTACGGGCCTTATGCATATGCCCAGGAAACCAATTAATCGCCATTTAAAAACCACACTGCTTTGTTCAACAAAGGGCTATTATAGTCTAATCACCACAGGCGGCATAGCAGCCAATGCAGGTCGCAACGCTTCTGTGCGTGATAACCGCCACATCTGCTTGAAAATCTACCCGCTAACTTCTATACCTTAAGTTATCTGCAGTTTAGGCGTCTGATAAGGAGTTAGACCCATGAGCCACATGCCCACCTTAATGGCCCGGCAACCTATCTTTGATCGCCACAAACGAACCATCGCGTATGAGCTTTTATACCGCGGCGACAAAACCAATGGCGAACCCCTGCTGTTTTCGTCCAGCGACGCCACATCGGCAACCCAGCATGTATGGTTAAACGCCTATACCAGCATCAGCAAACAAGGAAAAAAGAAAACACTCCCCGCCTTTATTAATATGAGCGAGGACATGCTGTTGCACGAAGCGCTGCCGAGTGTACCAACAGAGGGCGTTGTATTCGAAATCCCTGCGGATATTTCGCTTACCAATGCGGTGGTAAAGGCGCTAAAGCGACTTAAAGGCGAAGGCTATCGCACCCTACTCGATGGCTGTACCCTCAGCTCTAAGTCTCTTAAGTTACTACCCATTATGAGCATGGCGAAGTTTGATGTTTCGGCGATGAGCGAAGACGAACTTGCCCAATGTGTGGCCCTCGCACAAAAACACCATGTATTGCCTATCGCCACCAAAATAGAGACGCATTTGTTATTAGATGCCACCATTAGCCAAGGCTTTAAGTTGTTTCAGGGCTTTGTATTATCCAAACCCAAATTGGTTAAAGGCTCGCAACTTTCGGCCAACCAAGGTGCCCTTTTACAACTACTGGCGCAGGTACAAGACCCTGACGTTGCACCTGAAGAGCTAGAAAAGCTCATCATTCAGGACCCCGGCCTGACCTATCACTTTTTACGCATCGTTAACTCCGCCGCCTACGCACTGGTTCGCAAAGTCGAATCCGTGGAGGAAGCCGTGGTGTTGCTGGGTATGGAGCAAGTGAGGCGCTGGACGACGGTGCTATCTATTAATCAAGAAACCAATGTGCCCGAGGAAGTCACACGCATGCTGCTAATGCGCAGTGCCATGTGCGAGCACATTGCCAAGCAGCAAAATCACTTTGAAGCGAGTCGGTTTTTTATGGTGGGCATGGTGTCGGGTATGCATACCATGTTAGGCGTAGAACAAAGCGTTTTACTCGAAAACCTCCCCCTTTCCGAAGCGGTCATCACTGCCGTTACCGACTATCAAGGTGAGCTGGGTGAAGTGCTGGCGCAAGTCATGGCTTATGAGTCGGGCCAATGGCACAAGCTAAATGCCGATACCGACTTTGCAGATTACGAAAGCGCTTACCGCGAAGCCATTGAGTGGACGGAGGAAACCCTCCAAGCCATCAACCCGCACTAAGGCGGCCTCGCCATACCCAAGGGTCATTCGAAAAGGTACAATAATGGTATTGTAAGACTTGTTATAGCTTCGTTAGGACAACTCCATGCCATTACCTTCTCCTGCCCCGCGCACCCTTCAGCATACACGCCGAGTAACCTGCCAAGGTTACTTACGAGAAGATGGCTTATGGGATATTGAAGGCCACTTGCTTGATACTAAGAGCCACGCAATGGCACTTAAAGAAAAGAAAGATGGTTTGTTAGAAGCAGGCGAGCCACTGCACGAAATGGCAATTCGTATCACCATTGACCTTGAGCTGAATATCTTAGATGTGCACGCCACCATGGACCACACGCCATTTAAAATGTGCCCCGATATTGCTCTGTCCTACAAGCACCTGATCGGCGTACAAATTGCGCCGGGCTTTACCCGCAAAGTGCGTGATATGTTTGGCGGCGTAAATGGCTGCGCTCACTTGGTTGAGTTACTTGGGCCCATCGCCACCACGGCGTATCAAGCCACTCACCAAACCCGTGCAGAACAAAACAACTGGTCAGACGGTGGCGAAAAGCCTTCGATGCTAGACACTTGCCACACCATGGATTCTCGCGGCCCCATTGTAGAAACCTACTGGCCTCATTTTTACGAAGGCGAACAGAACCAATAACATCACTCTGTTGCCCAGCTTCCCCTTAGTTTAGCGAGTGCGCCGCTCACGCTTTTGCGCGCCGCCCAGAGGACACTTTATGTTGATTCAACCGAATAAATCGCTGCTGTTGGTGATTGATGTACAAGACAAACTGTTGGCGGCAATGCCAGAGCCAGAAGCACTGACCGACAATATTCGATGGATTTGCCAAGTTGCTAAGCAGCTGGGCATTCCCACCCTTGCCACTGAACAATACCCCGAAGGTTTAGGCGGCACACAAGCCAGTATCGCCGAGCAGCTCTCGCCCGAGAATATTCTAAGCAAAATGGCCTTTTCAGCTATGTTAGAGCCAGGCTGCCATCAACGCATTAATCAGTTGCGCCCTAGCCAAGTGATTATTGCGGGTTTAGAGGCTCACGTTTGCGTGCTGCAAACCGCCATTGCCCTTAAAAAAGAAGCACGTGAAGTTTACGTACTCGAAGACTGCATCCAAAGCCGCAACCCCAACGACAAAGCGCTCGCAATGGCACGCTTACGCGATGCGGGTGTGTTTATTGTGAGTCGTGAAATGGTCGCCTTTGAGTGGCTACAAACCGCTAAGCACCCAGAGTTTAAGGCCATTAGCAAAGGGTTTATCGCTTAAGGCTTGCTATACAAACAGCCACCTCACAACGAGGTGGTTGTATAGCTCGCGCTAAGAGTGATAAGAGGTTATCGCAAGTAACCAAGATGGTTAACTAACGCTTGAGCCGACAAGGTACCCACCAACATCATGTCTTTGCGCTCTTTACCTTCTTGGTCGACAAAGATGAGGGCTGGAGGCCCCATCACAGTGTAGCGCTGATAAAGCGCCTTGGAGGCCTCATCGTTTGCGGTTACATCCACGCGAATCAGCGTTAGGGGCGACAGTGCCGATACAACGGCAGGGTCTTTAAAAGTCACTTGCTCAAGTTCAATACACGAGATACACCAGTCCGCATAAAAATCGAGCATAACGGCACGCTTATTGGTCTTCGCCTGAGCTAATAAGGCATCAAGCTGCTCAGGCGTAGTGACCTCGTGGAACTCCAAGGCAGGCCCTTGCGCAAGCTGGGCAGGCCCGCCGGAGGTAAACGCCTTGAGCGGGTTAAGCAAGTGAGGTTGCCCAGCCAAAAGCCCTGCAAATAAAGCCATGGCATAAGCTAACACCAAGACTAAAACCCCTTTGGCTAACTTGGCAAAGGCACCGGTGTGCGCCGTAAAGAAAATCGCCCAAACACAGGCCACGGTAAGAATAAGCACAACAAGCAGGACCGTTACGCTAAACGGCAAAATACGGCTGAGCATCCATACCGCCATCAACAGCAGCGCCACACCAAACCCCGCTTTAACTGCGCTCATCCAAGCGCCAGCTTTAGGTAAAAGCGAACCCGCTGACGTACCCACCACAAGTAAAGGCACACCCATGCCCAAGCTCATGCTAAACAGGGCTGCGCCACCCAACAGCGGATCGCCTGTTTCCGAAATATACAACAAAGCACCCGCCAACGGCGCCGCCATACAAGGGCCTACGATTAATGCAGACAACACACCCATCACGGCGACGCTAAGCACCTGCCCACCTTGCTGACTACCACTGACTTGTGCCAAGCGGCTTTGAACGGACGAAGGCACCTGCAGCTCGTAAAGCCCAAACATCGTCAAAGACAAGGCCACAAAGACCAAACTAAAGGCCACAATTAACCAAGGTGCTTGAAAGAGCGCTTGAAGGTTTGCACCCAGCAAACCTGCCAACACGCCCATGGCCGTATAGGTTATCGCCACACTTAAAACATAAACCCACGACAAACCAAAGGCGCGCAGCCAAGTCACCTGCCCTTGCCCCGCAATTAAGCTAGAGATAATAGGTAACATGGGAAAAACGCAGGGCGTGAAGGATAAAGCCAAACCAGCGACAAAAAACAAAGCGAGCACCACCCAAAGGCTCTTGCCTTTGAGCACATCCGAGAAGTAGCTCTGCTCACTCTGTGGCACAAGAGGGTTAGTGGCGGCTTGATCTGAAGATGCTGATAGACCGGTCTCAGAGATGGTACGTGCAGCGATGAGCTCCGCCGCCGCATCAGACGACAGTAAAGCGGAAGGGTCTAAGTCTACTTGCTTAGTCACTGGAGGATAGCAAAGACCACCATCCCAACAACCTTGATAAGTTACGGCGAGCTGCGCTGGTTCCGCCTCTACTGCGGCCAAGACCTCGGGGGTCGCAATTAACCGAAGTGACAGCTGCGCCTCGTGATAGTAAACAAATACATCGCCAAACAAGGGGTCAGACTTTAACTCGGCAGGTCCAAACTGGCGATCGGCCAGGGTAACACCCTCGGGTAACTCAAGAGACACCTTATCGCGATAGAGGTAATAGTCGTCTGGCATTTGCCAACGCAGGGTCAGCTCGCCGTTAGTAGCGCTGCTCGATAATACAAACGCCTCTTCTACATCAATGGGCCCGTTACTGCTACCAAAGCTATTAAAGAAGTTCGCTTGGGCAAATGTCGACGCCACCGCCAACCAAATCACCGCCAACCAAGATAGGTTGCGCTTAAAGGCTCCTGCGCTTTTTACAAAACCACTCACTACACACTTACTCGCGATTAAAATATTACCGATAGCCTCAAACCGAAGGCTTGTACTCCGCCTATGAGCCAAATGAACCGATGGCGCTGACTGCGCCCTCCGCACTCTCTATAAGAGACAAAAGAGATTAAGCCCTTTGTCGCCAAATCAACCAAGATATAACAGCCTTGATCGCCTCACTTAGCGAAGCGTGAAGGTGAAACTCAAAGTAAGCATTATAAACGAGTTAGTCGCTAAACACCCAAATCGAGGTCAGCTTAGCTGTCACCATAGCCAGCTTACATTGATTGCCTAGACTTTAACCAAACCTCTTATTAAATAGCATTTAATAGCGAACTGTAGCTTTATATCAATAAACACTATTAAACGCGTATTTTTGGTTTATATGGCGATTTTTTACAAATAATAGCTAAATCGGCACTTTTTTAAATTTATGCACTTTTTATCAATTTTCTCGCATTTAAGCCTTTATATCCCCAGAATATTTGTGGTAAAAAGACTGCACCCCAACTTAGGGGACCAGAATTTAGTTTTAGGACAGAACCATGACCGATATACGTGTAGAAGATCTAAATATAGAGTCCAACACAACGCTGATTACCCCAAAAGACCTAAAAGCGCGTTACCCGCTGCAAGGTCAAGCGGCACAATCTGTTATCGATGGTCGCGAAGTGATTCGCAACATTCTGGATCGTAAAGACAAACGCTTGTTTGTTGTTGTAGGCCCTTGCTCTATTCACGATCCTGAAGCTGCCATCGAATACGGTAAGCGTTTAAAAGCATTGTCAGAAAAAGTATCTGACTCACTCTACTTAGTGATGCGCGTATATTTTGAAAAGCCACGTACAACTGTAGGCTGGAAAGGTCTTATCAACGACCCTTACATGGACGACAGCTTCCAAATTGCCGACGGCCTAGAAAAAGCACGTCGCCTATTGTTGGAGCTTTCTGAAATGGGCCTACCATTGGCGACCGAAGCCCTAGACCCTATTTCACCACAGTACCTACAAGACCTTATCTCTTGGTCTGCAATTGGCGCTCGTACCACTGAGTCGCAAACGCACCGTGAAATGTCATCTGGCCTTTCGTGTGCTGTTGGCTTCAAAAACGGTACCGACGGTGGCCTGGAAGTCGCGGTGAATGCACTGAACTCAGTAAGCCACCCGCATAATTTTCTGGGCATTAATGGCGACGGCGAAGTGTCTGTTGTAAGCACCAAAGGTAATGCGTACGGTCACGTGGTATTGCGCGGTGGCGGCGGCAAGCCAAATTACGATAGCGTTAACGTGAAGCTTACCGAGCAAGCACTCGAAAAAGCGAAACTTAGCCAAAACATTATGATCGACTGCAGCCACGCAAACTCAAACAAAGACCCTGCTTTGCAGCCGTTGGTCGTTGAAGATGCAGCGCACCAGATTATTGAAGGCAACCAATCGATCGTTGGCTTGATGATCGAAAGTAATATTGGTTGGGGCAACCAGTCTATCCCTAAAGACTTGAGCGAGCTTAAGTACGGCGTATCCGTTACCGATGCCTGCATCGATTGGGATACCACTGAAGAGTGCTTGGTTAAACTAGCAGAAACCGTTCAAGAGGCACTTAAGGCTCGTTAATCACAACCTCTAATGCCTTACTAAAATACCCGATTCAACATCGGGTATTTTTTTGCCTAGCGTCTAGGCTTACTTATATCGAAACAACGCGAGTGACGCTGACCGTAAAAGCGGTACATAAAAGTCCAGACGTAAAAAAGCCCTCACTAGGAGGGCTCATACCGTTAGGCTTCGAGTGAAGATACCATCGGCTCTTCGGGTGTTTCAGCCGCTCTTGGAATCAAGGTTGGCTCAGCACCTTCGGCAATGACCGGCGCATCAATTTCGACCGCCTCAACTTCGTCTTTTTTGCCCGGTAGCAAGTACATGATGTCTAGTAGTACTTCTTCCATAATGGAGCGAAGACCACGAGCACCTGTGTTGCGGCTCAGCGCCTTCTCAGCAATCGCCTTAAGGGCGTCGTCAGTAAAGCGCAGCTCTACCCCTTCCATCTTAAACATCACAGCGTACTGCTTAATCAGGCTATTTTTAGGGCGACTCAAGATATCAATCAACGCCGCTTCGTCTAGCTCTTCCAAGGTTGCGATCATCGGCAAACGACCGACAAACTCAGGAATCAAACCAAACTTAACTAAGTCTTCGACCTGAAGGTCTTTTAACACGTCCGACGTTGACTTCTCGGTTTCTTTGCTCGCAATTTTAGCGTTAAAACCAATAGAGCTACGCTCGGTACGGGCGCGGATAATCTTATCTAGGCCCGCAAAAGCGCCACCACAGATAAACAAGATGTTAGAGGTATCAACCGAGGTAAACTCTTGCTGTGGGTGCTTACGACCACCGCGAGGAGGAACCGAAGACACAGTACCTTCAATCAGTTTTAGCAAGGCCTGCTGCACACCCTCACCCGATACGTCACGGGTAATGGATGGGTTATCTGACTTACGAGAAATTTTGTCGATTTCATCGATATAAACGATACCCTTCTCGGCCGCTTCAACATCGTAGTCTGCTTTTTGCAGCAGCTTTTGGATGATATTTTCAACGTCTTCACCAACGTAGCCCGCTTCGGTAAGCGTCGTTGCATCGGCAATAGCAAAAGGTACGTTTAGCGTACGTGCCAATGTCTCGGCCAACAAGGTTTTACCACTACCCGTAGGGCCAATGAGCAAGATGTTACTTTTACCTAGCTCAACATCGCCAAACTGGTAAGCGTCGCGACGGCGGTAGTGATTGTACACTGCAACCGACAGTACTTTTTTAGCCTGGTCCTGACCAATTACATATTGATCAAGAGTCGCTTTAATCTCTTCAGGAATAGGTAAACGCTCTTCTGGCTCAGGAGCCGACTCGTCTAAACCAAAACCCGATGGCGCCACTTCTTCGTCTTTACCATCTGCGCTCGTAAAGTCCTGCATCACTTCATTACAAAGCTCGATACATTCGTCACAGATGTGTACGTCAGGCCCGGCAATTAATCGCTCAACTTCGTCCTGCCCTTTGTTACAAAAAGAGCAGTACTTTAGGTCGTCGTTGCCGCCTTTAGTGTCGTCTGACATGCTGTTACCTCAAAATCACAAAGCCCAGCTAACCCACGTGCCGCAAACCAATACTCAACACACACCACGAACGCGGGTTACCTGTTTTTACATACTCAGCTGGTTACACGCCGAGCCATAGACCCAGTCAAACGACTGAGTAAAGCGCACATTAGACAGAGCGCTTATCAACCACTTGGTCAATCAAACCGTACTCTAGAGCCGCTTGCGGGTTCATAAAGTTATCGCGGTCGGTATCTTGAGCAATTTGCTCAAAGCCTTGGCCAGTGTTTTCAGCCAAGATACGGTTTAGCTTTTCGCGGATGCTTAAGATTTCTTTGGTGTGAATCTCAATATCTGTCGCCTGACCTTGGTAACCACCCAAAGGTTGGTGAATCATAATACGAGAGTTAGGTAGCGCCGAACGCTTACCTTTGGCACCACCGGCCAACAAAAATGCGCCCATGCTCGCCGCTTGCCCCATACAAATGGTGCTCACGTCTGGCTTGATAAACTGCATGGTATCAAAAATAGACATACCCGCCGTTACCGAACCACCTGGCGAGTTAATGTAAAGGTGAATATCTTTGTCGGCATTTTCTGCTTCTAAAAACAAAAGCTGCGCAACAATCAGGTTGGCCATATGGTCTTCGACCTGGCCTGTCAAAAAGATAACGCGTTCCTTCAGAAGGCGCGAGTAAATATCATAAGATCTCTCACCACGCGCTGTCTGTTCAACAACCATAGGTACTAAAGCATTCATAATATCTGAAGGGTTGTTACCAAAATTTTCCATGAGATCTCCTTAGTGCTAAAGCAAAAAAAGCGACAGCTAGACTCTACTAACTGTCGCTTTGTTATTTTAGATCAGAACAGACAAACGAAGGTCTTATTCAGCAGCTTCTTCAGCCGCCTCTGCTTGAGGCGCCGGAGCTGGCTTCATTGCTTCTTCGTAGCTAACTGTTTCGTCAGTAACTTTAGCGGTTGCTAGTAGGTAATCAACAACTTGGTCTTCTAGTACCAAGTTTTCGATTTGGCCACGCATTTCTTTGTTGTTCTGGTAGTACTCAACCACTTGCTGAGGGTCTTGGTAAGTTTCAGACATCTCAACGATCATGGCGTCTACACGCTCTGCGTCTACTTTAATATCGTTTGCTTTGATCAATTCTTGAATCAAAAGACCGATAGTTACGCGACGCTTCGCTTGGTCAGCGTACATTTCTTTAGGCAGCATGTTGATATCAACGTCTGCAGCCTGGTCACCCATGTACTGAGAAATAGCCTGACGACGTAGCGTGTCGATTTCAGAGTCAACCATTGCATTAGGCACTTCAATCGCATTAAGTGCAATAAGTTGAGAGAAAACTTGGTCTTTAAGCTTAGCTTTAGTTGCTTGCTTAAGCTCACGCTCCATGTTGCCACGAACGTCTTCTTTGAAGCCTTCAAGGTCTTTGCCTTCGATACCAAAGCCTTTGAAGAAATCTTCGTTAAGCTCAGCTAGTACCTGCTCAGATACTGCGATGGCTTTGATTTTAAAAGTCGCGTCTTTACCTTTTAGGTTTTCAGCGTGGTACTCTTCAGGGAAAGTTACGTTAATTTCACGCTCTTCGCCTGCTTTGATGCCCATTAGGCCATCTTCAAAGCCTGGGATCATTTGGCCAGAACCTAGTACTAGGTCCATGCCTTCGCCCTTACCACCTTCAAATGCTTCACCGTCGATAAAGCCTTCAAAGTCCATCTTAACTTGATCGCCTTCGCCCGCTTCGCGCTCTACTTCAGTCCAAGTAGCTTGTTGCTTACGAAGTGTTTCGATCATGTTGTCGATGTCTGCATCAGTCACTTCAGCCGCTTGGCGAGTTACTTCAGCTGCAGAGTAATCAGCAAGTTCGATTTCTGGGAAAGTTTCGAACGTCGCAACAAAAACAACGTCTTCGCCTTCGGTGTTAGTTGTGAAGCTGATGCTTGGAGTGCCTGCAGGCTGAAGCTTTTCGCTTACAGCAGCTTCGTAAAAGCTTTGCTGAACAACGCCACCCAAAACCTCTTCACGGATACCGGCACCGTAACGCTTTTTGATCACTTTTAGAGGCACTTTACCCGGACGGAAACCGTCGATACGTGCGGTACGCGCAGTTTGCTGTACGCGTGACGCCACTTCTTCATCAATACGGGCAGCTGGCACGGTGATGGTCATTTGACGCTCTAAACCGTTGGTGGCTTCTACGGAAACTTGCATGGAATTCCTCACAAAAACTTTTATTCAGTCGGAGATCTATTTGCCGCTGCTAACCTAAATAAAGCAGCAACTCCGCTACTAGGATTTTGCCAACACTGAAACGAAACAGATGTTTAACACAAAATACAAAGCGCGCAATTTTCTGCCAACTAAGCACATTAGTCAAGCTTAGCGAACACAATAGCGTAATTATATTTATTGTCATCCGAGGTTAGCGACAGCCGCAAAACCACTCATACTAACAATAAATTCTAAATTTGATAGGCAACACAAAAGCAAAACTGCCTAAGCCACTTTATATGGGGGCCCCGAGTAGAATTTAAAGGATAAAAAGCAGGTTTTTTTCGGCCTTTTTAGGACAAAAGCTGAGTTTTTGGAGAGCGACCAGAGGCGATAGGCAAACCACTTAGGCTTGTTAAGAGCAAACTAAAGAAGCGGGCCGAATAGCGACAATGAATCTCTGAGAAAATCAGAAGTAAAACGAACGAAACATCATAGAAAGAATAACGCCTGAACAGGCAAATAAGAAGAGATAACTTAAGTCTTTAAATGGTGCGGAAGGAGAGACTCGAACTCTCACACCTCTCGGCACCAGAACCTA
>JBMYSW010000015.1:0-10356 GCA_049603715.1 Pontibacterium sp. | reverse complement strand
CACCTCTCGGCACCAGAACCTAAATCTGGCGTGTCTACCAATTTCACCACTCCCGCACATATCTGTTGAATGGGGTGGACGATGGGGCTTGAACCCACGACCGCCGGAATCACAATCCGGAGCTCTGCCAACTGAGCTACGCCCACCATAATTCAACATACTGCTTACTACTACCGAACAAGCCACTGGCACGCCCGGCAGGACTCGAACCTGCAGCCTACGGCTTAGAAGGCCGTTGCTCTATCCGGTTGAGCTACGGGCGCTTTGGCTTGCCCGTCCTCTTTCTAACCTCAACAACGTGGTGAGTTGCTGTGTCGTCCTGAGGAGGTGCGTATACTATATAGCCCCACCTGACTCGTCAACACTTTTTTCAAACTTTTTTAAAAAACTTTAAAGGGCAAAATTTGTACAATTTCAATTACTTACCTTTAAATCAGTCGACGAGCACATACAGCTCTTTTGCGCAGCGCAGCATATTGTAACACCCCGCCCCTACCGGAGTTTTATTCCCTATATAAGCAACAGCGCTTGGACGAAAGGCGCAGGCATGAGAGAATTAGCGCCAGTTACAATTTAAAACCCTACAGGAAAGCATCCCACCAATGACCGCGCAATCTATCGACGGCAAGTCTATTGCTGCCAATGTTCGCCAACAAGTTTCTAACGACATTAAAGCGCGTATCGCCGAAGGCAAAACCGCACCCTCACTCGCCGTTGTGCTAGTAGGTGCAGACCCAGCCTCTCAGGTATACGTAAAGCACAAAAAAAATGCCTGCGCGGAAGTTGGCATCAACTCTGTAGCCTACGACTTGGATGAAGGTACGACCCAAGCAGAGCTACTTGCTCTAGTCGACAAACTAAACGACGACAGCAGCATCAACGGCATCTTAGTTCAACTCCCTTTGCCAAAGCACTTGGACAGCGACGAGATCCTAGAGCGCATTAAGCCACAAAAAGATGTTGATGGTTTTCACCCCTTCAACCTTGGCCGCCTAGCGCAACGCATGCCTGTATTACGCCCATGTACACCAAAAGGCGTTATGACTCTCCTCGAATCAACGGGTACTGAGTTTAAAGGCAAAGAAGCTGTTATTGTTGGCGCATCTAACATCGTTGGTCGCCCAATGAGCCTAGAGCTACTATTGGCAGGCTGCACTGTCACCACAACTCACCGCTTTACAAAAGACCTGCCTAGCCATGTAGGCCGTGCAGACATCCTAGTCGTTGGCGTAGGCATTCCAGGCCTCGTTAAAGGCGAATGGGTTAAAGAAGGCGCAATCGTTATCGACGTAGGTATCAATCGCCTAGACGACGGCCGTTTGGTCGGTGACATCGAGTTTGAAGCAGCGCAAGCACGTGCCAGCCACATCACTCCTGTACCTGGCGGTGTCGGCCCAATGACCGTTGCAACATTGATGTCAAACACCCTCGAAGCCGCGCAAATGCAAGATAACGGCTAACCTCTCCATAGCCTAGTACATAGCCTAGAAACAAAAAAACCGAGTACTGTAAACGTACTCGGTTTTTTTATTCGTCAAGCAAAATCAAAGAATGAAACTAAACTTTTTGTGCAGCTGGATAACAAAGCTAGTCAGAATCAAAGAAATCACGATACCCAACACAGCCAGCAACGTCTCACCTAACTCAAAATTAGCCCGCAATACACTCAAAACTCCAGAGTGAACGAAGTAAACTCCCGCAGAGTACAATGAAATCTTCTTCCCACTCCCTTTAAGAGAAGTTCGCAAACACAACAAAAACAACAAAGGGGCAAAAAAAAGAAGAGAGATGTAGTTATCAAAGTAATTGATCTGATCACCGAGACTGTAGTTAAGCCAAGACTCCATCAACAACATAGCAAACCCCAACAGCGCTAGGACGGTCAAAGAGAGGTTACTAAGTACGATTTTTTCTTCGTACTTTTTAACCAAAAAGCCGATCGAAAAGAAAGGAAAAGCAAAGAATAGCGCATTACGATGAGACCAAATATGGTTTAAAACCAATCCAACACCCTCGCGAGGAAACACCTCATAAGTTCGTAAATACTGCAGCGCAACGCCCACGATTGCACACAAGCACATCGAAACAAGAAGCAATGTTAAATTATGCTTTAGAAACAATAATACAAAGGCGGCAATCAACATAGCTGGCAAAAACCATAAGTGATGGTACCCCATGACCAAAGTAAGGACCACCTTAACCCCACCGATCAAGCTTAACTCAGAGAGATTCAGCCAAAAGAACGAGTAAATAATCATCCATACCAAGTAAAGAAGCACCAGTCGCTTCAGCCATAGCACTTCTTTACTCCGCTGAACGGCATTAAAAAAATAATATCCACTGATGATAAAAAATACCGGTACAGCAATTCGAAACAACCCATTCACAGTAAGAAAAGAAAAGGTTTCTGAAACATCCAACAAAAAATTTGAGTGGATACCAACCACCATCAAAGCCATAACTAACTTCAACGCGTCCAAGCTAATATTACGATCCATTTAACCATCACCTCCAAAGCTCTTACGAAACAAGCAGCGCTTAGCGACAAAAATCTTTTACTCTCTGATCAAACGGCATTTGAGCGCATACAGTGTAGCGAACACCATATTGGTCAGCCAAAGGCTTTAGATGACGAGCCTCACGCTTAATACCGCGATAAATGTTTTGCGCGACAAGCGTCTGCGTTTCTGGCGACAAACTATGCCAACCAAACATCCCCGCATCACCAACCGTCACATGCACTTGCGGCTCCCAAGGGCCATAAGTCACCGCATTTTTAATAGCGCGCTCAAACTCATAATCAAAGACTTTTTGGTGCGCCTTCACCTGCGCAATGCGGGCCCAAGTATTAGGCCACATAGGGCGAATACGAGACGCTTCACGATACGTCGTTAACGCAAGTTGAGACTTTGGCAAAAAGTCGTCGGTACCCCAGCTCTTTAACGAATCGTATATATGCAAAAGGCCTTTTTGATGGAGGTAGTTTGGATTTGTCGGCTCCCAAGCCAAGGCAACCTCAATTTGTTTAAGGTTTTTCTCGATTTCTTCTGGTGTTGGCGTACGACGCTCACCTAGCCAGCCTTTAATCGCGTACTCAACTTGGTAAGCAGCCACATCAGCAAAGGCAATTTTTGACAGGTTAACCACACCATAAGCACACAGCGCCATGACCAGGACTGCAGCGCCTTTACCCAGTATTGTCTTTACCACTCAAACCACCTAGAGGCTAATGCCAACAATTTTTGCTGGATTATCAAACACCAATGCATCAGCTGCCGCTTTACCAACTAAGTTTTCAGCGGCGGCACGCCCTTCAGATAAGATAGGCGGTCGATTATCCATGTTGTGGGCATCTGTCGCCAACACAGTTACCCAGCCACGCTGAAGCAACTCACGCGCTCTAACTTCGGCCGGGCCACCAAAGCGGCCAGCAATTGACATAGAGGTCACTTGCAATAAGCACCCCATCTCAATAAATGGGTAGATTTTAGCGATATCGCGCACCACGTCCTTATTTCGCTCGGGGTGCGCAATCATCGGCAAAATATTACGGTCAATTAGCCATTTAACCAGCTTATCGCTACCAGGTGGAACATGACTGTGAGGCAGCTCTAGCAACATTACTTTTTTGCCTTCCCACTCTCCCAAAAACGGAATTTGGTCTTGCGCGACCATCGCCAAAATTTCTGCCGACAGACGCACCTCCCCCGCCATAGCCATGGACATTTCAATACCCGCATCAGCCACCGAAGCTTTAAAAGCCTCAAACTCTGGCTGAATACTGGATTTAACGTTATCAAAACGTCCTGGATGAACATGCGGCGTAAACGTGATGTGCTTAATGCCATCCTCTTTCGCCACGCGCAAAAGATTTAATGCATCGTCTAAATCTTTTGCTCCGTCATCAATTCCAGGAATTAAATGGCTATGTAAGTCAATCATTAGGCTTTACCACTGTATCCGTAAACGTCGTAGTAACCCGAGTAACCTTCACCGTAGTAACGAGAGGCCTTTTTCATATTCACTTGGTTTAACACCACACCCACCAATGGCGCATTTGCATTCGCCAAACGTTTGAGACCCGCTTTGATTTGCGGCAACGGTGTTGAGTCAGACTTAACAACATAAACCATGCCACCCACCTTATTAGCAATCGCGATGGAATCACTAACCGCCTGACATGGCGCAGTATCAATAATGATACGGTCATATTGACCTTCGAGGGCCGCCAATACTTTTGAGAACCGCTCAGACGAAAGAAGCTCAAGTGGGTTCGCTGGAATAACACCCGCTGGAATCACATCAATACCGTCATCAGGGCGCTGGAGCACCACCTCCTCAAGGGAAGAGGTGCCTGCCACCAAGTTCGAAAGACCTGGCGCACGACCTTCCAGCCCAAAAACCTTCCCAATAGACGGGCGACGCATATCGGCATCAATCAGTAACACACGCTCCATTTGGCCTAACGAGTAGGCTAAACTCAATGCAGTAGAGGTCTTACCCTCACTCGGCACAGTTGATGTCACCGCAATCGTCTTTTTCGGAGAATCCAGTGAAGAAAGGATCAAACTGGTACGAATAGTACGCACAGCCTCAGAGAAGCCACCACGTGTATCTTCAAGATAGTGACGGTAAGAAAGCTTCTTCTTTCTTGAACCCGGAATAAGCGGCAGAATGCCCAACACACCTTGATGCAGCTTAGCTTCGATGTCCGCCGTGCCACGCACAGTGTTATTAAGTGCATCCAGCAAAAAGGCACACATCACACCAAACATAACACTCACCACAAACGCCAATGCGATGATCAAACCTTTGCGTGGCTTGGCTGGTATACGAGGAGGTACAGCTGGGTCCGAGATGCGGGCATTAGCAGCCTCTAAGTCACCTGTTGCAGCGGTTTCATTTAAACGAGTGAAGAAAGTGTCATAGAGCTTACGGTTAGTTTCAGCCTCTTGCTCAAGCTCGTTTAAACGGTACTCTTTGCGGTTAAGGTCTTGAAGCGTGGTTTTAGTATTACCCAAGCTGCTCTCAAGTGACTTTTCGTTCGCGCGAGCAACACGGTATTGGTTTTCGATGCCATTTACCACTGATAGGATTTGTTTATCTAATGAATTCTTTGCACTGCGGTATTCAGAGTTTGCAGAAATCATACGCGGGTGCTTAGGGCCGTAGCGCTTTGCCAACTCAGATACACGCTGCTCTGCTTTAAGAACTTCTGACTTAAAGGTTTGCACTACCGGATGGGAAAGCACTGCAGGAATTCGCTCAAAAGCTTCAGTATTAGACTTACTGATACCACGAATTTGCTGGTATTGAGACTCAATACCCAAACGATCACGGCGGGCTTCTACCAATTTAGTCGCCACCAAATCCAGCTCATTAGAGGCAATGTCGATACCGCCATTACCACCTACAATTTGCTCTTGGTCTTTAAACTCTTGCAAACGACGCTCAGACTCCTGAACCTTATCTTTAAGGCCGCTTAAGCGCTCTGTTAACCACGACGATGCTTTAACAGTCAGCTCTAGCTTTGCTTCTAAGTTACTATCGATATATTCATTTGCCAAAGCATTCGCCATCTTTGCGGCAAACTTAGGATCTCCAGCCTCAAACGAGATTTTTACCAATTGCGTCTTACGCACAGGTGCAATAGTCAAGCGATCAATAAATTGATCAACCGCTGCTTGATAGATTCCCTCTGCCGTTGGCTCTTTGGACGCTAACTCAGGCACATACTGGCCCACCAACTCACGCCAATTAAACTTAAAAGCAGGCTCACGGTTAAACTCCGGGTGAGATACTAAGTCAAACTCGTTTACCACACTTTCAGCCAGGCTCCGAGACTTTAGTATCTCAAACTGAGTCAAAAAGTACTCACTACTTGTACCCTCTAACCCATAAACCTCTTCAATTGAGACGACGTTCGCTTTGTTAGACTCTATAAGTAACGTCGCTGTTGCTCGATAAGTGGGCTCTATTGAGAACACAGCCAAAGCTGCGAGTAAAGTCACCACAAAAGCAAAGAATAAGATACTCCATTTGCGGCGCATGATGGTCAGCCAGTATTGGCGTAAATCAATTACATCATCGTCAGTCGATTCTTTAAACACAGCTTGAGGTTGAGCTTCCATTGTATACGTACTTCTATCTTAGCTAACGCACGACCCAATTGAAGCGCTAATAAAGCACCACAACAGGCCTCCTGATTATTGCAACTTTCGTGTTTACTATTAACTTATGAGCTTAAAGTTAAAACGACATCAAACTAAAGATGGCGACTTTTTAGAAGAAGCTTTGTTCGATGGTGATAATATCGCCAGGTTCGACACTCGAATTAAGGGATATAGGCACCGGATCTGCGCCGCCGTCGGACACTACAAACATCTTTGAACTAGAGGCCCGTTCAGTAAAGCCACCTGCCAAGGCAACAGCTTTTTGAAGTGTTAGACCCGGCTGAAACGGATAGCCACCAGGCTTTTTAACTTCGCCGTTAATAAAAAACTGTCGATATTCGAGAACGGTGACATTGACATTAGGCTCGATTAAGTAGTCACCTTTAAGACCTCGAGTAATAAGTGAGGCTAGCTGCCCAGTCGTTTTACCTACCGCATTAACTTCGCCCAAAAACGGATAAGGTATCGTCCCCGCATCGCTCAGGCGAACCTCAAAACTCAGGTCGCCTTCACCAAAAACTTGAATGCTCACCAAGTCGCCTGAGCCAAGTGTGTAGTCAGATAAGCTAGCCGCTTTGGCCGTTGCACCCCAAACACAAATCACCGAAAACAAGGCAATTACAAAAGCCCGCATAGTTAGCACAATCAATCGATACCTACTGTTAATTTCAAGAGCACTTTCACGATTACTCATAGGGAACATTCCTACAACAACCAAAAATAACTTATCTACAAGCTACAAAGGCAATACAACCGATAACCACGAGTCTACTAGCAACGAAGACCGCATTGCAAACACTAGTAGAAGGAATAGGCTACCGAAAGCCTATAGATGTAAAAAGGCGGCACTACTAGCTTTTATACTCTTATAGAGCAATTAAAAGACCAGCGCACCGCCATCTAACGTTTACAATGAACCCTGGAGTGTAAGGCTTACAACATTTTTAGTCGAGCTGCTTCCTGCAAGCGTTGATTCAACATCTGTATGGGTGTAGCCCACACCTACCGATAACCAGCGCTTCAGCTCATAGTTAGCGCCTACGGTAAATGAATTAGTATCATCTTTACGGCCAGCATCAAGGTAATCGTCGTTCGTTAAAGAGTATGCAACGTTCGTAGACACCACATCACTCCAAGTGTGATCCCAAGTTAACGAATAGGTCGCGCTATCAATTAGGTCGCCATCAGTTTCGTTGAATGCCTGAGACGTTGACAAACCGAAATTAGAATAACTTAGCGGCGACCAAGTTGCGCCAATCTCCCACGTAAATGAGTCGCGATCTGTTAAAGTAGAGTCGAAGTCTTTATTTACAAAACCGATTTTAGCCTCACCAGCTGTTTTAGCTGTGGCCTCCCACGCGACACCACCCAAAAACTTAAGGGATGTGTTGTCTAGGCTAGTGGTGCTTTCCTGCTCATAGTCAGCCGTTTCAATACGCCCCTCTGTAACCAACTTGGTTTTAGGTGCAACCCGGTATAGGAATTTACCGCCTAACAACAGGTTCTCACGAACATCACCCGCGTTTTCGGTGTGATAGTTTAAAGTGTCGTGTGACTGATACGCAAAGCTGCCTTCGATATTACCTTTTGCGCCCTCAGCTCCAAAGCCGTAGCCAGCAGAAATACCGTGATCGACAAAATAGGCTGGGGCATCGCCATTATTCGGGCCCGACTCGTGGATACGACCCAGGTTAGCACCCAAGGTCAGTCGATTTCGCGAATCAAGCTCTAATTGCGCGCTGCCCGAAAGGTTGTGATCGACATAGTCATCGACGTGGCTAGAGTAAGTGGTACCAATAGCCATGTTGTAGTTCACAGAGTAGCTGTCGTTATCTTTCTCTGCAGCGATCAAAAGGTTGGGGGATATAACAGATGTAAAGCTGCCTTTTGCTCCTGTTTCATCCCCATAGATGTTGTCATCGTAACCAGTTTGGATACTTAACGTTGGGATAAGGTCAACAAAGCCAGCACCGAAGCCTGCAGGCTCAATTGCTGAAGCAGTTGTAGCGCACACACCAGCGACTGACACGACAGCAGTACGAATTAGTTTGATTTTCATATGCACAAATCCTTTAACAATTTAATTCTTAACTCAAGCGGCGACGCCATTTAAAGTTGATAGCCAAACCCTTACTTTTTGCTTCAGCCCCCACCCATCAACATGTTGCTCGCATTTAACTTATATAACCTACTTAGTCTAGGATTCTAGCAATACTACGCTATCAAATCACCCTCATAACTTGTAACAAAACGACGCATTCTTCGGCTTTTGAAAACGAGTAAGAACAAAGGCTGACTCTTCAGCGCACTCGGCTCTCTACAGAGATAAGCATGCTTAAGATTAACAAGAAAATTATACACTTCGCCCCTCACCACGTACATCAAACTTCGCACGCGAGCGGAAAATTTAACACTTGGAATTACAGCCAGAAGAGACATAAACGCTTGTTCTAACATGATTCATAGATCCACAGGTAAAGTCGTGAAGCGTTTGATGTAGCGCCAAACGTTAGAAAGCTATTTTTGTACTGTCGATACATTAAAATGGAAATAACAGGGGTATTGTTGACACTGCAGTTACCAAATAAACCACCAGCACAGGCAAGCCAGCCTTTACATAATCCTTAACCTTATACTGCCCCACAGAGAAAACCATAAGGTTCGTTTGATACCCGAACGGAGACACAAAGCTCGCACTCGCACCAAAAATCACCGCCAAAATAAAGGGGTAAGGGCTTACCTGCCAAATCTCTGCAGTCGCCACTGCTACGGGGAAGGCTAACGCTGCAGCAGCATTGTTTGTAATCACCTCGGTTAACAACCAAGTTAAAACAAATACTCCTACATAGGCCATAAAGGCCGATGAACCAAATAAGCCATTCACAAGGTGCGCAAGATCAGTATCTAATCCAACTTCCGCCATCGCCTTGGCTAAACAGAGCGCACCGCCAATCACTAACACCAAGTCAAAGGGAAAGCGTCGGCGCAAGTCATTAATCCGGACCACTTTAAATGCGACACAAAGGCCCAACAGTAACAAAACGCCTTTGACAAGTGATGCCCCCAAAGCAGCAGCAACTATAACGCCTAAAAAGCCAAATAAAACACCGACACTTTTGCCTGTCGCAAGCTGGTCGTTCAAGCTAACTTCACCCACTAGGATAAAGTTTTGAAGCAACTCCCTTCGGGTTTTAAAGTCATCGCCTACAGATAAGATCAAGCTATCGCCCGCTTGGAAGCGGTATCGACCAATACCACCACTAATCTGCTGTTCACCTCGACGGATAGCCACGATTCCCGCGTCAAAGCGAGACCGAAAGTCTGCTTCCTTTACCGAGCGCCCTAACATAATCGACGAGGGCGACACAGCGACCTCAACAAGCTGAGACTGGCCTTTCTGCTCTTCCGCCTGATTTGGTGCAACAAGCGCAACCAAACCGTTAAATTGATTAAGGATATCAACGGCAGAAACATCACCCGAAAATACTAATCGGTCACCCGCGCAAATAACCTCTTTAGAAACCACAGGCGCTATCACCCGACCATCACGAATAATTTCCACCAAATAAAGATCGTGCAGCTGCCTTAGCTTATTGGCTTGCACTGTTTTACCGATCAGACTAGACCAGTCCGCGACCTGTCGCTCAATGAAGTAGGCCGCGAAGTTTTCGTTACTGCGATCAACATCGCCACTTGGCAGCAGGTAGCTAGATATAAATACAACTACCAGCCCGCAGGCAAGTAACACAGCAAGGCCAATTAAAGAAAAGTCAAACAAGTTAAAGGCGTCCAGCCCCACTTGGATCACAAAGCCATTAACAAGAAGGTTTGTACTCGTGCCAACTAAAGTGAGCACTCCACCCAAAATAGAAAAGTAAGAAAGAGGCAAAAGCAACTTTTTAAAAGGCAAAGCTTTTTGTCGGCGCAACGGCCCCATAAGTGCAGCCACTACAGCCGTATTATTCAAAAAGGCAGAAGCGACTCCCACGCCAAGGCCCAACCTCAGCAGTGAAGCTCGTAAGTTTTTGCTGAGCATGTGTTGAGAAAACGCCGTTAAGAATATCGTCTTTTCTAACACGCTAGAAAGCAGCACGAAGCCAATTAAAATAACCAGCGATAAGTTGACATAGCTTGAACTAAAGCTGTCGAAGCTGAGTACGCCACTGATATACAAGACCAACGC
>JBMYSW010000014.1:0-87109 GCA_049603715.1 Pontibacterium sp. | reverse complement strand
ACTTTGGCTTGAGTCGCAAAGTTTCATCCATTGACGAAGCCGTTGTTATGCTAGGTATGGCTCGTTTAAAGACGATGGTTATTGCCTCAGGCATCGCAGGCTCGGTAAAAGAAGTTGAAGGTTTAGACCTTAAAAAGTTTTGGAGCGAAGCCTTTTTGGTGGCCACTGCAGCGCGCTGGGCTGCAAACTTTAGCAACAAAGTAGACCCAGATATCGCCTTTACCGCAGGCTTGATTCACAACATCGGCCGCCTTTTGTTACACCTCGCAAAACCCAAACTGGCACTGGCCATTCAAACTCGTATTGAGCAAGACAAAACCAGTCGCTCAGCGGCTGAGATGGAACGCCTTGGTTTTATCACACCGCAAGCAGGTCAAGCCTTGTTGGATTTTTGGAAGTTCCCAGCAGAGATGGGTGAAGCCGTGCTCCAGCACAAAACCCCAGCAAACTTTGAAGAGCCTAGTGCCGTTGCAGCCTGCATTAACATTGGCTGCATTATTAATGCTGCGCAACGCAACGAACTTACCGTTGAGGACATAGCACCTAAGTTCACCGAGGAGCTTCTTAACATCGCTGGCATCAGCAATGAAATGCTAGATTCCCTTGAAGACGCACTCGCTCTTGAATCTGGAATGGAAAGCCTCGCAGAAGCAGCTTAACCTTCGCTCTTTTGGCAAAAAAAGTGCCCGACCAAGTATTTGGTTGGGCACTTTTATATCTGGCGCTGTATGAGCTTGGGCAGGCTCAGCCATAGGCGTGCAGCAAACGCCTAGGCACGCACCTCATTAAACAAAGTAATCATGGCATGCACATCAGACAAGGCGCGGTGGTAGCGGCGCTGAAGGCGGCTTTGCTCCTTGTACGCCTCTAGCTCCACAGGCGTTAAAACGGTCTCTACGCCCACCAGTTTAAACTCAGGACGCATTGACACCTCGTCAAACAATCGATTCATCCAAAACGAATCAAAGGTCTGGGCATCACTAATCACCGTACGACCTTTGAGCTGCGAGTGAAGACGCTCAGCGGCCTCTTCAACCGAAACGCCTTGTTCAATCAGCTCGTTACGATCAATGCAGTGAATCTCTTCTGCGTACTCATCCCAATACTCCCAGCCATCGGCAGAAGTGGGGTCAATTAAGAAGCTGTCTTCTTTGTCTTGCTCGGGCCATGCCCACGCAATTTCGATAGGGTAAGAGGCACTGGCCAAACCGCTGGCTTCAATGTCTAGAAATATGATGTCCACTTACACCTCTTGAGAAAATAACAAGGTTTTTAGCCCGCGCTCTGCAAATGCATCTGCAAACTCGTCGGGGTTGTTAATGCGTTGATCAAACGTTAACGACGGGCAATGAGCTGCCATTTCGTTAATTAAAAAATCTGTGTTCTGGCTCGGGTCGTTGTGACACGCAAGTACCTGACCATGCTCAGTGAGCAGATCAGGCAAACGCCTAATCACTTTTTTATAGTCCATTTCGGCGACAAAGCTACCTTTTTGGAAGCTTGGCGGATCAATAATGATCAAATCGTAAGGCCCCAAGCGCTTTAACTTTCCCCATGACTTAAATAAGTCATGGCTTAAAAACGACACCCGCGAGCGGTCTAGCTCGTTTAACTCGTGGTTTTTTTGCCCGGTTCGCAAAGCCCCCTTCGCCATGTCCAGATTAACTACGTAATCGGCGTCTCCGGCCAAAGCATAAACAGAAAAGCCACAGGTATATGCAAAAAGATTTAACACTCGTCGGCCTTGGGCGTGCTTTCTTACCCAATCTCGGCCTGCACGCATGTCTAAAAATAAGCCGCTGTTTTGCACCGCCAAAGGTGATAACTGAAACTTTAAGCCGCCTTCAGTCGCCACTAACTGCTTAGGGACTTGCCCCCAAACCACTTCGACTTGGTTTTTTGCTTCAGAACCTCGGTATTGCAGCACCACGCCCTCGACCCCCGCCTTGGACGTAAAGTGCTCTACCAAAGTATCCAAGTGATCTTGCAGCAAAGGCGCGTAAGCACGAATTACAATAACAGGCAAAAAGCAGTCCACCACTAGGTGTTCAAAGCCCTCAAAGCGATGCCCCCGCCCGTGAAAAAGGCGACGCGCTTCCCCGTTTGCCAAGTCAAAATGCTTGTCTATTTCTGCAATTACCGCTTGCATGGTCCGCCCAGCCAAAAGCCGCAAAGTATAATCAACTTACGTCCACCGACCTAGACTTAATTCGGTACTTTTTGTGTGAAAATCAGTAGATTAGCGGCCACTGATAGAAGTAGCCCCATAGCAGAGACTAAAGCATTAACAGTGCTTGAATATTAACAAAGCACCCCTATTATTAGCGGTATCAGCTCAGCGTGATCAAAAACCGCGAGAGTGCCCAAATTCGATTTAACATAGCAGAGGAAAACCTCAACAATGCGTATACTTTTATTCTTAGCGACCAACCTTGCGGTGCTTATCGTCGCAGGTATTGTGTTAAGCCTATTAGGTGTGAGCAATTACACATCACAAGCAGGCCTAGACCTAGGCAACCTGCTCGTTTTCTGTGCGGTGTTTGGTTTTGTTGGCTCGTTCATTTCGCTGTTCCTATCCAAATGGATGGCAAAGAAGTCAACGGGCACACAAATCATCACTTCACCTCGTAATGCCGATGAACAATGGCTGATGGATACAGTGGCCGAGCTGGCAGACAAAGCAGGCATCAAAATGCCTGAGGTTGGCATCTTTCCGTCACACCAATCCAACGCATTTGCCACAGGCTGGAACAAAAACGATGCGTTGGTTGCGGTAAGTACTGGTTTGTTGCAGCGCTTTCGCCCAGAAGAAATTCGTGCCGTACTTGCGCACGAAATTGGCCACGTTGCCAACGGTGATATGGTGACACTTGCCCTTGTACAAGGCGTGGTAAACACCTTTGTGATGTTCTTTGCCCGCATTGCAGCCTATGCCGTCGACAGCTTCTTAAAGCGCGACGACGAAGGCGAAACAGCCGGCCAAGGTATTGGTTACTTCGTTACAGTGATCATATTTGAAATTGCCTTTGGTATTCTGGCTTCTATGGTCGTTGCTTGGTTCTCACGCTTTCGCGAGTACCGCGCCGACGCATCCGGTGCTGCACTCTCGTCAAATCACGCGATGATTGGTGCGCTTCAGCGCCTTAAAGCAGAGCAAGAAGCCATCCATGAAGAGCTACCAGGCCAACTTACTGCCTTTGGTATCAACAGCAACTTCAAGCAGGGTTTCATGTCGTTAATGGCATCTCACCCACCGCTAGATGCACGCATTCGCGCGCTGCAAAACCAATAAGCTGCGTTAACCGTAAAAAGCCCAGAGGCTCCTCTGGGCTTTTTAACTCTGCAAAGTGATTGCTCTGACGCCTGGCTAGACTTCCCTCCACGTCACTACACTCAGAAACCAGCTCCATACCTTTTCTAACTAATCGGCTGGCTCCTTAACTCAACAAGACTCGCTTTCTTGTTACCTCTCTGTTACCTAGCTGAAGCCATTGCTACCCTTTTCACCCTTTGGTTTTAACGTCACGCTAGGCTAGATAAGCCCTAAAACTAAGCCCAAAAATAATTACGCACCAAAAAAAACCACACCCCCACCACTACGCACCAAAATAAAACACAACAAAAGATGTAAGACACTAGGTCAAATTAAGCAGACCCGTTAGGTACTGCGAGTCTCCGTATTTTTGGTAATAAATTGAGTGATTTATAACCAAACCCTGCCAAAACACAGGCTTACACAGATCCTTTTGCACAAATAAAAAAAATTCCCCTACCCCTACCCAAAATGGTTCATTTTTTGCATACTCGGTGCAAGGCCAATTTTAACGTGTAACGAAAAGCAGAAAGCGGCATATGCACTCTGCATTTCGAATGTTTAAACAACACCACATTCAAGCGGTCTGCTTTTCACATCCACGATTGTGGTTTGAATAATTTTAAATTTTACGAATATCATCGAGGAAACCTTTATGAGCGGTAATGAGTCTAGGCTAAACGCCATTTATGAAATTGCTAACCGTGCACCCGCTGATGTTGAGATGCCTGAAGCACTTAACAAAATCTGGGCTACTGACGTTTTCAACCTAGCTAAAATGGAAGACGCCCTTTCTAAGAACGCGTTCAAAGCTGTTAAGAAAACCGTTCAAACTGGTGCTCCTCTAGATCCAGCTGTAGCCGATATGGTTGCTGCGGCGATGAAAGACTGGGCTATTTCTAAAGGTGTTAAATTCTTCTCTCACATCTTCTACCCAATGACGAACGCCACTGCTGAAAAGCACGACGGCTTCATCATTACTAACCCAGATGGCAACTGCATCAACGAATTCACTGGCAGCCTGCTAATCAAAGGCGAGCCAGACGGCTCTTCTTTCCCTAACGGCAGCCTGCGTATGACCAACGCTGCGCGTGGTTACACTGCATGGGATCCAACTAGCCCAGCTTACATTTTGCAAACCGCTAACGGCGGCACGCTAATGATCCCAAGTGTATTCATGTCTTGGACTGGCGAAGCACTAGATAAGAAGATCCCTCTTCTTCGCTCAAACGCTGCAATGAACACAGCAGCTCAAAAAGTACTTTCTTTAATGGGCGAAACTGAAATCGCTACATTGAACTCTAGCTGTGGTGCTGAGCAAGAGTACTTCCTAGTAGACGCTAACTTCGCAGCGGCTCGTCCTGACCTTATCCTTGCTGGCCGTACTCTATTCGGTGCTGCGCCTGCTAAAGGCCAAGAGTTTGACGATCACTACTTCGGTGCAATCCCAGAGCGCGTTCAAACATTCATGCAGGACCTAGAAGACAAGCTATACCGTCTAGGCATCCCAGCTAAAACTCACCACAACGAAGTAGCACCTGGCCAGTTCGAAATCGCACCATACTTCGAAGCAGCGAACGTTGCATCTGACCACCAGCAAATGCTAATGACGTTGCTAAAAAGCACGGCTAAAGCGCACGGTTTCCTTTGCCTACTTCACGAAAAACCATTCGCTGGTGTAAACGGTTCTGGTAAGCACGTAAACTGGTCTGTTGGTAACGCGACTCAAGGTAACCTACTTGACCCAGGTAACACTCCAAACGAAAACCTAAACTTCCTACTATTCTGTGGCGCGGTTATCCGTGGTGTACACAAGTTTGGTCCTCTTCTACGTGCTGTTATCGCATCTGCAGCGAACGATCACCGTCTAGGTGCTAACGAAGCGCCTCCTGCGATCCTTTCTGTATACCTTGGCGACCAGCTAGAAAAAGTCTTCAACGACATTAAAGAAGGCAAGCTACTAGAAACAACTAGCGGCGGCGTAATGGACCTAGGTCTTTCTCAAATTCTTAACTTTGAGCGCGATCCTGGCGACCGTAACCGTACTTCTCCTTTCGCATTCACTGGTAACCGTTTCGAGTTCCGTGCGGTAGGTTCATCTGCTTCTGTTTCTGGTCCTCTAATTGCCATGAACACTATGCTTGCTGACTCTTTGAACTGGATTGCTGAAGTTCTAGAAGCTGAGCTAGCGAAAGGCACGTCTCAGGTTGACGCTGTAATTGCTACCTTGAAGCAACTTATGGAACTTCACGGCAATGCTGTATTCGGTGGTGACGGTTACTCTTCTGAGTGGCACCGTGCTGCAGTTGAAGAGCGTGGCTTGAAAAACATCCCAACAACTGCTGACGCGCTTCCAGCACTTCGCACTCCAGAAGTTGTTGAGCTATTCGAATCAACTGGCGTACTAAGCCCAGTAGAACTAGAAAGCCGCTTCGAGGTTTACTCTGAGCAATACATCCTTTCTATCGAAGTTGAAGCGAAGCTTGTTGTTGAAATGGCAACGACTTCTATCTACCCAGCTGCAACTGCTTACTTGTCTGACCTAACAGCTGCCCTAGCAGGTGCTTCTAGTCTAGGCATCGAGCTAGACTCTGGTGTTGCTGCAGCAGTAGCTGCTAAAGCTGACGCGATGATGAAGTCTGTTAACGAGCTAAGCGCTGCGCTAGCAACTGAAGACTTCGAGTCTACTGAAGAGCACCTACAGTTCTGTGCTAACACAATCCGTGGTCTAATGGACGACGTACGTGCAAGCGCTGACGCTCTAGAAACTCTAGTTGCTGACGAGCTATGGCCTCTACCTAAGTACCGCGAAATGCTTTTCCTTAAGTAATAGCGCTGCTTAATACTAAAACCGCCCCACGGGGCGGTTTTTTTATGCCTAGCTTTTCTCTTACAAAAGTCACGCTATAAAAGCCACGTTACAGAAGCACCCTTATAAAAAGCCCCCTACAAAGCCTCTGACAAAATCATCAGCCTATCTCAGCAAACGACAGGCAAAAAAAAAGCACCTAACCCAAAGGGCTAGATGCTCTCTTCTTCCACACTAGTAACTACACCTCGCTCCTTTCCTTGAGCGCTTTTCTATAACTCAATTGAGTTAACAACAGAAAGCAGCCATCCTTGGCCAAGGGAAGCTGTAGCGTAAAACGTGAATTAAAGGCTGTTCATTTTTTTGAACTTAGCCATCAACTCAACAGGTTCTTTCTTTTTGTTGCTACCGTTTAGCACGAAAACAACCGTTTGACCTTGTGGGCCCGCACCAATTTGAGTGAAGCGGAAAATAGCTTCGCCTACTTTGCGGAACTCAGCCATGTCTTCAAGGGTGCTGAACACGTAAAGACGACCGTCTTCTGCACGTACTTCGCCGTAAAAATCTTCTGCGCCTTCTAGGTTGCCATTAAACATTTCAACACTAGAAATACCGCTTAGCTTTTTCTTGTCTGCGCTGGTTAGGCCGTAAACAAGAGTTTCGCCGTGAGGACCCGCACCGATGAATACTTTACGGAAAGAAGTTTCACCAATGGTTAAGAAGTCTTGGTAAGTTGCAAAGTCGTTAAACACGTAGTGACGACCTTCGTGCGATACTTCGTACAAATCGTCGTTGTTTAGGTCAACTTTTTTAACTTCTGCTTTTGCAACAGGTGCCGCTTCCTTGACTTCAGTTGTTTGGCAACCGTACATGCTCACTAGCGCGCCCGCTACTAGGACACCTGCAAGAATCTTTTTCATTTTTAGCCTCATGAGATAAGAGTTACAAACCGAGGCAAACTTTAATAACCTAATATGACAAGGCGGTTTCAGAAATATTTAAGTCTGGTTAAAACCTTGCCACATGATAAAGCACTCGGTCTCGGTAACCTGTCGTCACCTCAATGGAACCTGAAAGTGCATCATTCACATCTTGCTCACCGCTATCAACAATCAATGGACGACCATTAAGTGCCAGCAGCTTTGTTTTGGTCGCTACCACTTGAATACGCTCTTTACCTAATCGACGTAATAGCGGTGGTGACAGCTGTTGGTTACCTCGGCCAATAATATGCCCCTGACCGCCAATTAAGGTAATCACCAATTGGCTCTCATAACCTTCGGTAAGGGCAAGTAATTCTGCGGCACTGGCATCTGTAGCGATCACCTCGCCATTTTCGACCACATCAACGCCCAATAGGGTATTTTGCAAGCCGAGCTGAGCCATAATCGCTGCCACTGTACTGCCAGACCCCATAAGATAACGTACATCAGGCTCCATGGACTCAATCACGTCGGCAGCTATATCCTCAAGCACCAACTCTTCGGTTTCTTGACCACCTTGTTTGACCTGCTGCACAAACTCAAGGGCGCGTGGCACCATCAGCTCACCAAAAAACTTGGCACTCACCCGGCCAGCGCGAAACGCCGTCTCGTCTAGGTCGCGCACTTCTTCAGGCCCAAAAGAGAGTACTTTACCTTCGCTCATTAGCTTAACTACTTGGGCTGCCGCCTCAGGTGTTAATGCATACACACCCGAATGAATTTTAACTCCGGCTGGAATGCCTAACACCGGGCAACGCTCAGCGACGATACGAGCCACATCGCGCGCAGTGCCATCTCCACCCGCAAAGAGCAGCAGGTCAAGCTCATAGCCTTGAAGTGCCTGCGCAGCGGCATGGGTGTCTTCGGCAGTACTTGGCGACTGAGCAGCCTTCCCGACAATGACAGGCTCAAAGCCGGCGGCTCTCACACTCTGCTCGCCCATCTCACCCGCATAGGTGTAAAACTGGATGTCCAAACCCTGTAACAACGAAAGTGTTTGTGTGGCGCGTTTGGGCGCTTTTTGTTCTGCACCTAGGGCTAATGCTTGGTCGCGAATATCCGCTCCGTCGCTGCCTTTAAGTGCAACACTGCCACCAATACCCGCATAGGGGTTAACAATTAGGCCGATTTTTAACTGCATGAGAGTGTGTGTCCTAACAAATAGAAAGGTAGCCAGCTTTTACCGGGACTCGCTACCCATTCGAGAAAGATGGCCGGTCTCGACCAAAAACTGCTGATATACAAAGCCAGTGACCACTAGCTTTACATCGTCGGTCATGGGCTCAAACTCGAAGCCATGACGATAGCGCTCGGGCTCATCGTCGTGACCATTGATGGCCGCAACAGGCTCGAGGTTTTTTAAACGACATTTAAGTAATAAGGCATACTCAAGATTATCGACCGAAAGATTCACCGTGACATAACGGCAATCTCCTTTTTTACCTAACGGATCCGGGCTTTCGATACATAAGCCGTTCAGGCTGATATCGGTACACAGCGCCGAAAGGGGCCAAAATAGATCACTCGGCGCCGTTTCGTCTTCCACATCCACACTCACCAGCAGGTCTACGGGGACTCGGTTGTGTTGACGTACCCTGCGTACTTCAATGGCTTCAGGGTAGCGTAAGTGCAAGTACTCAAGCGGCGACTCATCGAGCTTTAGCACCTGGGTACTAAAAGCCACAATAAAGTTGCCTGTCATCAAGCGCGCGGTGACTTGACGTTGCTCCGTCATAAACTTCGCAAGGCTGGCATAGCCGCTCGCTGCATGCACAATCACTGACTTATGGGGCACATAACCCACCAGCTGCATACTGAATCGCTTACTGGGCCCGCGAATTTCGAGCTGTATCTTTTCGCCAAATTGCGGCCGAAGTTGAGCAAAGGTCAATGACTGGTTGGGCAACTGAGGTGTCTTTGCCATTAGCGACCCTCGCGCTGGTCTGCGCTACCTAATGCCACTTGAAACCCCATACCCGTCAATTGTTGATGTAGCGCAGGCTGCTCGGCGAGCAACTGGGCCACAGCCGTGCCCGACAAAACAGCCCCACCAAACTCACGGCGCACAGGGTAAGTTTTGCGCAGTTGGTCAAACGCTTCGGGTTGGTTATCCGCCAATAAAGATTCACGAAAGCGCTGGTCATCCCCGTTGGGCGAATAGATGCTTTGCATCAGTGCCACTGCATCTGGCTCGACTAAAAATTGTTGCATATCCAGTGTTAATACGGGCAGTAAATCAGCAAGGCGCTTGTCAGCCATACGGCCGATGTGATCACAAAGGGCTTCATATAACATAAAGGTTCCCCTCGCTTTGCCATCAAGGCTATAGCCCGCAATATGGGGGGTTGCAATGTGTGCAAACTCGGCCAGCTTGGCATCAACAACGGGTTCGTTCTCCCACACGTCTAACACCAAACCTAATGGGCTTGTTACGGTTTGACAGTGCTTAAGTAGCGCTTTGTTATCGATGACGGGTCCACGACCTGCATTTAGTAACCAAGTGCCGGGCTTAAGCTTTTCTAGCTCGTTAGCGCCCAGTAAATGATAGGTAGGGTACGGCCCAGCATGAGTCAGTGGCGTATGCAGGCAAAGTGTATCCGCACCAGCCAAAAGCTCATCTAAAGATACAAAGTTTTGATCTGGCTCGTTTTCTTGTCTGAACGGGTCGCATAATAAAACCGACAGGCCAAGCCCTTCTAGGCGCTGCTGCACGCGACGCCCCACATTGCCCACCCCCACAATACCGAAGGTACGCTCGGCCAATGGGCACTGAAACAGGTCGCTGAGTTGGTAAAGGCTACTGACCACGTAATCGGCCACGGCGAGGGCATTACAGCCCGGCGCATTGGTCCAACATATCCCCTGTTGCTCAAGCCATGGGATATCTAAATGATCTGTTCCAATGGTTGCACTACCGACAAAGCTCACTTGGCTGCCCGACAGCAATGCGCTGTTCACTTGCGTAACCGAGCGGACTAGCAAGGCGTCGGCATCTTTAACATCCTCGGGCGAGAGCGTCCTCCCCGGCAAGGGAACCACGTCTGCAAAGTCACCAAAAAGCGGTGCCACAAAAGGCATGTTTTCATCTACTACTATTTTCATTTGCCTTTCTGCCCTGTCATATGTGCAAAAGTCCTGTGAATTAAGCACAAGCTTTACTACTTTAGTCGAATTTTTTGATTTAGGTATAGGATAGTACGCACGCAAACTTGAACACTGCTCAACTCCTACCATACTCATTATAACTTATAACAAATGTCGCCCGATAACCGACAAAACAAATTCCTACTAACGTTTTGCTGTAATCAGGGTCATATTTCCGTTAAGGATACGAGAGCCAAATATGAGTAATATGCTTAAACGTTTTATATTATTCCAACTGCTCGCCGCCAGCGCGATTTGTCTTATTCCTGCTATTTTATTTTTTACCGAGCAGCTGACCTTAAACGAAACAGGCTTGTTTATTTTTGCCGTGCTCGCTGCTGTAGGCATTAGTATGCTGATTAGCCAACGTCAGCTCATGGCGCCCACAACTGAAGCCTTGGCGTCTGGTAACTCACCGTCGGTTAACAAAGTTAAAGGCTTACCCCTTGCAGAGGCTATCCATGGTCTTGTTAAAAAACAGGTCAGCAATGACTCTTTAAGCCAAACCCTCTCTAGCAAAACCAGCGTAAACGCCATCGCTGCAGCCGAAGTGTCCTTTTCTGCAGACAACCTAAAGGCCCGACTTGATGCTCAGGTACAAGAGCTCTCTAATGTTGTGGCCCATGCCGACCAAATTCGCGGCACTGTAGTAGAAGCAGCGAACCAAGCTCATCAAGTGTCGGAGCTATCCCAAACCGCACGAGCAAGCTGCGAAGCAGGCCAAAACGCACTGGAGCAGACTCAGGGCAAAATTCTCACGCTGGACAAAGAAACCGATCACACCCTTGAGCTGATCGAGCACCTCAATGAAAAGACCTCAAAAATTCAAACGGTCACACGGGTAATTGAAGAAATTGCCGAACAAACCAATCTTCTGGCACTCAACGCCGCCATTGAGGCAGCACGCGCCGGTGAACACGGCCGCGGTTTTGCCGTTGTAGCCGACGAAGTACGTCAGCTAGCGAGCCGAACTTCAAGTGCCACGGGCGAAGTAGAAGTCATTGTGGGTGAAATTCAAAGCGAAACCGAAATGGTGGTGACACGTATCCAAAGCCTATCGGATGCCGTCAAAGAAGGCAGTGCCTCGGTCAGCCAAGTTAATGAACAGCTCGGTGATGTAGCCTCACAAACCAGCCAGGTTGAGCTGCAAATGCAAACCATGAACGAAGCCGCAACCACCAGCCAAAACAGTCTTCAAACCATTTCTGATGCGCTGCAGCGCGTTCATGACAATATGAACGTCTGTGATCGTGAGGTAGACTCCCTTGCGAAGGAGGCCTCACATCTCATGGAAATTGCCGAAGTCTCCAGCGCGCTCTTGGCAGAAAACTGCGACAACTCCTATCACAGCACCTTCTACCACATCGCCTTCGATTGCGCTCAAAAAATCGCCACCATGTTTGAAGAAGCGATTCAAAATGGCGCGCTATCGGAGTCACAAGTCTTCGACCGAAACCATCAGCCGGTTGCAGACACCAATCCACAAAAGTTCACCACAGGTTACGATGTTTTCTGTGACGCACGCTTGCCCAATATCCAAGAGCCTGCGCTTAGCGAGCATAACAATGTGATCTATGCCATCACCACCGACCCAGATGGGTACGTGCCAACGCACAACAAGGCTTTCTCTCATGCGCCAACAGGCAATTACGAGACAGATCTCACCAAAAGCCGAAGCAAGCGCTTGTTTAATGACCGCACGGGCGCGCGCTGTGGCAGCCATACTCACAGTATGCTGTTACAAACTTACAAACGTGATACAGGCGAAATTTTACACGACCTATCCGTGCCTATTTACGTCAATGGTCGCCATTGGGGTGGGTTCCGAGTGGGCTATAAGCCAGAAAAGTCTTAGAAGCCACTGATCTGGGTTGGCGACAGCAAAACTGAGTGCAAAAAAAACCGGACCCGCCAAGGTCCGGCTACTAAGATGTCTCCTAAATGACATGAGCCTGCTAATTCCGCTGAGGTTTGCCAAAACCGTATCTTCCAACGAAAAACACTTGCTTATACTGCCTGAAGTATAAAATACCCCCGTCCTTGGGGGTGTTAAGCCGGGCGCCCGTGAGGTGGAGGCTAACCCGGTTACTGCAAGTGAGCGAGATCCATTATATGTAATTGAGAATCATTATCAATACTATTTACATAAAAAATCGAAATTAATTTCCTTAGCCTCCATCTACCCCTATTCGTCAAGCTTTACACCCCGTTTAACTCGCTGAGTGAGAATGAAAGAAATAGCAAAAGCCTGCGTCTAAGCAAGGTGCCAAGAGAGCAATGGGAGCAATGCCCTCGTTAATTTGGTAGCATTAACGCCTCAACACACTGATTGCCATAGTGACTAAACTCGCCCACGCGAGACGACTGTTTGTATGATGCCCACTTCAAAAACACTACTCATCGTTATTAATTTGTTAGTGCTCGCACTGTGTATTGCTGTGTTGGCCTACATTGTTCCTCGCCTACTAACGCCGCACATCACTCAAGCAGCAGTGGCACTTGAAATGCGACCCGGCTGTGACCTTGCCACCACTACCTGTGTTGCCGACGACCCTAAGCATCACCCAAACATCGCCGTAGACATGAACATTGAAGCACCCATGCTGGTAAGCATGGCGCCACTGACCTTCTTTGTAACACTCAAGGGCGTTGATGCCGACCGTGTCACCCTCTCACTAGACGGCAAAGATATGTTTATGGGCGTTAACAGCATGGAAATGACACCCGTAGAGGGCAAAGAAAACCTTTGGCGAGCAAAAACCGACTTAGGTGTGTGTGTTGAGCGCACCATGACATGGTTTGCCAAGGTGACGACCTACAGTGACGAAACAGAAACACTCGTCGCGACTTTTAGTTTTGAAGCCAGCCACTAGCGAGCGCATTCGCCGTTAATCAACTTACATCGCCTATGCGCTTTAATCAGCAGAGACCATTCCTTTGAAAAAGCTTATTTTTGCGACCCTTGCTGCCGTTGCTTTGTGTATTGCCGCCGTAACCACCCTATGGCTACAGCAGGCGCCCTCATACAATGTAAGCTACAAGGCAAGTGGACCTCAAGTCGCCCCTTCACTGCTGGCGACACCACTCAACACAGCAAGCACAGAGCTCGGGCAACTAACCTTGGGCGAGCGCTCGGAGCCTCTACTATTAGTTTATTTGGGCTTTACCCACTGCCCCGACATTTGCCCTGCGGGTTTATCTATTATGTCCACGGCGCTTAAGGCTCTGACTCCAGCCGAGAGTGCCAAGGTTTTTCCATTGTTTGTAAGTGTCGACCCAGAACGAGACTCACCTGAGCACCTGAAGGCCTATACCGAGTTTTTTCACCCGCAACTGGTCGGCGCTACCGCAGAAAAACCCACACTAGACCCATTTGTTAAAGGGCTGGGTGCCTACTATCGCCTATTAAAAGAAACACCCGAGCAAACCGACTACAGCGTTGAACACTCGGCCTCGTTTTATATCATTAATCGCGAAAGCCGTGCGGTTGTGCTGATGCCACATTCCAGTACCCCTAAGCAGCTCGCCGAAGCATTGCGCAAAGGGCTAAGCACGCAATAGTTGCTACTGCAAACGGCCAACAAAGTCAGCGGTTAGGTCAGATACTTGGGGCAACGGCTGATTCGCCGCCTGTGCGAGCGCTTCTAACCAACGCCGTGGGCGCTCGTTTAGGCCTTGAGAAAGAAAGTCTTGCGCCTGCGTGTAGACCGCCTGTTTAAACTCAGGCGACGCTCCGGTACCAAGCGCTAAGTTATCGGCCGAAAAATTAAAGCGAATGCCTGCCGCCAAACTAAACAGCCATTCATAGGCTTGTGGCTTCACTTCCACTTGCTCAAATTCGGCCTGTTGTTCGAGGCTGCGGCCATCGGGGGCATACCAATAGCCATAATCTTCGAGCGCACGGCGTGCTGGGCCTGCCACACACCAATGGGCGATTTCATGTAATGCGCTGGTAGCGTAGCCATGGGCAAAGACGATTTGACCAAAAGGCTCCGGCTGACCCGGCGCTAAATAGATGGGCTCGTCATCACCACGAACTAAACGCGTATTAAAGTCCTGAAAAAACGTGCGTTCAAACAGCTCAATAAGGGTCTGTGCCTCTAAGCTCATTCAGTGACTTCCACCCAGCGGTTTTTGTTAAGCCACCATGTTTTACCCGTCATGCGGTTAATACGCCCTGCAACGTAACCTTTTTGGTCTTGTCGTGCCGCGACCAAGGTAATGCGGTATTGAGCCTCAGGTAAACGCTGCTCGTCTGCCAACGTTCGCCATTGACCGTTATCGGCCAACCACGCCTCGCCGGTTTTTTCGTTGTAACGAATTAAAATCCACTTACCCAATGCGGTATAACAGGACACCACACTAAACTCGCCCGGCTCCATTAACGACAATGCCGACACTTGACTTAATAGTTGATCCAACTGCGGCCCGTAAGCCGAGCTGGTCGGCATATCTGCCGCGCCAGTACCGGTATCAGCCTTGGCAGCACCTTCTACTAATAGGTGGCGCATGACAGAGTTTTGAGACTGTAGACTCGCCAACTGCTGAGACTGCTCAAGGGATTGGCGTTTGAGTGTCAAAATTTGGTCCTGCATGGCCAGTAGCTGCCCAGAAAGCCCCTCGATCGATTGTGACACCTTCCCCAACGCCTCACTCACTTGAGCCTGTTGGGCTGAGGCCGCGGCCAGTTGGTTTGTCACTTGTGGCGGGGCCACGGGAGCGGTTGCAGCGCAACCCGCCGTTGCTAGCGTGCAAGCAATAAGAAACAAGCTAAGAGAGGGTCTCATGGCATTAACCTAAGTAAAAACCGAATCGAATAGACGGCTATTCTATGTGTTAATGGCGATTTCATCAAAGCGGCCCTCAAAACAAAAAACGCCACCCTTGTCCAAACATATTGAACAAGAGCGGCGCTAACAGAATCTTAAAGCTATCACTGTGTTAAGCAGCTACAGCAAATATACGATTAGATCACCTTTGAGTGACGGCTAGATAACCTGTGAGTGACACAGAGCAGCAATCAACTGGGTTTTATTTTTTGCGCCAAATAAGCGCTTCACCCGTGTAATGTGGTAGGTCACCCCTTCTTGCGACAAGCCGACTTTTTCGGCCACCTGCTTCACCGAGTCACCCTGAGAAGTGAACAACATAATGCGGCGACAGGTGTCGGACAGCACATCCAGTTTTAAATAAGGGTTTGCCTCAACGGTTTGGTCAAAGCTCAATACATGAGACACACGATTCAATAACGGCAATAACCACTGTTTTCGTTCGCTAAACCATGCTTGGCTGTCTTGCTCTGGCGTTTTGAGATAAAGCACAAAAAACTTGAACCAGTAATCATCGTGTCGGCTCGCAATTGGCACAATCACACGCCCAGAAACATTTAAATACGACCAAAAAATCGCAGCTCTGTCTTGCTTAAGCGAACGCGAGCGACTGTGGTTTACACACACTGGTGTTTGAGTTTCAGACAGCTGACACCAGACCTCGTCATGACGGGCAGGCCCTTTGAGATAAGCTTGTAAGGTTTTAGGGTCAAGGGTGCTAGATATAGAATGAGGCAGGCCTTTGCGCTTAACCAAAACACTGTCATCGCTACCGTTTACACGTAGAGCTGAGCTGTAGCTGACATCGGCGACACCTTGATCTTCTAAAAAGTGCTGAAGTGCTTCGAGCATGTTGGTGCTGTCATTTTCAGACTGACACCAATTAAGCGGAAGCCCCGCGGATTCCGTCATGGCCTGAAAATGACGGTCTATTAAATTATTCATTAACACTCCTTGTAATAGAACTTAACGTCTCGCTGCATGCTAAAACGCGCTATTACGATCGACAGTGACTAGGTTGAAACCTTATGTTACCGACTCTCGTGATGGTGAACAGCTGCCACTACACGTTTTTACACTACTTAACATTTCCTTTACATATCCCAACTCTATCAGATATTTGCACCAGAGGATATTTGCCTCTAGGCACCGAGTGTTTCCTTGTGTACCATTTTGGAAATAAAATTTCTTAATGCGTACAACCACCTTTGATTCACGGTAAATCGCATTAATCAGTGTGGGTGCGATACGAAAGAGGCAGCTCACCGTAAACCGAGGGTTGAATGAAAGATGTCTGAAGAGCCGCTATTTTTAAAAGAAGACAAAGAAAAGCTTCAGCTTAGCCGCGCCAATGGCGTTGATGCGACCCTAGAGCCTCTGCAACTTGGTAAGCGTGTTAAAGAAATTCGCCTTAGCCAAGGCCTCACACTTGAAGAAGCTAGCAAACGCACTGGCCTCGCCCGCTCCACCCTATCCAAAATTGAAAACGAACAGATCTCACCGACTTTTTCGGCCGTCACTAAACTCGCCAATGGCTTGGCGATTGATATGCCTCAGCTGTTTAGCACCCCAAAGCGCAGCTCAGGTGCAGGCGGCCGTCGCGACATTACCCGTAGCAGAGCAGGCACCCCTCACCCGACCGCAACCTACGAGCACGAGTTACTCGCGACGCAACTGACCAGTAAACGTATGATTCCTTATCGCACCCGTGTAAGGGCACGCAGCTTTGAAGAGTTTAAAGGTTGGGTAAGGCACGATGGCGAAGAGTTTTTGTATGTACTTTCTGGCTCGCTGCAGTTTTACACTGAGTTTTACGAACCCATTGAGTTAATGCCCGGCGATAGCGCCTACTATGACTGTGAAATGGGCCATGCGCTGGTCTCCACCAGCGAAGAAGATGCGGAAGTTATCTGGGTCACCGCCTAATTCACTTTTAGCCTGCTCACTTTTAACTTGCTCACTTTTACCTTCCGGTGCTAGCGGCTTTTTGTAGTGGGTCTTTTGTAGAATGTTTAGTCGTTTCTAGTCTGACGACGCTCTGAAAGAGCGCCGCCAACCTATCAAGCGTTATTCACCAGCTAGGTCTTGCACACAGCCTCGTTCATAAACTGTTGAGCCGTCTTCCACAGTAAACGTATTGTCAATCACACAGTTGTTACTTGGGGCAGGAACCGGTTCGGGTTCAGGGGTTGGCTCCGGTGCTTCTCCGCCCAAAAACGCTGGACGATAATCCAATACTTCTAGCGACTCAGAGTCTGGGCGGATAACAAAGTACTGGCCTGGGTCTAAATCAGCAGCACCCACAGCGGTATCCACATTAATACCACCTGCGGCCACGCCGCCCGCAACACCTTCTTCTTTTTCGCTTTCAAGCGCACAGCAAATATCACATACATAGGCTTCGTACTCAGTACCACGAATACCAATGGTCGCCAGTGTGGTTTGTAAGCGATACTTTTCGGGCTGTGCTTTACCAATGTTACCGCTGATAGTACGCAACCCGCCTTTTAATAGCTGAAATACCGCAGCCCCTCGGTTAGGATCGTCTTCGCGGTAATAGTACTGGGCCACACGAAAGCGCGTATCGGCTTGCAAACGAGTACTGGAGCCATCGGTAAATCGAATATGGGCGCGCGAATCAGCTCCTGTGAAGAGGGTGTCGTAAACGAAGATATCGTCGCCACGTTTAAGCTCTCGGCGCTCGCCCTGAACACTTTGTGCCCAAGTATCACCCACCACTAAAATCACTCGCCCAATGGCGTCATTCGCTACTGCTGCTTGCGGTAGAAAAGCCCAAACACACAGGGCGATCAGCCAGTGCCGAACGTTCAAAAAGGTTACCACTGCTTTCATACTCGGTTCCGCCTTTTACTTCAGTTGAGTTAAATAATCGCCTTGGCTGCTTCTAGCTTGTCTCGCAGCTGTGCTGCTTTTTCAAACTCTAAGTTCTTAGCCGCCTCATACATTTGGTCTTCTAGCTTGGACATGTATTTGGCACGCTCTTTAATTGGCAGCGTCGCCAAGTCCACCTCATAGTCGCCCGCTTGGGTATCTTGCACAGCAGATGCTGAACGCAGCTTTTTACCGGGAATCGGCGAAGCGACTTCCATAATGTCGGTCACCGACTTAACGATACCTTTTGGAGTAATGCCATTGGCCTCGTTAAATTTGATCTGTTTTTCACGACGACGTGCGGTTTCTTTCATGGCCCGCTCCATCGAGCCTGTCACCTTATCAGCATACAGGATGGCTCGGCCATTAACATTTCGCGCCGCTCGTCCGATGGTCTGAATGAGTGAGGTTTCGGAACGCAAAAAGCCTTCTTTATCGGCATCCAAAATCGCAATTAAGGACACTTCGGGCATATCAATACCCTCTCGCAGTAAGTTAATCCCCACTAACACATCAAACACGCCCAACCGCAAGTCGCGAATAATTTCGACTCGCTCAACGGTGTCGATATCAGAGTGAAGGTAACGCACACGAATATCATGCTCGTTTAGATACTCAGTTAAGTCCTCAGCCATGCGCTTGGTTAACACCGTAATGACGGTACGTTCGTTTTTCGCAATGGTTTCACGAATTTCGCCAAGCACATCATCTACCTGAGTGGAGGCTGGACGAACATCAACAATTGGGTCAAGCAAGCCCGTTGGCCGCACCACCTGCTCGGCGACTTGTTGTTGATGCTCTGCTTCGTACTTACTCGGCGTTGCCGATACAAAAATCATTTGGGGCGAGATGCGTTCCCACTCCTCAAACTTCATCGGACGGTTATCAAGGGCCGAAGGCAAACGGAAGCCGTATTCCACAAGGTTTTCTTTGCGGGAACGGTCGCCGCGGTACATGGCACCAATTTGCGGCACGGTCACGTGCGACTCGTCAATTACCAACAAGGCGTCAGGCGGTAAATAGTCAAAGAGTGTCGGCGGCGCTGCGCCTGGGTCACGTCCTGAGAGGTAACGAGAGTAGTTTTCAATGCCTGAGCAGTAGCCCAATTCCAAAATCATCTCAATATCGTAGAGGGTACGCTGCTCAAGGCGCTGGGCTTCTACCAGCTTATCGTTAGCGCGAAGCTGCTCTAAACGCTCGCGCAACTCTTCTTTAATATGATCAACCGCTTCAAGTAAGGTCTCGCGTGGTGTCACATAGTGAGTTTTGGGGTAAATGGTTGCGCGCGGTGGTTTGCTAAGCACTTCGCCCGTAAGCGGATCAAACATGCTGAGTTGCTCCACCTCTTCATCAAACAGCTCAATGCGCAAAGCTTCAAATTCAGAGTCGGCAGGAAACACATCAATGACATCACCACGCACACGGTAGGTACCGCGCTGAAAATCAATGTCGTTGCGAGTATATTGCAGTTCAGCCAGTCGACGCAAAATGGCACGCTGGTCAATCATGTCTCCGCGGGCCACATGCAACATCATGCTTAAATACTGTTGCGGATCGCCCAAACCATAAATCGCCGATACGGTGGCGATAATAATAACGTCTTTACGCTCTAGCAGGGCTTTGGTGGCCGAAAGGCGCATCTGCTCTATATGTGAGTTTACCGAGGCGTCTTTTTCGATAAAGGTATCTGAGGCAGCAACGTAGGCTTCGGGCTGGTAGTAATCGTAGTAAGAAACAAAATACTCAACCGCATTGTCGGGAAAGAACTCTTTAAACTCACCGTAGAGCTGAGCCGCCAGAGTTTTGTTGTGAGCCATGATAATGGTGGGGCGCTGTACTTGCGCGATGATATTGGCCACCGTAAAGGTTTTGCCTGAGCCCGTTACCCCTAACAAGGTCTGCGCCGCAAGGCCCGACTCGATACCATCCACTAACTGAGCGATGGCCGTCGGCTGGTCGCCCGCCGGAGAAAACTCAGACGCTACACGAAACTCTTTTTTCATTTTTGCTCTCTACCCCACGCAAAACAACTTCTTCAAAGTATACCAGCCACGCCGACCAAATAGGCGCTCACAAACACCCTACACGCTGTTTTTTTGAGCTCCCCAACCGCGCTCTTCGCCTGTCCCCATTCAGTACAGAACACCCTTTCGAGCTTGTTTTATTACCAAAAGTTTTTGCTAGCACTTTGAAGCTCCTCGGCAAAAAAATTTCTTTTAAGAAACTTTTCAATTAATTGTAAACAAATGATACTTATCGCCTATTTTTTATTCATATACGCATTAGCTTGCTGTATGATCAACAACGTTTGCTTGGAGATAACCGAGTAACAAAATAACTAGAACTCAGCGAGTAGCTAACCCTAATCACTCAGCTGAGCCGCCTAGATAATAACTGCATTATTTTGTATGTATTTTGCTCGCACCTCAGCGGGAATAGACTATTTTTCTATGGAACCCCATAGACCTTTAAAGAGGACTTAGGCTTGGACGTTAAACTTTCAGATCGCGTTAACCGCATCAAACCATCGCCAACACTTGCAGTGACTAATCGCGCTGCTGAACTTCGCGCAGCTGGCAATAACATTATTGGCCTCGGCGCTGGCGAACCTGACTTCGATACCCCTGATCACATTAAACAGGCAGCTATTGAAGCGATTACTGAAGGTCAAACCAAATACACCGCTGTAGACGGTATGCCGAGCCTAAAAGCTGCGATTATTGAAAAGTTTAAGCAGGACAACTGCTTAAGCTACGACCCAAACCAAATTTTGGTTTCTTGTGGCGGTAAGCAAAGCTTCTTTAACTTGTCACTTGCGCTATTGCAAAGCGGTGACGAAGTCATCGTACCTGCGCCTTACTGGGTGTCTTACCCAGACATGGTACTGATTGCAGGCGCGACTCCTGTAATCGTTTCTACGACTCAAGAAAACCGCTTCAAAATCTCGCCAGAGCAACTAGACGAAGCCATCACAGATAAAACGCGTTTGGTCGTGCTTAACAGCCCATCAAACCCAACCGGTGTGGCTTACACTCGCGAAGAGCTTGTAGCGCTTGGTAAAGTACTTAAAAAGTACCCAGACGTACTGATCGCCACTGACGACATGTACGAGCACATCCTGTTCTCAGAAGAGCCATTCTGCAACATCCTAATGGCTTGCCCTGAGCTGTATGACCGTACGATCGTGCTTAACGGTGTTTCTAAAGCTTACTCAATGACAGGCTGGCGTATCGGCTACGCAGCTGGCCCAACTGACTTGATTAAAGCGATGAAGAAAATTCAATCGCAAAGTACGTCTAACCCAACGTCAATTGCACAACACGCAGCCAAAGCAGCCCTTGAAGGCCCGCAAGACTGCGTAGCTGAAATGGTTACTGCATTTAAAAAGCGTCACGACTACGTGATCAGCACACTTAACGCCATCAAAGGTGTTGAGTGCATCGAAGCCGACGGTACTTTCTACGCTTTCCCAAGCTTCCAGAAAGTGATCGACGTAGATCCACGTTTCGATAACGATGTTGAACTCGCTGAGTTCTTGTTGGGCGAAGCAGGCGTGGCTCTTGTACCGGGTTCTGCTTTTGGCTCACCTGGCAATCTACGCTTGTCGTTCGCGACCAGCATGGAAGTGCTAGAAGACGCACTATCTCGCATTAAAGCAGCGATTGACCCAGCGTAAATCACTGCACGTAAGATCAAGCCCCAGCTTGGAAACAAGCCGGGGCTTTTTTATTTATACACCTTTTAAATTCTGGCAGATGGGGCGAGCAAGGCTTTATGCCTCCGCTCAACTCACATAAGATATCGCTTTGCTTTTTACTTTGACTAAATAGGACAGGCCAATGTTTGAGTTATTGTTACCCTTACTACTACTGGGTGTAGTGTTTTACCTCTTCTTCTCTAAACGCAACAAACAGCAAAGCGAAGGCAACAAAACCCAAGGGGCAGAGTTTTTAGCAAAGAACCGTGAAAAAGAAGGCGTACAAGAAACGGCAAGCGGCTTGCAATATCTGCAACTGCAGGCAGGTACTGGCAGCGAACACCCAACGGCCACCTCTCAGGTAAAAGTACATTACCATGGCACCCTATTAAACGGTGCTGTGTTTGACAGCTCGGTGGACCGAGGCCAACCGATTGAGTTTGCACTCAATCAGGTGATCCCGGGTTGGACAGAGGGCTTACAACTGATGGTGGTTGGCGAAAAAACCCGCTTCTTTATCCCTTCAAACCTTGCTTACGGCGATCAAGGTGTGGGCGCGATTAAACCGGGCTCACTGCTGATTTTTGATGTAGAGCTTTTAGACTTTAAATAACCCTAGAGCCAAGGCTGACACTCACCTACTCGCCCTTGGCCAAACTTTTGGGTTCGACTCGCCGTTTCTGGGTGAGTTGAAAAGTAGTGTGACAAACCACCCTCTTTGCTTGTGCGCTGCGCCGCTAGACGGCTCATTATGTCGGTAAAGTGTGAGGGGGCAATTTGATTTGCCGCGAGATAAGCAAGCGCATAGTCGTCTGCCTCACGCTCAAAGTCGCGCGAGTAGCCCCTCTCGAGCAAAAGCGCAGGGGCTGCTGCCAATAGCTCGCTGACACCTGTCGAATCGCCAAATATCAGCATTGCAGCTAGCGCCAATACCGAGTTTTGCAACAAGCTTCGCGTTCCGTGCCGAAGGGCAACATGCCCCACCTCGTGCCCAAAGATTGAGGTTAACTCTTGCGAGTTGCAGGCTAAGCGCACCAAGTCATCGGTAAAAATCACATCACCAGACATCAACGCAAAGGCATTTGCACCAAATGCTTTACTGTCGCGAAAGTGAATCCGAATAGGCAGCTCGCCCTGATAATAGCCTAGAGAGTCCTGAAAGGTCTGCCGAAGTGCTTGTTGCTGTGTTTCGGTCAATTGGCTAGGCGTAAACATTCCCCTATCCAAAAACGTAAGGGTCTGTTGACCAGCGTCTACAACATAGTTCGTGGGTATTTGCTTCGCGGCCACTTTTGCGCCAGCGGGCACACCGTATTCGATCATTCCCCAAACAGAAACAAGCGTAACCGCCAGTAGTAAGAGCACGGCTGTAAAGCGGCTTTCTAGCCAATGGATTAGTCCAGTGGAGCTGTGCTGATAATGACTCACCAACACATCCACTGCATCGTTATCATGGGTATCAAAACGAGAGCCATCAGGAAAAGAGAGATACCTAGGCGTGTTGCCTAAACGCTCAGACACCTTGACCCGCTCTAACGGCGCACGGACAAGCTCAACGTCAGCACCCGCCTCATGAATGGCTAGGCTACCCTCTGCTAACGAGGCCACCGCAGCGGTTTGCCGAGATTGCCCTTTGCGATAAAAGTAGCCTTCAACCACTAGACGCCCACTTCAACTGAGAAAATGTCACCCAGCTCTTCACCGGTTGCTTTCGTGTCAGCCAAGTTCTGATCGACAAAGTGATCGAGGTCTGCCTGAGCGTCTAGCGCTAGATTCTGCACTCGAAACTTCGCTGTCCGAACTTTAGCCCAAGGGTAGTAAAGGCCTAGGGTCAGACCCAATAGAAGCGTGTTGCTAAGCAGTAGCCATATCCACGACCGTGCCGAGTATTGCGCTTTAAACGAGAACTGTGAGCCAATCTGCGTATGGTTAAATAAGAGTTGCTGCTGGCGAATAAACAAATAGCCACCGATCACCCAAACCACAAGGTAAAAAGGGACGATAGCTAAAGTGAGTACATCGAGCAAGAAGAGCGCACCCAAACTGCTCAACAGCGGAATCAACACACCCAGCCCCAGTCCCAGCCCCAGCATCAACAAAAACACCCCAAGATAAATGCCGTAATACTGCGACGCCTTGGCGCTAAAACTAAAGGCTTCACCACCAAAACGATGGTTAGCCGCCACAAACTTGGCTTGCTTAAAAATAACAAACGGAACAATTAAGCCGAGTGTAAATGGGATAAGCAGTGGCCAGCCAAGGAAACTTGCATAGCTGGATTTTTTATCGCCGTTAAAGGCTAGCCTAACACCGCGATACGCAGAGCTTTGAGCGCGATAACTCAAGGATTGCACAATCACAATCGGGATCAACAACCAAATAAATACCGTCAATATTATTTGATAGGTGGGATAAAAATGCCCCACGATCAAATAAGCAGCAAACACAGCAACGGCGATTAAGCGCCCTTTCAAAATCGCCATCGGTGTCGCTAAGTATTCAAAGGCTGAGCCGGCTACATGGGTGTTACCATAAAAATATTTACGAGTGCGCACCGTCGCCCATGCCGAATAGATACCCAATGTAAGAATCGACAAAGCGAGATTAACAATCCAAATGCGAAAGTACTCGCCGCCCGAGCCAGTGAAGGTGAAGTCGTGCTGGGTGCTCAGGGCATCAGGATTTGGCGCGGTGGCCGCGGAGGGCTCGCCCTTGGGCGGAAGTTGAGTGGTACTGCCTTGTTCAACTGAGGTCATACTGTCGTCCTTTGATATTGGCGCAAGTGCGCTTTCCATTTCAACCCGCTATGCTAGCCAGGCTACTTCTTTGTCGAGACCAGACTCGTTTGCGAGTACCGCTTACCAGCGCTGTTTTGGAAGCAAAACAGGCTACGTCGTCTCAATCGTCATCTTGCATACTAATGGTGTACTTGCCAGACGCAAGCCCCGCAAGGCGTTCCACAATAGAGGCTTCTTCTAAATCAGTGAGCGGCGTGGCTTCATCATCCGAAAAAAACGCGTATTCGTCTTTCGCACCGTCGTATTTAATTTTACCAAGAATACGACCACTGTCGCTGATGCAATCAAGCTCTTGCTGAATCGGAAAAAACAACACCACGTCAAAACCTCTATCTTAAAATTATTTGTCGCGATAATAGCGGGAATACAGGTCAATGAGTAGCCATGTCGCCCAGCCAGCGCTTATCGCACCTAAAAGGCTTATCGCAATTGCCGCAAGTAATTGACGTTTTTTAGTTTCGCTTCAGGTAACAGCACCTTTACCACCTCAAACTCCGACATCGCCGCCATTAAACGGCGCTTGCCTGTTGCGATAAACACTTCTAAGCGGTGCAATTCATTCAGCGGGAATACTCCATGAATAGGATGTAAGCCACTGGGGGTTTGAGCAACAACCCATGCTTGAGGGTTAGCCTTGGCCTGTTCGATCAATGCGTTTAAGGCCGCTGAGTCAAAATGGGGAGTATCACAAGGCAAGGTCACTACATGAGTGACATGGGGCTGTGTTGTTTTGATGTATGCCAACGCCGTGTTTAAACCTTGTAAAGGGCCTAAAAACCCAGCTTGCTGGTCACAGACGCGCGACACACCAAGTGCTTGATAGTGTATTGAGGAACGGTTGTGGCTAACAGTAACCGGCAACGCATTGGCGCTTAGTAGCTTGGTTGCATAGGCCACCAGCGGCTGGCCTTTATACGGCATAAGGCCTTTGTCGCGGCCCAACATACGACGGCCAGCGCCGCCCGCGAGCACAAGCCCAGATAACACCACAGGCGAGGCATTCGCTGTGCGAATACCCCTGCCCTTCGTTGCGTGTAAATTACGACGCTTTTGCATGCACCGCGTCAACCATAGCACTTAGCTCAGGCAAGCAGGAACCACAGTTAGTGCCGCACTTCAGCTTTTTACCCAAGGCTTCAGCTGAGTTACAACCTGCAGCAATGGCATCTTCGATGGCGTAGCTGCCCACTTGGAAACAGCTACAAATAATGGTGCCCGGGTCTTCAACATCCACGTCAGTGGCTGTTAACAACATTTGGCGATCAAGCTCCGATAGCGGCTCTTCTTTAGCGAACAAGCTATCGAGCCAATCGGCACTTGGGTATTCGTTATAAGGCAATACGAGCAAGACCCAATCAAGGCGATCACCGTCAAAGCCAGCGGCGCGGTAGCGCTTACCAGAGCCATCTTGCATTTCGATTTCTGGTGCGCCGAGATGATCGGCACACCATGCAGGCCACGCCTCAACCCCATCAACACCTGCAATGTGGTACAAGCAGCTGTTCGATTTCGGGATTTTTGCCCAGTAATCCGCTTTTTCAAGTAACTTGGCGTCACTACGGGTTATGAACCAAGCTTCCCACGCAGGTGCGAGTGCCGCCACATCACAAATAGCGTGTTTAGATTCTGGCTGGCCCGAGAATGGGTCGGTTACCTTCTCAACCAAAGTGCTCATTCGGCCATTGGACGCAAACATGTCATTCCAATGCATAGGTACAAAGACTTCGCCTTTACGTTGCCCCTCTTCAATGCGGGCACGCGCAACGTAACGGCCTTGTTGGTTAAAGACTTTAACCAAGTCGCCTTCCGCGATGTTACGACTCACCGCATCACGGGGGTGCAGCTCAACAAACGGTTCTTGGCGATGCTGGAATAAACGTGGCGCATTACCGGTACGCGTCATGGTGTGCCATTGGTCGCGAATACGGCCCGTATTCATAATTAATGGCGCTAGCTTGTTTGGCTGCTGCACAGGTGCAGATGGGCTTACTGGTACAAAGTTAGCTTTTTTAGACGGTGTAAAGAACTTACCGTCGGTAAACATGCGCGCAGTGCCTTCCGGCGCATCAGCCGTTACTGGCCATTGAATTGGCTTGAGCTTATCAAAGGCTTCGCGGGTAATATCAGAGAAGTAGCTGATATCAAAGTCGCGACTACCGTTGTTTTCAAAACCCGATAGCTGTGCGTGCTCAGCAAAAATCTCATAAGGGTGCGAGTAATCAAAGCCTTCGTAACCCATACGCTGGGCCACTTCGCTCATAATCCACCAGTCGTGGCGAGCCATACCCAATGATGGGATGAGACCACGTTGGCGAGAAATGCGACGCTCAGAGTTAGTCACTGTGCCGTCTTTTTCACTCCAACCCGTAGCTGGCAAAAGAATATCGGCCACTTGAGTGGTGTCGGTGTTGGCCACACATTCAGAGACCACCACTGTTTCACATTTTTCTAGGGCACGTTTGACCAAATCAGCATCAGGCAAACTCACCACAGGGTTGGTCGCCATAATCCAAACCGCTTTAATCTTGCCTTCGTCCATGGCGTTAAAGAGGTCAACTGCTTTCAGGCCGTCTTGCTGCGCCATATTAGGGGCATTCCAAAAACGCTGGACACGGTCAATCGCGCCCGGCGTTTTAAAGTCCATATGCGCGGCTAGCTGGTTAGCAAGGCCGCCCACTTCACGTCCGCCCATGGCGTTTGGCTGGCCAGTAAACGAAAACGGCCCCATGCCCGGTTTGCCAATACGGCCCGTAGCAAGGTGGCAGTTGATAATAGCGTTGACATTATTAGAGCCGCTCGCAGACTGGTTTACACCTTGCGAGTAAATGGTGATAACTTTTTCAGTCGCAACAAAGTCATTAAAGAACTGTTCTAGGTCACCTGCATCTAGATCACAAGCAGCTGCCACTTCGTCAAAGTCACAGCCAACTTCGTTCGCTTTTTCGAGAGCAGTTTCAAAACCTTGGGTAGAGGCTTCAATGTAATCGGTATTAAGTGCGCCTTGCTTAGCAATATACGCTAGCAACGAACAGAACAAACGTGCGTCACTGCCCGGTTTAAAGGCAAGGTGAAGGTCAGCGAGGTCACAGGTGGCGGTTTTACGCGGATCAATCACCACCACTTTTAGGTTAGGGTTACGCTTTTTAGCCGCTTGCATTTGCTGGAACAAAATAGGGTGGTTCCACGCAGCATTCGAGCCCACCAGCACTAGCATATCGGCCAAGTCTAAATCTTCGTAGCAGCAAGGAACAGTATCCGAGCCAAACGCACGTTTGTGCCCCACCACCGACGATGCCATACACAGGCGCGAGTTAGTATCGACGTTCGCCGTGCCCATGTAGCCTTTAATCAGCTTATTAGCGACGTAGTAGTCTTCTGTTAACAGCTGGCCCGAAAGGTAAAAGGCAACCGAGTCCGAGCCGTGCTCCTCAATGGTGCTTTTAAAGCGTTTAGCGACCTCATCGAGTGCTTCAGGCCAATCAACGGTTTGGCCGTCAACGCTGGGTACGGTTAAGCGACCTTCGTGGCTCAGGGTTTCGTGCAGGGAAGAGCCCTTGACACACAAACGACCGAAGTTTGCTGGATGCTGTTTATCACCACGGACTTTGTCCATAGACGAGCCTTGTACGTTAACTTCAACACCACAGCCAACTCCACAGTAAGGACAGGTCGTTAACCCTTTCATAATACTCACTCCAGTAAATAAAAAGGCCCAGCAACCGACACACAGCGAATGACTTGCTGCGTGTAAGCTACCGGGCCTCGTTGCCCTGTGACCTTTACTTTACGCTCATCTTGTAGGGAGCCAAGTAAAATTCACAGTAAATTTTTTACTTCGGTACTTATGCTTATATGCTTATATGCTTATACGTTTACGTTTGCTCGTGCATCGCCGCTCTAGATGCGACTTTGCATAGCTCAAATTGCAGAGGTCAACCTAGTTTTTAGCTGAAGGAGTGCTGAAAACCTGCCTATCGAAAACAGCAGCTGTTGTCGCAAACCCAAAGCTAACTAATCGCCAACCACACACTCATCGATTAAAGAGCACGTTCATAAGTACCTAAACTTGCATATTCACATACAAGGTTTGTGCCATTGTACTCCCACGCACTCATTTAACCTAACCATTTATGGCTAAAAAGCCAAATTAGCCTCTCACTCTTTACAGGTGAGCCCCTGTGCACGTATCGTGACACCCTGATAAATATTAAAGCCAGTCGCAAAAGCGTTTCTGAGCAGCAGTGCCTATTATCTTTTATCGCCTGCCTACACCGCTCTGCTTTTTGTGCGATTTACCCTATCACCCAGACTTTAGACAGAGATTGGAATGAAAAATGTTCGTTCTCTAGACGTGCTGGTTATCGATGACGAGCCCGAACGTTGCAGCGCCCTATGTACTGCGTTAAACGCCTTAGGCCACCGCGTTGTCAGCCGCCTCGATACCACTGCAGGTCTCAACCACAGTGTCGCCACCAAGAGTCCCGATATCGTAATTATCGATATGGACTCTCCTGACCGTGACACCCTCGAGAGTATGGCTGCTATGAGCCGTAACAACCCTCGACCGATTGTTTTTTTTGCTGAGCAAGCCAGTGATGGCAAGTCCATTTCAGACGCCATTAATGCGGGCGTAAGTGCGTATATCGCCGACGGCCTTGATACCGAGCGCGTAACTCCCATCATGGAAACCGCTATTGCTCAGTTTAACGCCTTCCATTCGCTGCGCTTAGAACTCGAAAAGACCCGAAGCCAGCTAACGGAACGTAAGTTTATTGAAAAAGCCAAAGGCATGCTGATGAAGCACCAAGGCTGTGACGAAGAACAGGCATACAAAACCCTGCGCAAACTAGCGATGGATCGAGGCCAGAAGCTCGTCGATGTAGCAAAAAGTGTCATCGACGTATTGGAGCTCGCGAACCAACAAAGCCTCGACAAGCGCTCGTAGGAGCAGAGAAAATTTTATGGAAAACGCACTAGAAAAAACCCACCTCAAACTCGGCTTTATCCCACTTCTAGACTGTGCGCCCTTAGTGGTTGCGCGCGAAAAAGGCTTTTTTGCTAAAAACGGCCTCGATGTTGTATTGGTTCGCGAGTCGAACTGGGCCAATATCCGCGACAAAGTCGCTTTTGGTTTATTAGACGGCGCGCAAATGCTTTCACCACTCCCCCTCGCCTCAACACTTGGCTTGGGATGCAAAAAAGTGCCAATGATTACGGGCCTGACGTTAAGCTTAAACGGCAACGCCATTACCCTCGCTAAGCATATTTTTGAGGAAATGGCGCCACAGCTTCGCAACGACGGTAAAGCAAGCCCGGCCGAGGTGGGCACTGCGTTTAAGCACTGGCTCGAAAAGCAGCCGCACAAGCCTAAAATCGCCACGGTATTCCCTTACTCTTGTCACTTTTACCAGTTGCGCTACTGGTTAACGGCGGCAGGTATTGACCCAGACCACGACATCGACCTCGTCGCAATTTCGCCCGTTAAAATGCTAGAAACCCTTAAAGCTGGCGAAATCGAAGGCTACTGTGTTGGCGAACCTTGGAATACCCTTGCCGAGCTAGACGGCGCGGGCCAAATTGCAGTTACTGGCTTCCAAATTTGGCCCGATGCGATTGAAAAGGTTTTTGGTGTGACAGAAGCTTGGGCAAAAGAAAACCCCAACACCCACAAAGCCGTGATGAAGTCTCTGCTTGAGGCTTGCCATTGGTTGCGCCAAACCGATCCGGAAACGCGTAAAGAGCTTATGCAATTACTCGCGCTCCCGCCGTATTTGGACGAGAGTGTACTGCCTTTTGCCACGCTTCCCGACGAGCACTCTATCCACCAAGTGTTTTACTCGACCCAAGCCAACGCACCCGAGCACAGCCATGCATACCTGATGCTGGACCAAATGGAGCGAACCGGCCAATGGAAGGAAGCAAACCGCCAGAGTATTGTCGAGCAAGTGTATCGCACCGATATTTACCAAAGCATTTTGAGCGCAGGCTAGCCTGCGTCTTGCCTTTCCCTATGGCATAACTAATGGCATAGCGAACAGCATTACTAATAGCAAACATAAGGTAAACGGATTACACGGATGAAACCCAAAATATTGCTAGTCGAGGACGACGCCAAACTGACTGCACTACTGTGTCAGTACTTTGAGCAATATGGCTTTGAGATCGAAAGCCAAAACAGCGGCCACCAATTGCTTGAGCGTCTGAACAGCTTTGCACCCGACCTGCTTATTTTAGATATGATGCTGCCCGGGCCCGACGGCCTCAGTATTTGTCGAGAAGTACGCAACCAATATCCCGGCCAAATTTTATTCCTCACCGCCAGCGGCGATGATATGGACCAAGTCGCAGCGCTTGAAATGGGTGCCGACGACTATGTCTGCAAACCAATTCAGCCCAGGGTCCTACTGGCGCGTATTCGCACCCTTTTGCGACGCACTTCAGCCACTGTTTCTACCACTGCAGCCACACCTTCGCCTCAATATCTTATCCAAATGGGCCAACTGCACCTCGACCAACGACGTGGTGTCGCCACACTAAACGACAGCCGTGTCGAACTAACACAAGCAGAGTTTGACGTGCTGTGGTTGCTTGCACAAAACAAGGACACGCCTTTGTCGCGCGACGTTTTAGTGAAAGAAACTCGTGGCATTGAGTACGACGGCCTTGATCGCACCATCGACAATCGTATTGCTGCATTACGAAAAAAGCTAGGAGACAACCCTCAATCGCCCAATCGAATCATTACGGTCAGAGGCAAGGGTTACTTGCTCGCCTCTGATCAGTGGTAGCGCACGCTGGTCAAATAACTAAATTAAGCCACCGCTGACAAACCTATACAAAACCATGACGGCATTCTGTGTGTAAGCAATGCCAAGATGAGCACTTTCGCTTCCGATTGAGGACTCAACATGGCTCGACTGTTCATTACCCTTTACATCAGTGTTGTTGCATCCGTTATCGCCCTTGTGATGGCGATCGACTACTTTGCCGCCAACTTCGCTTACGATATCGACACCGAAGACAGCTTAAATACGGTGCGTGGCTATGTGCACGTTTTACAAACCTTAGAGCAACATAGCTCTGAGCAGGTGACGCTAGCCACCATGCATCGCGCTGCCGACATCAACGGCCTTATTTTGTCCGTAACACCCCGTGAGGATGTGGCTAAAAACAGCCAACTCGCCAATCTATCGGCAGGCGAGGTATATTACGACGCCCAGCTATTTGACGATGACTTAACCTACTTTAAACTCACGCCCACTGGGCCTGTGTATCACATTCAGCCCAATACCGACTCGCCCCTGTGGCAAAAGCAAGCCTCCTTAGAGCTCTTTACTTTTTACAGCCTTCTGGGGATTACCGCGCTCGTTTTGGGTTTGTTTTTATGGTTACTGCATCGCAAATTAAAAAAAGCCGAGGCCGCCGCTCTTGCCCTTGCTGCTGGCCGCCTAGAAACTCGCCTATCCAATAAACCCAAAGACCGGGTTGGCCAGCTAAATGCCAGCTTTAACCACATGGCTGAGCAAATTGAATCCCTGATTGGCAGCCACAAACGTTTAACCCACTCGGTCGCACACGAGCTGCGCACGCCTATTTTTCGTATTCGCCTGCAGCTAGAGCTTCTTGCTGCAAAGTTAGAAGAGGCCAACCTGAGCACAACAACGCAGGGCTTTATCACGGGTATCGAAGAAGACTTAGCCAGCCTCGACCGCTTACTCGACGAAATGCTGACTTACGCCCGTTTAGAACGCAAAGACCTAGCATTAAACTTAGTACCCGTGCGCCTCGACCAGTGGCTCGGCGAAAAGCTCAATCACCTTTCTTTATGCTCTCGCTTTGAGGTGACCTTCAGCCACCCGGCTGACGGCACGATTAAGCCCCTGCCCACTTTGGCCATTGATGAGCAACTACTACTCCGTGCGCTGGCTAACCTTGTGCGTAACAGCGACCGTCATGCCCATTCGATTATCGAGATTTCGTTATCGCAGCACCTAAACACCCTACGCATCCACGTCGATGATGATGGCCCTGGGTTTTCAAAAGACGATCAGCACCGCTTACTTAATGCGTTTGAACAAAGCGGCGATACCGCCCAAGGCTATGGTTTAGGCCTCGCCATCGTTAAAGAAATTATGGTGCGGCACCACGGCAGCATCCTGCTCGGTCGAGGCTCACTCGGTGGCGCGCGTGTGACCCTAAGCTTTCCCACAGACGATCGCAGGCCAAGCCAGCCATCAAACCAAGCCAACCATCAAACCAAGCCAACCATCAGGCCATGACATCTCCCTGACAAAAGCTGACAAACACGGGATATTGTCATCCATGTTCGCCACCCATAATGATCGCCATCAAGTTAACCCGCTGAAGGACATCATTATGACTACTCGTAAAAACACGCACTATCGCTCTCTTATCGTTTTGGCAACACTGACTGGGCTCAGCCTTCCCGCCCTAGCAGAAACCCAAATTTCTACAGGCCTGGTTGGGTTTGACAGCCCTTACAAAGGCAACAAAGAAGATATGGGGCTCTTTTTAGAGGTTTATCACAAAGGCGAACGTACCACCCTCGACGACCGAGGCCTCACCTATCGCATTACCCCAGACCACTGGGAAAACCTTGAAATAGGCGCCACCCTCTCTAGCGCAGGCATGGGTTATGACGCGAACGACGCCACCAGCACCGAGGGCATGAAAGACCGAGACGCCAGCCTCGATGCCGGTGTCAGTATTGAATACCGTCAGGGCGAGAATGTTTATCGCACCACCTTGGTGCATGATATTACCAATACTCACGAAGGCACCCTGTTGGATGCACAGTGGCACCGTAACTTTGCAGCCTCCGATAAGCTCTCTGTTAGCCCCTTTGCAGGCTTGGTTTATACCAGCCAAGACTACAACCAATATTACTTTGGGGTAGAAGCTAATGAGCAAACCCAACAAAGAGCCGCTTATCAGGCCGATGCCAGCGTCTCGGCTTACCTAGGTTATAAGGCGCACTATGAACTGTCGGAGCAATGGGGTGTGGTCCACAGCCTAACCTACGCCAAACTCGGTAGCGAAATTCGCCAATCAAGTGTCGTAGACGACGGTAACGTATGGATAACAACCGCCGGTATTGCCTACCGTTTTTAACTTAGGCTTCAAAACACGTTGGATAACCCAGCTGCGTTATCCAACGTGTTTGCTTCCTCGCCATGCCAGTATTTGGTAGTTTTATTACTACCTTAGCCCCATTCTTTCGCCCTAATCAGGCTTGCCCTTTTGTTATACCCGCCTCCAAAGAAGTACCCACCTTGGTTTGTTTTTAGTCGCAAAAACAACGCACTAGCGCCCTGTTCAACGCATTCTGGCCTAAGAATTGCAAAGTTATATAACAAGATTGCCCTATCGCAGCGCACCGTGAAATAGGGGTGCACCGCCTAGCGAAAAGAGGTAAGTTAAATAGAGCCGTCACATTTTTAACGTAGTACTTAGCTTGGTACTTAGCTGAACACGCCCAAAATTAGACGGACTATAAGGAATTAGAATGACTACGCTTACAGATACACACTGGCTGGTGTTTACTGACTTGGACGGCACTCTGTTAGATCACCACACCTATAGCCATGCCGATGCCGACCCACTACTCGCCATGTTAGCCGAACGCAACATTCCAGTTGTCCCCGTAACGAGTAAAACCCGGGGTGAGCTACTCACGCTTCGCTCCGAATTAAACAACCAACACCCCTTTATCGTCGAAAACGGCGCTGCCGTATTTATCCCCGACGGTTACTTTAGTCACCATTCACCTGACAGCCCAGACATTGACGGCTTTTGGGTCCACAGTTTTTCTAAACCTCGCAGCCATTGGCAAGCCCTGCTCGCATCGTTAAGCGAAGAGCTACAAAGCTGCTATACCTCTTTTGCCCAAGCAGGCACTCAAGGCATCGTCGAAATGACAGGCCTCAGCGAAGAGCGTGCGGCTCAAGCCAACGAGCGCGACTTTAGTGAGCCGCTGCTTTGGAAAGGCAGCGACGAACAGCTCGCCGACTTCACCCAACAAATGGAAGCCAAGGGCGCCACCATCCTTCGAGGTGGCCGCTTTGTTCATGTCACAGGCCAATGTGACAAAGGCAAAGCCCTTAAGTGGCTGAAATCACAATATCAAATTAACCACCGTGCGTTTAACTATCACAGCATTGCAGCAGGCGACAGCCACAATGATGTGGCGATGCTCGAAGCGGCCGATTACGCCGTGATCATTCGCTCGCCCGTTGCAGCGCCGCCCACAGTGAACCGCACCGACGCAATCCTGAGTCAAAAGGAAGGGCCTGCTGGATGGGCCGATGAACTCAGTCGCATAATGGACATTTAATACCAACCAACAATAAGTAACACGCTAGCTGGCAGGTACGTCATCCCCTGCCCCGCCAATAGGCAAAGCTTGATTTAATAAAAGCGTACCGAGGTATATTTTTTATGGCCGATTTTTATCAAAACGGGATTATCACCACTCTTCACAACTTGTCTCGTCGTCCCGTAGAAGACCTAGAAAAGGAGCTGGTGCAGTTTGGTAAGCGCCGCCCAATGGGTCTTATCTTGCCTTCTCTGTTTTCTGAGCTGGAAGGCCCCGCACTGTCTAACATCGTTGACGAAATCGCAAAGGTTCCCTACCTAACCGAAATCGTCATTGGCCTTGACCGCGCCACCGAAGAGCAATACAAATTTGCACTCGAATTTTTCTCACGCCTACCACAAAACGTTACCGTACTTTGGAACGACGGCCCGCGTTTACAGTCACTTCACCGCGAGCTAGCAGCACTAGGCTTAGCACCTAAAGAGCCAGGCAAAGGCCGTAACGTGTGGTACTGCATGGGCTTTATGCTGTCCTCAGGCAAGTCAGAGTCTATTGCCCTGCACGATTGTGACATTGTTACTTACAAGCGTGATTTACTAGCTCGCCTTATCTACCCAGTAGCGCACCCACAATTTAACTACGAGTTTTGTAAAGGCTACTACGCACGTATCGCTGACGACAAAATTAACGGCCGTGTTTGCCGCTTGATGGTGACACCGCTACTACGCGCACTCAAAAAGATTTACGGCGAAACCGAATACCTACAGTACATGGATAGCTTCCGTTATTCTCTTGCCGGTGAGTTCTCATTCCGCCGCGATGTACTGAGCGACCTTCGCATTCCAAGTGACTGGGGCCTAGAGATTGGCGTACTTTCAGAAGTGCACCGCAACTACGCCAACAACCGCCTGTGTCAGGTTGATATTGCGGATACCTACGACCACAAGCACCAAGACCTTTCGGCCGACGACGCCGAAAAAGGCCTATCTAAAATGTCCATCGACATCGCCAAGGCCCTGTTCCGCAAATTGGCGACACAAGGCACTACCTTTAACAGTGAGACCTTCCGCTCAGTTAAAGCCACCTACTATCGCGTTGCACTCGACCTTATCGAGACCTATCACAACGATGCCGTGATGAACGGTTTAAAGCTCGATATTGATAACGAAGAGCGCGCAGTTGAGCTTTTCGCTAAAAACATCGTATCGGCGGGTGAAGAGTTCTTGGAACGCACCATGGAAACACCGTTTATCCCAAGCTGGAACCGCGTAGAGAGCGCCATGCCTGACGTGTTCGAACGTTTCCAAGCAGCGGTTGCGGCCGACTACAAAGAGTACGGGCTTAAAAAATAAGCCACCTAAACTGATATCGCCCTTTTATCTAGAGAAGACCGAATGAACGAACCCATCGACCTATTGCGTCAACGCCTACAAAGCGGATTAGAAATCATTTATCGCGACATTGAGTTAAACGACTCGATTGAAAGTCTTGTAGAGCACCTTGTGGCCGCCATGCGCCTAAACGACGTATCGACGGCTCCCGTTCCTTATGCCAACCATTGGAATCAAAATGACGTAATTTTGATTACCTATGGCGACTCGGTAAAAACCCCTGGCCAACCACCTCTACAAACACTCAAGTGTTTTTTGGATAAGTATTCAGACCAACAGATTAACGGCGTCCATATTTTACCGTTTTTCCCTTACAGCTCTGATGATGGTTTTGCCGTTAAGGACTTTTACCAAGTCCGTTCTGACCTAGGTGACTGGGGCGATGTACAAGACATTGCTCAAAACTACCGACTCATGTCGGACCTTGTCATTAACCACGCCTCTTCTGAGAGCGAGTGGTTTCAAAACTTTAAAAAAGGCATGGGTGCAGGCCACAACTACTTCTTTACTGCACCTGCCGATGCAGACATTAAAGACGTTGTTCGACCACGCACCTCGCCGCTATTACAAGCGGTGGATACCGCAAACGGCGAACAACACGTGTGGTGTACCTTTAGCCACGACCAAGTGGACTTTGACTTCCGCAACACCCAAGTGTTGCTAGAGTTTGTCCGCATCATTCGCTTTTACCTTGATCAAGGTATCAACGTCTTCCGTTTTGATGCCGTAGCCTTTGTTTGGAAAATTGCGGGCACCACCTCGCTTAACCTCGAACAAACCCACGAAATCGTGCGCTTATTGCGGGCACTCATCGAGTTTGCTTGCCCAAATGCCATGATCATTACCGAGACAAACATTCCGAACCGCGAAAACCTGTCTTACTTTGGTAACGCCAACGAAGCACACTGTATTTACAACTTCGCCTTACCGCCGCTGCTGGTATACACCCTCATTAGCGGCAACCAGCATTACATCAAGCAATGGATGATGAGTATGCCTCCGGCCCAACACGGCACAGCCTACTTTAACTTCATCGCTTCTCACGACGGTATCGGCCTTCGCCCTGTTGAAGGGTTACTCGAAGACAACGAACTCAACGAACTGGTAAACACCATGCAAAGCTTTGGTGGGCGCATTTCGTGGCGTGACTTAGGTGCAGGTGTAAGCAAGCCCTACGAAATTAACATTTCGTTGTTTGACGCATTACAGGGCACCATTCATGGGCCCGATGAGCACGCGGTCAACCGCTTCTTGTGTGCTCATGCAATTATGTTTGCGCTTGAGGGTATCCCAGGCCTCTACATTCACAGCTTGCTTGCCACCCGCAATGACATTGTGAAGCTAGAGGCTACTGGCCAAAACCGCAGCATCAACCGCCACCAGTGGGACCTTACTGAATTAGAAGCTGAGCTAGCGGACGAAAGCTCGCACCACTCTCGCGTCTACAACCGTATCATTACCATGTTGAAGCTTCGGACTCGCCAGCCGGCTTTCCACCCCAATGCGACTCAGTTCACCCTGCATTTAGGCGAGAGCGTATTCGGCTTTTGGCGACAAAGCATGGATCGTCGCCAAAGTATCTTCTGTATCAGTAACATCACGCCAGAGCCGCTTGAGTTACCACTTACCGAGGTAAACTTGATTGGCACTGACCAATGGATGGACCTGATTAGCGGCCAAATGATTACCGACCAATACTCAACCATTCGAATGGAGCCTTACCAAACGTTATGGATTGCAAACCGTTGGGATTACCAATAAACATTCAATAACTTAGTAGCTGCTTTTTTATGTGCAGCGCACCAAAAAAAGCCACAAAGTGAAATACACGCGATAAAACTTTATTGTGCTTCTATTTCACTGTGGCTTTTTTAATAAATTTTTCTTTAATATCAACACACATTTAAATACGCCCTAAAAAAATGCACCGCTTTGAAAAAGTGCGCACCTAACTAGTCCTCAAATCTAGAAATTCCTATATAAAATATCTAACAAATACACAAAAAACTTATAAATTATTGTTTTTAAAGTGTTTTTTATTATTGGCACACCCCGTGCATTAACCAAGTCAACATCAATGACGATGTCACATAGAATTTTATAAGTTTCGTACAACGAAAACTTTTTAGGCAAAGGCGCCTGTTTCAGTCTAGATATACCTAGGATGAGCAGGCGCCTTTTTGTTTTTAGGTTATCAATGGAGATGACGATGAGCATTAAAACCAAAACCTTGCTTGGTCGCGCAATTAGCGCTTCAATTTTAGCTGCTAGCCTTGTAGCTCTTCCGGCTATGGCTGAAATTGGCGAGCCAGAAAAAGAAGATCTTAAATTCGGTTTCATCAAGCTAACTGACATGGCTCCACTAGCAGTTGCTTACGAAAACGGTTACTTCGAAGACGAAGGCCTTTACGTAACACTTGAAGCACAAGCAAACTGGAAAGTACTTCTTGACCGTGTAATCGACGGCCAGCTAGACGGCGCGCACATGCTTGCAGGTCAGCCACTTGGTGCAACGATCGGTTTCGGTACTCAAGCTCACATCATCACAGCGTTCAGCATGGACTTGAACGGTAACGCGATTACCGTTTCTAACAACATCTGGGACGAAATGAAGCAATACGTTCCTAAAGGTCCAGACGGCAAGCCAGTTCACCCAATCAAAGCAGACGCACTTAAGCCTGTTGTTGAGCGTTACAAGTCTGAAGGTAAGCCATTCAACATGGGTATGGTATTCCCTGTATCTACCCACAACTACGAGCTACGTTACTGGCTAGCAGCTGGCGACATCCACCCTGGATTCTACGCACCTCACAAAGGTGACACTTCAGGTCAAATCAACGCTGACGCTCTATTGTCTGTAACACCTCCACCACAAATGCCTGCAACGATGGAAGCCGGCACTATCTACGGTTACTGTGTAGGTGAGCCTTGGAACCAACAAGCTGTATTCAAAGGCATTGGTGTACCTGTAATCACTGACTACGAGATCTGGAAAGATAACCCAGAGAAAGTATTCGGTGTATCTAAGGCTTGGGCTGACGAATACCCGAACACTCACATCCGCGTTGTTAAAGCAATGATCCGTGCAGCACAATGGTTGGACGAAAACAACAACGCTAACCGCCCTGCAGCTGTAGAGATTCTGTCTCGCTCTGAATACGTAGGTGCTGACTACGACGTAATCGCTAACTCAATGACAGGTACATTCGAGTACGAAAAAGGCGACAAGCGTGAAGTGCCAGACTTCAACGTATTCTTCCGTTACAACGCAACTTACCCATACTACTCTGATGCAATTTGGTACCTAACCCAAATGCGTCGTTGGGGCCAAATTTCTGAGCAGAAGTCTGACACTTGGTACAAAGACATCGCTAAGAAAGTATACCGCCCAGACATCTACGAGCTAGCAGCTAAAGAGTTGATCGCTGAAGGCCACGTTAAGGCTTCAGACTTCCCTGAGTTCGCTACCGAAGATGGCTTCCGTGACCCACAAACTCACTTCATCGACGGCATCACTTACGACGGTAAAAAGCCTAACGAATACCTAGAGAAATTCGACATTGGCTTGAAAGGCGATCAGCAAATCTGATCTACCCCGCTCTAGTCGCCCACTTGGGTGGCTAGAGCCACTTATGTAGTTAGAAACACAACAGGCAACTTTTTCATCAAAGGGCTGACATCCATGTTTGACTTATTTAGCAAGAATACCCCTACGCAGTTACTCAGCCTTCTGGCACGCTCGGTACTCGTGCCATTAATCGGTATCCTTGTATTCTTATTTTTGTGGGAAGTAGGTTCCAAGAGCGTAGTTACTTCGCTTGGTACTTTCCCTGGTCCTAAAGCAGTCTACGAACAGTCTGTTAACCTCTATGCGGAACATGTTCGTGAACGTGAAAAAGAAGAAGCCTTCTACGAGCGTCAAGAGGCTCGTAACGCTAAAAAACTAGCGAAAGACCCAAATGCTAAGGTACGTATTCGTCCTTACACGGGCAAACCCACATTCTTTGACCAAATTGTTACTAGTTTGGTTACGGTACTCGCCGGCTTTATTGTGGCCTCTTTAATTGCTATCCCTGGCGGTATCATCATCGGCTTGAACAACACCGTTTACTCTGCGGTTAACCCGATTATTCAGCTATTTAAACCGGTTTCTCCACTTGCATGGCTTCCACTGGTTACCATGGTTGTGAGTGCGGTGTACGTAAGTGATGACCCAATGTTTGCTAAGTCATTCATCACTTCACTGGTTACTGTATCTCTATGTAGCTTGTGGCCAACACTGATCAACACTGCGGTAGGTGTATCAGCTGTAAGCAAAGATCTACAAAACGTGTCTCAAGTACTTCGCCTTCCTTGGCTAACACACGTTCGTAAAATTGTACTGCCATCTGCAATCCCAATGGTCTTCACTGGTCTGCGTCTATCGCTTGGTATTGCTTGGATGGTATTGATTGCCGCAGAAATGCTGGCGCAAAACCCAGGTCTTGGTAAGTTCGTATGGGATGAGTTCCAAAACGGCAGCTCAAACTCTCTAGGCCGTATTATGGCAGCGGTACTTGTGATTGGTTTCATTGGTTTCATTCTTGATCGCATCATGTTGATGATCCAGAAGAAAGCATCTTGGGACAAAACAGCGGTAACTCGCTAATCCATCAACGCTAACCATCGGCTTAACGAATTAGGCTTAGGAGAACTAACATGAGCTCACATTTAGAATTAACAGGCGTTGATATCGAATTCCCAACGCCAAACGGTCCCTTTAAGGCACTGGATAACGTCAACCTAAAAATTGCAAAAGGCGAGTACATCTCCCTTATCGGTCACTCAGGTTGTGGTAAATCGACAGTATTGAACATTGTTGCCGGCCTTTACCAAGCAACCCAAGGTGGTGTTCTGCTTGACGGTAAAGAAGTAAACGAACCAGGCCCAGAGCGTGCGGTGGTTTTCCAAAACCACTCATTGCTGCCTTGGTTAACGGCGTACGAAAACGTTGAGCTTGCAGTAAAGCAAGTCTTTAAAAACACAAAATCAAAAGCAGAGATGCGCGAGTGGATTGAGCACAACCTAAACCTTGTGCACATGACACACGCTATGGATAAACGCCCAGATGAAATCTCAGGTGGTATGAAGCAGCGTGTGGGTATCGCCCGCGCCCTTGCAATGGAGCCTAAGGTTTTGCTAATGGACGAGCCGTTTGGTGCACTTGACGCCCTAACACGTGCTCACTTGCAAGACTCTCTTATGGAGATTCAAGCAGACCTAAACAACACTGTTATCATGATTACCCACGACGTGGACGAGGCTGTATTGCTTTCTGACCGCATCGTAATGATGACCAACGGCCCAGAAGCAACCGTAGGTGAGATTCTAGACATCGACCTACCTCGCCCACGTGACCGCTTGGCATTGGCAGATGACCCACAATACAACCAATACCGCGCAGCGGTACTGAGCTTCTTGTACGAGAAGCAACGTAAACCTGAGTCAGTTAAGTAAACCGATAACTCTTGGGTGTTCATTTACTGAATGCTAACAAGGCCTCTGTTCACCGTTTGTGGTTTTGACTGCAAGCCGTTTACAGGGGCTTTTTTGTTTCCCAAAATACTCAAGCGTTATCAAAGCCTTTCCCCTAAGAAGCGACCACCCAAATCGCACCAAAAAAAGGCACAGCACCCTATTTAGGTTCATACTTTAGGCAAAGACAGCTGCCCAAATGGCGTAATTTGCTTAAACCCCCAATAAATTCAAGGATTTTATAAAACCCCTTTACTGGCATACTTTATGCTTGCTAAGATGGTAAGCCTAACGTGTGTTATCCGTTAGTTTAAATATTCTGAATTCGAACAAAGGCGTTCATCAGGTTTTTCAAGTTCACACTTGAGAAACTCGGTGAGCGCCTTTTTTATTGGACAAAAGGTCATGACAGAAAAGCTGGTCATAGTAGGTAACGGAATGGCGGCAAGCCGCCTTCTTAACGACCTCGTAAAAACAGACCCAAATCGCTTTGAGGTTTTTGTCTTCGACCAAGAGCCCCATGGCAGCTATAACCGCATTATGCTTTCGCCGGTTTTAGCAAAAGAAATGGACGCACAAGACATTCTGCTCAACACCCCAGAGTGGTACAGCCAAAACCAAATTCATCTGCACGCTAATGACCCTGTCGTTGCACTGGATACTCAAGCACAAGTCGCCACCTCAGCTTCTGGCCTTAGTATTCAATACGACAAACTCGTTTTTGCGACAGGCTCAGAGCCTGCAGTACCGGGTAACTTGCGTGATAACCCACTCTCAGGTGTCTATACCTTCCGTAACATGGGCGACGTTGCCAACATCCAAAAAGCAGCCGATGGCGGTAAAAACGCCGTTGTCGTCGGTGGTGGCCTACTCGGCCTCGAAGCCGCTTACGGTCTGAGCAAACAAGGCATTAAGGTTACGGTGGTTCACAAGGGCGAATGGCTACTTAACCGCCAGCTCGACCAGCACGCTGCGACTCTACTGGCGCAAGAACTTGAGTCTCGTAACATTGCCCTTGCACTCGATACCGAGATTAGCGAAATGCATGGAAACAGCGAGCAAGCGCTGACCCAAGTGACCTTAGCCAACGGCCAGCAGCTCGACGCAGACCTTGCGGTCATTGCCATTGGTATCGTACCCAATAGCGAGCTAGCGGCCAGCGCAGGCTTGGACTGCGAGCGCGGTATTGTTGTTGACCAGTTCCTGACAACCAGCGCCCCTAATATCTTTGCTTTGGGCGAGTGCTGCCAGTTCGAAAAACAAACCTTTGGTCTGGTAGCCCCTATCTGGGACCAGTCTGAAACTCTCGCTCATCACTTGTGTGAGCGCGACCCCGAACATTACTTTGTGCGCCCAACGGCAACCAAACTCAAGGTATCGGGTATCAACCTATTCTCGGCAGGCGAATTTTTGAGCGCCGAAGGTCTAGAAGAAGTGGTGTTTTACGACCACAAACTTTCTACCTATAAAAAGCTTTTAATCAAAAACAACCAACTGGTTGGCGCGGTGCTTTACGGCGCTGTGTCTGACGGCAATTGGTACTTTGATCTTATTCAAGAAAAAACAGACATCACAGCGATGCGCGATTATCTGATCTTCGGAAAGGATATTGCGGAGCTAAAAGCAGAACACTACTCCCCCACTCGCCCATCGGCACCCCAAGAGAGTGAGCAACATGACAAGAGGACTAACCCATGAGCAAGTCTAAGCTAATCGTAATCGGTAACGGCATGGTGGGCCACCACTACCTAGAAAACTTGGTAGAGACGGGTGTTGCCGACAACTACGAAGTAACCATATTTTGTGAAGAAAAACGTACGGCTTACGACCGTGTTCACCTAAGTGCCTACTTCGACGGTTCAACCGCCGATGACCTAGCAATGGGTACCCCTGCTATGTACAAAGAGTGGGGCCTAGAAGTATTGATCGGCGAAAAAGCCGTTGCGATTGACCGTGAACAAAAAGTTGTGCGTTCAGCAAGCGGTAAAACCCTTAGCTACGACAAGCTTGTTCTAGCGACTGGCTCATTCCCATTCGTGCCACCTGTACCTGGCCACGATCGCGACAACTGCTTTGTCTACCGTACAATCGACGACCTAGACGACATCAAAGCAGGCGCTGAAAAGTCTAAAACTGGTGTTGTAGTCGGCGGTGGTCTACTGGGTCTAGAAGCCGCTAAAGCACTACGCGACCTTGGCCTAGAAACTCACGTTGTTGAGTTTGCACCGCGCCTTATGGCCGTTCAGCTAGACGAAGACGGCGGCTCGTTGCTACGTCACAAAATCGAAGACCTAGGCGTACACGTTCATACCAGCAAAAACACCAAAGAAATCGTTGATGGTGAAGGCGCAGTTCACCGTATGAACTTTGCAGACGGCGACCACCTGGACACTGACTTGATCCTTTTCTCTGCCGGTATCCGCCCACAAGACGAGCTAGCACGCCTAAGTGGCCTCGAAATTGGTGAGCGCGGCGGTATTATCATCAACAACAGCTGCTTAACCTCTGATGAAGATATTTACGCCATTGGTGAATGTGCCCTTTGGGATAACAAAATCTACGGCTTGGTTGCACCAGGTTACACCATGGCAAAAGCAGCAGTGTCTCACCTAGCCGGTGGTGATAAAGCCTTTGAAGGTGCTGATATGAGCACCAAGCTTAAGCTATTGGGCGTAGACGTAGGTTCAATTGGCGACGCTCACGGCCGTACACCAGGTGGCATTACTTACAAATACGAAGACCAAGAAAAAGGTTCGTACCAGCGCATCATTGTTTCTGCCGATAAAAAGCTGCTTAAAGGCGCTGTATTGGTAGGCGACTGCAGCCAGTACGACACCCTTTTGCAATACGCTTTGAACGAAATTGAGCTACCTGAACATCCAGAAAGCTTGATTCTTCCTCAGTTAGACGGTTCTGCGTCTGTTGGCCTTGGCCCAGATGCACTGCCAGAAACAGCGACTATTTGTTCTTGTTTGAACGTAACCAAAGGCGACATCTGCCAAGCGATTGAAGCTGGTGCGGTTGATGTAGGCGGTGTTAAAGCAGCCACTAAAGCTGCCTCTGGTTGTGGTGGTTGTGCAGCACTCCTTAAGAGCGTTGTCGACAACGAACTGCTCAAGCTAGGTGTTGAAGTGAACACCGACATCTGTGAGCACTTTGCCCATACCCGTGAAGAGCTTTACCACATTGTTAAGGTTGAAGGCATTCGCACCTTTAAAGACCTTGTTGAAAAGCACGGTAAAGGCCACGGCTGTGACATCTGTAAGCCAGCAGTGGGTTCTATTCTAGCGTCTTGCTGGAACGACCTGATCACTGAAAAAGATCACGTGATGCTGCAAGACACCAACGATACCTTTATGGCAAACATGCAAAAGAACGGTACCTTCTCGGTGGTTCCTCGTGTTGCCGGTGGTGAAATCACTCCAGACAAGCTCATTGCTTTGGGTGAAGTAGCTAAAAAGTTCAACCTGTACACCAAAATTACCGGTGGCCAACGTATCGACTTGTTTGGTGCTCAACTACACGAACTGCCACTCATTTGGGGTGAGCTTATCGAAGCGGGCTTCGAAACCGGCCACGCTTACGGTAAATCACTACGTACCGTTAAGTCGTGTGTCGGCAGCACTTGGTGCCGCTACGGCGTTCAGGACAGTGTGGGTGCAGCCATCAACCTGGAGAACCGCTACAAAGGCTTGCGTTCACCACACAAAATCAAGTTTGCAGTGTCTGGCTGTACGCGTGAATGTGCTGAAGCCCAAAGTAAAGACATTGGTGTTATCGCAACTGAAAACGGCTGGAACCTTTACGTATGTGGTAACGGCGGTATGAAACCACGTCACGCCGACTTGTTTGCAACCGACCTAGATACTGAAACCTTGGTTAAGTACATTGACCGTGTATTGATGTTCTACGTGAAAACCGCAGATCGCTTGCAACGCACCTCTGTTTGGATGGATAACCTAGAAGGCGGCCTAGATTACTTGAAGAAAGTAGTTATCGAAGACTCACTGGGTATCTGTGAAGAGCTAGAAGCGCAAATGGAACACATTGTTGAAACTTACCAGTGTGAGTGGAAGTCGACTATCTCTGACGACGAGAAACTCAAGCGCTTCCGCACCTTCGTTAACAGCGACAGTGCAGACCCACAAATCGTAAACATCATCGAACGTGACCAAATTCGCCCAGCGTAAGGAGAGAACCATGACAACTGAAACACTAGCTTGGCAAAAAGTATGCACCAAGGCGGATTTGGTAGCCTTTTCAGGTATCGCTGCATTGGTTGGCGAAGAACAAGTCGCTATTTTTTACATGCCAGGCGTTGATCAAGAGATCTTTGCCGTGGCAAACCACGACCCTTTTAGCGGCGCTAACGTTATTGCCCGTGGCATTGTTGGCGACTTAAAAGGTGAATTGGTCGTAGCTTCTCCACTGTACAAGCAGCACTTTTGCCTCAAAACCGGCATCTGCCAAGAAGACGAAAGCCAAAGCATTAAAGCTTGGAACATTCGCTTTAACGGTGACGATGTAGAAATCGAAGCCTAAGCTTTCCCCCAAGGGTGGTGTACCCCCTTACACCACCCAATATTACTATCATAAGTAATACCGTCTGTAATCCTTCGCAGATTTGACGTTCAGCCCGCCTATAGCGGGCTTTTTTATAGCTATCTAAATATCACCTTTAATAGATTAAAGCTATCATAAGTATTTGATCGTTTAATTTTTTTTCGCGGCCAATCTCTCCTATTATTAACTCATCCAAACAAACACAGATACAAAGGAAAACACAATGAAAGATATCTCAGGCCAAACGGTTCCAAACGTCGTTTTTCCTCTTCGTGAAGGTGACGAGTGGGTCAAAGTTTCAACCGACGATTTGTTCAAAGGTAAAACCGTCGTTGTCTTTGCACTACCAGGTGCCTTTACCCCAACTTGCTCTAGCACTCACTTACCTCGCTACAACGAGCTAGCACCCGTGCTAAAAGCAAATGGCGTGGACGACATCATTTGTCTTTCAGTCAACGATACCTTTGTAATGAACGCATGGGCTAAAGAGCAAAGCGCCGAAAACATCACCTTTATCGCAGACGGCACCGGCGCCTTCTCTGAAGGCATGGGCATGTTGGTGGACAAGTCTGATATTGGTTTTGGCAAACGCAGCTGGCGCTACTCGATGTTGGTAAAAGATGGCGTGGTCGAAAAAATGTTTATCGAGCCAGACGTACCAGGCGACCCGTTTGAAGTGTCGGACGCCGACACCATGCTAAACCACATTAACCCAGAAGCCACTGAGCCTAAGCGCGTGACCTTGTTTACTAAACCGGGTTGTGGCCACTGTACCCGTGCTAAGGCAGCACTAGCGGACAAGGGTATGAAGTACGAAGAAATCGTATTGGGTGTCAACGGTGTGAGCTTTTCTTCGTTGATGGCCGTGTCAGGCCAAGGCACCACACCTCAGGTGTTTATCGACGGTGAACATGTGGGAACCGCCGATAACCTAGAAGCTTGGTTAGCCAAAAACGCCTAACCTAAAAGCGAGCTTAACGAGCGGGAGCTGGACTCCCGCTTTTTTCGTTTGGACGCGGTAAACCTCGTTCTACATAAGGATTGGGGTTACCCTGCTTTTGGCTAACACGTTGGCTTTTAGTCAACTCCCACGCATCAACTGGGTCTTGTTTGTCCCAGGCCGTAAACAGCTGAGTTTCTTTTTTACTTAAACGCACACCATAGGTATCGCGCATATAAAAGTAGCTGCGTGCGATATCGCCACGTACCGCCATTGGCGGCTCTACTGCTTTGGCTTTAAAGTCGATTTCAAAGTCACAGACGCCGTATTTGCGCTCTTCACCTGCTAGCATGGCAAAGCGGTAGTTGGAGCGGTCACCGTTAACCTCACCAATGGCCGGCACCAAATTGTGCATATCCCCTTCCATTTGCTTAAACTTCGGGTCTTTGCGACAAGCTTTTCGTCCCCCTTGCTGCCAGCACTGCAACTGATGGCCAAACGCCCAAGCAGGCATTACATGCTCCCATTCAATGCGCTGTGCGCGATTGAGGTTTTTACGGGCTTGGTAACCGCAGTCAGCCAGCTCCGGCCGCCACTTTTTAGCGCTCTGGTCGATACTGCAACCACAGTAGAAGGACGTAGGGTGATCTTTGTAAACGGTTTGAAGGTGCTTTTTGGCCTGACTAAAACTCAGAGGGTTGGGTACTTGTGGGTCAGCCGCGTAGGCAAACCCACTCAGCACAAATGCAAGCGAAGCGACAGAATAAACGCTCGCAGATACAGCAGAGGTCAACATTTAGATAACAGCTCATAACGACGCATCCACTGCATGCTAAAGGGCGACTCGTCCAGCTGAGCCGCCGTTTTAGATTTATGGCGTGGCGTACATAGCCTCAAGCTGAAGCATGTTTTCCATGATATTTTCAGTGGCTTTGGCCACCAGATTAGGCGTGTAAGAGCCTTCTTTATTGCTCAAGTCGATTTGAATTTCGACACGCTGAAACTCACGCGCACTCTTGTCCACCAACACCTTACCACCTTCAATATAGTCGAGGCCTTTCATCACGTTGGTGTTTTTAGCGTAATCTTCGAGCGCCGCTGAATAAGCGACGGGGTCAAAGGTACTCACTTCCATGGCTTTGATATTGTAAAGGGCAGCGATACGTTGTGCGCCATACGCTTGCTGCTGCAGCATGCTAACCACGTAATCCTGGCCGCCCAAGTCATTGGTGTTGTTAGGCTTTACCACTGAGACCCAACGGCTGAGTAAACGGTCGAGGGTATTAGTGCCTTGGTGCAGCTCAGACACATTATATTTACTGGGGGCAAGGCGATAAATATCGCTAAGCTGGCGCCACTGGGCAGCCGCTTGCTCCATGATATCCATGGCCTCTGTGTCAATGACACTGTAGGTGGTCAATTCTTGGAGGGATTGGTCAAATTCGCTCATTGCTTTGTCGAGCTTCTTTTGTGCCGTGCGGCTGCGAACACCCAAACCCCATAAAACATACTGTTTAAGCATTTCTTGGGTGAGCACTCGCTCTTTGGCAGCAAGGCTCACTGCCTCTGCCCGCGAACCAATATCGGCCAGCGCCCATTGAGATAAGAGCAATCCCATGGTCACTAGGACTGCATTACGAATGTTACGCATTCTAATCCCTCTAACGTATGAGTTTCTGTCGTTAATTTAAGTGGCTTATGCTGGGTTGAGGAGTGCCTCTACTTGTTCCAGCAACTTGGTTTCTGTCCAAGGTTTGGTCACGTACGCACTTATCCCTGCTTTATCAGCTTCAGCGCGGTGCTTAGCCGCCGAACGAGAAGAGATCATAATCATAGGAATATGCGCTGTCTCGTCGCGACTTCGGACCATTTCTGCCAATTCTGTGCCTGTCATTCTTGGCATTTCAAAGTCAGTTAATATTAAGTCAGGACGCTCACGTCGCATTTGGTTTAGTGCATCAACCCCATCGATCGCGGTAACCACCTCATACCCCGTATCTTTGAGTAGTACTGCGAGAGATTTTCTTGCACTCAAGGAGTCATCAACCACCAATAGCTTAGGTAAGGTCACCGCTTCAGGGATCTCATAACGGCTATTGGCTTCGAAGCTTCGTTGGTTAAAGAACATCACACGCGACGGCAAGTCCACCACAATGGCGGCATTACCGTTAGATAAAATAGTCACACCGGGTATACCCGGAATATCTGGCACATAAGGGCCGGTTTCTTTAAATACCAGCTCTTTGTGCGCCATAATTTCGCGCACCAATACAGCCACTTTTTGGCCATCGGCTTGCTTCACTAGCAACACCGGATGGGCGCTCTTAGTGCTGTAATCAAACGGCGCTTCAAATAGAAGGCTCTCAAGGGTGTAGGCTTCGTAACTGTCGATCCCAACATCAAACCATTGTTTACCCTCTGCATCGGTTCGCATGGTACCGTCGATCGACAAGAGGCTTTGGCCAACGCCATGCCCAGCCAAGGTAACGATATGGTCGCCCACCTGTACCAAAAGTGCACGAACCAAAATAGAGCTGGACGGTAGTGACAAAGTAAACGCCGTGCCCACACCTGTTTCTGAGGTGATGCTCAAGTTACCTTGCATCCGCATGACTTGTTGGTACACCACGTCCATACCAATGCCTCGGCCCGATAATTGGGTGACATTGTCGCGGGTTGAGAAACCGGGTAACAAAATCAGACGTCGCGCTTCTGCGTCGGTTAGCTCAGCATCATCGTCAATTAGCTGCTTTTCGACCGCCACTTGCTTGATGCGGTTAAGGTCGATACCTGAGCCATCGTCCTTACATTCAACATAAATCAGGCCGTCTTTTTCGCTAAAGGCAACCGACAAGCGACCTTGCTCGGACTTGCCTTGTAGCAAACGCATATCGGCCGACTCAAGCCCGTGGTCCACCGCGTTGCGAATAACGTGCATCAGCGGGTCAGCTAGCTGGTCAAGGATTTGGCTATCGACACGTAGGTCTTCGCCTACGATCACAAGCTCGGCCTCTTTGTCTGCGGCGCGACAAGCTTGGCGCATAATACGCTGCATACGAGGAACAATGGTTTTAACTGCTACCAGTCGAGTACTCAATACGCTGTCGAGGGATTCCTTTTGCAGACCCGACTGCGCCAAGTGAAGCTCACCTACCTTGCGAATGTGGCTATCGAGGTTGGCTTCAACCTCACGCATATCGTCTGCAGCCTCGTTAAGCATCGACAGCAGGGTATGCATTTCGTTGTATCTGTCCATTTCCAGCGGGTCGAAGTTTTCGTCCTCACTGTCCATGTCTGGATCAAAAGTGTAGTACTCACTTAGCTGGCGATCTAAGCCTTCTAGCAGCACTTGCAAATTACGTTGACGCTCACGGCTCTGGCGCGTAAAGCCACGCAGCTGAGCAAGCTCTTCATCTAGCTGAGCGTTCAGTGTGCTCGACTCACCTGCCAAACGCAGTAGGCGATCCACCGTGCGCTTATGCACACGGAACACCGTATCGGCTTCGGCGCTTGGTGCAGCGGGTGCTTCTTGTGCTGTATTGCTATCATCAGCCGCCGGCTCTGGCACGGCCGAGGTAGCAATGTCGATACCTTCAACTTGAAGGCGGTAATGCCAATCGTGAATACCTTGGGATACCGCTTTAGCTTGCGTCGGCTTTGGCCCTTGAGTACAAATGAAGTCGGTCATCGCCGACAAGCAATCCGCCGCTTCCATTAACGCATCAGCCAAGCCTTTGGCTGGAATCACTTTGTGCTCCACCAAAATATCAAAGATATCTTCAATACAGTGGGTCAGCATGGCAAGGCCTTTAATTCCCACCATATTGGCAAGGCCTTTAATGGTGTGAGCCATGCGTTGAATTACCCGCAGGCTGTCGAGGTTGCCTGTTTTAGGCAAGGCCGCGAGCTCAGTACTCAACTGGTCGGTAAGCTCTGGCAGCTCATTGAGCATCATATCGAACAGAGACGGGTCAACATCGTCTGGCCAGCTCAGCTCCATATCGTCATCGCTAACCTGCTGACGTTCGATATCTTCAGCACCACTGATCCGAGCACAGCTAAGCAGCTTCTCTAGCGAGGTTTTATCGGCGGGAGCAACAGGCAAAGGCAATGATGGGTTGCTAAAGGCCGTAATCAACGCCGCTTGCGCAGTTGTACCTAGGTCAGTTAAATATTCAGACAGGGCCAGTAAACAGTCTCGAAGCGCACTGGTGCTTTGGTATTCTGGCGATAGGTCGTTTTGTTGAACCTGAGCAATGTTCTCAACCAAGCCTTCGATGAGAGCGTGAGCCGCACTCAAAGAGAGAGTTTCTATCGCGCGATTCACTTGCGCTAATGTGTTGCTCGTTGTGTCAAGTAGCCCAGAAAGCTCAGATAAAGGCTGTGCTTGCCAAGCGTCACACAAAGCCTTGAGTGTATCGGCCAGCATGGTCAAAACGGTCTGATCGACGGCGACTTCATCAAAGCTCTGTTCACTCCAGTGAAAGCGGAGGTAAGCCTGAGCGGGTGAGTCCGCTGTCTGAGGGCTTTCGTCAGAGGCCTGCGCAGAGCTCTCTTCAGACAACGCTTCTGAACTGGCCTCGGAGCCACCTTCATCACAGGAAACATCGATCACAGCGCTTTCTGAGCTAAAGGAGCGTTCTTCAAGCTCGATGTCACTCTCTTCAGAGTCGTGGCTTGTAAGGGAGGCTTCAACTAAGTCAATAGCCGGCTCATTGATAGCCGCTACTGGGTCGATACTGGCATTGAGCCGTGCCGGCCCCGATAGCGCATGCATATCTTCCTCAAGCAGCTCAAGTAAAAAGGCCTGATCATCCTCAAGTAAGGGCTCTTGAATAAGAGACTGACTTAATTGCTGAACAAAAGCTGCCATGACTTCGCTACTAGGCTGTTCCATAAGGCGAACCAAACCTTGGTTTAGCGCCAATGCCGTACCGCCATGTAAACTAAGATGAGAGCCTTTACCTTGACTCAAGGCTTCACTGTAAAGCGCAAATAAGTCGCACAAGCCATGAAGATCAACATCACGTAACTCATCAGATAACGAAACTAATCGCTCTGAAAAGTTAGCCAATGTCATATCCGGCTGTAGCTGGGTCAGTAAAATTTCTTTTAGTTCGTCGCCTAATCTTAATGAGACTTCAGGCTCGCTTGCTGGCTCCTCAGCCAGCACAAGTTCAGTGGCCGCGGCCACTTCATTGTCAGCTGTTTCATTACTGCTAACGGCCTCAAGGAGCTGCCTCAGAATCTGGACATCATCTAACAACAGTGGCTTAAGGTACTCTGCATCGTCACTATCAAGTGGTAGTGGCCATTGCGGCGACGAAAGCGCAGCCAATAGCTCATCTACCGTTTCAAGCGATGGCGAAGTCGCCAACTGAGTGAACGCACTTAACGCCCGCTCAAACAAAGGGTCGGTTAGAGATACACCGTGAGCAAGGGCCTCACTAAAGCCCTCAAGATAAAAGGCAACGGCGTCAGAAAGCCCTGATAGTCGTTTATCAAAGCAATGACTGGCAAACAGCTCTAAGGCAACGGAATACGCTTTTAGGTCAAAAGGCTCACGCTGGCGATGATCTAAGGTCGCCACCAGCTGTTGGTCAAAGCGCTGAACGGGCTGGTTTGGCGCTTCTTGAGTGGGCCTTAATGTTTCAAGGTCGCTGGGTTTAAACGGATGTCGCTCAGCATCGCTGGCTTCATCCAACAACAAGCGTAAAAAGTCGGCGTCAACCTCTAGTAATGGCTCGGGCCATTGTGGGTCACATAGCCAGTCTACGGCTTGTGTTGCTAGCGTAGCATCAGGGGCCGAAAACAAACCAATCAACAAGCCGTTCGTGCCTTGTTCGGCCAACACGGCTTCACTGCTGTGATGACAAGCCACTAATCGCTCGCCTAACAAAACTAAAAAGTCTGCCTGTGCTTGAAAGTCTGCCTCGCTTAACGCCTCGCCCAAGTCAAAAATTACTGGCTCAAGGCGCGAGATATACTCTTTGTAAGCCGAGGCGTCCAAGCCACCAGACTCTAGCTCTATCATTAGTTCGAGTAGCGCATTAAACCTAGCTAGCATCAATATTCGCCTCAGCCCGCATACCTGTTACTCCCCTACTCGCCGACTAGGCTTGGTCTGTTGCTAGCTTAAACACTCGGATTGAGCGCTGAAGCTCGGCCGCTGAGTTTACAAGCTCGTCGGACAGCAAGGCCTGACGCTCCATCTCGTCGTTGGTCGATGCTGTGGTTGCCTCGATGCTCGATGCACGAATACGTAGCTCTTGCGCCACTTTTGCTTGTCGAGCAGCGTTTTGTGCGATCCGAACTACCGAGTCTACCAGCGACTGTGTCGTGGCACGGGTTTCACTCATACGTTCACCCGCGGCCTCTGCCAGTTCCGTACCCTCGACAACGTCGGTGATTACGGTGTTCATTACCGCGATGGTATCAGCGGTCTCGAGCTGAATGTTGTTAACAAGGTTCTCAATCTCTGCCGTCGCCTCACGAGAGTTCTCCGCGAGTCGTTGTACCTCGTCTACTACCACCATCAAACCACGACCGGCTTCACCTGCTGATGCCGCGTGCATACTCGCGTTAAGAGAGAGTACGTGGGTACGTTCCGAGATGTTGTTGATCAAGCTTACGATACCGCCGATTTCTTGCGAACGTTCGCCCAATCGTTTAATACGTTTTTCCGCCTCGTGAATGGTTTGACGGATTTTGGTAATACTGTCGACGGTTTGAGATACCGATTCCATCGCCGTTTCTGACGTTTTAATCGCGCGCTGAGAGGCGCTGTTAGACAAGACCGCTAGCTTAGAGATGATCTGCATCGCTTTAACCGCAGAGTCCAAACCAACCAGTGTTTTACCTACCTCTTCTTTCTCTTTACGAGAGTATTCAAGTACCGTCGCCGATTGAGACTTCACCTGCACCGACGCGTTATTTACTTGGTTGGCCACCTTATCTACGTCGCGCAATACCAGCTCGATAGACTCAGCCAACTGGTTGATGGAGTCCGCTACCGCACCAGTGATGTCTTCTGCCACCGGTACACGTACGGTCAAGTCTCGCTGGCTCAAACGGAATACGTTTTGGATCAAGTCGATAATAGAGGCGTTGATGCGCTTGTTCTCAACTTCTTTATCACGAAGGTTGGTTTCTTTGTCATCAAGCAGACCATCTAGCGCTTGCGCCAATTCACCCAATTCATCGTGTGAGGTAAGTTCAGTTCGGGCTTCGCTGTCGCCTTCACGAATTTTTGCCAAGGTCTGACGAATTCGGCTCACCGAATCAAGGATACCCAGCTTAAGGATAACCAGCGCCAAGGTGAACGAAACAATCATGAAGCCCATAGATATAAAGAAGGAATTACGCGCCATTTGAACTTCTGCTTCGCGCAACTTGTTATCTTCTAATTGGTATACCGCTGCCAAGTCGAACACCGATTGTAGCTGAGGCTGTAGTTCTTCAGAAAGCGCCGTAAGGTTGGCATAAGTAGTGTCGCGGGTTGCCATGGCATCGGTAAGGTAACCAAAGGTTACCCCCATATCTTCAAATGCATTGGCGGTTTGCAGCGCTTGTGGGTACTCCACCGCCGCGTTAAGTAATTCTTCGCGCAGGATATCAATTTGCGCAGAAATCAGGGTACGCTGAAGGTCCATGGCCGCCACGTTTGAGGAACCAAACTCACTGGCATCTGCCAAAAAGGCGTTTATCTCACCGGTTAGCTCGATATACCGAGGGAAAATATCGCGGAAGTAGTCCCACTCCCACAGATTATCAATGCGTACCAAATGGTTACCCATCTCCGCAGTCAGACCAGTGTTAGCGGTCAAACCAATTTCGAGTGCCGCCTGTGCACCCTCGTCAACCGCTTCACGGTAGGTATCAAGTAAGTCGTGCAGCTCAAAGATCATTTGATCTTGTTCTTCCGAACGAATGTACTCGTGCAATTCGGTAATCGCCAAGTCGGCTTTTTCGACATCTTCTTCAAAGACTTCGAGGTAAGAAAGGTCTTTCTCAATGATCAAGCCTTTCTCGTTGATACGCGCATCTGCAATGTTCAAACGAATCACGTTTACATTCGTTCGGAAACCTTCGAGTGTTTCAGCCCGTGCCAGTGTCGATTCTTCGATGCGAAGTGTTTGGTAGTAAGCACTCGCCCAAAGGCCCAAACCCACCAGCAACAGCACAACGGCCATCGCAAACTTAATGGGCAACGGTATGTTCTGAAAACTCCAAGATGACCGCATGATATTTATCTTCCTCAGGATGTATTTATATCCAACAGCGCTAAATTTTAGATTTTTATTGTATTTATCTGCCCGTGCTCAGCAGCAAACAGCCACTCTTTAAAAGCGAGCACGGAGATCGCTAAACAAGCGATGATGGTCCACATTGAACCAAACTTGCCCTTTTACCAAAAAACTTTCAGTTAAAAAGGGCCTTAGCTCAGGGCTAGTGGCAGGCTCATTCACTGGCTCTGGGTTAATCAGTACCGTTGGTGATTGCCTCAGAGCGATACCTACTGTATTGGGGTGACTACCCAATAGCAGCACACCTTTTAGAGGTGCAGGCGTGGTCTGGGCTTCAAACGCTGTATCCAAGTCAAATACAGGTATGGTTTCACCACGGTGATTGGCAATCCCTAAAAACCACGCGGGCGTACCCGGAATGGTACACAAGGCGATTTGGCTTACATATTCTGAAAACACCCCTTTAGGAATTAAAAAGTGGGTATTCGCTGAAATAAAGCCATGACGAACCGAGTGCAGCGTTTCCGCTTCACCGGTCGTTAGGTTGGCGACTTGCGCGTCTGGGCTACTCATGAACCGAGTTACTCGTAAGCTCGAACTTGTTCAAGAATATCTTCTTCGGTATAAGGTTTACCTACGACCGCACGAGCACCTTGCAACTGCGCCCAAACCTTGTCGGCATCTTGGTTTTTACTCGACACAACAACCACAGGAATGTCTTTGGTTTTGTCAGACTGAGTAATTTGACGACACGCCGAAAAACCGTCCACGTCCGGCATCACGATGTCCATAAAAATCAAGTCAGGCATTTCTGACTCTGCTTTTTCGATTGCCTGACGACCGTTAGACGCAACAATAAGTTCGGCATTGGTTGCTTTTAGCACATCGCAAAGGCGCAACACCTGCACCGGATCATCTTCAACAACCAAAATTTTGTTCAAGGGCATCTTTTTTTACCAATAAGATTAATAAATCAATGCAAGGCTAGAGCCTCGCTTTATGAAGCTTTAAATTCTTCGATCCAATTTGTGACACGTTGAATCACTTTTTGGAACTCAACATGCTCGATAGGCTTGGTGAGGTAGGTCGAGCAACCTGCCATAATGCCTTTCACCTCGTCGAGAGGTGAAGTTCGAGAAGACAGCATAATAATCGGCGTTTTTTTCAACTCTGGGCGAGCGCGCATTTGTGTACACACTTCAAACCCGTCGATTCCAGGCATGACAATATCAAGGAATATAAAGTCGAATGTGGTGCTCTCAACCGCGGCGAGGGCTTGTTCGCCATCATCAGCGGTGGTGACCACTACGGTTTGTTCCATGCCGGTAAGCTCAGTAATAAGCGCCTGCTGCATGGCTTCGCTATCGTCCACCACTAGGACTTTAAACTGACGACCGCCAGTTTCTGTAGCCGTTTGAGTTAGGTCTGTGGCTGTTTGAGCATACTTTTCAAACTTGTTCTCTACGTCACCTGTTGTTTCGTCCGCATCCAGTTCTTCGTTTTCGTTGGTCATTTTGTCCAACGCACGTAAAACGCGAGACGACACCATGGGGTAACCAATAGAGGAGTACTCTAGGCTGTCGATTTTATCTTTATCAACAATGATGATGCGCGCGTGATAAGCCTCGGGCAACTCTGAGACAGGCGCACTCTCGAGTAACTCACTGCCAAAAATAAGCAGCAAGTCTGGGAGCTCAGCCGGGTCAAAGTCGACGAGTTCGTATCGGTTATTTCGCGATAAGCTCAAAATCTTACCCAGCTTAACGCGCTGATCTTCGGGGAATCCTAGTGTACCTATGTTCATCTATCGTATTTTCCTTTAATACTTCCGCGCCCATATAACACCCGCAGCGAAAGTTGTGCTCTTGATTGGAACAAAACCTGTCTTGCGCGTCAAACGAGGTGCTAACCATTAGGCGGGTTTGCCTATAGTACAGAGCGACATCATAACAACTCAATGTTTCAACTCAAGTTCTAATCATGTGTTCGCGTTGAATTAACGCTCCTATTTTGAGGTACCTGAACTGATAGCAAAAGGTGGGCCTTTTTTTGCTTTTATTTTACAAAACGTTTTTTACCCAAGGCACACGCATTGAGGTACACTAGCGCTCGAGTAAGAAATTTTCATGAAACATTTCTCGTCGGCAGGATTCTAAGTAAATATGGACAATTTGAAGATCGTTTTTATCGGCCCCGTTGGTGCAGGGAAAACCAGTGCGATACAAGCAGTAAGCGAAATCACTCCCATCGACACCGAAGCCAAAGTTTCTGACGGCGAAGTTATTACCAAAGAAACCACTACAGTTGCCATCGACTATGGTCGTGTAACCACCGCAGCTGGCCAAAAAGTGCATCTTTACGGCGCACCTGGGCAAATTCGTTTTGAGTTTATGTGGGATATGTTAAAGCAAGACATCGCCAACGATTGCAGTGGCGTGGTGGTCATGATCGACAATACAGCGGATACACCTAAGGCCGACTTGCTGTACTACTTAGAAGCCTTCAAGTCACTGGTCAGCAGCGCCAAGCTGCTTGTGCTCACCACACAAACCGACCTTTCACCCTCACCTGCTCCGCAAGAATACGAGGCCGTATTAACAGCTGCTGGTGTTAGCGGTACGGTAATCGCGGCCGACGCCCGAGATACAGCTCAAATCAAACAGTGCTTGGCAACCTTAGTCGGGCCTCTCGTATAATCGCTTCATGGCATCTTTCGTTCAGAAAGGTGCCTTATTTTTCCGAAAGCCCCTATCACTCGGCGATAAAACGCCAACTCAAGCTCAAGGGCTCTTTGCTGGTTTTTGGGTTGTTTAAAGCCGTGGCGTTCGTTAGCAAAATAGTGGGCTTGGCTATCCACCCCTTGCTCAACCAAAGCGCGATGCATCGCCCGTGTTTGCGTAGCAGGTACCACTCGGTCCTCTTCGCCTTGTAAAAACAGCACAGGCACCTTAATGGAGGCCACCTTGTTAAGGGGCGACCGACCTTCGCACACTAAGGCAAATTCAGCTTCGCTTCGAGGAGGGAACGTAGGGCACACAAGCCAAGGTACATATTGCGACTCAAACTTATGGGTACACTCGTGCAACCTTTGTAAATCTGTCACGCCATAAAGGCTCGCACCGGCCGCAAAGACATCACTTTCGGCCAAACACGACAATACAGTCAGGCCTCCAGCACTAGAGCCACGGATAAAGGCATGGCTTATAGACGACGTCTGCGCCAAAAGCGTCCGTGTCAGCGTCAGTGTGTCTTGCACGTCCACTTCTGCCCACCCCCCTTTTAAGGCTTGGCGAAAATTTCGGCCAAAGCCCGTACTGCCACGGTGATTGACCTCAAGCACATCAAATCCATGAGAGAGCCAAAAGGCCCTTTGATTGGAGTAAGTCGGATAAGCAGCCGCGGTTGGGCCGCCATGTATTGATACGATGAGCTGTCGAGGCTTGTGCTTATTCGCCTGTGAAGTCTCTCCAGCTGAGCTTTGCCACCAAAAGCCTTGTATACGGCTGCCATCCTCAGCATTTGCAAACAAGCTACGAGGGTTTGAGTGCTCAGATAAACCACTCTCCTCGTTCTCACTGGAAGGTTTAGGGTTGGGCTGTAACTCAAAACCCACTACTTGGTCTTCCGCTTCAGGAGAGGACGCAATGGCAAAACACGTGTGATGCTTCTCGCTTAAACAAAGATAACGAAACAAGGTATAAGCTTTTGCATCACAACGCGGCGCTGGCGTTTGCTCTGGTTCATTCAGTGCCAACAATTGGCCAATGCCCTGACGATGACCGCTAACGAGTATCCCCTTACTCGAGGCGATATAGCTCGACTGACCAAACTGCCAAGGTGCAGCGCAAACATCTAGTTCACTATTAGCAACATCGTAGACTGGCGAAAGCTCATGGCCTGACACCTCATACACGCCCCACCAATTTTGATGGTCTGACAAACAAAGCAGCTGCCCCGCTTGACGATATAAAGGCTGCGAAAATGCATAGCCCAGCTGATAATAGTCTTGTACTGCCCCTTTTGCCTGCCCATGCTCATCTAATGCTAGGCGGCAAAGGTGAGTACTTGTCCAAGGCTGATTAGGATGATTCCAAGCAACCCAACTCAGCTCCTTCCCCTCAGGGTGCAGTGTCGGGCGATCATAAAAATCGAAGCCTTGATGAAGCCGCTGTAGCTGCCCAGATGTCAGGTCGATAGAGACAAGGGAGTGCTCTGGGTGAAATCTACCGTCAACATGCCGTTCACAAATCGCCACCAGCTGTGAAGCATGAGGGTTTAAAACCGGCGCACCAAAGCGACTGTTTGGCTCATCGGTTAATTTGCTCACCTCAGCCACACCGTCTTGCCAACGTAACTGCCAAAGCTGCTGGTCGTCGTTGTTAACGTAAACCAGCTCAATGCAACCTTGCTCGGCCCGAATACCACAGTAGCTCACACCGCCGTACTCGTTCACACGACTATTAATGGACAGGCCAGCAGGGCTGATAACAAAAGACTCGTTGGGTGAAGAGCGTTCCGGCGATGGGGATAACGAACTGGAAGGCAGCCACTGGCCAAAGAGCTGAAACTCGCCAGTGCTGGGATTTTGCTGAACCCACAAAAGCGCGTCGTCGCACACAGACAACTGAGAGAGTGCCACCGAGGCACGCGTCGCCTCTTCACTGGTCATTGGCCTTTGCTGCACAGGCTGCCCTCCTTTTACGATATGGCAGCCATTATACGGCTACTTTGTATGCGACTAGTTTTATTGTAAGAACTAGCTGGACGATTTAGCAAACACACGCGAGTTAGCATCATTGCGAAACACAAAGGTTTGCGTATCTTCCAATGGCTGCTCAGAGCGCTCACGGGCATCAGTGATCAAGTGGTGATGATCAGACTTGGCACACACGGGGTCAGCGTTAGTTGCATCGCCAGTAAGCATGTAAGCTTGGCAACGACAGCCGCCAAAGTCTTTTTCTTTTTCGTCACAAGAGCGGCAAGGCTCTGTCATCCAGTCGTAGCCGCGAAACGCATTAAAGCCACTTGAACCATTCCAGATATGAGACAAGCTGTGCTCTTTTACATTGGGAAACTCAACGGGCAACATACGCGCGCTGTGGCACGGCAAGGCTGTACCGTCAGGTGTCACCGTTAAAAAGATCTGGCCCCAACCATTCATACAGCCCTTAGGGCGCTCTTCGTAATAGTCAGGTGTCACAAAGATCAGTTTCATCGGGTTGCCCGCCGCACTGAGCTTTTCGCGATACTGAGCAGTAATCGCCTCAGCCCGCTCAAGCTGTGCTTTGGTTGGCATCAATGCGTCGAGGTTTTCGTAGGCCCAGCCGTAGTATTGGCAGGTCGCCAGCTCGACAAAGTCGGCTTCTAAGGCAATACACAACTCGATGATTTTATCGATCTTGTCGATATTGTGGCGATGGGTCACAAAGTTAAGCACCATAGGGTAGCCTTGGGCTTTCACTTCTTTTGCCATTTTTAGCTTTTGCGCAAAGGCTTTTTGCGAGCCTGAGAGCATGTTGTTAACCGACTCATCCGCTGCCTGAAAGCTGACTTGAATATGGTCTAAGCCTGCCTTTTTAAACTCGGCCACTTTACGCTCGTTTAGGCCCACGCCCGAGGTAATAAGGTTGGTGTAATAACCCATTTCATGGGCACCACCAATTAACTCTACCAAGTCTTGGCGAACCAACGGCTCACCGCCAGAAAAGCCAAGCTGAACCGCCCCCATCTGACGACCTTGAGCAAACACATCTAGCCACTCTTGCGTGGTTAGCTCGTTACTGTGTTTGGCAAAGTCGAGTGGATTTGAACAATAAGGACATTGCAGCGGGCACTTGTAAGTCAGCTCAGCCAATAGCCATAAGGGCTGGCCGTGCTTTTTTTCAGCGCCTGTGTCTGTTTGTGGTAACGACGATGGCTGACCTGCACAAGCGCCGCCTTTGGCTGCCTCGCTCATACATTCACCCAACCTTCGTTTACGGCGTGCTCAAAAAAGCCGACAACATCATCAGCCAAGCCTTCGACACCCTCAAATTGTGCTTCGAGGGTAGCGATAATCTCCGCAATGCTGTCTTCGCCATTCACGCGTTTAAGAATTTCACTGGCAGAGCCATTCAGTTGAATCATGCCTTCAGGGTACAAAAGCACATGGCTATCCTGTGCTGGCTCCCACTGAAAGCGATACATAGGGTTAATGCTGGGTACGTTGGCCAATATACTCATGAGCGAAATAACCCCTTATGGTAGACCCGATCAGACGTGACACTGTGGTAAGGCGCACGGTCTAAACCGTAAGCCAGATGAATAGCGTCAAGCATTGACCAAAGTACGTCTAGCTTAAACTGTAGCACCTCAAGCATGCGCTCTTGCTGAGCACGAGTGGTGTAATGGTCTAGGGTAATTTCTAAACCATGTTTTACGTCACGGCGGGCTTCCGTTAGGCGACCACGAAAATACTGGTAGCCGTTTTCGTCAATCCACGGATAGTGAGTTGGCCACGCCTCAAGACGAGATTGGTGGATTTGCGGTGCAAACAATTCAGTCAACGACGAACTTGCCGCCTCTTCCCAAGTGGCACGACGGGCAAAATTCACGTAAGCATCAACGGCAAAACGAACACCGGGCAGAACTAGCTCTTGCGATAAAATAGTCTCGCGATCTAGGCCCACGGCTTCGCCTAAGCGCAACCAAGCTTCAATGCCACCCTCAGAGTCACCATAACCATCGTGGTCTAAAATACGCTGAATCCACTGACGGCGGGTATCACGATCGGGGCAGTTTGCCATAATCGCCGCGTCTTTCATCGGGATCATAATCTGGTAGTAAAAGCGATTGGCTACCCAGCCTTGAATCTGCTCTTTGGTACAACGGCCTTCGTACATATCCACATGAAAAGGGTGATGGATATGATAAAAGCGGCCTTTGTCACGAAGGGCCTGCTCAAACTCGCTACGTGTTAACGGGGGTAAATTTTCCGTCGCCATAAATCACCTCAACTCAACTCAATTTGCATACCGTCGTAAGAGACTTCGATACCATGCTCAGCCAACTGCTGACGCTGCGGTGAATCTTCGTCCAAAATCGGGTTGGTATTGTTGATGTGAATCAGCACTTTCCGCGGCTTTTCGAGGGTATCTAAAAACTCGATCATGCCACCTTCGCCAGACTGAGGTAGATGCCCCATATCGGCACCTAACTTTGTGCCAACGCCAGCAGCAATCATTTCATCTTCTTGCCACAAGGTGCCGTCGACTAATAAGCAATCGGCTTTTTCCATAATCGGCTTGAGGTGAGGCTCGATTTGACCAAGACCCGGTGCATAAAACACGGTTTTACCCGTGCGAGTATCTTCAATCAGCATACCGATGTTATCGCCAGGGTGCGGATCGTTACGATGCGGAGAGTACGGAGGCGCACTGCTCAATAGCGGCACTGCCGTTAACTTAATTTCTGGCACCTTAGCAACAGAGAAGGTCGCCGCCTGCCCTTCGATACCGATGGTATTGCGGTTAATACCACCGTTCCAATGCTTCAGCATTTCAAACACAGGGAAGCCTGTGGTGAGATCTTGATACACCATATCAGTACACCACACTTCGTGTGGGCAACCCTCACGTAACATGAGCAAACCGGTGGTGTGGTCAATTTGGCTATCCATAAACACAATCGCTGAAATACCCGTATCGCGTTTGCCACGATTAGGCTGTAATTCAGGAAACGCAGCGATTTGAGCCAGAATATCAGGCGAGGTATTAAACAAAATCCAGTCAGTGTCATTCACACTCACTGCGATAGAAGACTGGGTGCGTGCTTTTGCATTAAGTGTACCTGCGCGTAAGCCCGCACAGTTATCACAGTTACAATTCCATTGAGGAAAGCCGCCGCCCGCGGCAGAGCCGAGTACATGTATTTTCATTATTATTTTTATCGCAACCTGCACACAAGGTGATGTGTGACTTTTGAATGAAGCGCCTTACGAAAGTAAGCTATGCAACATAAGGACGTAAAGCAGAGGAAGCCCACCCAGCACCTATGTGCCGAGCGGGTAGGCACCTTAACGGTGAGAGAAGTACATAGTAACTTCAAAACCGATGCGTAGATCTTTGAATTCAGGTTTAGTCCACATAGTCATGACCTCTGTTGTTATTTATTTGAAGGACGTCCTTAGACAGTATTGATAATAGGTAGACAACCAAATTGCCAGAATAGTACTTTGGAACGAAAACACTCTAATCATAGGGTCCATTCGGTTTAAACCCTTCCTTAAGTAAAGCAGCTTATTAAATCTACTCACTGCAACCTCAAAAAATTTCAACGCCCGCACCCACCACTTGAAAACAATTAATTGCTAGAATAACCACCGTTTTTAACTGTGAAAGAGACCTTGAGTCATGCCATCACCTCTATCGACATTAATGAAGGACACTGATCGTGGTATTTACCTGATCGGAACCTGCCCGCCTAAAGAAGGCACCAGCATTGAGCAAGCCACCGAAATCGCTGGAAAGCTCGCTGCACGCATGCGCGGTTTAGACGTCGACGGCATGATTGTTTACGACATTCAAGACGAAAGCAGCCGCACAGATAAGCCTCGCCCTTTCCCGTTTAAGCACACTTTAGATGCCTGTGTGTACAGCGGTATTATGGGCAAAGCGGCCAACAAGCCGACCATTACCTATAAGAGCGTTTCTCAGCGCGACCGTGCGAGTTTCCAGCAGTGGTTAGACGCCGCAGCGAATGACTTTGGTATTAAAGATATTGTACTGGTGGGTAGCCCTTCATCTGAAGGCGACATTAAGCTGTCGTTGAAAGATGCGTATGAAGAAGTAGCAAAGTCTGAACACAATTTTACATTAGGTGGCGTGACCATTGCCGAGCGCCACATTAAAAAGCGCACAGAGCACGAGCGCCTGATGTCTAAAGCCGAGCAAGGCTGCAGCTTCTTTATTTCACAAGCGGTTTACGACGCGCAAGCGACTATCGACATGCTCGCCAGCTATGCTCGTAGCTGTAAAGCTGAAGGCAAAGCCCCTGCCCGTGTGGTGTTAACCTTTACCCCTTGTGGCAGCGCTAAAACCCTTGAGTTTATGGAGTGGTTGGGAATCTCTGTACCTGAAGCGACTAAGTTCCGTATGTTAGACGCCGAAAACACCTTGGCAGAGTCGGTTTTGATTTGCCGTCAAAACCTAGAGCAGATTCTTGATGCAGTCCTTCCTTTGGGTATTCCACTGGGCTTGAACATCGAGAGCTTAACCAACCGTAAAGAAGAGATCGACGCCTCTATTCGCTTGTTTAAGCTCCTAAAAGCCACGCTTGACTTACGCCTTGCAGAGCAGCAGCTTTAAGCGCTCTTAGGACGATACCGCGTGGTTCCAGAAGGCCACGCGTTTCCCTTCTTCCCCATTGATTAGCTCTTCCCGCCCTAACTTAGCTATTTTTAGCCATTTCCATCTCGCTTTATCCACTCGCCTAGACTCACCCAGCACACACGCTTTACGAAAGTCGCATTAGGTAGCGGCCGTTAACGCTAGTATCGCTCCATGATAGCCGCTAGTATTGCCAAGGGGTTTCCCGCTGTACGTTTTATAGCCCATATGGAAGTGATTGTTATGGATACACACCCGTCTCGATGGCTCATCGTCGACGATCACGCTATGTTCGCCGATGCTTTATCAATCACCTTGGGGATGATACGCCCCAACCTCACGGTGCAAATCGCAACCACAGCCCAAGCTGCCATTGAGCTTATTCGCCATACCGGCTTCGATTTTGTCATTTTAGATTTACAGCTACCCGACATGCCCTGTGTAAGGCTCTACGAAAAGCTGCGTGCATTGGATATTGGCCCAACACTGATATGCTCAGCAGCCTTCCAGCCCCAAACCGCAGAAGCATTGCGCAAACTGGGGGTTAACGGATACATCACAAAAGAATTTGAAACAGCCGACATTCTCGCGTTTGCTGACCGTATATTGGAGGGTGAAACTTGGGTGTGTGCTCCTCAGTACGCTCGTCAATTAGAGCGCTTTAAGCACAGTAAAACACTACTAACCCAACGTCAGCTGTCTATTCTTTCACTCATCGATAAAGGCGCAACAACAAGGCAAGTAGCCGCAGCACTTAGCGTAAGCGAGAACACCATTAAAACTCACATTCGGCTTATGTACGACAAGCTTAGAGCCTCTAACCGCGCCGAGTGCCTCACCAAAGCCAAGCAACTTCACCTACTCTAAACTGGCGAGCCAATCACATAACAAAGAGCCTAGCCCAGTTTCTAGGCAGTACTTGGACAGCGCTTGAGCGCCAAAGTAAAACGTGTCCCTTTTTGTGGCTCAGATTCCAACGAAAAATCAATTTCTTGCAGCTCGCACAAGCGTTTAACAATCGATAAACCTAAGCCCATACCCTTAGTTTGCTCAGCCGATGCACTTGACGCCTGGTGATTAGCCTGTTGATCTGCCCCTTGTACAAACTCCTCAAACACACGGTTTTGGAGCGCTTGTTCGATGCCTACACCCGTATCCTCAATTTGCAACAACACCCTGTGCACCTCTAAACGATAACTCACACTGACACTGCCCGCCTCAGTAAACTTCACAGCGTTGGATAAAAGGTTTTCTAGAATTTGTAGCAAAAACTGCTCGTCGTAACACACGGTGACATCGACTTTTTCGACATAAAAGTCGAGACCTTTTTTTGCCACCAGCGTAGCGTATTGGCGCTCCACTACCTCTAATAAGCTAAGCAAAGAGAAAGGCGTCATGATGGGCTGAATACCCTCGCCATCCAGTGCCGAAATGTCTAATAATTTGTCGAGCAGTTGATGGCCGTTACTCGCCGCTTCTTTGGCTTTATCAACCAAAACACCAGCCTGTGGTGGCAGTGACGAAGGTGGAATTGCACCCAAATACAGCTTGATCGCCTGCAGTGGCTGGCGCAAGTCATGGCTCGCCGCGCCTAAAAAACGGGTCTTTTCTGCATTAGCCTTCAGCGCCTTCATCTCGGCTTCTTTATGCAGTACCCGAAGCGCGGTAAATTCCATCTGGCTTTTATGAGTCATTAAGCTAAACGCGATTAAGCTCAGGCAAGCAATAGGCACAATGACTGTTAGTAGCCAGTACTGGTCCATTTTTAAATGGTAAATTTGCCACGTAAAACAAGAGAACACAGGCACAACAAAAAGGATATAGATCCAAGGGTCGTTACCCTTGGTCATGGACGGAACCGATGCATTGAGTATCAATACCACTACAACCGTCATAATTTCGGCATCGCTGGCATTGGCAAAAAACAGCAGCGAAACCGAGCTATAAAGCCCGCCCCAGAGCACCGCCACAAAATAAATCGCCCAACGCCACCTCTGGTAATCGGCATAAGTATATTCAGTCTTTTGCGCCAAAAAGCGATTGTGTTGGCGCAAAATTACAAACGAAACCAGCCCAACACCTAGCCCACCGGCATACCAACTCAGCAACAACGCAAACGAGTGTGCTTCGTTAAAAAAATAGCCAATGGCCATAAGGGTCAGTAACGAAAATGGCATCCGTGACACCATTTCTTGAATAAAGGTTTGGTGTAGCTCGCGACGAATCTGCTCGGCTAGGGGGTGCTCTTTAAGAAACCGTGCGGGAGAAGAGGATGTCATACGGGCTCACTGTCCTTTAAGCCTTCAGTACAACCCTGCGTTGTACTGAAGCAACTTCCTTATTTTTGTGCCTATACTGACTTAGCTCTCCGCTTTAATGCAAGCTGGCAAGTATTAAAGCAAGCCGATTTGCTGATACAGAGACGTACAGGCTTTAGTGTCCGCTTCTAGGCCTGTAGCGCCTGCATCTTGGCCATGGCGCTGAGCATGTTCGTCGGCGAGTTTGTAGAGTCGTGTCGCTTGATCGTCCCCTTCATTGCCAGGGAACAAGACTTGGTAGTTAGCACTCCACTTGCTCATCGCAGCCGTTGATACATTGCGTGCTTCTTCAACCTGCGCGCTGGTCGCACCGCTTTGCTCAAACAAGCTAAACATCCGAGAAGTACAGCGCAAGCTAATAGCCAACACCTCAGCGGGGCTGCCATTGTCCATGCTATCGAGTGGCGTTTCGGGCATAAATAAGGAGGCTTTTGCATCAGCGTTCGAAAGGTCGATTTTAACGGCTTTTGGTCGGTAGGATTCGGTTGTACCGTCTAGCTTTTTAAGCGGTGCAGGATATGAATATTCCATAGGAATAATCACTTTATAAAGGGCTTCGCCTTGCTGGTTAGTCAAAGCGCACAGGGCTCGGTCGCCCACTTTTCCGCCTTTAAAGTAGCGGGGCTCACGGATGTAACCTGCGCAGACAGATGTCATTTCGAGGTTATTGGCTTTTAAAACCTCGGCCCTAAAGTCATTACCGCGCTTGCTGTTTGAATCGTTGCTGCACTCTGAAATATCTGTTCCGTGTGGGCAACGCATTTTAATCATGCGCTCTTGTACACTGTTTTTATAGGCCAAGTCACCTGCGGGGATCGCCTCGCCGGTGCGCAAATTCACACAGCTAAAGTCGCCTGAGTGAGTGCCAAAAGGTGTTTCCCAGTCTTCATCTAAAAACAAGGTTAGGCACTGGTGTTGTTGCAGCTCAACTTGGCACGCATCTGCACCCGATGGCGTTAGCGTTTTGATATCAAAAAAGCCTGTGCTCTTTGTGGTTTGAGCCAAGCCCTTCTTCCATTCATAGTCGCCTTGTAAGCCCACATACATTTTTTTTAGTTGGCTAGCATCAAGGGCGCAGCGAACACTGCTAGGGTCAAAAGCTTCCTGCGCACTTAAAGCAGTGCCAGAAAACACACTCAACAACAGAGGAGTAGCAAGAGCAAGGGAGCGAAGCATGGCGAGTATCCTTTAAAAACCGATTACCTAACACATCGGTGACAGAGAATATCTCGCACTACACAGGGCCGCTTCACCTAAAAGGGTGATATGTGAATACGTACGCCAACTAGACGCCTAGGTACTGCATCATTCCTTTAATGATAAAAACCAACACCACACAAAAGAAAGCCGCAAACCAACGTAACTGGATACACTTTCGACAAGGTTTTTTGGCCATATTAGCCTCCTGCCAACTTCACTTTAAAACCGCGCTTTTCGAGCTCAGCTTTTAGTTGGTCTCGTTTATCGCCTTGAATTTCGATAACGCCATCTTTTAAAGCACCGCCGCAGCCACACATTTTTTTAAGGCTTTTTGCCAAGGCTTTGAGCTCTTTTTCGGGCAGCGCCACACCTTTCACCAAGGATACCGCTTTGCCGCCACGGCCTTTGCTTTCGCGATGAATACGCACGATACCGTCAAGGCTCGATAAGCGCTCTTGGTCGGCCAACTCATCACAAACACAGTCAGCCTTTGGCTTGCGGCACCCAGGGCACATATCACCGGATTCAGTGGAATAAACAAGGGCACTTAGTTGGTCTTGCAATGAGGCCATAACGCTTCTCTCTCTTTAAACTAAACCACACCGCTGATTTGGCGTGTTAAATATGCCGCGTAATTGTCGGTCATCCCGCTAATAAAATCGAGTGCTCGGCGATAGCCCAAATACAAACTCTGGTCTGGGCCTGGGCAATGAATCCCCATCAAGGTTAAAATCTTATCGCTGCGATAACTCACCTTATCACGGCCTTTGCAGTGATTTTCGTGCACGGCTTGGCAAAAGGCTTCAAGTAATACCGATAACATGGTGCATGCGCCCACTTCTAATTCAGCCTTGCGGTTATGTGGGAATACTCGCTCCCGCGCCACGAGCTTGGCCAATTGCACACCTCTTGCCACATGGTTTTCACCATCAAGTAGTAACTCACCGCGATACTGCCCTTGCATAATGGCATCGTAGTTCGCAAAAAAGGCATCTACCGCGGCATCCACCATTTTTTCCATCGCCTTACCGCGCATCGCCGAGATCTTTCGACGGGCTGAAGCTTCGGTGACAAAAATCGCAGCTTCAAACTCATCGTCGCCACACATTTCGAGCAAGATCGGCTTTACGTCTTCAAAGGTGAGGATGTTGAGCTCAATGGCGTCCTCTAAATCCAAAATGGCGTAACAAATATCATCCGCCGCTTCGACTAAATAAGCTAACGGGTGGCGACACCACTGCCCTGTATCACGGGCCACCAGCCCGAGTTCTTCACCTAAATGGTTAAGGATGGTTTTCTCAGACTGAAATACCGAGAACTTGCCGCCTTTTGTCGCATGCTCAACCGTCCAAGGGTATTTTAACAGCGCCCCCAAGGTTGGATAAGTCAAACGCAAGCCACCGTCGTACAAGTGGTTTTCGATGGTAGTGACCATACGAAAGCCTTGAGCGTTACCTTCAAAGGTTTGTAAATCAAGTTTTTCGGCGTCCGACAGCCCTGCAAACAAGGGCGAGTCTTCTTGACGCATAAACCAATCGCGAATGGCATATTCACCCGCATGGCCAAAGGGAGGGTTGCCAATATCGTGAGCAAGACAGGCCGACTGCACGATCATGCCCAAGTCGTAGGAAGAAACGCCCTTAGGTAATGCTTGATCTAGCAACTCGCCCACTTGAATCCCCAAACTGCGCCCGACACTACCCACTTCTACTGAGTGGGTTAAGCGGGTGTGAATATGGTCGTTTAGGGCCAGCGGGTGAACTTGGGTTTTTCGCCCCAAGCGGCGAAACGCACTCGAAAAGACAATGCGATCGTGGTCTTTATGAAAGCGGCTACGACCAAACTCGCCCGCAGGCACCACGGCATGGCCATGGCGCTGATTCACTAATAGTTTGTTCCAATCCATCGTGTGCAAAGCGGTCTCCTACAACAAAAAAGCCGAGCGATTAATCCTTAGCGTTAAGGTAGTAATAGCTCGGCTTTTACATTCATCGCTACGGATGCGAGATTAAATGTAGTTTCTTAAACCCAACACTTTAGGGTAAGGGTCTAGATACACTTGGTCGCGAATATAGTCTGCACCCACCTGATTAATGTAATGGTTGAGCAGTGCAATCGGCACAGCCAAATGCACTTCGCCACGGCGGTATTGGTGGATGGTTTCTAGCATCGAGGCACGACTTGCTGAGTCCACCTGCTTTTTCAGGTAACCCAAAATATGCATTAACACGTTGGTATGGCCCGAGCGCTTAGCCCGCTTAGTCAGATGAACCATCAAGCGACTGATGTAATGCTCCAATACTTCTGCGAGCGGTTTATCGTGCGCTTGTGCCAAGTAGCGGCCCAACTCGCGATAGCCTGCATAAGAGTTGGCCATCAACATGTATTTGTGTCGGGTGTGAAATTGTAAAACCCCGTGTAACGTCGGCTCATTAGCAACAAACTCACGCCACGCAGAATAAACATACACACGGTTGATAAAGTTTTCGCGCAAAATCGGGTCAGTAAGGCGACCGTCTTCTTCAATGGGCAAGTTAGGCATCTGCTCTAGTAACGCCGTAACAAATAAACCCTGCCCTTCACGCTCGACATGGCCGTTGTGCTTGTAAACTTTAACCCGCTCCATACCGCAGCTTGGGGAGCCCTTCATCAAAATATACCCGCAAATCTCGGGCATGGCGTCGGCGACTACTTTGCCTTGCGCCAACAAAGGCTCGGTAACATCAAGGTCTGGGTCTACCGTGCCTATGGCTTTTGGCTTATCGTTTTCTCCAAATAAGCGAATAGGCTCACGCGGAATGCTCATGCCAATCGCCACTTCAGGGCAAAACTTTTTAAACTCAAAAAAGTCAGTGAGCACATTACGGCAATAGCGAGACTGTTTATGGCCGCCATTAAAACGAACTTCGTCGCCCATTAAACACGCACTAATACCTACGGGAATTTTTGTTTGCGTTGTTTCCATCGTGTTTTCCATGATGAGCCCCCTTATAAACGCGAAACACCCTCAGGCTGGACGGTTCAACCTGAGGGCGGCTTTGTCACCAAGTTCGTTACTTAAAACCCTAGCAGAGGCTGAACCAATCGGCCAACAAAGCTGCTAAATTTGAGCGGTGCATCGGTAGCAACTAAGCAAATACATGGCTGCGACGAATCCGTTACCGGTTGGTGGTGAGTTTGTTCGTCAAGGTCAGCAATATCGCCCTGCTGGAAGCGGCCAATCTCGTCGGTAAACGAGCCACGCAGTACCATGGTGAGCTCCGTACCTTTGTGGCCGTGATGCATAATGGGCACACCCGGGGCGATTTTAAGCAAACGCGCAGAGTCACTACCCGATACGGGTAGCTCGTAGACTTTGACCCCCGGTACTAAGGTTTTCCATTTCAGGTCGTCCAGTGATGCAGAAAGGTATGGTCGCAGCGGTGCTGGAATTTCAGGGTCCACATGCATCGCTGGCTGAGCAGCCTCAATAGCTTGGGTTGCTTCAGTGCCACCCCCGTCAAGCGCATCTAACTGATCAAGCTTACTCAGTGCTTGATCTAGGGCATCGTCAGCCATCGCAGCGGTGGGTGCCGTATCTAACATCGCGCCACCGAGTGATTGCGCCTTCATTACCGCATTACGACAGCGAGGGCAGTTGTCGATATGGCAAGAAGCCACCATCGCAATACCGGGCGATAAGGTGCCTGCCGCGAACGACATGATAGTGGCGTAATCTAAATGATGTTTAATGCTCATATTGCTCTCCCCACGCCGCTTTCATCTTCTGAAAAGCCAAACGCATGCGCGACTTCACGCTGCCCAATGGAATATCAAGGTCGGCAGCGATTTCTGAATGACTTAAGCCTTGGTAAAAGGATCGGTAAACGACCTCGGCTTGTTTTTCGGGTAACTGACTTACAATCTCAGCTACTTGGCGAGCGACAACGGCGTTTTCGCCGAAGCGGTCACTCCCTTCCTCGATAGACTCCTCTGGTAACTCAACCATTGGATATTGCTCTTTGCGCATCCGGTCGATACAAAGGTTTCGGGTCAGAGTGAATATCCATGTGCTGGCAACTGCTTTTTCCGGGTTGAACATGTGTGCCTTACGCCACACGTTTAACAGCGCTTCTTGAGCCATTTCTTCTGCCGTCACATCATTCATGCCGAGACGCATAGCATAAGACTTTAAGCGTGGAGCAAAGTGGCTGAACAGCCCTGCATACACTTTCTTATCTCTCGTTTCGGCGAGCAGCACGAGCTGCGAAGACCAATGCTCCACGGGTTTCTCCGTTTCTGGGTTCACACGTATTATTTGAGCAACCATTATTGATTTACCTTAAAAATTTATCGCGTACATGCGCTTCGACGCGAGCCACAGCCCGCCTGTTTGCAAACTAAGAAGGTTTACGCCCATTCCCTCAAGTTAGATCAACTTTTATCAAATAGATAGCAATTAAAAGTGATCGTAATTTGCAGCCTTGGAGAGGGCTCGCCACACATCACTCAAATAAACGCCAGAGCGATTTCGCCCCCGAAAAAATATATCCGTTAATTTACTCCCAACCCCTGATCTTTTTAACCAACCCAGTCGTAACGGCACTTAGCTCAGCAAAAAGCCAACGCTACACTGCAATTGTTGGCAACAATGCCTAAGCTGCTATAAAACCTCAACATTAACCAAGGCCATGAAAAAGAAAGGCCAACAAGGAACTCTCATGAATGTCACCCCTCTTCGCCCTTTAAACATCGCCGTTATCGGCTCCGGCATTTCGGGTCTTAGCTGTGCTTGGCTATTGAACAAGCAACACAAGGTGACCATCATCGAGGCCCTTGATCGCGCCGGTGGCCACTCTAACACGGTGAATGTTGAAGACGGCGGTGAAGAAGTGCCTATCGACACAGGGTTTATTGTATTCAACCCTGTCAATTACCCGAATCTCGTAAAATTCTTTGAACACTTGTCTGTACCCTCTGTCGAGACCAGCATGACGTTCGGCGTGAGTATCGACGAAGGGAAGTTAGAATATTCAGGCAGCGACTTAAACGGCATGTTTGCCCAACGAAGCAATTTATTTAAGCCCCGCTTTTGGCAGTTGTTGCGCGAGATCTTAAAGTTTTACAAACATTCCGATGCATACGCCATTGAGGCCGAGCTTGAAGGTTTATCACTGGGTGAACTGCTTGAAAAGCATGGCTACAGTAACACGTTTGTGTACGAGCACCTGCTACCCATGGGCGCTGCGATCTGGTCAACACCCATCGAAAAAATGCTGATGTACCCCGCCCTTACCTTTTTGCGCTTTTGCGCCAACCATGGCTTGGTTCAAGTGGACGATCGCCCACAGTGGCGCACCGTTGTGGGTGGCAGTCGAGTGTATGTTGATAAGATTCTATCGGAGTTTGAACCCAATCAAATTATCTTAAACCAGCATGTTGCCAAAGTAATTCGTAAAGACGGCCGAGTCATTATCGAAAACATTCATGGTGAGCAGCGCCAGTTTGACCATGTGGTGTTTGCATGCCATTCAGATCAAGCCCTTGCCATGCTAGATAAGCCAAGCGCCGACGAAAAGCGTTTGCTTTCGCGCTTTCCTTACCAGCGCAATTTGGCGATTTTGCATACCGACGCAGCCTTAATGCCAAAACGCAAAAAAGCATGGTGCGCGTGGAACTACCTAGCATCGGGCAGCCAAGCCACTCAACGCCAGCTATGTGTCACCTATTGGATGAACGAGCTGCAACCACTGAATACCGATACCCAATACTTTGTCACGCTAAACCCAATTAAAGAGCCGGCACCGGGCAGCATCAAGGCCAGCTTTTTATACGACCACCCCGCGTTTGATGAAACCTCGGTGGCGGCTCAGCCCGAGCTTTGGAAGCTACAGGGGCAGCAAAACACTTGGTTCTGCGGCGCTTACTTTGGCTACGGCTTCCACGAAGACGGCATTCAGTCGGGTTTGGCCGTAGCCGAACAGCTGGGCGGCATGAAGCGCCCTTGGTCACTCGAAAACCCAAGCACCCGTATTTTTGTGGGGCCTAACCCACTTAAAACCCAAAACCCAGAAAAGCTGAGCGCCTAATGGAAGAGCTAAACTCACGCCTCTATTGGGGCCAAGTCATGCATCATCGCTTTGGTGACAAGCCACATCGGTTTATTTATCAGGTCTTTAGTGCGCTGATCGACTTAGATGAGCTCAGCCAACTCAACCGAGTGAAGGGCTTTTCGGTTAACCGCTTTAACCTGTTTTCATTTTACGAAAAAGATTACGGTAACGGCCGCGATCACCATTCCAGCCTTAAACAAAACATAGAGCAACTGCTGGCTTCTCAGGGTTTAGAAGAAGCCTCTCATCACATTAAGCTGCTGTGTTATCCGCGTATTCTGGGCTTTGTGTTTAACCCACTCTCGGTTTACTTTTGTCACGACGCTCAACAGCGACTTAAAGCCGTAGTTTACGAAGTCAGTAACACCTTTGGTGAGCGCCATAGTTACGTTTTTGCGGTGGATGGAACAAGCAACGTCCTCCGCCACAGCTGCCCCAAGCTATTTTTTGTATCGCCTTTTATGCAGCAAGAGGCCGACTACCATTTTCGCATTCAGCCCCCTGCCGACAAGGTCGCTGTTTGCATTCGAGAAACAGGGCCACAAGGTGCTCTGTTAAACGCCAGTTTTACCGGAAAGGCCAAAGCCTTTACCGGCAAGCAACTGCTCGCATCCTTTGTAAAGTACCCTTTAATGACCTTAAAAGTGTTCTCGGGCATTCACTGGGAAGCCTTTCACCTTTGGCGCAAGGGCTACACCCTTTACAAGCATTCGCGCAAAACCACCCCTGCTATTACATTAATGTCTGAATCAGGAGCTCGAACCAATGAAACTCGCTAAGGCAACACCCTTTTCGTTTTTAGAACGCCCTAATTTGTTGCCATCAGCCGTCTATCGCTGGTTGCTAAGCCGTGTCTCACCTCGTGTTACCCACGGCCAACTTCACTTGCAATTGCCCGAGGGTAAAACCGTTGTACTAGGCAAAAACCCTGGCCCGCAAGCCTTTGTGCAATTACACAGCTATGCCCCGCTTAAGCGCTTAATGTTTGGCGGCTTAACTGGCTGGGCTGAAAGCTACATGGCGGGCGAATGGGACAGCCGTGACATTACTGGGCTAATTGCATGGGCTGCTGAAAACGAGCCCTCGTTAAACCCACTCACTCAGCTAAACGGGCTAAAGCAGTGGAGCGACAACCTGTTTCATCGCAAAAACGCCAACAGCCGCGAAGGCAGCCAAAAGAACATTTCGTTTCACTACGACTTGGGCAACGACTTCTATCGCCTCTGGCTTGATGACACCATGACTTATTCGGCGGCGCTATTCGACGAAAAAACCCAAGGCACTCACGACCGCTCCCCCAACCTTGTGGCCGCTCAGCATGCTAAGAACGCTCGTATCTTGGAACTAATGGAACTCAAGGGCAAAGATAAGGTGCTTGAAATTGGCTGTGGCTGGGGTGGTTTTATGCGCCAATGTGCAGCCACTACCGACGCTTCGATCGAGGGTATCACCCTTTCCCATGAGCAACTTGCCTACGCTCAAGAAAAAATCCACCAGCTTGGCCTTGATGAACGCTGCCATGCCATGCACAAGGACTACCGCGACCTTGATAAAACCTACGATGCCATTGCTTCTATCGAGATGTTTGAAGCCGTAGGCGAAGAAAACTGGAAAAGCTACTTTGATACCGTGAAACGCAGCCTAAAAGCCGACGGTTCAGCGGTATTACAAGTCATTACCATTGATGAATCACGTTTTGATACTTATCGCGAAACCGCAGACTTTATTCAGCGATACATTTTTCCGGGTGGCATGTTACCGAGTATTCCGGCGTTTAAAGCTGCTGCCGAAAAGTCGGGCTTGGAGCTAGTGCACTACGAGCTCTTCGGCCAAGACTACGCCACCACACTTAAGCTTTGGCGTCAGCGCTTTGAGGAAGTGTGGCCAAGTATCGAAGCACAAGGTTTTGACGAACGCTTCCGCCGCTTGTGGCGCTATTACTTGTGCTATTGCGAAGGAGGCTTCTTATCAGGCTCTATCAACGTTGGCCTGTACAAGCTTAAGCATCAATCTGCATAACCATTGGGTGTTGGTCGGTCATGAAAATCGAACAGTTTGAAGGGCGAACACCGAGACTTAGGCTAGAGGATTACTTTAGCCAAGAGGTAACGGCGTGGGGTTTGTTTGAGGATATTTTTGGCACCCTACGACGCCAGTTTAAAGTGGCCATTCACGGCGACTTTAACGGTCAGGTTTTAACCTTAGACGAGCACTTTATCTATGACGATGGCGAAACGGATTTTCGCCATTGGAAGATATACCCCAAAGCCGATGGCTATTACACAGGTGAGGCTGAAGACGTAATTGGCGAGGCCTTTGGTCGCGTTAGCGGCAACGCCTTTCACTGGCAATATGCGATGCGCCTAAAAGTGGGTAAAGGCCATTTAAAGGTTAAGTTTGATGACTGGATGTTTTTACAAAGCGACAAGGTGTTAATTAACCGCGCCAAAATCAAACGCTGGGGTATCCCCTTGGGCACAGTAACCTTGGTGTTTAAGCCCGCTCAACGTTAGTTGGGCTAGTTTACCTAGCCCATGCAAAGCCTTAAAAGAAAAGCCTAAAAGACTAAATCGCCGCTTGGCGTTTAAAGTAGCGTACCGCCGCACCTAACAAGGGTATACGCTGCATCAACTCTGCAGAATCCCAGTAGTCGCTGTGATGAGTGACCTTGCCTTCGTCGTTAAATTTAACCCAGCTCACCCCCTTGAACGAAAACTCGCCCAAGGTCTTTTGTTTGGCCGAATAGACCCAATGCATCACCAAAGTGCCATCGGCATAACACTGTTCAAATACATCAAAGCGCACATCATCGAGCTTTTCGTACATATCGATCATGGCATGGTGAAAGTAATCTGTGCCCTGCCCTTCATTAAACGGGTCTTTAAAGTGCACATCCTCGTCAAGCAGAGTTAAAAACTGACTTAAGTTATCTTCAGACAGGTTTTGCAGTGCATTGACATAACGCTCAGCATCAAGGGTTAACAACATTATTGTGTCGCCTTTTTAATCAATGGAAAAAACCAACGGTAGGGTAACAACCGCATCAGCTTAAGCTGTCGCACGAAAGCACGAGGAAAGCTTACCTCAAACGACCTCGCCTCTAGTCCATCTATCATAAAACGAGCCGCGTCTTCTGGCTCTACTAAATGTGGCATCTCGAAGGTGTTTTTATCGGTTAACGGGGTACGTACAAACCCAGGGTTCACTAAGTGTAGCGAAGTGCCATGCTCATCGAGCTCGGGTTTTGCAGCCTCGCAAAAGTTAATCAGTGCCGCCTTACTTGCGCCATAGGCAGCTGCTGTTTTCAAACCTCGATAACCAGCAACAGAAGCCACCACAGCCACTTGTCCCCTATGCCCCGCCGCCTTAAACGACTGCACCAAAGGTAAAAAGCAATTCACGGTGCCTAAATAGTTCACGCGCATTATCGCGTCCACGTCATCAACGCTAGCCTCTAACACAGGCGTCGGGAAATGAGTGCCCGCATTTAGCACGGTTAAATCTGGGAAAGCGAGGTCATCACCAAATCGATGGATCAAACCCACAACAGCCTCTTTATCAGTAATATCCAGTGGGCAGGGCACCACTGAGCCTGTTAGGTCAAAGCAATCGTTCGCCAAGGCCATAAGGTCGTCTAGGGTTCGACTGGACGCGTAAACGGTTACACCTCGTTCACAAAGGGCCTGTGCCAACGCACGCCCAATGCCTTTGCCTGCACCGGTAATCCATGCCGTTTTCCAAGGTAACTGATGTGATGCCATGATGAGTTTGCCTCCGTGTGATAACAGCCGACAAACAAAAACGCCTGTTTGCGGCAAAACAGTACTAATTTTACGGCACAAACAGGCGAGTAGATTGACTTTAAATAACAGTCACTTCAGTAAACATTTAAAGTAAACAAGGTGTCTGACACGCAAAGAACGGGGATCAGCTAAATGAGCTCTTTTGTTTCTATTATCAACTCGGATCAAATAGCGGTGAAGACTCAGGTTGTTTTTTGATCGCCACATAACGCCCTAACATCACACACGAGGGGTGTTCAGCCCCTACCTCGCGAAGATGAACAGCAACTTCAAGCGCGGCTCGCTCTCGGGTTAGGATTCGATCAAAAAACACCTCCGCTTCGCGCTGAGGCTGGTCGGTCTCGGCAATGCTCGCCGTGGCATAAAAGTCGCCATGAACAGGCAATAAAAACTCGATGGAACTACGATGGATCATCACATCACAGTCTAGCCCCTGAGCGTCTAACAAGCGGGTAACAAGGCTCCAACCGCTGATAGTCATCAGCGTCGCCATAGAGCCACCAAAGCCGGTGCCCTTGTCGTTAATATTAGGTAGAAACTTTGCGTGAAGGGAAAGTTCGGGAAATTGATAAGATAATTGCGATAAACCCATATGGCTCAACAATGGGATATCGTCACATAACTTGGCTAAAAACTCTGAGTCTGAACGCATTTGGTCCTCGCTTTTTATTATGATGGCTTCAGAGTACCTGTTATAAGAATAGCAGCTATTTACACACTCTGCGCAAACCCGATCATGCAAAAAATACTAAGAGCAAATTATGGCTAAAACCAAAAAACCCCTCACATCACGGGTTGATATGAAGGGCCTTTGAGGGACTGATGCACTTCGGAGGTTGCGCTCCCCTTTAGCTATTGCAGCTACTGGCGGCTAAGGCGCATGTTCTCTGGGTCGATATCCTCAGTGCTTCTGAAGGGGTTAATGTCCAAACCACCACGGCGAACATAGCGTGCGTAAACACTCAAGCTGTTAGGTTTACACTGGGCAAGAATATCCGAAAAGATTTGCTCAACACAATGCTCATGAAAGTCGCCGTGCTCACGATAAGACACAAGGTACTTAAGCAAGCCTTCTCGGTTAATTTCTGGGCCTTGGTAACTGATACCCACTGTTGCCCAATCAGGCTGGCCAGTGACCGGGCAGTTGCTTTTTAGCAAGTGGCTGTACAAAACCTCTTCGACGTCATCCACCTTGCCATCATCAACAAGGCCATTGGTTAGCAGTGCCGCATTAGGCGTGTAGTCTTCGATATCAACATCTAGGTTATCTAAACAAAAACCCGCAAACTGACCAAACACAGGGGCTTTGTCCAGCTGGTAAAAGTTTACTTTTACCTCGCCCTCTACAACTTTGGCGAGGTCTTTTTGCATTAGCGCAACGACCTCTGCTTCGGTCTCAAAGCGAGTGAGGTTAAACGAGTTGAGGTAGAGCTTAAACGACTTAGACTCCACCAAATTTTTGGAGTTTGCGGCAATACGAAACTCAGCCAAGCGAACGATAGGCTTACCTTTGGCATTTAACCAAGAGACTTCGTAGGCGTTCCAAATATCAACACCTTTAAAGTGCTTTTCTTGCCCTTCGGGGTAGCGCGCAATGGGGTACAACAATGCTGCATCGTAGGTGTTTTTGTATTCAGTGGTGCTGCCTAATGGCGACAACTCTACGCTAGTTGTGTGACTCAATGTCGGATCCCCTTGCCACGGTTAAGTAAAATCAAAGACGCGCTAAAGAGCACAGTTACGGTCAGTAACATCATGCCAAACGCGAAGGTAATATCGATATCGCTCACACCCAAAAAGCCGTACCTGAAGGTATTCACCATGTACAAAATGGGGTTTAAAAGCGATACGTTTTGCCAAAACGACGGTAGTAAATCAATGGAGTAAAACACCCCACCCAAGTAGGTTAACGGCGTTAGGATGAAGGTCGGAATAATCGATATATCATCAAAGGAGTTGGCAAACAAAGCGTTCAAAAAACCACCCAAGGCGAAGACTACCGAGGTCAAACAAATAGTTGCTACAGTGATGCCCAAGTGATGGATATGCAGGTTAGTGAAGAACAACGACAAAGCCGTCACAATCAGCCCCACGGCCAAACCACGGGCCACGCCCCCCAAGACAAAGCCACTTAAAATGACCCAATTTGGAATGGGTGACACCAGCATTTCTTCGATGCTGTGTTGAAACTTGGTGCTAAAAAATGACGACGACACATTACCGTAAGAGTTGGTGATCACCGACATCATAATCAACCCGGGCACAATGTACTGCATGTAATCAAAGCCACCCATTTCGCCGATACGCGAGCCAATAAGGTTGCCAAAGATAATAAAGTACAGCGTCATGGTAATCGCGGGCGGCAGTAACGTTTGCCCCCAAATACGCATAAAGCGGCGAATTTCTTTAAAAACGATGGTCCAAAATGCCACCAAAAGTTGATAACTGCTCATAACACCCCTACTTCAAATTTTTATCAACGAGCGAAACAAACAGCTCTTCTAGGCGGTTGGCTTTATTTCGCATACTCATCACCTGAATTTCGGCGTTGTTTAACACCTTAAATACGCGGTTTAAGCCTTGGTCTCGGCCAACCTCAATGGCCAAACTGGTATCACTTAAGAGTGAGACCTTGTAACCCGGAATCACAGGCGGCTCGCTTTGGGCAGGTGCGATATCAAACACAAAAGTTTCGCTGTTGAGTTGAGCTAGCAGCGCTCGTGTACTGGTGTTTTGAATGATATTGCCTTGGTCAATAATGGCGATGTTTCGACACAAGCTTTCCGCTTCTTCGAGGTAGTGCGTGGTCAAAATAATCGTCGTGCCTTGGGCGTTGAGCTCGTTCAAAAACTCCCACATAGAGCGGCGTAGCTCAATATCAACACCGGCAGTTGGCTCGTCTAGAATCAAAAGCTTGGGCTCATGGATAAGGGCACGTGCAATCATCAGGCGGCGCTTCATGCCCCCCGATAACATACGTGCGCGCACATCTCGCTTGTCCCACAGGCCAAGTTTTTTGAGATAGTGCTCGGCACGGCTGGCAGCCACGCGTTTGGGAATGCCGTAAAAGCCCGCTTGTGTCACCACAATATCGAAAACCTTTTCGAACATATTGAAGTTAAACTCTTGCGGCACCACACCCAAATAAGTTTTTGCGAGAGATAAGTTTTCGTCAGTGTTCACACCAAAGACTTCAACGCTACCCGATGTCTTATTTACCAGCGACGACACGATACCTAACGTGGTGGACTTACCTGCTCCGTTTGGGCCAAGTAAGGCAAAAAAATCGCCTTCTTTTACATCTAACGACACCCCTTTAAGGGCCTCAAATCCGTTATCGTACTGCTTTCGCAAATCGCGAATGGAGAGTGCTATGCTCATAAACCTTCACTATATAAGAAACAGGTGATGTTTACTGGTGAGAGGGAAAGTTGGATTATAACGCAAACTACCCTAGGCTGGGTGGTTTCGAGTACAATATGGGTCGAACAGCTACTACAAAAGATTACGTCCTTATGTCAGATACTTACCTTGCATTTCATGTTGGCTTGCTTAAGCTTGCTTACAACAACCTCATCGCTCAGCCGCCGTTTAACCAAGCCGACATTTCAGAAGTCGATGGCAGCTTTTTGGATAAACTCGAAGGGCTCATTCACGATGCAGACGAAGGCGAGATTGACTATGCCCTTGGTCAGGACGTGATTTGCCGTATTCCGGCCGCCTACCCAGAACTGATGCCAACATTGCCACGAGATCTACTTTGGTTTTTTGGTGGTGATTGCCTGCATTACATGCCAGACGACGAAATCGAAGAGTTTCAGAAGTTGGATGAAGCTCGTTTTGAAGCGCAAGCCAACGACGCCGACTTTAATTACGAAGCTATGCGTATGTTAATGATCAGCACGCCTAAACAGGCGCACTAAGTTTCTTATGTGAGTGTAGAAGGCATCAATAAGAATGCACTCCTCTCACTCGCCTTGAGCCCTTTGGGGCTCATTCCTTAGTTCTCAACCCGCCTACTAGCTCTCAGCCCGCCCACTAAGTCTCATCATCGTCGATAAAGTGGTTGGCTTGCTGCAGGTACTCAAGCGCCTGATCCGCTGGTAGCGGCTTGCTGTAGTAGTAACCTTGAATTTCATGGCAACGGCGCGCGCGTAAAATATCTAGCTGCTCCTTGGTTTCAACACCTTCTGCCAATACTGCCATATCCAAATTACGACCTAACACAATAATGGTTTCTACGACGGCGCGGGCACGGTCATCACTTTCGAGCACTTGAATAAAGCTACGATCAATTTTAAGTCGATCGACAGGAAGATCTCGCAAGTGGCTTAAAGACGAGAAGCCTGTGCCAAAATCGTCCATTGATATTTGAATACCTTGGCTTCGCAGCTTTTCCAACTTTGGCTTTACTCGCCCAGGCTGCTTAACCAAAAAGTTTTCGGTGATTTCTAGGTCGAGCCACTTAGGGTCTAAGCCTGTTTCTTCCAGCACTTCGTCTACCATGTTTAACAGCATTTCGTTAAACAACTGCTGACGAGCTAGGTTAACGCTCATCGTCACACCTTCGACACCCAGCTTCTGCCACTCCACTAGCTGGGCACAGGCCTCATGTAAGACCCAACGGCCAATCTCCCAAATCAACCCAGTTTCTTCGGCAAGAGGAATAAATTGTGCCGGTGAGATCATGCCAATTTCAGGGTGCTGCCAGCGCACCAACGCTTCAACACCAAAGATTTGGCCACTTAAAGCGTCTACTTGCGGTTGGTAATGAACCGTCAGCTGGTTTTTCTCAACCACTTTGTATAGGTCCGATTTAAGTGAGAAGCGTGCTTCTTCTTTTTCGCCCAACAAGTCATCGTAGAAGCGCGCTTGGTTTTTACCTGCGCCTTTGGCTTGATAAAGGGCTATGTCGGCATGGCGCACTAAATCACTTTCATCACGACCGTGATTAGGGTAAATCGCCACCCCAACACTCATGGTTGAGAATATTTCGTAATCATTAACAACAAACGGGGTGCGAAAAGCAGTCAGTATTTTAGTCGCCGCGCGCTCTGCCGCATCGAGGGCACCGTGCTTTTCGCTGACCTCAGTCATCAACATAAATTGGTCACTGCTAAAGTGGCCTACGGTTCCTTCGCCTTTAACGCATTCAGAAAAACGCTTAGCCACCGCTTTTAACAAACTGTCGCCAAACTCATGCCCCATAGAGTCATTGATGTCTTTAAAGCCATCAAGTCCGCAGAGTAACAACGCAAACTCGCGGTTTTGCCCTCGCGCCAGCGAAATACGAGACGCAATTGAGCTCGCCATTGCATAACGATTGGGCAGTGAGGTAAGGGAGTTGTGGTTGGCTAACCAATACACCCGTCGCTCTGAGGTCTTACGCTCGGTGATATCAATGCCCATGGATAAAACCGCCGGGGGGCGGGCCTCATCACCATGTAAGCGCGAGTGCACCCATGCATAATCTAGCTCACCCTGCCCTGCGCTCTTCACCCGCATCTCGGTATGGCTTTGAGTGAGGCGGCCATTACAAATATCTGTAATGGTTTTAAAGTCGATGGCGACCTCGTCTGCGTTAGCAATCATGTCGCTAAAGTAGACCATAGATTCGTTCAGAGAATCGGCCGTTAAGCCAAACACCCGTTGACCGTAGTGGTTAAGGGATATAATGCGGCCATCACCAGTTTGCACAAGGATAATCACAATCGCGTTATCCAATAAGCTTTGAACAAACTGGCCATCACGGCGAGCCTTGTAGGCACTTTCTTCGAGAGCATGGGCTTGGGCCTGATGCTTGTTTTCGAGTTTATTGAGTTCGTCGGTCAACAAGCTCACCCCGTTGATCAGGGTATCTAGCTCGTCGCGAAAAAGTGAAGATGAGTAGCTAAGCGCACGTTCTTGTACTTTGCGATTGCTGGAAGTAGCCAGCCGTGGCAACCATTTGGCGAGGTTTTCCATATTGCGAAACGAGCGACCCATAGCGGTTAATTGCAGCAGCGCCACAATAATCAAACCACTGCCCAGCAATAAAAAGCTGTAGACCAAGTCTTTCCAAAGTCGCTCATTTGCCTCGGTTAAGTCATCAACCAACAACCAATAAGCAACACCGTCATCCAAACCTAAGGGCACCTGAAGGGCGACTTCGTATAAGCGGCCCTCTGAGTAGAAGCTATATACACCACCCTCGGGCTTCATCGTAAAGCGACGAGAAAACTCTCGTAAAATTTTTAGGTTGTCTGACTTATCCGTGAGATATCGCAAGGACAGGCCCAACTCCGGTAGGTCACCATCCGGTGGCTCAACTTGAAACGCCAAACCAATAGAGCGACCTTGCTGTGAATTAAACGAAAGTACCACATCAATCAGCGCCCGCCCTACTACAAGCACGCCGAGCTCGTCGTTGGCCAGCTGAATAGGAATCGCAACATAACGCAAACAGTCATGCCCACACACCAACTCGCGCGCAGGACGCTCGGTGGCTAATACACTTTGAATGAGCTGCTGGCTAATGTTTAACGGTAAGCCAATACCTTCGACGAGGTAGCCGTCATAGCCAAAGAGGTATACGGCATCCACAGAACCGTTGAGCTGCAGCTTATCAAAATGTACTCCGAGCGCCTTCGCGATTTGGCCAAGGGTTTTAGGCCCTCCGCCTTGCTGCTCAGACATTAACGCGAGCATTTCAGCTAGCTCAAGCAAACGCTCGTAGGAGCTAGAGACTAAGCCATCGAGGGAATCACTGTGGCGCTGGTTTAAGAGAGTACGCTGCTCATGAAACGAGGCCTTTGCACTGTGATAAATCACCACAGAATATGCCGCATGCACCATCAACAGCACGACCGAAAGCGCTAGAAACATTTTCCAGCGCAGGCTTAAAAATAGCTTTGGCTTATGAGGGCGACGAGAAGTATTCGACATAGCTTCTTAACACAGCTTCCTTATTCGCTAACGAGTACTGACCACCAAGTTAAAAGCGATACGTCGCTTGTAGGGCCAACATGTTCCAATCTTCTTTTAAAGCGTTTTGATCTGGGTTGTCCTGCTCGGGAAGCCAACCGGTGCCTTTGACATGGTGCAGCTCAGCACGAAGCAACCAACGACTACCCATAGGCTGCCAACCGACGCCCAAGGTCAGATCTTTTGCATACTGAGTATGAGCGGGCTTACCAAAGAGTGCCTCGGTTTTTTTACCGTTGCGATCGTCTAAATCAAGAAACAGCTGGTCGTACCTCACCACCCAAGTCCACTCTGGTGTGGCGCGATACTCAGCCTGAAGATAAAAAGACTCGGCAACGTTATTAGGGTCAAGTGCAAAAGCACCTCCTAACTCACCCCAACGAATAGACTGGCGGCCATACTCAGAGGTAAAGCTCCAATGCTCGAGGTTGTACTGCGCGGATAAAACCGCCACAGCCAACTTCATATCACCATCGTTTGGTGCTGCGTTTTGCTGCGCAGTAGGTAACGTGGCGACAACTGCCTCGTCGGCATCAAACCCCAACTGAAAATAGCCCAAGGTGGTACCAAAGCGCAGCCCTTGTTGGCGACTATTTACTAACGCGCGATACATCACACCTAGAGCATCATCAAAGCGCCCGGGCCAATCGGCGCTTAAGTAAGCATATTCCACCGACGCATCACGCTTAGGCACACCGATAATAAAGTCATTCTCTACCCAGCCTAAGTTCGTATCATAGTCTGCATAAAAACCAATGCCGTCGGACGAAAGCTCCAAGTCTCGCGCAATGTCAAAATACAAAGACTGAGGCAACATCACACTTGGACGCGTAAAGGCAACATCGCGCGTTTCGTTGTAAAAGCCAAAGGGGTTTTTAATTCGGCCAAGCTTGATACCCGCAAGTCCATTTTCACCATCATAAAAGCGATAATCAGCCAAGGCATAGTCTAACTGTACTGGGTCAGTATCTACCTCTCCTGCATCACGAGACATCACCTGCGCACCGAGCAGCCAGCCACTGGGTAAACTGTAGGACACGTTAGCGGCGATCTCGTGAAACGCAAAACTACCCGTCTCACTGTTGCCATAGAGGTTATTGTCGTCGGTTAAGAACATGCCTTCAGTCCAAAAGCCGTTCACCTGAAGGTCATCATACCAGTGGCTGCTATCAGCCAACGCCATAGGGCTCATAACAAGCGCAATCAAAGCTAAACTTGGTTTTATCATCTGTTCGCGCCCCTACTTTTTAATCCGTAACATTTTGACATTAGGCACTCCAATTGCCTGAAAATGGGTATCGAGATCGTAATAACCAATAGCCCCAGGGGTCGTAGAGATCTTTTCAAGCATCTCTTCCATTGTTTTCACGACCTCCGGGTAGGTCCCAGCCCCTGAAAACGCAATTCTGTCCCAGTTACCGCGCATTTGATAAGGAAACACACCGAGCTGCTGTTTAGTAAAGCGTACGTGGTAAGGATGATTATCTGGCAAAACAAAAACACGAATAGGCTCACCATCGGGCCAAAAGCGTGTACGCATAGAAAATGCGGAGAGAAGAAAGCGTGACGAGACCACATTCACGGAGGTATCGACGTGTACCAGTACCGCAGCTTTGGCGGGCAGAGTCAGACCAACCAGACTGACCACAAGCGCGAAATAAGCAAACGCCTTTCGAAAATCCATGTAACCTTCCAATAACCAAGGCCTGTTAAGCCATTTAATTCCTTTCAACGTCACGACTGATACAGCTAGGCATAGCTTACCATCAAACGCCTTGTAGCAATCAAGTATATGAAATGAGTATTGGTAGAATTTTAGACTAAAAGAAGCTAATTTAGAAAAAATTAGCGTATTTAAGTGGCGTCCCATAGGGGGTTCGAACCCCTGTTACCGCCGTGAAAGGGCGGTGTCC
>JBMYSW010000013.1:0-90218 GCA_049603715.1 Pontibacterium sp. | reverse complement strand
TGCTGCTCTAGCCGCTCAGCTAACCATACTTTGATGATCGATTGGCGGGTAACACCCACTCGTTGGGCTTCGCGATCAAGCGACTCTATCATCCAAGTAGGAAAGTCGACATTAACGTGCTTTTGCTTTTGCTGAGGGCGCTTGCTTGCAGCCAAATCCAAGTGTTCGGTAATGTCTTCACCATCATCAAAAGCTTTATCAAATGCTTTCGCTTTCATACAGAGCTACCTCCGCTTTTCTCGAACGCCTTACAGAAATAAGCCGAACATTTACTCCGCGATACGTAATCACGGCCGTCCAATGCTTAACGCCTATCTTTCCAATAACCACAAATCGAGGCTCATCTTCTGTTTTAGCAGGAATCTCTAGCAGCCGTTCATCGCGCCAGAGCCTTTGGGCTTGCAGAAAGTCGATACCGTGTTTGTTTAGGTTTACATGACTTTTAGCTTCATCGAACTCAAAGATCATATGTAAAAAGTATACCTTTTTTGCACTTTAAACAAATTCTAAACAGAGTAACGACATACGGCATGGGGAAATACCCGCTGCAACAACCTGTAAAACTCCCTTTTCCCAATTGCGATCAGCGGTAGCAATAGGTCAAACTTTATCCAACCCTCTACCACAAAGCAACGGAGACACTACGGATGGCCTCTCCTTTCATTCAGTCGGTGCGCGATCATCTGCGCGCGCGTAACTATGCAAAACGTACCGAGCAAACCTACATCTATTGGATACTCGATTTCATTCGCTTCCACCAGCGCCAACACCCCGCGCAACTTACGCCTAAGCACGTGGTTACCTACTTAGAGTATTTGGCGGTAAAACGAGACGTCTCACCCTCTACACAAAAAACGGCGCTTAATGCCCTAGCGTACCTTTATAAAAATTACTTTGGCCACGACGCCTTCGAGCTACCCAACTTTACCCGCTCTAAACGGCAGGCCAAACTCCCCGTGGTGCTTACGCGACGTGAGGTTCGTGCTCTGCTCGACGAAATGCAAGGTGTACAGCGATTATGTGCCCTACTCATGTATGGCTCGGGCTTGCGCTTAATGGAAGCTTGTCGACTACGGGTAAAAGATGTCGACTTGGAGCAGCTATCGGTTAATGTTTACGAAGGGAAAGGTGGCAAGCACCGAGTGACGACCTTGGCTGAGTCTTGTGTGCCGTTGATAGAGCAACAGTTAGAGCAAGTTAGGCTGTATTGGCAAGACGACCTAAATTTTGAAGGTTGGCAAGGTGTATATATGCCCACGGCCTTGGCTAAAAAATACCAAAGTGCGCCGAAAGCCTTGGCATGGCAATATCTCTTTCCGGCACATTTACGCTCTATCGATCACCGTGAAGGTAGTGTCGAGCGACGCCATCACATATCAGAGCAAAGTGTTCAGCGTGCCGTTAAAAAGGCAGTGCAACGAGCCAACATCCACAAAGCGGCCTCTTGCCATAGCTTACGGCATAGCTTTGCCACTCACCTACTTGAGCGCGGTGCCGACATTCGTACCGTACAAGCTCAGCTGGGCCATACTGATGTAAAAACCACCCAAATTTATACTCATGTACTCAAGGGGCACGGTCGAGTGGTGGTAAGCCCGCTATCTGATTTATAAAAAACCGCCACGTGTAAGTTAATACACGTGGCGGTTTTAATTAGGAATACTTTGTAAATTACGCTCGTTTTAACACGCCTACTAAGTAGAGCAGAATCACCGCACCCACAGTTGCGGTCACCAGCGAGCCAACAAAACCACCCGCAGTAAGGCCCACCAAGCCAAACACAAAGCCGCCAATCACCGCACCGACAATACCGACACCCATGTTGCCGAGTAGGCCAAAGCCATCGCCTTTCATAATTTTACCGGCTAACCAGCCGGCAATTGCACCAATAATTAAAAATCCGATTAAGCCTGAAATGTCCATGGTTGTCTCCTTTGAGCAGAGCTCAAGTTAATAAGTGGAACAAGGCATCCCAGATAAGCGCATGGCTTACCTGGAGCTAGGGGTTGGGTTACTGAATATTCGTTGGTTTAGCTTCAACCTTGGTGGTTGGCGTACCCGAAACATCCACATTAAGTGCAGGCGCTTTGCCCAACTTGGGCTCGCCCATGTAAATGGTTTGGTGTGGGAATGGGATCTCGATGTTGTGCTCATCAAAGGCCATCTTCATACGACGGTTAAATTCTCGGCCCACACTCCACTGCTGCTTCGCTTTGGTTTTGATACGCGCCTTAATGACCACGGCACTGTCGGCCAGTTGGTCGACACCAAATACTTCAAGGTCGTCCATAATCGCATCGCTGAACTCATCGTCTGCACGCAAGGCTTTACCGAGGTCTTTAAGCAGCGCCATGACTTCGTTTACGTCTTCGCGGTACGCCACGCCTACTTCAAACACGTAATAGCTGAATAGCTTGGTATGGTTTTCGACAATGCTGATTTGGCCAAACGGAATGGTAAAGACCGTACCGTCAAAGGCCCGCATTTGAACTTTACGTACCGTAATGCGCTCAATGGCACCTGTTCGGTCATTAAGCGTAACCACATCGCCCACTTGGATTAAGTCTTCAAGAATGATGATAAAACCCGTGATGATGTCGCTAACTAACGACTGTGCACCAAAACCAATGGCGATACCTAATACACCAGCACCCGCCAATAGCGGCAGAATGTCGATACCCAACTGCGAAAGTGCAGCCATACCAAAGGTGAAAAAGATTAGGGCCAATATGGTGTTTTTAGCGATAGGCTTAAGCGTACTAATACGCGACTCACTCAACGGCTGCTTATCAAAATAAATATTGATAAGGCCGCTGGCCACCTCAACCGCCACAATACCTAGGGCAATAATAAATAATATTGATACGAGGCCTGCGGTAATATTCTGAATACTATCGGACGATAGAAATGACAGATCTACATCCCATACATTCAAAACACTAACGAGCATTAAACAAAATAAAATTAAGCTAGAAACCAACGTTAATGCTGAGTAATAAAAATCAATGCGTCCTTCGCTCAGCTGTAAACGATGTTTAAACCCCAACACCCATTTCTTTAATGAACGTAACGAAAACGCAATAAAAAGTCGTGCTACAAGAAACGCAACGACAAAAGCCAATGTCGCAACCAGCGCACCAAACACATTATCGCTCAAGCCAATATTGGCTAAAAAAGCATCATATTGATCCGTCAGGGCCTTGAGGTCATCATCAATCGCAAAAGCCTCGGCGACGTCGAGGACTGCATTACTCATATTACCCTCGCCTTCAGGCGAGGGAGTAGCAGCGCTTTGCGCTGGATTAACTGAGGTTTCAGTCACTGCCGCAGTAGCACTACCCTCTTCTACCGCATGCGCCGACAGGCTGCTCAAACTGGTAAAGGCAATTACAGCCACGAAGGCAAGGGTCACTAATAAATCGGTATAAAAAGAGAGCTGTAAAAATCGAGGAGTAGATATAAATCTTAAAAGGAAAGGATCGTTAACCTGTTTTAAAAAAGCACGATTCATGCGTTTCTCCATCAGTTACGTTACAAACAGTAAAACGAATTAATCATTACACCTCAAGTTTAATATCAGAGCCTAGTACCATTGCATGAGTTTCAAAAAACCATGCCAATATCTCGTTTAACTCCTCTAAATACGGCTAAAAAAATAAATACTACTATAAAAAACCAATCATTAAAAAAATCCGTAAAACGCGAGTTTTAGAGCAATAAAATAACCTCAGTAACTGTGCAACTAATATTTGCATGTTAAACGAATATAGATTCAATTCAGCCCCATTAAGCGAATATGGGTAAGGCGATTATGGCAAATACACTTTTTTGGTTTACCGACGATTTACGCGTACACGACAACCCCGCCTTGTTAAAGGCAGCGCAGACCTCTAAAACGCTCACCTGCGTTTTCTGCGTAGAGCCAAGGTGGGACAAAGCCAATGCCTTTGGCACCACCGCCATGAGTAAAAAGCGACATGAATTTATGCTCGCCACGCTTCACAGGCTAAGCCAACAACTCCGAGGCTTTGGTCAACGCTTACAGCTTATTACCGGCCCGGCCAGCCAAGCCATCACCACATTGCTCTTAAATAACAAATTTGATCGCGTCGTTCGCAGCCGCAGGTCAGGCCTTTATGAGCAGCAAGCTTGGCAAAAGATTCAGCAAGCGGTTGAGCCGCATCGCCCCAACTTGAGCTTTGAGGAAGAAGACAGCCATACCTTATTTAACCTGGCACAGCTGCCAGACTTCTCGCCGTTTCCGCAAAGCTTTTCAAAATTTCGTAAACAGGTTAGCCACTTGTTACCTGTTGCGCCTGAGCAAAAGCCCCTGTACCTCCCTGCGCCTACAGAGATCGAGATAGGCGCACTGGCTAATACCCTGTTGCAGGAATATACACCTGCCACACACACCCAAGGCCAGATTGAAGGCGGAGAAGCCGCAGGGCTAGCCCACTTGGCCGACTACTTTGCCAGCGACGCTCCCAGCAGCTACAAACAAACCCGCAATGCGCTTCAAGGCTGGAGCCAGTCCACCAAGCTATCTATTTGGTTAGCCAATGGTAGCTTGTCGGTGCGAAAAACCTACGATGCACTCAAACACTACGAGCAACTACACGGCGCAAACGACTCGACCGAATGGATTTACTTTGAGCTGTTATGGCGGGAGTACTTTTTTTGGTTAGCTCGTCACCAGCAGGCCAGCCTGTTTTTATTCGGTGGTGAGCAAAACAAAAAGCTCCTCACGAGCTTTTACCCGCAACGATTCAAACAATGGTGCGCCGGCGAGACGCCATGGCCATTAGTGAATGCCTGCATGAAGGAGCTAAATGCCACAGGCTTTATGTCCAACCGTGGCCGACAAATCGTCGCAAGTTGCCTTATCAATGAGCTACAGCTGGATTGGCGCTGTGGTGCTGCTTATTTTGAGCAGCAGTTGCTGGATTACGAAGTGGGAAGTAACTGGGGAAACTGGCAGTACATTGCGGGTGTTGGCGCAGACCCGCGCGGGGGCAGGCACTTTAACATCGAAAAACAAACCAAAGAACACGACCCAGAGGGCGAGTTTCAGCGGCGTTGGTTAGGTCCTTCCTACCAACAAACCGCACAAGGGCGAGCGTCTATTGATACGGTAGACGCCGCAGACTGGCCAATCTAGCCGAGCCTACCCATTCGCCATCAGGTGCGAATGGGTATTTTGAGGACTCAAGCAGGCTGTTCGGTTAACACGCCTACTAATTTGCGTACACAAGGCGACACAACAAAAATGGTTGGTATCGCCACTGCAATGGCAAACTGCCACGCATCAAACCAAATATCGAGCAACTCAGGCACAAAGCCTACGTTACATGTCGTTACCACAAACGACATAATGCTCGACATAAAAAACGCCATCAACAAAGAGAATACGTACGGGGTAAATTTTGCAGGGATCATCGGAAAGTCCTATTTTACGATTAACTGCGGAAACCTATATCCGCCACTCATTTCAAAATGGTGAGAAAATTTAAACAACAGTTTAAATATAACGGCCGTGTTTCCAAAAGTTAAAATATTTTTTACTGCCTAACAAACCCAAGCGATGATGATCTGGCCTCGCTCAGCTCCGTACAACAACAGCATCCATGCTTAATGTATACAAGGGCGCTATGACACTATGTTTTCACTCTTTAAAAAAGACCCAATAAAAGCACTTGATAAGGAATATAACGCCTTATTGACCCTAGCCATGAATGCCCAACGCAACGGCGACATTGAGGGGTATGGCGAGCTTACAGCACAAGCACAAGCCGTTTACAAAAAACTCGAAGAAGCAAAAGCCAACGCGGGTAAATAGCTCCCCCCGCCCATCGGCCCATAAAAAAAGCGAGAGCATTTGCCCTCGCCTTTAATGTGCAGCCTTGGTTATGGCTATCTACATCACTCGGTTCATTCGTAAATACTTACGCGACTCTTCTGGGCCGGTATCGTCTGCATACAGGGTAACACCAGACTTCAAGCAAATACTTAGCTGCTCATGTCGTTGTGCCGTTTCGCTCGGCAACAGCTTTTCAACATCGGCTTTTTCTTCAAGCAGCTCTGTTTCTGTGGCTTTAAGCATGTCTTTTTGAAAAGCATTTAGCTCCAGCCCCTGAACGATTTGATAACGTCCGTAATCACAACGTACAGGGAAGGAGTAATAAATTCCCTTTGCTACGCCGTAACTACCATCACTGGCGATACCCATACTTACAATTTTGCCAGGCCCAGTACCCAACGCCCAATCACGCATATGATCGACAATCGCCTGTGCTGCCGAAGGCGCACTTGAAACACCGCGCTTGTCTAAAATCGCCGCACCCCGCTCCTGAATCGCAGGCATATAGGTTTCGGTGTACCAATCCATAGGAATCGCCGGCATGGCAGGTTGGCCGTATAACGTTGCTTGGTGCAAGTCTGGGAATTGGGTTTTACTGTGGTTGCCCCAAATAATTACGCCATCAATGTCTTTGGGGTTAATACCCGTATGGTTGGCCAAAATGCCAATGGCACGATTTTGGTCTAAACGCGTAAGCGTTGTAAATTGAGAAGGGCTAAGGTTCGGTGCATTGCGTGCCGCCACCAGCGCATTAGTATTGGCAGGGTTGCCAACAATCAGGGCTTTTACATCGCGGTTAGCAAAATCGTTAAGCGCCTTGCCTTGTTTGGCAAAAATCGCTGCATTTTTCTCAAGCAAGTCACTTCGCTCCATACCTGGGCGACGTGGTGTGGCACCAATTAACAAAGCGTAGTGAACGTTGTTAAACCCTTCCTCCACATTGTCGTGCAGGGTGATGGTGTGCAAGAGCGGAAACGCACAGTCTTCCAGCTCCATCGCCATGCCCATTAAGGCATCCATTGCTTGGGGAATTTCTATTAACTGCAAAATCACCGGCTGGTCTTTACCAAACATCTCGCCCGCGGCAATTTTTAGTAGTAAGTAACTCGCTATGCTGCCAGCAGCACCTGTAATTGCAACCCGAATCGGTCTACGCATTTCGCTCTCCTTTTACCCATTCACTGCACGCCTAATCACGAATTAGACTTTAGTAGACTATCGGTAAAACATGACGATTCATAGCAAATACGCCTACAAACAAACGTATTTTTGACCATAAGGATTAAGCCAGCCCGTGCTCCAAATACCTATTACGTAGCCGTTTGAGCACAGCGTTTACAGTTAACTTAAAGCTTTAAACCACCACCTTAGCAACCAAGCGGTTTACCAAAGGCACCACCACTAACAAGGTAGGCAAGGCCACTACAAACGCAAACAGCCAAGCCTTAAACCACTGAACAAAAACACCTTCTACCAAGCCCATACTAAACAAGGTAATGACCAGCGACATCACACACGACATAATCAACGCCATTAAAAACATAAACACATACTTAGTGTATTTTTTGTCGATCATATTCTCTTCCAAAAGCATTAAGTTACTAAACAAATAAAAAGCGCCAGCATGGCTGGCGGCTAACTTTTTGATAGGGATTTGAGCGAGTTAAACCACCAATACCCTCTGGGAGCTTATAGGCTCTTTAGCTCCGTCAACGACACTAGTTCTGTCCAACCTTTTGCAATATAGGCAGAAGTATGGGGCTCTTCAAAGTGTCGGTTTAAAGCCTCTTTGGTAGTCCACGCTTCCCAAAGAATAAAGTGCCCTTCTTTTTCGTCACTCTCTCGAATATCAAACGCCAAACACCCTTCCTCCTTTAACGTCGGTGGGATAAGCGCCGCTAATGCGGTGCGAATCGCTACTAAATCGTCATGGGTTGCTTTGATTTCAGCCACATGAAAGTAAGGTACATCACTCATTTTAAACTCCTCTTGGTTGGCAAGGCATTTTGTTCGGACGAATGCCTTATTCACCCTACCAAGTCTAAGAGCGTTATGTTTTTGTAAGAATACTAAAAATTAAGAGCTATGATTACAATTGTGTAACGATCACATTCCACTTAACTGCTAAGGATGCCCAATGCTAGACGACTTAAAATGGTTTATTACTTGCGTAAACGCCGGAAGCTTAACAAAAGCGGCGGAGCAACTGGGCAGCACAACCGCGACGGTTTCACGGCGCCTCGATGGGCTTGAAAAACAGCTAGGTCGCTCCCTACTCCACCGATCGTCGCGAGGACTGCAGCTCACCTTGGAAGGCGAAGCATATTATCACCGCTGCCAACAGCACATCGAGGCCCTTAGCGAAGTGATTCAAGACCTCGATCAAACCCACAATCAATATACAGGCAGCTTGCGAGTCCTTATGCCGGGTAACCTTGCCACCACGCCTCTTGCGCCTTTCTGGCCGCTATTTGCTCAGCAATACCCTGATATTGATTTGCGTATTGACGCCCAAAACCAAACCATTGACTTAAGGGCATCGCAGGCCGAAATCGCCATTCGCGTAGGAAAGGTAACTGACGAATCCCTGATTCAGCGGCGGGTTGGAAAAATACAAACCCGCTTAGTGGCGAGCCCAGCATTTATTGAGCGCTTTACAAAAGTAAACCACCCCAAAGACCTAGCAGCACTGCCTTCGGCTTCATTGCTTTTGTCGTAAGCATGGACACTCCATAACGACCAAGCGACCTATACACTAAATAAACACCACCAGTATGTCGCCAATGACCTGAACCTATTAACGACGTTTGCAGTGAGCGGCCAAGCCATGGCCATGCTTCCCATTAGCCAAATTCAGCAGCAGCTCAACGACGGTAAACTCGTGGAGCTAATACCCGATTGGCGTGGCGCATCAAGGGATGTCTTTTACGTTTGGCCTACGCGACACGCACGATCCGCACGGTGTCTTGCCTTTGAAGCGAGCTTAACGGAATATTTAAACGCCCAACCTTGGTTTGAAGCCAACAAGCGACTGGATGCGTCTCCCGTTAAAGCAAAGTAGTTTATAAAGCTATTAACAACACTAAGGCATAAAAAAACGCTGCTCATCACTGAGCAGCGTTTATATGTCGCCATACAAGCAAAGGCTTATTGTGCAGCCGTTACGGTCATTTCAACCAAAATCACATCTCGCGCCATGCGGGCTTCAACACAAGCGCGAGCGGGTTTTTCGCCATCAGCCACCCATGCATCCCACACCTTGTTCATCGCTTGAAAGTCCTTCATATCACGAAGGTAAATCGTTACCGACAACAGCTTGTCGCGGTGCGAGCCCGCTTTGGCAAGCAGGTCGTCAATCTTGGCCAAGCAACGCTCAGTTTGCTCAGTGATATCCCACGCTGCATCACCTGCGGTTTGGCCACATAAATAAATGGTGCCGTTGTGCTTAACAATGCGACTCATTCGCTCTGTAGATTCAATTCGTTCAACTGTCATCGCTTTACCTTTTCGGCCAATTAGCCGGTATACATCGGAAGCAGCCCCATCATCGACATAAAATGGAAGGCAGCCGTCAAAACGCCGAATACTAACACAGCGATGAGCATAGGCTGCCCACCTGGCGCACGAAATCCGTTATTATTTGAGGTATCTGACGATTTTTTTCGTGCCTGCATCACCAACAGTGCCGGAATGATACAAGTCCAAATAGTCGCAACCGCACCTGCGTAACCAATGGCCGTAACAAAGCCAAACGGAAACAGCACCGACAAAACCAGCGGGGGTAAAAAAGTAACACCCCATGTCTTCGCGCGGCCCTTGCGCGTATCGTCAAACTTAAAGAGGTCGGCCATAAAGTCAAACACGCCCAACCCAACGCCAATAAACGAGGACAAAATAGCAGCCATCGAAAAAGCATTAATGGCTTGGCTGACTTTGTCTGACTCAATCACAGATCCTAATGCATTTAACAGCACATCCACGTTACCGCCCTGCGCAATCACGGGGCCAAAATCTACTCGCGGCAAGTTGCCAAAGATGCTCACTAACCAGAGTAAATAAAGAACAGAAGCGATCACCGTTCCACCCAAAATGGCGTACTTGGCTTTTTGCTCTTCACCATAGTAAGCACGCATGGTCGTTACTGAGTGATGATAGCCAAATGATGTAAGCGCAACCGGAAACATGGCTAAAAGGTAAGGCGCGTATTCGGACTCAACGCTTGCCGTATCAAAGAGCGTGGCAACATCGATGTTGATCGCAAGGCCAGAGATACCAAAGGTAAAGCTCAATACCATAAAGATAATTAGCAACACCGAGATCCGATCTACAGCACGAGTTGAATGCCATACCAGTGCCGAAAACACCGCTACAAATACGACCGATGCAACTTTGCTATTAATATCGAGTAGGTCGTTAATAATCAGGCCCGACGAGGTGATGTAGGCATAGAGTAAAATGCCTCCCACAAAGTACACCGCAAGGTTATTAACAAAGTTAACTTTTTTACCCAATAGGTCAGCAGTCACCGTATTAAACGACACTTTTAAATCGTAGTTTTTAAAAGCCTCTAACAGCATCCAGCCAGATACAGTCATCACCGCCATGGTAATCAAAATGGCCAGTATAGAGCCGATTGTCCATGTACCGGCCCCTGCGCTGGGCAAACCAAGCATACCCGCCCCAACACAAACACTCGCGACTATACAGGCGCCACCTAATAACGACGGATTCTTTTCCATTGTTTTATTCCTTTTTATACATCTTTTACATCAATAAAAAGCGCAACCCGTGGGTTGCGCTCAAACGTTATTTAAACAAGCTCAGCGACCTTTTCTGCATGGGCTTTTTGAACCGGTTCTACTTCTTGCAAGCGTGCAGTAAAGTGTCGCAAAACTGGTGGTTCGTAGGTAAAGGTTAGTCCCTTCACATTGGCCGCATTTGCCTTAACCGCCTCAAACGCTTCAACAATAAAGTCCATATGCGTTTGCGTGTAGGTTGCTCGCGGAATGGTCAAACGCAATAGCTCAGCCGGGCATGGGTGCTGCTTGCCCGTTACAGGGTCGCGCCCTAGCAGTAACGAGCCGATCTCTACAGCGCGAATACCCGCCACTTTATAGAGTTCACAAGCTAGCGCATGTGCCGGAAACTGCTCCGACGGAATATGTGGCAAAAGTTTACCCGCATCAACAAACGCGGCATGGCCCCCCGCTTGCTGGCAGATAATGCCAATATTTTCTAGTTTGTCCACCAAGTACTGAATTTGCCCGACGCGATAAGCCAACCAATCTTGGCGCATGCCTTCATACAAGCCTACGGCCAAGCGCTCCATTGCACCGCCTTCTAACCCACCATAGGTGGGAAACCCCTCTTGCACCACACACAGGGTGCGACACTCGGTATACACATCAAACAGAGAGTCGTCTTTAAAGCATAACAAGCCGCCCATTTGCACCATGGCGTCTTTTTTTGCCGACATCGCCAAGGCATCCGCGTATTTGTAGCTTTCTTTGGTAATTTCTTGAATCGACCAACTAGCATATTCAGGCTCGCGTTGCTGAATAAAAAACGCATTTTCAGCGAAACGCGCTGAGTCCATCACGACGGGGATATCATAACGGCGAGCAATTTCATAAACCCCTTTAAGGTTTGCCAACGATACTGGCTGACCACCGGCCGAGTTACAGGTAATGGTGCTGACGATGTAAGGCACATTGGCCGCGCCCACTTCTAAGATAGCTGCCTCTAGCTTTTCAAGATCAAAGTTTCCTTTAAAGTCGGCATCAATAGAGGTGTCGAAGGCTTCGTTGGTGTAAACGTTTTTCGCGACACAGCAGTTCAGTTGGGTATGACCTTGGGTGGTATCAAAAAAATAGTTAGATAGCGCCACCATTTTGCTCCGATCCAGCCCTTTTTCCTGTTCGCGCTTTTTAATCAGCACCGGAATGTAGATTTGCTCGGCACCTCGCCCTTGGTGCGTAGGTATGGTGTATTGGTAACCAAAGATATCGTCAACCGCCTGCTGCAATGCATGGTAGCTTCGACTTCCACTGTACGCCTCGTCGCCACGAAACATCGCCGCCTGCATCTCTTGGGTAATCGCCCCTGTTCCGCTATCGGTGAGCAAGTCCACGAATACATCTTCGCTATCAAGCAAAAATGGGTTCATGCCCGCGTTGATAATGGCCTGTTCGCGGTGAGCACGGGTTGTGCGTTTAACAGGCTCAATGACTCGGATACGAAAAGGTTCAGGTAGGTGTTTAAAGTTTTCCATTATAGGTTCCGTTAAAAACAAAGGTTGTTAATTGTTTTTAAGCGCATACAAAAAATTTAGGCATAAGTGTGCCCCTGGGTTTATTTTAAAACCCATAAAAAAGCAAACGCCCTTTTTGAATAAGCAGTTCAGCCAATTTAAAAACCAAATCAAAAGCCAAACTAAATTCAAAGCTCAAAGCTGATGCGACACGCATTAGCCCTAAAACCTTTGAGGGTGCAAACAGTAATTTTGTATGTGCATTTATATGGTGAGAAGTGATGCAGCTAACCGTGGGCCAGCTATCTTTGGCATGGCCAAGTGGGCCATGAGCTCAGAGAGCAAGTGCAGCACCCCTATTGCGCGCAAGACCGCGCCACCAAAGGGAAACTAGGCAGGGAAAAAGAAGGCGATTTTGAAATCTTGGGTTATCCAATGACTTATATCGTTTGTATAAATCATAATAAACATCCTTCAACTTAGTCAGGAATAGAGGTTAGAGTTAATTCGAAAATCCAAATTAGCACATGGTTTTACCGGCTTCAATTTTATTACGCCATAAAAGCCAGATAATAAAACGCCATTAAAACGGCTAAGAGCCAATACCAACTTAGACACAATTAATATAAGCAATAAAAAGGCCAAGATATAAAAATCCATTTATCACGTAAATAATTAGCTTATATCCCCATAACTCTTTAATCAGACAAACAATAACGCACCATAAAAAAGCACAAGACCTTTTAAAAGGCTAATAATGTGCACATAAACCGATCATACGCTTATTGTTAGGGTTTATCGCGTCTTCTTATGAGGAGTTTGCCACTACCTCTTTTCACCGTCCGCATAAAGCACAATAAAAAGCCCCTCCTCTTAACCAAGAAAAGGGGCTTAGAGCTGATTAAACAGCGTTTAACGCTAGCTAGACCTAACGCAACTCAGACAAAGCAGACAAGGCCACAGCAAAAATGGCACTGTCGTCTAGGCTTGAGGCTTTGATATCGACCAAGTTAGACTGCCAACGCTCAATTGGGCCTTCACGGTCTGCCATCCAGGCATCCAGCTTCTCTATCGCGCTGCTGCCTGAGGCCGCGAGAATACCTTTACACAAGCGATGCTGTTCGCCATCAAGCTCTACGCGATAGCCCACGGCCGCACGTGCCTGCCAATGGCTTGCGGGTGCATACTCACGCAACTGGTCGTCCAGCCAAATAAGGTCAAGCTGACTGCCCAAACCAAAGTAGCAATTAGCCACCACATCAATGGCGGCACCCTGTTCACCAGCGATATCAACGATATCAAGCATCCAGTAGAGGCTTTCTGACGCGGCACAGTAGGCAGCAAGGTCGTTCGGCACACCCGCCTCAACGTAGCGGTCGAACTTGGTACGCCAGCGACTATCAGGTACTACCTCGCCCAAGGCTTCAGCGTTGTGGATTAAGCCGTTGATCTCTTCTTGGTAGCCGCTCATCAAGGTTTCAGAGGCCAGTGCATCACCGTGATTACGCAACAACCAGTAGGTGGTGCGGGTCAGCAAGCGAATTACATCGCGCATCATCTCCACCTGCACGGCATTTGGCACCTGATTGTCTAGCCCCTCAATGGCACGCCACTGGGCTTTGACATCAAAGATGGTACGGGCACAGAGGTAAGCCGCTGCAATCTCGGTGTAACCCAAGCCAGTCACTGATTTCAGGTTAAAGGCAAAGGTAATACCCATGCGGTTAGCAATGTCGTTAGCAATTTGGTTCGCAACGATTTCTTTGCGCATGCGGTGTTCGAATACACCTGCAGGGTATTTTTCAACCAAGGATGCAGGAAAGGCGCCTGTCATCTCGTATTGAATGGTTTTATCTTCCGTCAACCAGCTGTCCACTAGGGCCTGCTTGATGTCGATTTTGGCGTAAGAGATCAATACCGACAGCTCAGGGCGCGTGAGTTGGCCACCGTCTTTCACTCGACTGCGAAGGTCGCCCTCGGTTGGCAGGTACTCAAGCGCTGGGTCAAGCTTGCCTTGTTTCTCCAAGCTGTTCATCAAGCGAATGTAGTCATCGAGGGACTCTTGCGCATGCACCTTGGCAATACTCAAAGCTTGCGCCTGACGGTAGTTATTGGTGAGCACCAAATCAGACACTTCGTCGGTCATGTCCTCTAGAATTTGGTTACGCTGCTTAACCGTCAGGTCGCCCTGCTCAACAACCGAGTTCAACAGGATTTTGATGTTAACCTCGTGGTCAGAACAGTCTACGCCACCTGCGTTGTCGATAAAGTCGGTGTTTGCGGCACCGCCGGTTTTGGCAAACTCCACACGACCCAATTGTGTGAAACCTAGGTTACCGCCCTCACCCAACACTTTGCAGCGCAGCTGGTTACCATTAATACGAATCGCATCGTTGGCTTTATCGCCCACATCGGCATGACTTTCCGCCGTACTTTTAACATAAGTACCGATACCGCCGTTCCAAACCATATCAACACGAGCACGCAAGATGTAACCCAATAACTCGTTAGGCGACAAGCGTTTTTCAGTGATATCAAAGCGTTTAGCGATCTCAGGGCTAATATCAATGGACTTAGCACTACGAGAGAAGATACCGCCGCCTTTGCTCATGAGTTTGGTGTCATAGTCCGCCCAAGTCGAACGTGGTAAGGCAAACATGCGCTCACGCTCTTTGAAGGACTTAGCCGCATCAGGGTTTGGATCCACAAAGATATGTAAGTGGTTAAAGGCCGCAACCAGCTGAATGGTCTCGGACAGCAACATGCCGTTACCAAATACATCGCCAGACATATCGCCAATGCCCACCACGGTAAATTCGTCGGTTTGAGTATTAACGCCAAACTCACGGAAGTGGCGTTTAACCGATTCCCAAGCACCTTTAGCCGTAATACCCATGCCTTTGTGGTCGTAACCTTGGCTACCACCCGAGGCAAAAGCGTCACCCAACCAAAAGCCATACTCTTCGGCCAAGCCGTTAGCAATGTCTGAAAAGGTTGCCGTGCCCTTATCGGCTGCAACTACTAGGTATGGGTCGTCACCGTCGTGGCGCACCACGTTTTGCGGTGGAATAATTTCGTCGCCGCGGCGGTTATCTGTAATATCCAACAAGCCGCGAATAAAGGTTTTATAACAACGAATGCCTTCCGCTTGCATTTCCTCACGGCTGGCATTGCTTGGCATTTGTTTACAAATGAAGCAGCCTTTTGCGCCCGTTGGCACAATCACCGAGTTTTTTACTTGCTGTGCTTTAACAAGGCCAAGCACCTCGGTGCGGTAGTCTTCGACGCGGTCCGACCAACGCAAGCCGCCTCGGGCAACTGAACCTGCACGAAGGTGAACACCTTCCATCCAAGGGGCATAAACGTAAATCTCAAATTTAGGTTTAGGCTTAGGAATGTCTGCCAAAGACTGGGTGTGGACCTTAAACGAGAAGTAGTCTTTGTACTCTCCGTCCTCATCCACTTGATAGAAGTTAGTTCGCGATACCGCTGAAATAACATCGACAAAACGACGTAAAATCTTATCGTCATCAAGGCTCGCCACTTGATCGAGCGCTTCGCTAATCTGAGCGCGCAGCTCATCCGCACGGGTTTCACTTTGGTCACCCGCTGGGTCAAAACGACATTTAAATAGCGCAACCAAGGCCTTGGTAATATCGCCATTACGCTCTAACACATCGGCCATAAAGGGCTGGCTGTAACCAAACTTGAGCTGTTTAATGTAACGACTAATCGCCCGCAACATGGCGGCATCACGCCAATGTAGCTGCGCACTTAAGATCAAGCGATTAAACTTGTCGCTCACCGCACGACCCGCCCAGATTTGAGTAAAGGCGTCTTCAATTGGCTTTTTAAACTGCGCCAGGTTCAACGCGTCACCGTGATTGTGAGTCACTTCAAAGTCGCTAATCCAGCAGGTTTCTCCACTACGGGTATGAACCACAAATGGATGTTCTGAGAGCACACGCAAACCAAAGTTCTCAAGCACCGGAATCGCATCAGACAGCACCAGTGCACCCACAGGGTTATAAAGTTTAAAACGCAGGGTCTGGCTCTGGTTGTCGGGGTTGATGTAAAAACGCATCAACAAGCCCGATTCATGATCGACTTGTTCGCAGTGTTGGATGTCTGTCACTGCATTACCCGGCGAGAAAGCCTCTTGGTATGCCGCAGAAAAACCACCACGGTAATTTTGATACGCTACACTGCCCTGCTCTTCACCCAAGGCTTCGGCTAAACTGCTTTGCAGTTCGTCCTCCCAAGAGCGAGAAATCTCGAGCACTCGTGCTTCAACAGGAGCAGGGTCGACCTCACCTTGATTGCTTGGGTCAACATACAACACGAAGTGTGTTCGAGACAGCAGGGTTTGCGATATTTGCGCGGTGGCTTCTACGTCGTGAGCACCAAAGCCTTGCTTTAAAATATGCTCTACACGATTACGAAGCTCAGTGGTGTAAAGGTCAGTTGGAATGTAGTACAAGCAGGAGTAATAGCGCTTACTTGAGTCCTTACGCACAAATAAGCCGGCCTGACGACGCTCTTGCATGTTAAAAATGCCTAGGCTGGTTGCCTCTAGCTTTTCAACACTAGCAAGAATCAACTCTTCACGAGGAATATCGGTCAAAATTTGTGCTAAAGCCTTATAACTGTGACCGCCTACCTCAAACTCACAATCATCCAAAATCTGTTTGATTTTTTCTCGAATCACTGGAATTTTACGGGGCGGTGTTACAAAGACCGGAGAAGTGTATAGGCCGTAAAAACGATGCTTACCGATAAAGTTGCCTTTTTTGTCGAAGGCTTTCAAAGCAATCAGGTCACGGTAAGCTGGGCGGTGAACCCTCGACTTAAAGCGGTCTTTACCAAAGCGACAGACACATACTTCATCTAGCAACCCTGCGTCTTGCTCTGCTTGCAAGCTGTCGGGGGTTTCGTAATAGCGCTTTTGCAAGCCAAGGCGCGACTCAGGCACACACTTCAATGCTGGCTTGTCGTTATCACCTTCGTTGGTTAAAAACTCGTAACCTAAAAAGATAAAGTGATCATCTACTAGCCAGTCAATTAAGGCGTTGTGCTCGTCAACATCGTCAAATTGTTTACGGGCACCGGCCAAGTCAGCTTTTGCGGTTTCGACTTTGCTCAGCATGGCTTTAAAATCGCCAACGCTGTCTTCCACCTCGGCCAAAATATCCTTAAGGCTATCGGCCAAGTCTACCAAAGGCTCACCTTTGGTTTGTCGATCAACCTCAATATGAATAATCGACTCTAGGCTCTGATTTTTGGTTTTGTCTTTGGCTCGGCTCAGGTTCACTAACTGTGTACCTTGACGCTCAACGGCTAATACACAGTTATTGATACTAAAGATACCGATGTTACGACGGTTCAGCTCCATACGAATGGAATCAACCAAAAACGGCATATCAGCCATATGTACTTGCACGATGGTGTGCTTTGAATGCCAGCCATGCTCTGCAAAGTCTGGATTAAATACCCGAATATCTGGCTTTGTCGCATCAAAATCAAACTGGACTTGCCAGTATGAGTAAGCACTATCACAGAGGTATTCTAAGTCAGATTGGCGCAGCTCGTCGGGCGCGCTAACACAAAAAAACTGATCTACAAACACCCGCATGGCTTCTGCATGACTTTCGCCAGCACGGTCGATCAGCTTCTCAGCGATAAGGTCAATAATTTGCGATTTAGTGAGCGTAATGAGATCTAACATATGCCTTGGCCTCCAGGGCTGTACCCTTGGGCTCTCTCCCCCTGTTCGGATCATGGAAAGCACTTGAGCACACTGTTGTTATTATGCGGACCACCTCGTAACACCAGCGCCATGAGCCCACCTCACATTGCCACTGTTACATCATGTGTTACCTTAACAGTAGTACCTAAATGCAGATTTATACACCTAGCATATTGAAATAACATAAAAAAAGGCCTTATCGGCCTTTTATTAATACACTGAGACATTGCCCCTGCAAATAACTGCATAAAGGTTGTTATGTTAGGGCGCTTCGCCCTCTTTCGGGTCAACAGGCAACACCACGGTAAAGCGCGTGCCCACACCAGGTTTTGACACCACTGATATATCACCATGATGAGCTTGCACAATTCCATATGAAACCGAAAGCCCAAGTCCTGTCCCTTTACCCACGTCTTTAGTGGTAAAGAAAGGATCAAAAATTTTGCCTTGATCTTTCTCTGAAATGCCGCAGCCATTGTCTTCAAAAATAATGATGACACACTTACCTTGTTCATCGTAACGAGTGGTAATACGAATCACCCCATCCGCTTCAATGGCTTGGCATGCGTTAACAATCAGGTTCATAAATACTTGATTAAGCTGCGCCTGCAAACAATGCACTTTTGGTAAATCACCAAAGCGTTTATCTACTTCTTTAACAACATACTTAATCTCGTGCGCCGCTATTTTGAGGGTGCTTTCAATCCCGTGATTTAGGTCGGCCCACTGCCACTCGTCGCTATCAACACGTGAGAAGTCTTTTAGGGAGCCCACAATCCCCTCTATTCGCTGAATGCCTTCAAAGGTTTCAGTTACGATGTCTGGCAGCTCTTCTAAAATAAACGCCATATCACAGCGCTCGTAAATTTCTTTTTTGGCTTCGGTTAGCCGCGGGTCATCGGTGTTTTCTATGATTTCAGAGTAGCCTTCTAACACTTCAAGCATGTCGTCAAAGTAGCCCTTTAAGGCAGAAAAGTTAGCTTTGATAAAACAAACAGGGTTGTTGATTTCGTGTGCAACGCCTGCTGCCAACTGCCCCACCGACGCCAATTTTTCTGACTGTACAAGCTGGCTTTGCGCTTCTTCTAACTTTCGATTTAGCTTTTTTTGGTGGAGCTTTTCACGCTCAATTCTGACTAACGCTTTTTCAAGCTTTTGCTGCATCAGTGCCGTTGCTGTGGTGTCAGATACGGTGATGCAAACGAGAGGTTTATCGCTGGACGATTGCTTCAGCGCAAACAACATGCAGCTCTGGTACATTTCGTCTGCCGCGCCGGTAATAGGGCGACTATTGGCAAACTTAAATAAGTGAGGGCGCTGCTGCCAGCTAGTAAAAGAGGTATTGCCCAGTGTGACCACAGAGTTAACCCGAGATTCCAACCACTTTCGTGGAAGCTCAGGAAAGACTTCAAACAAGTTGCTACCCACCAAGTTGACGTCGTCACCATGACGATTATCAACCATGAACTGGTTCGCATATTCCACCACATAGTCAGTATCGATAACCAATACCCCCATACTGACTTGGCTAACAACTTGCTCGAAAATGGAATTCATAGATCGTCTCCGAACAGTTCTTCAATTTTTCCGAAAAGCTTATCGGTGTTCTCTGAAGACATGCAGATTAACAAGCCGGTGTTCATTGAAATGCTTTCCACCGCAAAGCGAATTTCCATAAACAAAGCGTCAGACCAAACGAGCTCTTGTTTATTTAAAAAATCGGCCACGGTCGAGTTTTGGCTTAGCATCGAGGGCGCACCAAAGCTCAGGTCTATTTCTAGCTGTTCAGCCAAACCCCTCAAGCACGCTCCACACAAGATATTGGTGATTTCAAGCGTGAGCTCTTGGCGCTCCTCACGGCTTAACTTATCAGAATATCCCAAGCTTTCAGCTAATAGGTGATGTCGCGAGTCTTCTTTAAAACACACGATGATTTCACCCGAAACACCACCCAAAAATGACTGACGGGCCAACGTGCCCTGCTCATTGGTACCAATAGCACTTGGCTCTAATCTGTTACGGCGGTACTTCACCCAATGCAACTTCGGGATAGAAATAACTACCCGCGTATCAATGAGCTTTGCCAAGTTGTTGGCTGCTTGCCCCATGGAAATATTGAGGATTTCTTGAAGCGCATCCTGAATGAGTTCTTGTTTTTCGTTATCAGAAACGCTGCTCATAGATAGCCCTCCGCCGCAAGCACCTCGCGAAGTTTATCGCCGTTCACTGGCTTCTGAATAAAAGCAAGGGCACCCAGCTCTATCACTCGTTCAGAAACCTCTGGCTGAAAATCTGCACTAATTACAATCACCTTGGTCGGCGACTGATTTTTATGTAGACGCTCTAGCACCTCCAAGCCGTCCATAATTGGCATTGTTAGATCTAAAAACAGCACTTCAGCTTTACCTTGGGCAACAGCTTCAAGCGCCTCTAAGCCATTAGCAGCTTGAGTTATTGTTACATCCCACTCACTGGGAATGGCTCGCATAACGCCCTTGCGTGACATTACGGAGTCATCACATACGGTTAACGCGACTGGCATTTATACCTCCAAAGTGCATATCGAACATTCTTGTATCGCTTAAAATAGAGCAACTCGTGCGCCTTAGAATCATTGGTTTAGGCCCCTGCTCACTAAGCTTCTCTTTAGCATAGTAGGCCTAAGCCATTTGGCTAGTGATTCGCTTTAAGATTTCTACATTAATTTGATTTTTTTGAAGGTAGGAAAGGTCAAAAACGCTTTTATAATCAGCGCCTTGCTTAACAACCTGAGTGGCTGCATAACCTAGGTGCAAACTACTAATAAGCAGCTCCCCTTCGGCCGCTCGCGAGGGGCGTTTATAATATAAAACCGCATTGATTATAGGGGTATCAAAGTACCACAGCTGCAGCAGATAAGCGCCAATAGCACAACAGCTATCCATGGACTCGTTCTCAGGCCGGTCATCACAGTCGATAACTTCACACTCCATCGACACCAAACGCCCGACGTTATGCAGCAAGCCACAAAGATAGGCTTCTTCTACACGCTCCCGCGTCGCGCCCAATAGCTTGGCCGCCTTGGCGGATTCGCCCGCAACACTCACCGCATCAAGCAGCATTCGCTTGTACGCCTCTGACCGGTCTTCGCTTACGGAGTGAAAAAGCCCTGCCACTAATACCATGCCCTTAACCATTTCTAGCCCTAAGCGCACCACCGCTTCTTCCGCCCGACAAATCTTTTTCACCGAGCCAAAATAAGCTGAATTAGCGATTTGCAGCACCTTGGTGAGCACGCCGGGATCTGCATTAATAATTTCGCTCACGCGGGTAATATCAGGCTCTTCTTTATCAAGTTCTTTCGATAACGCCTGATAGCTAGAAGGCAAGGAAGGTAAGCTGGTGATTTGGCCAATGTAAGCACGGACGGCGTCGGGTAAGGGCAACATGCGCAAGCTATGGGCACGGTCAAGCACCTCACAAATCACATCTAGCTCGTAAGGCTTTGGGATCATCAAATGAGCGGTATTAACTGAGTCAAGCGCCATAGTTTGAGAGCTTTCACCGGAAAGCAGCACTCGCACAGACTGAGGGCAATAGGTGGCCGCAAGCGAAAGCAGTGCGGTGCTAGGATCACCAGGTAAGTGCCACTCACTCACCACAATCCAAGGGTCAAACTGCTGCAGAGCCTGTTTGACTTCACCCACGTCAGATAGGTATCGAATATCCCAATCTCGATAGTTTTTTCGCAAACTCCTTCTGAGCGAATTTAGTACATTGTGTTCATCATCGATGAACAACACCCTAGGCACATCCATAGGTACTCCAGATGTTTGCCATGCAAACTGTATTTATTTTTTTGTGAACGGCTGCTCTACGAGCAAACGTTTGAATTCATCCGCAGGCACGGCCTTACTAAAGTGAAAACCTTGTAGCAAGTCACACCCGTGTTGAGTCAGTAGGTTAACTTGCTCGGATTGTTCTACCCCTTCGGCCACAACATCAATATTCAAGCTGTGGGACATATCGATAATGTGCTTGATTAACGCACTGTCTTGCTCATTTTTAGCAATATTGTCGACGAAAGACTTATCAATCTTTAAGGTATCAATCGGCAAGCGACTCAAGTAGTTGAGTGACGAGTAACCGGTACCAAAGTCGTCAAGAGCAATTTTCATCCCTTGTTCACGCAAACCACGTAACAAACGCTCACTCTTATCGAGGTCTTGCATTAAAAAGGTTTCTGTCACCTCAAACTGAATCGCCAATGGGTCATAATCAGCCGAGCCCAGAATATGGTTAACGCGCGCAACTAAGTTGTCTCGGCTGAGCTGATAGCCCGACAAGTTCACCGAGATTGGAACACTGGGTACGCCTTGCAGCTCCCACACTTTTGCCTGTGTGCACGCCGTGAGCAACACCCATTCCCCTATCACATCAATTAATCCGCTAGCCTCTGCCACGGGAATAAAAACGCCGGGGCTAATCCAGCCATGGGTAGGATGATGCCAACGAACAAGCGCCTCTGCTCCACAGATCATGTGATCTTTGGCTGCGACTTTAGGCTGGTAGTGGACTGATAGCTCGTTACGCTCAAGTGCCAAGTAAAGGTCTGACTGTAAAGACACAACCTGATCAAGGTGCTTACTCATATGCACTTGATAAGCTGTTATCGCTTCAGAGTTACTGTCGGTTTTGGCATTAGTGACCGCAACATGCGCTTGCTGCAGAATGTCTTCCGGCACCGCTTTTTCATCACCCCAAGCGACGCCCGCTTTAAATGATATTCGAAGCTCTCGGCCACCCACCTTAAATGGCTCACAAAATGCATCTTTCAATGACTGCGTAAACCCCTTACACGCATCAAAGTCCAGTCGATTAGGAAACAAAACGACAAACTCATCCGCGTTCATGTGCCCGAGTCGCGCTTCAACTGGCAACACCGCACTCATACGCTTCGCAGCTTCCGCTAATAGCTTGTCAGCGAGGCGATAGCCCAACCCGTCGTTGATTACATGAAACTTAACCAAATCGATGTAAATGACTGTCGTACTCTCTAGGCGGCCACCACTACCCCACCGGGACAACATATTCAAAACTTGAGAACGATTAAGCGCAAGTGAATCAAGCTCGTTTCCATCGCCGGCTTTCGCCATTTGAGAAACCTGACGAATACGGAGCATCCACCTAGATGACTCAATGTGCTTACTGTAAATTTCATAGCGTTCTTGCTGTTCACCCATAACCGACTCAAGGTGCACTTCATCAATACCGCACAAAAGCTTTACTTTAGGTTCAGACAAGTCAGGGAAGTAGTCTGTGATATTGTCGAAGGGCTCTCCATTATCGAACTCACTAAGAAGCTTTGTGGCAGCCGTATTAAACGCATAGATATGACCAAGTTGATCAATTTCTATGTAGGGGTCTTGAATGGCCTCGGACATTCGAGCCATTTTCATACTGTGCTGTTGATCCTGCCAACGCAAAAAAGCATTCTCTAGCGCTTCAAGCAGCTCTGGCCCCTGCCAAGGTTTCGACATAAAGCGATGAACAGCCCCACTGTTTAGCGAGTCAATCACCAGATCTAAATCAGCATGACCACTGAGAAGCATGCCTACGATGCTGGGCTTGAGGTCTACCGCCTTTTTCAGAAGCTCTCCACCGGTCATCCCCGGCATACGGAAGTCGGATAAAACGACTTGCACTTCGTTTTCAGCCAAAACCTCGAGCGCCTCAAAACCATCGCTTGCCGTTAAGATGGTATAAGGCTCTCTTCGAAGGAGTCGTTTTAGCGACTTTAATACTGGCTGCTCGTCATCCACTAATAACAGAATCTTTTCCATACGCCCCTTTACATCGGTTAGGCTGCACTCTATATCTCGGCTGATTATTGACCGTTCTTACTGAGGTATAGCACAAGGAAGGCATGTTTCAACTTCTCCCTTGTCAAAAATGATCTTTTTATATGCCGTTAAAATTCGCTAAAAAATTGGCTGAATAGAATAACTAGGTCTAACTTGTAAAGTATCCAGCCCTCACAGGGCGTAACGCCGAGCATCGTACGAGGGCCGTATGGCTGAATTAAACGTAAAAGAAGAAGCAATCACTAATGCCAGTGTCGACACTCCCGTTGAAACCACCGTTTCAACGGACGAAGTGAGTGAAGCCACGGAGAAAAAGAAGTGGGCTATTTTATGCGTAGACGATGAAACATCGGTTTTACGATCACTTCGGCGTACACTCAAATCTCCCGATTATGATGTCACCATTGCCCCAAGCGCAAAGGAAGGCCTGGAGGTTTTGGCTAGTAAACATATTGATGTGATCATTTCCGACATGCGGATGCCCGAAATGAACGGGGCTGACTTTTTGACCGAGGTAGCCAACACTTACCCCGATACCATTCGCTTTTTGCTAACCGGTTACGCAGACATCGAATCGACCATTCGCGCCGTAAACCAAGGCCGCATCCATCGTTACCTGCAAAAACCTTGGGATCACGACGAAATCCATCGTGCCATTGAACAAGAGCTTCAAACCAAAAAGCTAGAGTTTGAGAACAAGCAACTGGCCTCAAAGGTGCAAGAGCAAAACCGTCGCTTGCGTAATATGAACAGCAAGCTTGAAGAGAAGGTAGCGAAGCGCACCGCGCAAATTCGCCAAGCAATGGAGCGTCTCGAGTCCACCAACGCTCGAATTAAAGAAAACAATCGTGCCACTATTCGCGTTTTTTATAACTTGCTCAGCCTTAACGAAAACTTGGGTGGCGAAAAGTCCCTTAAAATTAGCGAGTTGTGCAAGGTCATTGGTAGCAAAATGGGTATGTCGCGCCAAGAGGTGTTGCAGGTTCATTTGGCCGGCCTTTTAAATGACTTGGGGCTATTGTGTATGGATACCGAACTACTAATGACGCCGGTTTACGACCTGACGCCGGAGCAACTCAAAGTTTACAAAACCCATCCGCAACAAGCCTATGCTGCAATGGCACCCGTGGCACATCTATCAGGTGTGGGCTCATTTATATTGCATCAATACGAGCATTTTGCGGGCACAGGAGTGCCAGATAAGCTGGCTGCAGAACGGATCCCTCTCGGCTCGCGCATCTTAGCGGTTGCGCGCGACTATGTGTTAGCCATCCATGGCGTTACTCAAAAAGCACGATTAAGCCGCCAAGGTGCCCTTGATACGCTTGGTAAAGGTGCGGGACAAATATATGACCCAGAGGTCTACGCAATTTTACCGACAGTCATAAAAGACCTCGAAATGGAGCTACTCGAACGTGATGAAAAAGCCACTTCGACGGCGCTACTCAAACCGGGAATGAAGCTCTCTCGCGATGTCCTAAGTAAAAAGCATTTGTTGTTACTTCCGACAGATACGGTACTCACAAACGACAATATCGAGCGCTTACGCAGTTACGAAGAGAAAGAAGAGAGCTTGCTCGAAATTTTTGTACTCCAAAAATAGCTGCAAACTTATCTAACTACTCAACAAAGGGGCGTAACGCCTGTTCCGCCCCACTAAAATCCATGGTCATCATTGACTGCTGTGCCCGCAATAGGCTCTCAAGCAGCTCCTCATTCGCCATGTCCTTTGCGACACTTTGTAAGTCTGTAACTGACTCTAGTGCCGCGACATCACAGGCTCGAATCAACGCCAAAAGGCTCGCTAAATCACTGACTAGGGCATCTGAGTCACTTGCTTTAGCAGAGACAGCAGGTTCAGCTTGTTTTTCATGTCGCTGTAAGTAAGTCACTATCTCAGGCTTAGTACGCCGGTAAGCGAAGAGTAATTTATCCAGCCCCAATACGGCCTCATAGGGCCGCACTCGCTTAGCTTGCAGCTCAATAAACTTTAATGCGTCAGCAACTCCCGTAACACCAAGATTAGCTGCCGCACCTTTTAACTTGTGTGCGATATTCGCCACCTCCTCTGTAGACAGGAGCCCATCATAATCAGCCTCTGGCGCTTCCGCCGACTGCCCCATGGCAGACAGGTCAGATATCGCCTCTTTTAGCTGAGATAAAAACGATTGAAGAAGCTGGGCGTACAAGGCCTGATCACCCGCCAGTCTCGCTAATCCCTGTTCGGTATCCAAAAGCTCTTTTTTAGTTTCCAGTCCCTTCTGACTCGAAAGCTCAACGTGAGCCAGCGCATGGGACTCAGGCAAAGGAGGTATTTCGCGCTGCTCACTTAATAGCTCAGGCACAAGCCAACGCATCAAGGTTTGATAGAGCACCGCTGGCTCAATGGGTTTGGTTAAAAAGTCGTTCATGCCCGCGTCCAAACAACGACTGAGCTTGTCGTGGGTTACATCGGCAGTTAGCGCCAAAACAGGGCCATTAAAGGGTAACGCACGAAGGCGCTGAGTGGCTTCGTAACCGTCCATTTGCGGCATGTAAACGTCCATAAGCACCAAGTCGCAGCTGTTGTGCGTGAGCCACTCCACCGCCATTTGCGGGTCGGCATAAGCCACAACCGTTGCACCCTTTTTTTGCAAGAGCTTGGTGGCGACTTCCAAATTAATTTCGTTATCGTCCACCAGCGCAATGGTTTTTCCGATAAACGCTGTGTCGGGCACTGGGCGCTGTTGTACGGCGGCTGTGGTGCCCTCATCGGCGAGCTTAATAGGTAAAGTTAAGCGAAACTGGCTACCCTGCCCTTCAATACTTGTTACTTCTATGTCGCCGTCTAACAGCTGAGCAAGACGCTTACAAATGGCTAGGCCTAACCCAGTGCCACCATACTCCCGTGCAATGCCCGCACCGCCTTGGTCAAAGAGGTCAAACAAGCTATCAATCGCCTCGGGCGCAATGCCTTTCCCTGTGTCTTTAACGGTAAAGCGAATCGTCGCGGTTAAGCGTGTCTTTTTCACCAACGTCGCACTTAGGCGTACATGGCCTTTCTGGGTAAACTTAAGCGCGTTGGATAAAAAGTTGGTGAGAATTTGGCGTAAACGCAGCTCATCGCCCAATAAAAAGTTGGGCAAGCGCGGGTCAACAAATACCTGCCACTGCACACCTTGGCTGGCAGCTTTATCACTGAACAGCGCCGATAACGACTCGATACATTCGTTAAGGGAAAAGTCGACCTCGTGAATATCAAGCTTACCCGCTTCGACCTTAGAGTAGTCGAGCACATCGTTAATAATGCCCAACAAACCATGGGCCGCTTTGTTAATTTTGTCGACATAGTCCCGCTGCCCATCGGCCAAATCGGTGTCTTCAAGCAAATAGGAGAGACCAATAATGGCATTCATAGGGGTACGAATTTCGTGGCTCATATTCGCCAAAAATTCACTTTTATGGCGACTAGCCGCCTCCGCTTGATCAAGAGCAGACGTGAGCGCTAGCGTGCGCTGGTCGACTAACAGCTCTAAGCCGTTAAGGGTACTTTGTAGCTCTTGGTTAACGCGGTAGAGCTGCGCTGCCTTGTTTTCAAGTAACTGCTCTGCTTCTTCTCGGGCCGCACGCTCCCGAGCAATTTTACGTTCAAGTCGAGCGACTCGGGCAGCAAGAGTTTGCGCATCCAAAACATCCGTTGGTGCTTCGGTCATGCATTGCTCCGGTGGGCGAAAATCTCGAAACGGGTTTTATGACCAACCTCGGCCTCCATCTGCTCGACCGTCACATCTAGCGGAACACCAAAGTGCTCAGACGCGCCTTGAATCAACCCAAGCGCAAGCTGCGAAAAGGGTCGCGTCGAGGTGTACCACAAAATAAGATGATCAGGGCTGACCCGCTCCTCGCCAAAGGTCGGAAGCTGCGCGTGCGGGTAAAGGCTTCGCACTTGGGTATGAATGTGAGTTTCGATACCTTCTAAAAAATCGAGGGGGTCATCGGTGGTCTCAAAAAATGACGGATAACGAACGACAAAGCGCGAAAAGAGATGTTTGCCAAAAGTTTGAACAAGGGTGTCTACCTCAATCCCGGTAATCTCACTTAGCTGCACCACCATATGGATGATGTCGAGGTGGGTATATTGCCCCACTGACGTATAAACACCTTGAGTGCTAAGCTTGGGGTTTTCGAGCAATTGATCGGCCACATCTTCAGAAAAAGCGGCTTCAACCATATCGACAAATTCAGTAAAGACTACACCTAACATATGGGCTCCTCCCCAGAAACCTCGGGTGATTTTTATATAAATCTAGCACAAGGCGTGCGGTTTGCATTTTAATGTTACAACCTTGTGCTATCTTGCTCATATATTCCAAAATCCGTTGGGAGCTGTATCTGAGTGATCGAGCCCGAACTAGCGAGTACATTGCGCAACTACCGTGTTATAAAACCCATCAGTCAAGGTGGGTTTTCTCGTGTCTTTTTGCTTGAGGGCAAGTCTGGCAACGCCAGCGGCCACGGCCAATATGCCGCTAAAGTGTTCAAAAAATTCTCGTTTTTTAAGCTTTTTTTACACGAGTTGGCGATGCTCGAAAAAGCCGACGCCAGCCAACATACCCAACACCTGCATGAAGCCATTATCGACAAGGGTTACTTGATCCTCATTACCCACTACATCGAGGGTATTACCCTTAAAAAGCAGGTGGATGCCTCTGGCGGCCTAAGCCAAAAAGAAACGTGGCATATCGCTAAAAAGCTCTGCTCTGCTGTGGCTCAGCTCCATCGCTTAGGTATGACTCATGGTGATATTAAGCCGTCTAACTTACTGCTTTCGCCCCGTCATCGCGGCGTAAAACTCTGGCTAACCGATTTAGGCTGTGCAGGCCAACAACACACAGAAGCATGGCAAGGCGACTTTAGCTTTAGCGCCCCCGATGTATTTTTGTGCCGCTACTCTAACAAAGCCGACAGCTACTCCATTGGCTTAACCCTGTTGTATTGCTTAACGGGCAGCCTGCCTTGGATTAAGCAAAAATCCCCAGATGCCAGCAAAGTATTAGCCCACTGCCAAATCCCTGCACCTATTCCCAGAGGGCTACACCCTGAGCTCAATACGCTCTTATGCGGGCTACTACACAAACAGCCACGTAAACGTTGGTCGACCCGCAAGGCAAAACACTTTTTGGCGAAGGCTCACTGGCCCCATAGCGCCACTCAAAACTCAACACTGAAAGCGCCTAGCCACTTTACACTGAGCGCCACCGAGTCCTATCGCGACGCCGCTAAAATGGGCATTCCCTATGCTCAGTTTCGCTATGCCACCGAATTAGAGCAGCAAGGCGATACCGCCAATGCCGCCCGTTGGTATCATCGTGCCGCCACACGTGGTTTTTCTCGTGCGATGAACAACCTAGGTGTAATTCACGAAAAGCAATCACTGCTGCCACAGGCCAATGAGTGGTACCTGCGCGCCGCCCAACAAAACAACGCCCATGGCTGCTTTAATTTAGCCTTGAGTTATGATGCCAAAGGCACCCCGGATACGATTCAGCGGGCCAAACGACTTTACCAGCGCGCAGCAAACTACGGACACGAGCGCGCCCTTAATCGCTTGGGCATTGCTGCTGAACGGGCCGAAAAACATCGCCAAGCCTTTGAGCACTACTTACGAGCAGCGTACAGCGGCTATGCCCCAGCCCAATTTAACTTGGCTCGTTACTTTGGCTCACAACTCAATTATCCCTTGTGGCCTCATCAACGACTTACTTTAATCCAATCAGATACTCAAGCCAGTTGCCGCTTTTGGTTAACTGAGGCCGCAAACAATGGTCATAAGCGTGCCGCGGCACTGCTAGAAAAGATGGATCAACAGGCCGAGGGCATCCCCGAGCAGGCCTTGGCTTAGGTCGCCTAAAATCACCTCACAGGTAACCTCTAGACAAAAAAAATGCCCAAGCCAAGGCTTAAGCATTTTTATCCAACTGCGCTAACGTTACTCATCCAACATATCGAGGGCTTTTAATCGCGCTTTGAGTATTTTTGGGAGACTATCCCGTTAGTCCACCGAGGCTTCTGAATCCACCTCTAACCCACGATACAACACTTCTTTACCATGACGCTCTTCAAGGCCAACTCGCGGGTCTGTCGGCATCCCCGCCACGACAATGGCGTAGGAGTGGTCGACCATGCGTTTAATTTCATCTTTAGGTACAGACCCATCCAAAAAGATGCTATTCCAGTGTTTTTTATTCATGTGGTGCCCAGGGACTACGCTATCAAACTTTTCGCGCAACACTAATGCGTAATCTGGCTCACATTTTAAATTAACTCGGCTCACACCCTCTTTCTCTACAATCAGCGCAAACATCTTATGCTGAACTTTAAAGACACGTGTGTCCTGATCTGCTGGGAAAGTCTCTACCGCTTCGGGCTTGGCTTCGAGGTAATCATCTAGCCACATATGTACAGTCCTCTTGTGCTATGTCTAATTACAAGGGTAGACGCTTTTTTAAATTTTTGGGTACAAACCATGAAAAAGTTAGAAAATTTAATTAAAACAAATGTTTGAATATTAAGAGAGCTTTCCAAGGTTCTATTATCACAAAAGCGAAGTAATGTTAGACTTAACAATAAATTAATATAAATAAAGGGTAGTTAAACTCGGTGCCTACAAAAGCTAAAACCAAGACGAAACGCGCTAAGCCTACGCTAGCTCAAGTCATTTTCCAAGACGTATGTGATGCCATTAAACAAGGCCGGCTTTCTATTGGTGATAAATTACCCACCGAGTCGGGTATCATGGAAAAATACTCGGTCAGTCGCACAGTTGTACGCGAGGCCATTTTAAAACTACAAGCGGCTGGTTTGGTAGAAACACGTCACGGAATTGGTACCTTTGTGGTATCAAAACCCAATGAATCCAACGCGTTGATCGAAATTTCAGCAAAAGACACCCTACCCGAACTGCTAGACTTGCTGGAGTTTCGCATGGGATTTGAAGTTGAAGCCTGCGGCTTAGCGGCGAAACGCCGTGACTACGACCACATTAAAAAGCTTGAACAAGCTCTCCACGCGCTTCAAAAGCGCGATAAAACCAACACAGACCCTTATACTGCTGACTTTCAGTTTCATTATTTAATTGCCGAAGCCACAGGTAATAAACATTACACTGAGCTAATGAACCTACTCGGCTCTAAACTCATTCCCCATACGCGTTTAAATACCAATCGGATTCACCACGAGCATGAAGATATTTTTGCGGCGATTGCCCGTGGCGACAGTCAAGCTGCTCGCGCCGCCATGCGCTTGCATTTGATTAACAGCCGAGAAGCCCTGCGTGAAGTGCTTAGCCGCGCTAGTCTGTAATTTTTTCATATCGCGCCGCCTTCTTTAAAACTGCCTGACGCAAAAACGCTCAGGCAAAAAAAAGACCCCGCCTAAGCGGGGCCCAAAAAAACTAGCGACCAAGCACTAGTCTTCAAAGTGTCCTGCCGTCGCAAACAAGCCACCTTGAAACTGCACCGAAGGGTCATTGCGATCTACGCGATCAGGCGACACCTTGGCTAAATGTAAATAATCCGCCGAGTTATCCTTTGGCGCCCAGCCTAAAAAGGCCGCGTGCTTATTGTCCCACCAGCGATGATCATTATTGGACGTCGCAAACACCGGCGTACACTTCAACTTAGGCGCGTTAATGCAGGTCATAATCAACGACTCTAAATCACCATAACTCAACCAAGTTGCTAGCATACGATAGTCTTCTGGTTCTGGCGTACAAGAACCAATGCGTAGCAAACCAGACTCAACACCAAACTTGTCGTAGTAGTATTGCGCCAAATTTTCACCAAAGCACTTAGATACACCATATAAACTGTCGGGCCTAAACGGCATTTGGCTATCGAGCATTTGCGAGCGCTGATAGAAGCCCACAGTGTGGTTTGAGCTTGCAAAGATCACTCGTATACCACCCAGTTGACGCGCAGCCTCGTACACATTGTAAGCGCCATGAATATTAGCGTTTAAAATCGCATCAAAACGCCCTTCAATCGATACACCACCAAAATGTACTACCGCTTCAACACCGTCCATGGCTACTTTAACTGACTCAAAGTCAGATAAATCCATTTGATAAAAGGCTTCGTGTTCAGCAAGGTCGATAATCGGCTGAATATCACTAATGCGCACTTCATCAAAATAGGCGGCTAGACGTTGGCGCATCACCGACCCCAAATGGCCGCTTGCACCGGTAATTAAAACACTTTTCATTAAGTCGCCCTTTTAGAGTCCAAATAAGTTAGGTAAAAACATAGAGATGCTCGGCACAAAGGTCACTAACATCAACGCCGTTAAAATAGCCAAATAAAACGGCCAAATGGTTTTAACAGCCTGCTGCATAGGCACCTGCCCTATGGCACAACCCACAAACAAACACCCACCCACTGGCGGAGTACACAAACCCAAACCTAGGTTCATCATCAGCATGACACCAAAGTGAATTGGGTCCATACCAAGGCTCACAGCCACAGGTAAAAAGATTGGTGTGCAAATCAAGATAAGCGCCGCCATATCCATAATCATGCCTAGTACCAACAGCATGAGATTCATCAACAGCAGAATGACAATCGGGTTGTCTGAGATAGACGTGAGCGAAGACGCCAATACATCAGGTACGCGATACATCGCGAGCATGTAACCAAACGCCGACGCACAGCCCACCAAAATCATAACCAAGCCGGTGGTTTTAACCGAACGAATGACCGCCGTCCAGAACGCATCACGGCTCAGCGACTTATAAACCAAACCCGTAATAATGATGGCGTAAAGTGCACCAATAGCACCCGATTCAGTGACTGTGAACACCCCCGAAAGCGCACCACCCACCACGATAATCGCCGTTAACAAGCCTGGCAAAGAGGCCAAGAACGAAAGGAACACCACCTTCATACCCGGAAATTCTTCCGTTGGGTAATTACGCTTAATCGCAATGTAGCGAGCCGCAAAGGCCAACAACAGACACATCACCATGCCCGGAACTACACCTGCCAAAAACAGGTTAGCCACCGAAATACCGCCGCCTGCCGCCACTACATACAAAATCATATTGTGGCTTGGAGGAATCATAATACCGGCGATAGACGAAGTAACCGTCACGTTAACGGCATAGTCTGCGTCGTAGCCTTTCTTTTTCATAACTGGAATCAACAGCGAACCCAAGGCCGACACATCCGCCACCGCGGAGCCAGAAATACCGCCAAACAGCATGCTCGAGAATACGTTTACTTGACCGAGGCCACCGCGCACCCAACCCACAGCGGCAGAAGCTAAATTAACAAGGCGAGTGGCAATGCCCCCGTGGAACATGAGTTCGCCTGCAAAAATAAAGAATGGAATCGCCAATAGCGAAAACACCGACACGCCAGATACAAAGCGCTGAAAGCCCACCAGCAATGGCAAACCTTCATAGGCAAAGGCGCTGATAGCAGAGATACCAAGGGCAAAAGCCACTGGCATACCAAATACAACTAACAGGGCAAACAAGCCCAATAAGATCGCTAAACCCATGACTAGGCCTCCTGAGATTCTGATTGTGGCGCAGCAGTGGGTGCCACACCTGTCGCCAACACCCAAAGGTGCTCGGGAATACGCCCAGCCGAGAACAAGGCCATAAGCACACCACAAGCAAACATAGGCATGTAACGAATACCTTCAGGAATGCCCAATAACGGGATATTACGGCGCATGCTCACATCAATCAGCCCCCATGCGCTGATCGCCATCGCTACGCCAAAGCCAACTAAAATGACATCTAACATCATCTCAAGTGACACTCGAATTTTCGGTAATAAGGTGGTTGGTAAAATATCAACGGCAAGGTGAGTACGTTCATGTACACCCACGGCTGCGGCTAAAAAGGTAATATTGACCACCAATAACAGGCTGAGTTGCTCAACCCAAGTAGGCGTATCGTTGACTACGTAGCGGCCATAAACCAGCCACGCGAAGGACAAAACGAGGACCACCATGCTGATACCCGCAAGCGCCAAACAGAGCTTGCAAATCAATTGAAACAGGCGGTTTTTAAGCCCTAAAAAAGCATCAATTTTTGTCATAGTTATTCTTTACGTCAAAACGGCAGAGCGGCCTGCACCGCCCCGCCTTTGGTTCAATTACTGAACGCTTTTGATTTGATCAATCAAAGCTTGCAGCGATGGGTTAGCTTTCACTGCATCTTTGTAAACCACATCCATGGCGGCTTGGAACGGTGCTTTGTTTTCAATGGCATTGTACTTAACACCAGAGGCTAGCACTTTTTCGCGGCTCTTCTCTTCACGCTCAGCCCAAAGCTTACGCTGCAACGTTGAAGCCTCTTTTGCTACTTCTTTAACAACGGCTTTGTCCGCATCTGACAAAGAAGCCCAAGCAGCGGTGCTCACACACAAACACTCTGGCAAGATAAGGTGCTGCGTATCTGAGTAGTATTGAGACACTTCAAAGTGGTTACTCGAGTCGTATGAAGGCCAGTTGTTTTCTGCGCCGTCGATAACGCCCGTTTTAAGGCCTTGGTAAACTTCTGAGTAAGCCATTGGCGTACCGTTACCACCCAACGCCTCAACCATGCCAACATAAAGTTCGTTGTTCATTACACGAAACTTCATACCTTTAACGTCGTCTGGCGTGTTAATTGGCTTAGAGGTGTTGTAGAACGAACGCGCACCGCCATCAAACCAAGAAAGCGACATAATGCCAGTCTCAGACATGGCTGCGCTAAGGGCCTCGCCTACTTTTCCGTCCATTGCGCGGTGCATGTGCTCAACGTCTTTAAACACGAAAGGCAATGACACAACGTTCACTTCAGGAACGTAAGCACCCAGTGGGCCTAAGTTAAAGCCCGCGAAGTCGATAGAACCAATTTGCATTTGTGCAATCGCATCGGCTTGGTTACCCAAAACCGCACCGTGGTAAACACGGCCAGATACGCGACCATCAGTACGCTCATTGGCTTCTTTGATGAAGAACTCCATTGCCTTTGATACAGGGTAGTCTTCAGTGTGAATATTCCAACCGGTCCAAGCAGCTGATGCCGTGCTTGCAGCAAAAACTGCACCCGCCAATACGGTCGTTGAAACTAGCTTAGAGGTGATTGTTTTTATCATTTTTACATGCTCCGTAACGCATTATTGTTATAGGTTTTTTCGCCATTTTTCTCGTCGTCACCGCGAGATAGGCATAATTTGTATCATGACAAAAACATCATATCAACATGTTATAGTACCTCTTGTTTAAAAATACCTCTCCCGCAAGCCATAAAAACAGATCAAAAAAGAAGCTCAAATCTATACATTTCAAACACTTATGTAATTTTAATTACAAAACATCAGACATATTATTTTTTAGAAGAGCCAAGGCTAGTTAAACCTTGTCTTCTAAAAAAAGAACAACCTTGCTTGTGTAATCTCAAAGTGAAATTTGCGGCCGCACCACCAAAAGACTGCATACCACCCAAGAAATAGTTCAATTTATCTTTATATATCAATAATTTAAATAACATCCCAAATCACCTCTAACGATATTCTTTATCTAACTAGCTACCAAAAACAAAGAACAAGACACCCGAGTTGTCATATCTTTTATTGTAAAAATTAATTTGTTGTATTACCTTAGCCAAAAATTACTGTCCACTCATCATAAGAATCAAAACAAAAGGTAATAGGATGCGAATCACCCGCGTGACATGTCACAAAATCGGACAACCTCTTTCACCCGGCTTTGAGTCAGCCACGATGCAGTTTCATCAGCGTCAGCATCTTCTTGTTGAAATAGAATGCGATAACGGCACCATTGGTTGGGGCGAATGCCTTGGCGTAGCAGACGCAAACCGTACCTACGTCAACGCCATGGCCAACCTTCTGATAGGTAAAAACCCACTCGATATCGAGCCTTTGTGGTTAAACCTTTACAACACCTTTCGCGACCAAGGCCAACGAGGCGCGGTAATAAACGCCATTAGTGGCATTGATGTAGCCCTTTGGGATATCAAAGGCAAAGTATTGGACATGCCGGTGTATCAGCTGATGGGCGGTGCCTTCCGTACTGAAATTCCCCTTTACGCCACGGGCGGCTTTCGCCCCATGGGTCAACCTCGCCTTGAGGCACTTAAAGCGGAAGTCAGCCAAATGGTCGAAAACGGCTTTTCGGCGGTAAAAATTAAAATTGGCTTTGGTATCGACGCCGACCTAGAAGCCATTGCCCTTACACGAGAGTTGATTGGCCCAGACCGGGGATTGATGATCGACGCCAACCATGGCTATGACGCCGTCGCAGCCATTCGCTTGGGTAATGCCGCAGCCGCTTTTAACATTGATTGGTTTGAAGAGCCGGTGGTGCCAGAGGTACTTTCCCAATATCAAGACGTTCGCGCCAAACAACCTATTCCTGTAGCTGCCGGCGAAACATGGCATACAAAATGGGGGATTCAAGCCGCCCTTACGGCCCAAGCCGTTGATATTTTGCAGCCCGACGTATGCGGTATTGGTGGGCTAAGTGAAGCCAAAAAAGTACTAACCTTATGTGAGGCCAACGCAACCCGCGTGGTCCCTCATGTATGGGGCACAGGTATAGCCATCGCTGCGGGTTTGCATTTTCATGCCATTATTCCACCCAACCCTGCAGCACTAGAGCCACTTAATGTGCCTTTTGAATACGATCAAACCGAAAACCTATTCCAAACCCAGTTACTCAGCGAGCCTCTTCGCCAACACAACGGCCTCTTGTCTGTGCCACAACAGCCCGGCCTTGGTGTAGACGTTAATCGCGATGTACTGGCTAAATTCACTGTTGCTTAATAATAAAAGGTTAAACCATGAGTCAACGTGTCCCCTCGTCGCCACAACCTAAACGGCCACTACCAAAAGGCGCGATCGATACCCATTGTCACGTCTATAGCCCCGACTTTGCCGACCAAGCCGGAGGCCCACCTTCTCCCTCTGACTATCCGGATGTAGATCAATATCAAGCCATGCAAGCGTGGTTGGGCTTTGAGCATACGGTCATTGTGCAAGCCAATGCACACCAACACGACAACCGTTGTATGTTGGCGGCGCTAAGTGCCTTTAATGGCAACGCTAGAGGTGTAGCGGCAATTACGCCAGATATGTCGGAAGACACCTTGGCCCGTTTACACAAGGCCGGGGTTCGCGGTGCACGTATTATGGAATTTGAAGGCGGCGCTGTAGGCATTAAGTCTTTACACGCGGTGGACGCGCGCATCGCCGATTTAGGCTGGCATTGCATTGTTCAGTTTGACGGCTCGCTGATGGATACCTACTCGCCGTTTTTAAACAACTTTGAGTCGACTTATATTCTTGACCATGTCATGAAGTTTCAGTCCCCTACTGGCGTTAATGATCCTCAGTTTAAGACTTTGCTTAAACTGATAGATAAGGGAAATTGCTACATTAAATTGTCTGCTATTTACGAAAGCAGCCGCACCGGCGGCCCTTTGTATGAAGACGTGGGCACATTAGCAAAAGCCTTGATCGCTCATGCACCTGAGCGCATTTTATGGGGCACTAACTGGCCACACGCCAGCCAGCCCATCAACCAAGCACCCAACGACGCACATTTGCAAGACGTTATTGATAGCTGGATACCTGACGACGCAACACGTCAAAAAATCTACGTTGACAACCCACGCAAGCTTTATGATTTTTGATGTAACCGCATTAGAAACGTATCTCTGAGTTCCTACTTCGCTTCTATCATTCCGAGAGCGATTGGCCCGCCTAGGCGGGCCTTTTTTATGAGGTTATGGCCAACGAGAAATTAATAGGTATAAGGAAGTTCAGGCAGTTGATAAAAGCCTTCTAAAATTTCACTCAGCTTGTAGGCATCGCGACTACCCGCCGTTTCTCGAATAGAGTGCATTGCAAACTGAGGCACACCCACATCGAGGGTTTTAACACCAATCGCCGACGCAGTGATAGGGCCAATGGTAGAGCCACAGGCCATATCTGAGCGCACCACAAAGGACTGAATATCAACCCCAGCACGGGCAGCCACTTGTTTAAAAATCGCACTGGTATCGCTGCTGGTAGCATAACGCTGGTTAGCATTGACTTTAATCACCGGCCCTTCGTTTAAAATTGGGCCGTGGTTACCATCATGCATTTGCGAAAAGTTTGGATGAATACCGTGGGCATTGTCGGCCGAGATCATCATCGAGCGGTTAATCATACGAACGCGCGCCTCATTGTTCGGTACTAAACGCTCAAGCAAATTAGCCAACATAGGGCCCTGCGCGCCTGCGGCTGAGGCACTGCCCACCTCTTCATGGTCGTTACTTACAAGCAGGCAGGCTTCGTTAGAACCTGCTTCAACCAGGGCCTTTAAGCCAATAAAGCAACTTAATAAATTGTCGAGTCGAGCTGAACAGATGAAGTCGTCGTTTAAGCCCACAATCGATGGCGCTTGGCAGTCATAAAAGCTCATATCATAGTCGATAACACAGCGCTTGCCTTCGGCATTCGTAGCTATGTCCATTACACCTTGTGCTGTCAGTTGCTCAGCCAAAGCTTCATTAAAGTCGAGCTTACCCTCTTGCCCTAAAATAGGTGGCAAATAGGTTTGCGCGTTAATTGCACGGCCAGCATTCGCTTCGCGGTCTAAATGAATCGCAAGGCTCGGGATCACCGCGATAGGCTTTTTAAAGTCCACCAACGCGGTTTTAAGATCACCTTGAGTATTTTCGTAAACAACACGGCCAGCCAGTGATAAGTCGCGATCAAACCATGGGTTGAGTAGCACACCGCCATAGACCTCTACCCCAAGGCTTGAATACCCTTTAACTGAAAGCGCAGGATTGGGTTTAACCTTCAAGCAAGGTGAATCGGTATGCGCCCCCACCATACGAAAGCCTGATTCTTCTAGGCTAGCGGTTTTAGGTAGGGTCCAGGCTAAAATAGAGGCATCAGAACGGGTACAAAAATAACGACCACCTGCTTCAGTATGCCACACCTCTCCCTCGTTCAGGCGTTTAAAGCCCGCGCTTTCAAGCTGACGCGCCATTTCGCTAACGGCATGATAAGGCGTTGGGGAGGCTTGTAAAAAAGCGAGGAGTTCGGCGTTGTACTCTTGAGGCGAAAGCTTCATTCTGTCTACTCTAAACGTTAAAAACCAAATCAAAAACAATAAGATATAAAAGCAACTTATACCCTATGGCGGACTAATGTAATATACCTTTTTTAACTCTAGCTCAAATACCAAAGCGGAGTTTGCAGGTATCAATTCAGACGGACTCCGCGCGCCATAGGCCAAGTCTGCAGGCACAAACAAACGCCAATGATCACCAGGGCGCATTTTAAGCAACGCTTGCTGCCAACCACGCAAGAGCTTTTTTACCTCTAAACGCACGGGCTCACCCGCCAAAGTGCTTTCAAACTCCACACCCTCTATGGTTTCACCGCGATAGTGCACCTCAACCCCCTTAGCCATCGTCACCTGTACCAACGATGAGGTTTGCTCTGGAGCAGAAGCCAATACCTCATATTGCAGCCCTGAAGGCAGTGTCACCACTCCTTCACGTTGTTTATTGGCGGCCAAAAAGGCTTCACCCGCCTTGCGCGTATCATCATTAAGGGCTTTTTCAATGAGGTTTTGGCGAAATGCCTGCTTTTCTTCCGACTCGCCGCAGCCCACAAGACCCATAGAAAGCACAAGCCCCACCGTTACGGCACCCAGCACCTTTAAGCGTCGAGCCGATTTTTGTTGTTCCACTTTATTACCCCTTTGCCTAAACGCTTTCACACATCTTGTGATTTTCAGCTAATCTTCACATAACTAACAAATACTTACCGCGAGTTATAACAAATATGAGTAGGTTATTAATGCAATCGACCCGAGCACGCTTTTGGCAGCCACCCGCCGCTTGTCACTAAAGTTCGCTCTATGGTAGCTTGTTGGCATAGGGTTGATAAACAACACCCGCAAAGTAAGGACTCTCGGCGTGCAGCATCTTTGCTCTTTTACCCAGCACCCCTTAGTAAAAAAGCCCCATTTGAGCTTCGCTTACTTACTTCGCTTGTGTGCACCAGCGCACAATACCCATGACCAGTGCTCCAAACCCTGTTTATCAAGTAAACATAACTATGGGCTGCTTTCGTTCAACACTAACGCTCATAGCTCCGTACCCGTTCAACCAACTCATGGCGTTTTAACGCCTACTCGGGCACTTGGACAAATTAAGGTTAATTATGCAGATATCCGCAATTAAAGGTCTACGTCGCCTCGCGCTCTCAAGCGCTATGGTTGCCGCTACATTTTCGCTGCCAGTGCTGGCTCAAGTTACCGAGCTAAGCCCTGAACCGCAGCACCGCGACGTGCTTATCGACGCCTATACAAAGCTAAGTCAATTTCACTACGAAAACATCGAAGTAAACGACGCTTTTTCAACAGCAGTTTTTGATCGCTACATTGATCATCTTGACCCCAATAAAGCGCTTTTTACTCAGGCCGATATCGACAAACTTCGTCGCTATGAAACCCGCCTTGATGAAGCACTAAAGTCAGGCGACCCAACGCCTGGTTACGCTATTTATAACCTATACCTTCAGCGCTTTGACGAGCGTTTATCCTCGGTTTTATTCCTACTTGCCCAAGATAAACCTTTCGACTTTACCAAGGACGAAAGCCTTTTATTAGATAGCGCCGACCAGCCTTGGCCCGCCAATACACTTGAGGCAAAAGAGCGCTTTCGCAAACAAACCAAGAACGCCATGTTGGGCCTGCTCAACTCTGGGCGAGAATACGACGCCGCACGTAAGCAGCTGATTAAACGTTACGAGACCCAACAAAAGCGTTTGGAGCAAACAAAGAGCGAAGACATATTTCAAACTTACGTGAATATGTTTAGCGCCCAGTACGATCCCCACACCAGCTACTTTTCGCCACGCAACAAAGAAGAGTTTGCCATTAACATGCGCCTGTCCCTCGACGGAATTGGCGCAGTGCTTAAAACAGACAACGGCTTTACCGAGGTCGTTAGAATCATGCCCGCGAGCCCTGCGGAAAAAACAGGCCAGCTACACCCTACCGATCTCATTATCGGAGTTGGCCAAGATGAAGACGGCCCGATCGAGGACGTTGTGGACTGGCGCTTAGATGATGTAGTGGATTTAATTCGCGGTCCACGGGGCTCTACGGTTCGCTTAGAGGTCAAGACCAAAGGCAGCCTCGACCAACCTGCCCGCATCATTAAAATTGTGCGCAACAAAATTAAGCTCGAAGACCAAAGCGCCAAAAGCAAAATCATAGAGGTAGAGCACGAAGGCAAAACAGCCCGCTTTGGTGTGATTGAAATACCTACTTTTTACCTTGATTTTGCTGCAATGCAACGTGGCGAAAAAGACTTTAAAAGCACCACACGCGACGTTGATAACCTCATTCACGAGATGCGTAATGAAGAGATCAGCGCACTGATTATCGACCTCCGTAATAACGGCGGCGGCTCGTTATCAGAGGCCCAATCTCTTACTGGCCTTTTCATTGAGCGAGGCCCTGTGGTTCAGCTTAGAGACCGCGCCGGCACGGTTCGCGTATTGGTGGACCAAAACCCTTACCTTGCTTACGACGGCCCACTTGCTGTTATTGTGAATCGCTCTTCAGCCTCAGCTTCTGAAATTTTTGCGGGCGCCATGCAAGACTACGGGCGAGCGCTGGTCGTGGGTGAAACCACCTTCGGTAAAGGTACAGCACAAGGCTTGATTGATCTAACAGCAGGCCAAGTAAAACTAACCACCAGTAAGTTTTACCGCATCTCTGGTGCGAGCACGCAGCACAAAGGGGTGGAACCCGATATTCTATTCCCAAGTCGCTTTGATCCAGACACCTTTGGCGAGAGCTCTACCGAGGGCGCTCTGGCATGGGACGAAGTGAAACCTGTGGGTTACGCTTCTGCCGACCTCACGCCTCTGATCGATCAGCTACGCGGCCCGCATCAGGCGCGTATTGATAGCGACCCAGACTTTAAATATGTGATTGCGCAGCGCCAGCACTTCGACGATTTGCAAGAGGTAGAAGAGGTTTCGCTAAACCTAGAAGCCGCGCAAAAAGAACGTGAAGCCAACGATGCACGACAATTGGCGATTGAAAATGCTCGTCGCACCGCAAAAGGCGAAGAGCCTTTTGCCAGCCTTGACGAGGCAAAAAAGCAAAGCCTTGAAAAAGACGAAAACGGCGACCCAATCAACCCCGTTGAAGAAGCCTACCTTCTTGAGACAGGCCGGATTCTCATTGACGCACTCTACCCTTCTGGAAACTAGAGCAACAACACCACACGGCGTTAGGCGCAGTGTGGTGTTTTCTTGGCATCAAAACCCTTCTCGACAAGACACATACACCTTCGGCACTCATCCACCTGCACACAATCTCCCCCTGCACTAAACTCTTACCTGAAAAGCCAGACACTACACATAGGATTATTACGTAGATCTACTAAACTAATTAAATAGTCAGCTTGGCCGTTAACCCGTTAAAGAATCAGTCGAACCAGTGCAGGCTAGGCTAAATAAAAAATATGCGTGCTTCACGCGCATGGGAGTCACCGAATATGCAACAAAAAACCATCGTCCTAATGATGGCGTCACCTATCATTGCTGGCATTCTGGGCATTGGCGGTTTTTTTGCCTATCAGGCGCTCAGCACCCAAACCGAAAAAAATGATCAAGCGCTCGCAAGTTTCGGGGAAGGGTTAGCTCCTCCCAAACCCGTCAGCCCGCATATATCCGGCGAAAATATTCTAAACGAGGGTGTCATTGCACCGACCCTAGAGCCTGAGCCTCTCACCCCCGTGGAACGGGTAATCAACGGCCTAAAAGCGGAGCGCTCTATGCTGCTCGCCGACAACAAGGCCCTGCGAGTACAAATCAGTGACCTTGAAGCGGTTATTGCTGAATTAGAAGAATATAAGCGCCTAAACGAACGGTTTGCACCTGAAACACTCACAGAGGAACTTAGACAAGTTGGCCAAGAACTAAAGCGCTTACTTTTAAAAGATGCGAGTATCGTTCGCTACGACAACCGTCAGGTCGAAATAATGACGTTGGCTTCCGTAGAGGCCTATCACCAGTTGTTAAAAAAGGCTTACGGACGAATGACTCCAGAAGTGCGCAACACCATCATAAGCTCCTCCTTAGCCGAGTATGCTTTTTGTGTCGGCGAAGGCGTTGAGCTCGCCGCTAACAACGCAGCAGAGTCACGCGCTCTTCTTAACTACTTCGAAACTCTGTCTAACGACGGTATGTCGACGCAACTGCGCAACGACCTTTCCTTAGTTATGACACCTTGCGACCAAGCTTTTTTAGCTCAAACTGCACAATACCTGCCGTAATCCTCACCAAAAACGCGTGTTATTCGCACCTAACTGCCGTATAATACGCGCTCTTTTTACGCACCGAGTGCTTTCGGGCTTGCATTAAAGCGACAAGCTTGTGTTAACAAACCTTGTTTGTCGTGCAGGTGGCACCCGTGCGTTATTAATCTGACCCTATATGTCCGAAAATATAGGCTAAAGTGCTGACGCTATTGTCAGCCTACATAGGAAAATATCCATGAGCGAAAGCTTTGCTGAACTGTTTGCTGAATCCCTTTCTAACGTAGACATGACCCCTGGTTCATTGGTAACTGGTGAAGTTATCGATATCGACAGCGACTGGGTTACTGTTAACGCTGGCCTTAAATCTGAAGCTATCATCCCACGTTCACAATTCTTGAACGATGCGAACGAACTAGAAATCGCAATCGGTGATGAAGTTAAAGTATCTCTAGAAGCTGTAGAAGACGGCTTCGGTGAGACTCGCCTGTCTCGTGAAAAAGCGAAACGCGCAGAGGCTTGGGACGTTCTTAAGCAGAAGTTCGATGCTGAAGAAGTGGTTAAAGGCGTTATCTCTGGTAAGGTCAAAGGCGGCTTCACTGTTAGCATCAACAACATCCAAGGTTTCCTACCTGGTTCTTTGGTAGATGTTCGTCCAGTACGTGACGTAGATCACCTAGAAGGTAAAGAGCTTGAATTCAAACTAATCAAGCTTGACCAAAAACGTAACAACGTTGTTGTTTCTCGCCGTGCTGTGCTTCAAGAAGCTAACAGCGCTCAACGTGACGAACTTCTTAGCTCTCTTGAAGAAGGTCAAAGCGTTAAAGGCTTCGTTAAGAACCTTACCAACTACGGTGCATTCATCGACTTGGGCGGTGTTGACGGCCTACTACACATCACCGACATGGCTTGGAAGCGTATTTCTCACCCAAGCGAAATGCTTAACCCAGGTGATGAAATCAACGTTAAAATCATCAAGTTCGACAAAGAAACTGGTCGTATCTCTCTTGGTCTTAAGCAATTGTCTGAAGATCCATGGGAAGCTATCAAGAACCGTTACCCAGCAGGTAGCAAGGTTCAAGCTAAGATCACTAACCTTACAGACTACGGCTGCTTCGCTTCTATTGAAGACGGCGTAGAAGGTCTAGTACACGTTTCTGAAATGTCTTGGACTAACAAGAACATCCACCCATCTAAAGTTGTTCAAATCGGTGACGCTGTAGAAGTGATGATCTTGGACGTCGACGAGGAGCGTCGTCGTATTTCTCTAGGCATCAAGCAGTGTGCTGCTAACCCATGGACTACTTTCGCTGAGCAATACTCTGCTGGCGATAAAGTATCTGGTACCATCAAAACAATTACTGACTTCGGTATCTTTGTTGGTCTAGAAGACGAGCTAGACGGTCTAGTTCACATGTCTGACATCACTTGGGAAGCAGACGCTGAAGCAGCACTTCGTCAATTCAAGAAAGGCGACGAAGTTGAAGCGGTTATCTTGTCTATCGACGCAGAGAAAGAGCGTATCTCTCTTGGCGTTAAGCAACTTGAAAACGACCCATTCGCTGACTTCGTAACTAAGAACGATAAAGGCGCTATCGTAACTGGTAAAGTAATTGCCGTTGACGCTAAAGCTGCAACTATCGAAATCGAAGAAGGCATCGAAGCAACTCTTAAAGCTTCTGAAGTAGCAGCTGAGCGTACTGAAGACGTTTCTGCTGTACTAAAAGAAGGTGATGAAGTTGAAGCGAAAATCATCGCTATCGATCGTCGTAACCGTGCAATCAACTTGTCTATCCGCGCGAAAGACCAAGCTGAAGAGAAAGCTGCACTGAAAGCGGTTCAAAACACTGAAGTTGAGGTTTCTGGCCCAACTACAATCGGTGAATTGATCAAGGCTCAAATGGCTGCTAAGAAGTAATCTTCTTACTCCATAATAAAAGGCGCTCATTGAGCGCCTTTTTTGTGCGCGCTAGTTTCGTCATTCTAGTTGGCATTCCTGCAAACTCATCCCTTCTGTTCGCGCCCTAACTACTCCTCACGCAGGCAGTAACAACGTTAGGTATTGCGCTATTAACTACGCCCCAAAGTGCGCCAACCATCGTCGAGCTAAGTCTTTGCGCTTGGCCACAGGCAGCTCCTGCAAACGGTTCTCGAGACTGTTATTGCACAGATGCTCTACCGCTTTAATCACCTCCCCTTGCACCAAGAAGATATAAGGCCCAACTTCTGCGTTATGAATAAAGTTGATGGCATTACCGTGATTACCCAAGTAAAAAAACTGCCCTAAACGAGAATAACAAGCCACATGCTCGGTAACACGAGTCACCTCAAAGCCTGCATTGGCGCGCGACAGGTCTAGCTCATCGTCCGACGAGGTCACCGAGAACACAAACGCACCATTTTTAATGCGATTAAAATCGTGGTTAGACAGCGACTTTCGCCCCGTGGCACAAAAAATCACATCACTGGCGGGCAGCGCCTCTTCTTTGGTAAGCACATCAAACCCGCGAGACCGAGCCTCAATTGCCCGCACTGGGTCAATTTCGACAATTTTGGTGTTAATGTTTTTTGCATGTAACGCCTTAGCAATCGAGCGGCCAATTTTTCCGTAACCAAACACCACGGCATTAAAGCCCTGCATAATTTGATGGCATTCACGCATTAAAGCTTCGGCGGAATAAACAATCGACTGACCGGTCAAGTAATCCTCCGGCCCTTTAAGGGGGCTTCGCGCAAGCGACATCACAGGTACCGGTAAGTCACCAATAGCCTCGTAACGCTGATGACCGTTTTCTGTCACTTCAACCACACCCAACAGCTGAGCATTTAAGCCCTCTTCAAGCGCCGCTAAGTTTTGGGCAAAATAGCCACCGATATCAATCAACACCACACGACCCGTATTAACTTGGTCATTGATCAGCGCCGCACACACCTCAGCTGAAGCCAGCTGCGAACGGTTGCGCAAAATTACATGAAACCGAGATTCCATCTCCTCCAAGGTCGCACGACACACGCTGCGAGGCTTTGGTAGTAACATGGCAACATTTCCAATGTTGGCGAGGCAGTCTAGGTAAATTTGCGGATTGTCCAGCAAATGCGACACCACAACGAAGTGAAGCTCTGGCTTCTCCTCTGGTTGGATATCGTCAAAAAAGTCTGCTCCTTTGATAAATAGTGGATTCATTTTCTTACTCCTTGCTTAAATTTAGCCATGTTTGGCCATGTAGTTGAGGGTTCAAATAAAGATTTGAAGCAAGGATTGTAAAGGGACTCAGCCAATAGCGGGCGCTCTTCTTAAAAAAAACACAAGTAGATCAATGTCTAAGCGCACTCTAAGTAACTTATACGCACAAAAAAACCCTCGGCCGTTGGCTCATCCAACAGCGGAGGGTTTCTAGCCCTTAACGAGCTTTAACCGATGTTTACTACAGCGACTTAGTCATGTTGATGACCACCAATGCCATGAGCGTGACCATGGGACAACTCTTCACTTGTTGCCTCACGCACAGAAACAATCGTGATAGCAAAGTGCAGCTGCTTACCGGCCAAAGGGTGGTTAGTGTCTAAGTCGACCATTTTAAGGCCCACCTTTTTAACCGACGCATCCTTAGGGCCTTGCTCAGTATTGACCTTGACCACCATACCCGGAGCCAGCTTACCCTTGGTCAAAATATGCTTGCGAGGAATACGCTGCGTATTGGCTTCGTTACGCTCGCCGTAACCCTGCGCCGGAGACACAGATACTTCAACCTGATCACCCTCTGACTTACCTTCTAGCGCTTCTTCAACCACCGCAAAAATATTCTCGTGACCATGAAGGTAGGCCATTGGATCGTTCGCCGAAGAGTCTTCGATTACCTCACCACCCACTTCAGACAGTACGTAATGAAAGCTTGCCACGGTATCTTTTTGAATTTGCATTGCCTATTCCTCTATCAAACCAGCCATAACTACAAAATAAAAAAGCCACCAACGCCCAAGGCATCAGTGGCTTATATACAACAGCCGCTACTTACTCAGCGATTTCGGCGTTGTGATAAACTTCTTGTACATCTTCGCAGTCATTTAGCATATCCAAGAAACGCTCAAATACTGCAACGTCATCACCACTCAACTCACAAGTTGTTTGCGGGATAAACGAAATCTCTTCCACATCAAAGTTGATTTCACCGAAGGCGTTAGTTAAAGCAGTTTTTGCTTTAAAAAACTCTGTGTGCGGCGCATAAACCGTAATTACACCGTCTTCCATTTCGATTTCAGCAACGTCAACGTCTTCCATCATCAAGGCTTCAAGCACAGCGTCTTCATCATCGCCCGCAAAGGCCAAAACGGCTTGATGATCAAACATGTGAGATACCGCACCTGGCGCACCCATTTTGGCTTTTGCCTTGTTAAAGCAGATACGTACATCGCCGATGGTGCGATTATTGTTGTCCGTTAGACAGTCGACAATCACCATGCAACCGCCTGGGCCAAAGCCCTCGTAGCGCGCTGTTGAGTAATCTTCACCTGAGCCACCTTCAGCCTTTTCAAACGCACGGTCGATAACGTGGCTAGGTACTTGGTCTTTTTTTGCTTTATCTAGCAAACGGCGTAGCGACAAGTTTGCGCTCGGGTCTGAGCCACCGTTTTTTGCACATACGTAAATCTCTTTACCGTACTTTGAGAAGACTTTAACCCGTGCTGCTTGGGTTTTTGCCATAGATGCTTTACGTACTTCGAAACTTCTGCCCATGTTTTGCTGCCTCTAAAATAATAAGCCCTTAGCAAAACTAAAAATGCTCGTCGTTTGATACAAACACATGCTTGCCTGATGAAACCGCAAGCAGCACAAGAAACATTTTCAGTTTGGCTAGCCTGCCGCGCATTTTAGTCGTTTTAGCGCAAGCTGTGTAGGCCTTGACTCCCCTTAGCCGGAATATCACACAAGAAACATACTAGAAGAGCAAACCGTGTAAAAAACGGCCCGGCAAAAGCGCCGCTAAAACCCCTGCAACGCCAATACCGCCGATGTAATTACCCAACATCAAGCCACGGTGCACGCGGTAAAGCCCTTGTCGTGCCGCCCAAATGGCCGTCGGCATGGCCAGTAGTACAAAGATGCTGAGCAAATGAATAAAGCCAAAGTGCAGCCAGAGCTGTGGCCCCACCTGTGCGGGCAGCATTAACGACGAAGCACTCGCCAGCATCATTAGCACCACATACACGCGCCCAAAGCGACGATGCCATAAGCTGCCCTTGGGCCGGAGTAACACCCAAGCACCCAATACAGCGGCCATGAGTACTGTAATTAAATGTAACCAAATCCAGTTCATGACTTCCCTTCGTATCAATCCGTTAAATGGCGGGGCTTTTGCCATCACAGCGCCCTCGCACTACAATAGACATCCCACGTTATCTGGGCTGCTGTTCAGCCAAAAACGTTTCACTGTAGGCCGCAAGAGTACAAATAGCAATGACCAACGAATTCAGTAAGCCCACTGCTGGCGAAACCAACCAAACCAAAAATGGCTTTTTAGCGCTGGTTTCTCGTTTATGCTTCGACGAGAAGTTACCCATTCGCTTTATGTACAAAACTGTACCTGCCCACCTTAACGACACGGGCTGGCGTATGTTCACAGGTTACGAAACCGACGAGTTTCTTAATGACGAAATGACTAACCTCATTCCCATTGAAGTAGAAAAGATGTGTAAACTCGACCCGTCACTCACGGAGCTTGTGACCTACAACGCCGGTACCGTTTGGGAACGCGCACCCGAGGGCGAAGGCTGGGAGCGAGTACACGACTACAAGATCCCATCGGACAACGTTGATGTCAGCATCACCAACGACATCAACCAGTTTTACGCTGCTATGGAGCGCTAAAACTAATTTCGCGCACTCTATTCCTTTACAGCACAGCAAAGAGCTTTAAAGCCCCTTGAAAGCTTGAGCAATGCCCATAGATAGAGAGTAACGGATGCTCAATTGGGAGGTCCGTTACTGTCATAGAGCCCAAACACGCTGTTTAGGGGCTCTGCTAAATATATTGCTCAATGAGGATATAAGAATGCGCGAACTAGACCTTTCTCCACTTTACCGCTCTGCAATTGGCTTCGACCGCTTGGCAAACCTAATCGACTCTGCCAGCCGCAACGACAATCAGCCAAGCTACCCGCCGTACAACATCGAACTTACCGGCGAGAACGAATACCGAATCACCATGGCGATTGCCGGCTTTACAGACAACGAGCTAAGCATTCAAAGCGAGCACAACACCCTAACGGTATCTGGCAACAAGCAACCGGAAGACGTACAGCGCCACTTTTTACACCAAGGTATTGCTGCGCGAAACTTCGAACGTCGCTTTCAATTGGCTGATCATGTCAAAGTGACCCGCGCCAAACTAGAAAACGGCCTATTGCATATCGACCTCGTGCGTGAGATCCCAGAAGCCATGAAGGCTCGTACCATCACTATCGAGTAAACGCACAAAGCGGGTCTCTCTCAAGCTAAGCCGGAACGACAGAAAGCATCAGGTATAAAAAAAGCGCGCTAGCCTCGGCTAACGCGCTTTATTTTTATTAGATGACCAACGCGACCGCTAGGTTCTAAAACGCCCCACCTGCACAGACAGCTGATCGCCTAGGGAAGCCACTTCGTCGCTGCCCTTTTTCGAGCTTTCGATGACATAGGCAACCTGTTCGGCCAAATCTTTAATCGAGGATACGTTGCGATTAATCTCTTCGGCCACTTCGGTTTGCTCTGTGGTTGCGCTCGCAATTTGCGTATTCATACGCGCAATCACTTCCGCCGCATCACCAATCGCCCTTAACGATTCAGCCGCCGACAAAATTTGCTCGTTACTTGCCATTGCCTGACGCTTCGACGTTTCCATCACATTGGTTAAGGTGTCGCTACGGGACTGCAACTGAGTAATCATTGCCTGAATTTTCTCAGTCGAGCTTTGGGTATTACTCGCTAGCGTACGTACTTCGTCTGCAACCACCGCAAAGCCACGCCCTGCTTCACCAGCCCTTGCCGCCTCAATAGCCGCGTTAAGTGCCAGTAGGTTGGTTTGGTCGGCAATATTACTTATCATCTCAACCACCTGGCCAATCTCACGACTATCGTCCGCCAACTCCTCAACCAGACTACGCGTATGCTCCACGGTACCCATTAGCTCACCAATACTGTCGGTTGAAGAGCGCACCGTTTGGTTACCCGCTTGTACATTCTCTTGCGCTGTATGTGCGGCTTCTGCCGCCTCACGAGCACTTTCGGCAACCATATGAAAAGACGCCGCCATCTCCTCTACTGCAGACGCCAGCTGAATAGTTTCTGCTTTTTGCTGTTGTGACGAATTAACTGCATCGCGGCCTAGGGATTCGTTCGCCGACATCGTTGAGGTAAGTGCCGCTGCTACACGCTTAGCTTCATTGATCGCGCTCTGCACGGCAGACAGGTATTGCCCTAAGCTAGCCCCTGTTTCGGATGACATATCCATTTTGGTCATCGCTAAGTCAATGCTACCTTGCTCGTCTACTCGCATCGTAGCTGTCAAACGAGCTAGCTCCTCACTTTGGCGCCCTTCTTTCTCGCTTTTAACTGCAATTAACACAAGCAAAGCAGTCTCGAAAATAACAAATGCCGCATGTAAAAGTACGAGGCCAACGCCACTACGGTACTCAAAAAGGAATACGCCCGCGCCTGACTCTTGCAAAGAGTTAAAAGATAAGTGGTGAACAGCGATGACACCAGCGGCCAAAACAATCGGCTTCCAGTCACGGTAATAAAGGAGAAACGCCAACAGCACAAAGATTGTGAAGTGGAACTCAAGCATACCACCAGATTGGTGAATAAAGAGCGCAGAAAAAACCATAAAACCTACACCATGCGCCAAACGAACTACAAGCGCTCCCGGCATAAGCTGGCTTATCGCTGCTGTTGCTGCCAGCGTACCTCCACCGATTATGAGTGCTTCAGCCCAAGTATCAAACACACCAGCCAATGCACAGGCCACTATAAACAGAAACAGCTGAACGCCCATCATGAGCTTGTCTGCTGCGGTCCGTATCGCTGCTAAAGAAAAGTTAATTTGTTGAACAGACATAATATGCCCCTCGCTTAACATCACAAAAAACTACTGCCATTGATCCTACTACCCAGCCCGAAGGCGCGTTTAAGTTCCTTGTGACTCAAACTTAGGCCATGGGCATAAGCACCCGCTTGCCAAATTTGACTCCCACCACACTTTTTCTTGGCTTAGCAACCTATCAAGGGCCAAACCGACAAAATCATCATCTCCCCCTGAACATACTGCTCCTGAACTGTAAGGTCCCACGTAGGCTGCGAACCATTTAGCCTCTTCACCCCCCGTTCCCAGCACTAAGGCTGATGGACTCGCTGACGGCGACTTTTGAGGCGATACAACTTTTGCTACAACACCAAAGAGATCTTCAGCTTCTTCAATGTGGTGTGGATGTGGGACTCTCAACTCAAAGTGCACTCCCTTTATTTGATACTCAGCAATAAGAGACAGCACATGCTCTGTATTAAACTTGCTGCAAGGGCACGCTGGATCATAAAAATGCACAACCAAAGCGCCAATATCGCCAGACTGGCTCGCTTTAAGCGAAAACTCTTTGTCAGGCGATGCCGAAACCCACGGATCAGACTTAAACCAAACCGTTTGAGTATCGACCAAAAAGTACCAGCGCCACTGGAACCACCAAAACCCCACAAGCACTAAAGCCAACCACAAAACTAAAACCAACAATGCCCAGCGCCGTCGCCTTTTGTAAGACACCTCACTCAAAATAGCCTCCAAGAGGGCACCGCTTTTTCAAACACTTATTAGCCTCAACTACGCAATTACGCCTTGTAAAGTTATCGGCGACTCGACGCTTACCTAGAGCCAAGTTTAGTCAAAAAGTATCAAGTTTTAGCGTGATCGACATGAGTTCACCTGCTTAGGGGGACTGCATACAAAATAACAGCACACCACTGAGCCGTAGCAGCACCCATTGATGCTGCTGAGTAAGAGGTAAGGCGCGTAGGCTCTACACAGTATGATAAGAAGTTTAGGCGAGATTTCTGAAATTACACGAAAACAGGAGATTTTTCTTGTGCGTTTTTGAGTGCACGCTCAAGATCATTGCAATCTCGCAGCGTTTTAATCGATTCAAAAAGTTCTTTTGCTTCAGGGTATTGGCGCTTAAGTTGGTTTAGCCACTGTTTGACTCGCCCATGCACATACTTTGGCATCATGCGACCATGAGACATTTCAAACAACAAACACACCGAAGCGAGCACCTCCTGCCAAGGCAACTCGTTTGAGGGCAACTGCTGTCGCTGCAAGATGATTTCATTGGCTAAGCCCGGGCTCGAAATTAACCCTCGACCAATCATCACATCCTTACAACCGCTTACCTCACGACACTGCATGTAGTCTTCTGGCGTCCAAATTTCGCCGTTAGCGACAACAGGTAGGCTAACCGCCTCTCTGATTTTTGCGAGCCAATGCCAGTGTGCGGGCGGGCGGTAACCTTCTACCTTGGTTCGGGCATGCACGGTGAGCTTAGCAGCGCCTGCCGCCTCAATGGCTTGGGCGTTATCAATGGCAAGGCTTTTATCCTTAACCCCTAAACGCATTTTTGCCGTTACCGGTATGTCAGCCGGTACCGCTTGGCGCACCGCGGCAACAATCTCATGAATATCGTCGGGCGTATCAAGCAGCACCGCGCCACCGCGATGCTTATTGACTGTTTTGGCAGGACAACCAAAGTTAAGGTCGATAACGGGTGCGCCAAGCCCCGCAGCCACCGCCGCACTTTGCGCCATGCGCTCTGGATGGCTACCCAATAACTGCACATGCACGGGCACACCCGAAGGCGTACAGCCACCGTTTTCTAACTCGGGACAGAGTTTTAAAAAGACACTTTCGGGCAATACCCGACTCGACACCCGAACAAACTCAGTGACGCAATAGTCGATACCGCCAATACGCGTTAGCAAGTCACGTAAGATGGGATCTACAACCCCTTCCATAGGCGCTAAAGCGATGTTCATATACACCTTACCTTTCGAAAAAACACATTCAAATTGCCATTAAAAAAGGCGACACACTTGCGTAGGTCGCCTTTTAATAAAATACGGTGCAAAGCACAGTTAAGCGGCCGACAAGCCCAGCTTCAAGTCCGCTTTGATGTCGTCAATTGACTCAAGGCCAACAGAAACACGTAACAAGCTGTCTTTGATACCCGCACTTTCACGCTCTTCTGGCGTCATTCGACCATGAGTTGTGGTCGCTGGATGGGTAATCGTCGTCTTTGCGTCGCCCAAGTTGCCCGTAATCGAGATCATTTGGGTTGCGTTAACACAGCGCCACGCTGCCTCTTTACCGCCTTTGACTTCAAACGAGAGTACACCACCAAAGCCTTTTTGCTGCTGTTTAGCTAACTCATGCTGCGGATGGCTCTCTAGGCCTGCATAAAACACACGCTCAACCTCAGGCTGCGCCTCCAACCACTGCGCCAACTCTAGGGCTTGGTCGCAATGAGCACGCATACGTAAACCAAGCGTCTCTAGACCATTCAAGAAGATCCAAGCATTGAATGGGCTCATGCTAATGCCACCGGTACGCACGAAGCCGTAAAACTCTTCCATGAGTGCCGATGAACCCACCACTGCACCACCAACTGCACGGCCTTGGCCGTCGAGGTATTTGGTTGCAGAGTGAATCACAATATCTGCACCCAATGCCAAAGGCTGTTGCAAAATAGGTGTACAGAAACAGTTATCTACCACCAATAATGCGTCTTGGGCATGAGCCACTTCAGCGACTGCAGGGATATCAGTCAACTCAGCCAATGGGTTTGAAGGCGTCTCTAAAAACAATAGCTTGGTATTCGGGCGCATTGCCGCCTTCCAAGCGTCTAGGTCTTTAGGGTCGACGTAAGTCACCTCGATACCCGCTTTTACAAAATATTTGTTGATTAGCGAAATAATCGAACCAAATACACTGCGCGAGCACACCATGTGGTCGCCATTAGCTAGCAATGCAGGCGCCAAAGACATAATTGCCGCCATGCCCGATGAGGTGGCAATAGCACGCTCTGCACCTTCAAGGGCCGCGATACGCTCTTCAAATGCGCGCACCGTTGGATTGGTAAAGCGAGAGTAAATGTTACCCGGCTCTTCACCACCAAAACGCGCGGCCGCTTCTTCTGCCGTTGAAAACACGTAGCTCGACGTCATAAAGATGGCATCATTGTGCTCATCTTCATTGGTACGATGTTGGCCAGCGCGTAATGCAAGGGTTTCTAAGCCGTAGTCGCCGGTTTGGGCGTCAAACTGCTTGCGTTGCGGATTTTTTGGAATAGAAGAACTCATGGATACACCTTATCTTCATCCCGTTAAGTCGGCCCCTCTGACTCATTAACAAGGGGCCGGCTTAGCGGCTTTTAATCAATTTTTGTGTGCAGGTCAGCGTGCTCGTTTGTGCCGGTAGAGACACCATTGGTCGTTGCCATCGCTGAGTCGTTGCGCTGCGCATCAATGCGATCAAGGTAATCTTGGTCGACATCGTTTGCTACGTATTTGCCGTCAAACACACAGGTATCAAAGTCTTGGATCTTGTCGTTACCTACCAATACGCTGTCTTTCAAGTCGTCGAGGTCTTGGTAAACCATCCAGTCACAACCAATCAACTCACCCACTTCTTGGTCGTTGCGGTTATGGGCGATCAGCTCAGTGGCTGATGGCATGTCGATACCATATACGTTCGGGAAGCGAACCGGTGGCGCAGCCGAAGCAAAGAATACTTTTTTAGCACCCATATCACGAGCCATCTCAACGATTTGATGCGAAGTAGTACCACGCACAATCGAGTCGTCTACCAACATCACAACCTTGTCTTTAAACTCCATTTCGATGGGGTTTAGCTTACGACGCACTGACTTTTTGCGCATCGCCTGGCCAGGCATGATAAAGGTACGACCAACGTAACGGTTTTTAATAAAACCTTCACGGAAACGCACACCCAACTCGTACGCCATTTCGAGAGCGGCAGTACGGCTGGTATCAGGAATAGGAATGACTACATCGATACCGTGGTCTGGGCGCTCGCGCATCACTTTTTGCGCCAGCTTTACACCCATCCGCATACGCGCCTTGTGTACCGATACTTCGTCGATGATAGAGTCAGGGCGAGCAAGGTAAACATACTCAAACAAACACGGTGCCAAGGTCGCTTCTGGCGTGCACTGACGAGTGAAAACCTCACCGTCGGTATTGATAATGATTGCTTCACCCGGTGCGATATCGCGAATCAATTCAAAGCCGCACACGTCTAGGGCAACACTTTCAGATGCTACCATAAACTCTTCGCCCTGCTCGGTTTTACGCGAGCCGTAAACTAACGGACGAATGCCGTGAGGGTCACGAAATGCCATGATGCCGTAACCCGGAATAATAGAAACCACACCGTAGCCACCTTTCACACGCTGATGTACGCGCTCAATGGCACCAAAAATATGCTCTGGGTTTGGTGTAAGCGGCGCAGCTTGCTGTAACTCGTGTGCAAACACGTTTAGCAAGACTTCTGAGTCAGACGTCGTATTGGTGTGACGAAGGTCAGACTTGAACATGCTCTCGCGAACAGAATCGGCGTTGGTTAAGTTACCGTTGTGTGCCAGCGCGATACCGTAAGGCGAGTTAACGTAAAACGGTTGCGCTTCAGCTGAGCTAGAAGAGCCCGCTGTTGGGTAACGCACATGACCAATACCCATGTTGCCCGACAAGCGCTTCATGTGGCGAGTACGGAATACTTCGTTCACCAAGCCATTATCTTTGCGCATGAAGAAGCGGTTGCCTTCACAGGTGACCATACCCGCTGCATCTTGACCGCGGTGTTGTAGCACCGTTAGCGCATCAAAGATGGTCTGGTTAACATAGGATTTGGCAACAATGCCCACAATACCGCACATGTGTACTCACCTCGGAAGGAAATAAAAAAGCGTAAAAACGTTAGCGTCCTGCGTTCCAAATCAAGCTAGCGACGTCGCTTGCCACTTGTTTGGTCCAATCTTCCATCAAAACTAAATGAGGAATGAGTTCCGATTGTTGCCACCAGGGGTCTTGCACCACTGGCGTCATCCTCAACAAAAATACCAGCACAACACAAATTAAAACGCCGCGAGCAAAGCCAAAACCCAAGCCCAGCAGTCGATCGGTTGCACTCAGTCCTGTTACATCGATAAGCATAGACATAATCCGCGCAATCAGCGCGCCAATGACTAAGGTAAGGATAAACAAGACAACAAAAGAAACGCCAATCCGCAAGGACGGCGTTTCGAGATAAGGTTCTAGTAGAACGGTAAAGGGCACTGAAAACAGCTTAGCGATGATAAAGGCTGCAACCCAGCTGAGCAGAGATATCGCTTCGGCAGCAAAGCCTCGCCACAAGCTATAAAAGCAGGATACACCTACGACTGCTAAAACCACGCCATCAGCTAAATTCATTCTAAGCGCTTAGCCCCTAACCCCTACAAAAGATGCGCGCATTCTACCAGACAGTGTTCAGCAACCCAATGCCTCATTGGGTACTGAATCTGACTAATTTACTCTTTAAACTCAGCTCTTTGTCGATTTTTGCCTTGAGTTGCTCAAGCCTGGCTTTTTGCAAGTCTGGACCCACAAATAGTTGAACAAAATCACCGGCTCGCCGGGTGTAGACTTTATGTCCCTTATCAACTAGCTCGCGCTCTAAACGCTTGGCGTTTTCTTCATTACTAAAGGTACCCAGTTGCAACGACCAAGCCACAGGCACGCCGGTTTCGTCTAGGCGAGGCGCTTCTGCCAAATCCACCTTTGGCGCACGCGCTTGCTGAGCTTCTTGCGTTTGTGCAGATAAAACCGGTGCTTCGGGGGCGGCCTGCACCGCCGCTGGCGGCTCGACCTCAGGTAAGGATACCGCCTTACCTGCTGGGGTTGTTGCCACTAACTCCACAATCTCAGGTGACACCTCAATATCTATAATGGCAGGCGCTTGTGGCATTTCGTCAAGTAACGGATCAATTTGACGCTCAGCGTAGCCTTCTCCGGTTAAAAACACAGGGTAAATCACTGCCAAAGACAGCGCCATTACCGCTAAACCCGTGAGTCGATATTTGGTTTTATCTTGCATGCAATCAGAGATCCTTTAACTCGGTGAGCGCATTCGCTACGGTAAAGAAGGAGCCTGCTACCAGCACAGAGCTTGCTGGATCCAATAGGCTTACGGCGTCCGCTACCGCCGACGCCATATCACTATAACAAGCGATGCTATCTCTGGGGATACCTTCGGGCATTTTTGCCATTAACGCCTTCGCACTTAAGCCGCGTGGCACATCCAAATCAACCAAAAGCCAATATTTAACATGAGGCTTAAGTGCTGCAACCACTGCGGTGGCATCTTTATCAGCCAACATACCTAGCACCACAATTTGCTGCTTAGGTGACTTAGCCAATACCTTCGCCAAACGCTCGGCCGCATGTGGGTTATGGGCCACATCCAGCACAATATCACCGCGACTATGGGCAATAGTTTGCATCCGCCCCACCATGGTTGCTAGCTTAACACCCAAGCGCAGCGCACGATCACTAACAGGCAAACCCAAGGCTTTAACCGCTTGAATCGCCGTTGGAATATTTTCGATAGGCAAGCTACCGACTTCAATGTCGGTTAGCTCCAAGCCCTCGCCCTCTGAGCTTTGGCCCTGCCAGCTAAATCGCGCTTGTTCACCTGACTGAAGGCTAAACTCTGAACCAAGCTGAAACAGCTTAGCGCCGATGGATTCAGCATGGGCTTTAATGCTGTGCGGCGGGTTTGGATCGCCACATACAGCCGGTTTGTTCGCGCGAAAGATGCCTGCTTTTTCAAAGCCAATCACTTCGCGATCATCACCTAGCCAGTCAACGTGGTCGATACCGATACTGGTCACCACAGAGACATCCGGCTCGCAGATATTCACCGCATCAAGGCGACCACCCAAACCCACTTCTAAAATCGCCACATCCAAAAACGAATGCTTAAAGACCCAAAGTGCCGCCAGAGTACCAAACTCAAAATACGTAAGCTCGATTTTGCCACGTGCTTGATCAATGGCTTGAAAGGCACGACAGATAATCTCATCAGAGGCAGGCAGACCGTTCACCTGAATACGTTCGTTGTACTCATGAAAATGCGGCGAAGTAAACGCACCTACACTGTAACCTTGCTCACGATAAATCGTATCAAGGTAGGTCACCGTAGAGCCTTTGCCATTAGTGCCTGCAACGGTAATCACTTTCATATCTAACTGCGTAAGCCCCAAAGCCAATGCTACTTTTTGCACTCGCTCTAAGCCCATATCAATTTCGCTGGGGTGGCAAGACTCAATCCACTCTAACCACTGGGATAATGAATACTGCTCTCTCAATGCAACTACTGCCTCTTCTATCGAAAACTAAAAAGGCCGGCAGAAGCCGACCTTATACCATCAACGCATGATGAAGGATTACTCTGCAACTTCAGGCGCAGGCAAACCTTGGAACTTACGCAAAATTGCATCAATTTTAGTACGTAGTTCGTGACGCGGCAGAATCATGTCCACTTGGCCGTGCTCTAGCAAGAACTCACTGCGCTGGAAGCCTTCTGGCAATTTTTCGCGCACGGTTTGCTCGATAACACGCGGGCCAGCAAAACCGATAAGGGCTTTAGGCTCAGCAATGTTTAGGTCACCCAACATCGCCAAACTCGCCGATACACCACCGTATACTGGGTCAGTCAGTACGGAAAGGTAAGGTGTACCTTGTAGGCGTAGTTTTTCAAGCACGGCAGATGTTTTGGCCATTTGCATCAAAGAGAACAACGCCTCTTGCATACGAGCACCGCCCGAAGCCGAGAAACAAACCAATGGAATGTCTTCTTTAAGCGCAATGTTAGCGGCGCGAACAAAACGCTCACCCACAACGGCACCCATTGAGCCACCCATAAACTGGAACTCAAACGCAACCGCTACCACTGGGTTACCGTTTAGCTCACCGCGCATCGCAACCAAAGCGTCTTTTTCGTCAGTCGCTTTTTGAGCAGCACTCAAGCGGTCTTTGTAGCGCTTAGAGTCTTTAAACTTTAAGCGATCTTGCGGCTCAACCTCAGCGGCCACTTCTGTGGTGCTGTTAGGGTCAAAGAAAACCTCAAGGCGACGACGAGCGCTTAGGCGCATGTGGTGGTCACACTTAGGGCAAACGTTAAGGTTTTTTTCTAGCTCTGGACGGTACAAAGGCGCATCACACTTAGGACACTTTTTCCAAAGCCCTTCGGGAATACTCGAGCGCTTGTTTTCGTTGCGCACCAATGATGGAACAATTTTTTCGAGCCAATTACTCATCGCTATTTAAACCTTAATTACTAATTCGATAAGCACATGCCTTACATGTACTCAGGTAAAATCCGTTATTGCTCTGCGCTTAAGCATCCATCGCTTGACGCATGTTGGCGATAATAGCCGATACTTGTGCTGGGATCTCGTCTACTGAACCTTCAAGCTCAGCCATTTTATTCACCAACACACTGCCAACAATAACGCCATCCGCTACTTTTGATACCGCTGTTGCACTCTCGGCGTCTTTGATACCAAAGCCTACACCTAATGGCAAATCTGTGTATTTGCGAACGATATCAAGTTTATCTGATACTGACTGCACGTCGAGGGACGCAGAGCCTGTTACACCTTTAACAGAAACATAATAAATGTAGCCACTGCTCGCCGCACACACTTTTTCGATGCGGCTTTCTTCGGTTGTAGGTGCTAATAAATAAATCGTATCCAAACCATGAGCCTTCATGGCTTGATTAAACTCACCTTCCGCCTCTTCAGGGGGTAAATCAACGGTTAACACACCGTCCACGCCCGCTTCTTTGGCTTTAGCACAGAAGGTTTCGTAGCCTAAGATCTCAACAGGGTTTAGGTAACCCATCAACACCACTGGCGTGCTGCTATTGGTTTGACGGAACTCTGCCACCATGTCTAACACTTGCAACAAGGTGATGTCGTGTTTGAGAGCACGCTCACACGCAAGCTGAATCACTGGACCGTCAGCCATTGGGTCTGAAAATGGAATACCCAGCTCGATCACATCAGCACCCGCCTCTACAAAGGCATGCATGGTTTTAACCGTTACGCCAGGCTCTGGGTCGCCTGCCGTGATGTAAGGAATCAGCGCCTTGCGGCCTTCGGCTTTGAGGGCATCAAAACATTGTGTAATACGGTTCATATGTCGGTTTTCCTATCAGATACTGATGCCATCAATTTGCGCTACGGTGTGAATGTCTTTGTCGCCACGACCTGACAAGTTCACTACCAAGATTTCGTCTTTGCTCATTTCTTTTGCCATTTTCATTGCGTGAGCAATGGCGTGGCTAGACTCAAGCGCAGGCATAATACCTTCAACACGGGTTAAGGTGCGGAACGCATCCATCGCCTCGTCATCAGTTACCGAAACATATTCAGCACGGCCAACATCTTTTAGGTAAGCGTGCTCTGGGCCAACACCTGGGTAATCAAGACCCGCAGACACAGAGTGAGTACCAATAATTTGGCCCGAGTCGCTTTCCATTAGGTAAGTACGGTTGCCGTGCAATACACCTGGGCGACCTGCACATAGCGGCGCAGCGTGCTGGCCTGTTTCAACACCGTTACCACCGGCTTCAACACCGATCATGCGAACGTCTTTGTCTTCGATAAACGGGTGGAACAAACCAATGGCGTTAGAGCCACCACCCACACACGCCACAAGGGCATCTGGCAAACGACCGGCTTGCTCCAAACACTGACGGCGTGCTTCGCGACCAATAATCGATTGGAAGTCACGTACTAGCTGCGGGTAAGGGTGCGGGCCTGCCGCTGTACCAATGATGTAGAAGGTGCTGTCGACATTGGTTACCCAGTCGCGCATCGCTTCATTCATCGCGTCTTTAAGCGTCTTAGTGCCCGACTCAACTGCCACTACCTTGGCGCCGAGCAATTTCATACGGTACACATTAAGCGCTTGACGTTTCACGTCGTCGGCACCCATGTAAACCACACACTCAAGCCCCAAGCGCGCCGCAACGGTTGCAGAAGCCACACCGTGTTGACCAGCGCCGGTTTCAGCAATAATACGAGGCTTACCGGTGTATTTGGCCAACAACGCCTGACCGATTGTGTTGTTTACCTTGTGCGCACCCGTGTGGTTAAGGTCTTCGCGCTTTAGGTAAATCTGAGCACCACCACACAACGCAGTTAGGTGCTCGGCAAAGTATAATGGCGACGGACGACCCACATAATGAGCCATGTCTTTATCAAACTCTGCCTGAAAATCAGCATCTTTAGAAAGACGTGCGTAAGTTTCTTCTAGCTGGGTAAGCGCTGCCATCAAGGTTTCTGACACAAAGCGGCCACCATAAGGGCCAAAGTGTCCACGGGCATCCGGTAGTTGCTTAAGTGCTGCGAGATCAATGTTCGTCGGCACGGTTTACCTCTTTAATAAACGTCTCTAATTTTATTCTGTCTTTAATGCCCTTGGTGGCCTCGACGCCGCCACTGACATCCACACCGTACGGTTTAACTTGCGCCACCGCATCGGCGATATTATCGGGTGTTAAGCCACCTGCGAGCACCACCGCTTTGGGTGCTTGCTGCGGCACTCGCTGCCAATCAAATGACTCTCCTGTGCCCCCAGGAATTCCGGGCGTATAGGCATCTAGCAAGAGCGCATTGGCATCTGCGTAATCTACAAAGGCTGCGTTTAAGTCCACGTCTGGGCGCATACGAATCGCCTTCATGTAAGGCAAATCAAACTGGCCACAAAACGCGGGGGCCTCATCGCCATGAAACTGTAACAGCGACAATTTAGCCTTAGCCGCTGTCGCTTTAACTTCATCGGCTGACGCATTTACAAATAAGCCAACAAAAGTCACAAACGGCGGCAACTGCGAAATAATCTCAGCGGCCTGCTCGGCAGTTACTGCACGAGGGCTGGGCGGATAAAATACAAAGCCCAGCGCATCAGCGCCCGCTTCAATGGCAGCCAAACCGTCTTCAACACGGGTGATACCGCAAATTTTGATACGTGTACGAGCCAAACGAGCGCCTCCGTTAAACGCCGAATCTTACCAGAAAAAAACGAGCGACGTCAGTCTAAGCCCGGGATGAAATAAGGGCCGATGGGGTAATCGGGCAACTCAAACACCTCGGGATACTCAACATCAACAAAGTAGAGCCCTTCTGGCCTCGCTGTCACCCCGCCACAACGGCGGTCTTGGCTATCTAAAACCTCTTTCGCCCAGCTCGGCGGCTGCTCCCCTGCGCCAATCGCCATAAGCACACCAGCAAAGTTTCTTACCATATGATGTAAAAAGGCATTAGCGGCCACATCAATCACAATAAGCTGCCCAACTTGCGTCACTTTTAAGTGTTTAACGGTGCGCACTGGGCTTCTCGCCTGACACTGTACAGCTCGGTAAGCGTTAAAGTTATGCTCGCCCACCAGGTGCTTGGCCGCCTCTTGCATTTTGCTCACATCCAGCGGCAAGTAGGTCCAAGTCACCCCTCGCGCAAGCAAAGCCGGGCGCATAGGCGAGCAATAAATCACGTAGCGATAACGACGCCCCGTCGCAGAAAAGCGGGCGTGAAAATCTTGAGATACTGGCTTAGCCCATCGAATGGCAATATCGTCAGGCAGCTTGGCGTTAGTACCTAACACCCAAGCACGCTCATCGCGGCGGGCATGGGTATCAAAGTGAATCACCTGATTACAGCCACTTACCCCTGCATCGGTACGACCGGCACAGATAATCGAGATTGGCTCATTTGCAATAATCGACAAAGCTTTTTCGACCTTGGCCTGAACCGTGTCGACGCTGTCGTTCTTTTGGCGTTGCCAGCCGTGGTAATGATGCCCTTGGTACTCTACACCTAGGGCCAAACGAACAGGGGCGGCCGAAGCCACCCCTGGGGTTGATTCAGTGTCTTTCATAAATCCTATTTCTTAATGGTGGCTAGCAATTGCTTAGCCTCCTCGGACTGACGATCGTCACCTTCGGCAAGTACTTCTTTCAGGATTTCTTCAGCACCGGCTGGGTCATCCATATCAAGGTAAGCTCTTGCGAGGTCTAGCTTAGTTTCAGATTCGTCTACGTCACTTGCCATGGCCCAGTCGGCTTCATCGAAGCCCTCTAGGTCCAAATCAATATCGCGGTCGACATCATCAATGCTATCTAGCACGTCGTCAAGGTCATCTGCGCCTTTTAGGTCGTGTTCGATATTCGCCGTAAGCTCCGCTTCAACATCTTCAATGCTTGCTTCGGCACTTAAGTCAACTGAAGTCGAAACTTCAGCCAGATCTAAATTAAGCTCGTCAGACAAGTCATCGTTCATATCCCCATCTGGCAAGAGCCCTTTGAGCATAGCGTCTAGGTCTTCTACCTCTGCGAGACTTTTATCTAGCTCAGCTTCATCCACCTCTTCGTCGCCACTCAACTGAGCAAGGCTTTCGGCTAGATCAAAGTCAGCAAGACCTTCGATGTCTTCTTCGTCGTAAAGCGATTCTGCTGGCGCTTCAGCGTCATCTTCCGAATCTAAGTCTAAATCGAGCTCTAGCTCTGGTTCAGCAGCAGACGGTTGAAGATCATTTGACGTTGATGCTTCGTTCAGCGGGTCATCCACGTCAATATCCAGCTCAAGGTCTTCGTCAGCAGCCTCAACTTCGACAGGCACAGAATCTTGTGACGCAACCTCTGGCTCAAGGTCAACTGAAACCTCTGCCTCATCCACGTCGAGGTTTAAGTCGAGGTCTAGATCAAGGTCTAAATCTTCTTCAATGTCTAAATCGAGGTCTTCATCAGCAGTTGTGCTTGGCTGGCTGGCTTGGGCCATTTCTTCAGCTAAGTCGAGTTCTGCCAGCTCAGCAACGCCGGCTAACTCTTCATCTAAGGCGTCGTCTGGCGATAATTCCACATCGACAGATGAATCAACTGTATCTGTATCGAGCAGATCCTCTAGGTCGAGCTCCGCCTCTAGCGATAAATCTACTGGCTCATCATGAGATATTTCGTCGAAAATATCTTCGGCGATTTCCAGCTCTACCACTTCGTCTTCTAATCGCTCAGCCAATGGCTCTTCAGACGACAGCTCAGCCACACTGTCAGTTAATGGCTTGGCTGGCGCTTCTGATTCAGCTGGTTCAGCTAACGCATCATCTAGTTCAACCAATACATCATCAGCGTCTTCTTCGATATCAAGGTCAACATGATCGAGTGCTTGCCAATCAATATCGTCCTCAATTTCAGCTTCTAACGCTTTCTCTGCTTCAGCTTCGCCTTCCGCATCATCAGCTTCGTCAAGGTCAATACTGTGAGATGCCATCAACTCGTCTAGTTCTAGGTCACCCTCAAAGTCGACGTTTTGAGCACCGCCCGGAAGAGATTCCATGAGTGCTTCAAGATCAGCAGGAGACTCCTCCGTCTCAGCGTCGATATCCAGCGACATAAAGTCGTCAGATACATCAGACTCAGCCAACTCATCGGCTGCACCCTCTACCTCAATCTCTTCACTCAGCGCCGCTTCTTCCAGGTCGACTTCTTCTTCGAGCGTTTCATCAAGCGCCTCATCAAGAGTAAGGTCATCGTCTTCTAAAAGATCGACTTCGCCTTCGTCTGAAAGATCGAGGTCTAGAAGATCCTCAGAAACAACCGCCAAGGCATCGTCTGCAGTGCTCAGCTCTGGTGCTTCAATATCGGTCGAGAGCGTATCCAGCAAGTCGTCGAGGTCTTCTTTTAGTGCCTCATCTGCCGCAGCTGACTGGCTTGCCACTTCCAAGGCTTCATCAAGGCTTGCGTCGATATCCTCAAGGCTATCGAGGCTATCCACTTCTTCAAGCAGCCCCTCAGCATCTTCGTCGAGCGCTACTGCCTCATCAAACTCTTGATCGAGCATTTCAGAGGTAACCAGTGGCTCGTCCGGCAATTCAATATCATCAACCGAAAGCTCAGTTTCAGCGATATCAATCTCTTCACCTAAATCAACGTCTTCGGCTAAATCAATATCTTCAGCTAAAAGGTCTTGTGACGCTTCAGCTAAGAGTGCATCAGTGCTGGCATCCAGCAATGTCTCATCGAGAGAAAGTTCGCCATCGGCAATTTCATCGAGGTTTACATCACCAAGGTCATCATCGGGCTCAATTAAGTTACCCATGAGGACTTCAAAATCTTCCGCCTCTTCCGCTTCCTCCGACGCTTGTACACCTTCGTCCCCAAGGTCAGCGCCGGTCACTTCCAACGCTTCTTCTAAGCTCTCTTCTGGCTCTTCTTCTGGCGCAAGATCAAGTGCCAGATCGTCAGAAACCTCTAACTCAGGCTCAGCTTGCGAAGGCGCTTCTTCGGTAGGATCTTCAGCAAGGTCTTCTACAAGAGCCGCGGCTTCCGCTTCTTCGCCTGTCTCTTCGAGATCAAGAGAGACTTCGGCTTCGAGGTCAGTATCAAGCTCAATTGGCTCTTCTAGGCTTTCACTCGACTCAAGATCAAGCTCTGTTTCTAGGTCGCCGATGTCACCTAGGCCGTCTAGGGCTATTTCTTGAGAGAGCTCAGGCGCTTCCTCAATATCAGCCACTGCTTCATCAGGGTTCGTAATATCGTCAGAGGCTAGGTCATCTAGATCAATATCCAGTGACGCCAATAGATCATCAGCGCTGTCGTCCGCTTCAGGTGTATCAAGCGCTAGGTCAGACGATGTGTCGAGTGCAAGATCATCCTTGTCTTGAGTCTTTGCCTCTGGCTCCGGCCCACCGTTATTCTCCAAATCAAGAATGGCATCAATATCAACCGACGTATCTTCGGCCTCAATGGCGCTTGCTGGTGTTTCGTCAAGATCTAAATCAAGATCAAGGGCTTCATCGCCCTCAGCTTGCGTATCTGACTCGAGCAACTCATCGAGCGATAGTAGCTCGTCATCTGTGTCGTCACCGGCTGGCGCGTCACTTGAGATACTTTCCAGGAGTGCATCAACATCATCACCCGCCACTTCTTCGGCAGCGGCATCAACGCTAACACTGGCCAACAAGGCATCAATATCATCGATATCGGCGTCGTCTTCACCTTCTAGGTCAAGATCACCTAAACCGCCGAGATCATCACTCTCTAGTGACGAGTCTTCTAGATCACCAAAGTCGAGGTCGAGCTCGCTGTCTTGGCTCTTATCTACAGGCACCTCATCGGCATCATCAAGATCTAGATCGATATCTAGGTCATCGTCCTCTTGCGCTGCGGCAGCCAAGGCATCTTCTTCAGCATTTGCGTCAGCATCGTCAAAGTCGACGGTCATTGCGGCCTCAGCAGCCGCTTTTTCCGATGAGGCAAATTCAAACTCTAACTCACCCGTATCATCGCCGTCAGAAGAGACTGTCGCAGTCGGAATATCATCTGCGCCTAAATCGAACTCTTCTGCGTTATCCGCGGTCATTTCGAGTTCGGTGGTTAAGTCGTCGTCAAGGTCTAACCCCATATCCAAGTCGAGATCAGACAGGTCGTCTAAATCATCTTCTTGCTCTAAAAGGTCATCAACATCGTCATCAGAGGCCTTTTCTGGCTCAGCATCGGCTGCTGGCGCCTCTTCTACCTCAGTTTCTGCGACCGCTGCCTCAGTCTCTGGTTCTGGTTCGCTTTCAGGTTCTGGGGCCGCAACCGGTGCTTTAGGCTCATCAACTAAGTCATCGATAGACTCTTCTTCGTCATCTTTTTTACGACGACGTAAGAAAAGGAGTAGACCTAGTAGTGCCAGAATCAAACCACCGCCAATGCCACCTAAAAGCATTGGTGAACTCATCAACTTGTCAAGCAAGGGCTTATTCGCCTCAGCTTCGGCTTCGGCCGCTTGTGCTGCGAGTTGCGCTTCTAGTTCGCGAATGCTGCGATCTTTCGCCTCAATAGCCTGTTGAATATCGCCGAGCTCATCTTGAATCATATCAATTTGCGAGTTGAGAACGAGGTTTTCACCACGCAAGTGCTCAACATCCGACAGCGTTGAGTCGAGTTGCTGTTCAAGTTGGAGGTTTTGCTCTTCAAGCGCGCCGAGTGCTTCGTTATCGATCGGCGCTTGTGCTGGGGTTTCTTCCGCTACCGTTTCTGCAGGCGCAGGTGCTTCTGGCTCAGCCACTGGAGCAACAGGTCGCACAGATGCTTGCGCCACCGCTGGCTGACCACCCGAGCGAAGAGCTTGCCAGGCGCGATTTTGGCGCTGCACTTCAGCACTGGCTTGTGCTGGTGTTAGCTCATCGACTAAGGCTTGGGTCGGAAGGTTCAACACTGACCCAGCTTTCACTCGGTTTATATTATTACCAAAAAACGCATCTGGGTTGCGCTTAAGTAATGCGATCGCCATTTGGCTCGTGGTCGCGCCAAATCGCTCTTTGTATTCGTTTGCCACGCCCCAAAGCGACCCGTGTACATCAACATAGACTTGCGAATCTGGGTCCATCTCGGTGCGAATATTTCGCACAGGCTCGCCCGGTGCTTGGCTGCGAGTCGATGGTGCAGGTTGTACATTCACCCGAGTATCTGCCATAGGTTGTGGCAAGGTTGCAGCCGCAGGTGTTGGTGTAACCGAGCGAGTCGGTGCAGGCAATGTAGGCTGAGCGAGGGAACGAAGTCGAGAAGGGTCGTAAGTAGGAGGGTCTAAAAGTAAGGTGTATTCATGAACCATACGCCCCGTTGGCCAGTTAACTTCAAGTAAAAAGTTAACAAACGGCTCGCGAACTGGGGTGTCGGATGTAAGGTAAATATAGCCTGTACCGTCTGGTAATACGCTGACATTAAAGTCCACCTCACCCAAGGCTGCATTGGATACGCCTGCTGCGCCAAAATCGTTATTGGCTAGACGAGGCTGAATTTGCAGCGGTGTGAGCTTACGCACGTCGCGCAGCTGAATTTGCGCGTTTAACGGCTCGTTAAGGGCAGAGTTGACTTTAATATCGCCAAGCCCCAACGCATTTGCATAAGTTGCGCCCAACCCTCCGGTTATCGAGAGTATCAAAGCAAGTTTGCGCAGCATTATAAATTTCCTTGTTTGTACCCTACAAATTCCGCAAAAATCATAGGGTTGCGGATTCCAGACTAGTTGGAAGTATTATGTAATTACCCAGTTTTGGTCAAGGGTGAGCCAAGGTTTGTCGATATAATTTGACAAAAACACTCTTGATCGCCTGCCAGCTGTTCACTTAACAACCAACAAGAATTCAATTCAACTAAGCAAATTCAACGCCAAACCCCCACCTCTACTAGGGATAAGACCGTTACTCCTGTAAATCTTGAGCGATTGGCAATTTAAGAATAGCCCCTTCTACCATATCGTGCATACTTCCCTCGACAAAAGCTTGCGGGTTCAAGCGAATAATCGCCTTAATCATTTGCCCTGTTGTCGCTTGCTCATTCGGTTTATGTTGGTTCGCCAGTGTCCAAAGCGTGTCCTGTTTTTTCACAACAACCGCTTTTCGCTCCACATTCACCGCTGGAGCAACAGGCTCAACAACACTTGGAGTGACCGTTGGCGTCTCAACTGTCGTTGATTCAATGACAGGCAAAGCCTCTACTGCATCAGCCTGAGCAGGTAGCCCTTCCTCAACTCGCCACTGAGCAATTTGACGACGCACCTCTTTGGATGCTTCTTCGGGTGTTAATGCCTGAATTTCGTCATGGGTCGGCATTTCCAATTCAACGTTTTTGAGCATACGGTTGATATTACCACCCTCAAACGCATGTGGGTTCTTCTTCAACGTGGCCACCATCATTTGTCGGGTGTTAACCCATGGCCCAGGACGCTGAGCCACAACAATATCCCAAAGCGTTTCTTGCGGCCCTACTGTAACTTTTACAGGCGCTAGCTCGCCCTGCGTTTGTGGTGCAGAAGGTTTAGGATAAGCTTTTGGTGGCGCGAGCTGCTGTGGCACAAGTTCGGGCTTAGCCTCAGCTTGTGAGGCTTGTGAGGCTTGTGAGGCTTGAGAAGCTTGAGCCGACACCTCGGCATAGGACTGCCCAGCCATTAAGGCCTTGACCATGCGATAAGCTTCGACGGGCGGGGTTTGCAAAATGGTCTCTAGACTTGGCTTTACTAAATACGCACCCTGTTGCAGGCCATCAAATCGGCCTTGGTAAAAGGCATCTGGGTTTGCACGGTAAAAAGCCAACATCATTTGCTGGTTAGTTGCGCCCTCTGGCTTTGCACGCAACGAGACATTCCAAAGGGTTTCTTTTGCGGCAACCTGAAAACCTTGGGGCGTATCCACCAATGCCTCTATAGAAGGCTCAGCCGATGCGGGCACAAGCTCAAGATGCGCCACCTTTGGCTGTTCAGGCACCGGCGCCGTAACTACTTTGGTTTTTTGTTTTGAGGAAACAGGCACCGAAGGCTTCGAGAGCGGCTGTTGGCCTGGCTCTTTTGGCATTGGCGCAGAAATATGGGTAATGCGCGGTGCAGGCGCTGGGCTTGTTACCACAGGTGCAGTCGCTTGAGCTGGAGAAGCGTGTAACGCTGCTGGCTTAGCGATCGCTTTGCTTACTGGAATAAGGGTCGTAAACTCACGTAACATTCGCCCTTGCGGCCAAGTCACTTCCATCAAAAAGCTTACGAAGGGCTCTGAAAGTGCATTTTGCGATACCAAGCGCACGGTGGCAGCATCATCGCCGTCGGTAGCAATGTAGTGCTTTACGCCAAACAAGGGGTGCTGCACGGGTAACTGCTCAATCGCAATATCATCACTGTCGGCGAGTTTAATGGTTAACGACTCAGGCGTCACACCGTCTAAATCAAAAATGCGTACTTCAGCATCCAGCGGCTGACCCACCACCGAAAAGACATGTAAACCACCCAGCTCCACCGCAGTGGCAGTGTGTACCATGGTCAGCCCCGTTAACAACGTGGCACCCACTTTGCCCAACAACCTCATTGATCGACTTTTCCTTAGATATTGCTGCACTTAAATATCGCCTTACACAGGCTAACTGCGCTTAACCTTAACACTAAATTGCATTATTCCTATGCTTTTAAGGCCTTATGCGCATAAAAAAGGCCGCTCAACGGCGGCCTTGATTCAGCAAGCTGGATTATTTGTCCAGCAAGATGCGTAGCATACGACGTAGCGGTTCAGCCGCACCCCATAGCAATTGGTCACCTACGCTAAATGCGTTTAGGTATTCGTCGCCTAGGTTCATCTTACGCAAACGACCTACTGGCACACTTAGGGTACCGGTTACTTTTGCAGGTGTTAGCTCAGCAGCAGTGATATCACGCTCGTTTGGAATTACTTTAACCCAGTCGTTCGCTTCAGCGATCATCGACTCGATTTCATTCATAGGTACGTTTTGCTTCAACTTAATAGTGAAGGCTTGGCTGTGACAGCGCATTGCACCGATACGAACACACGTACCATCGATTGGGATTGGCGAATCGCCTAGGCCCAAGATTTTGTTGGTTTCTGCGTAAGCCTTCCACTCTTCACGGCTTTGGCCGTTATCAAGCTTAGTATCGATCCAAGGAATCAAAGAACCCGCTAGCGGCACACCGAAGTTATCGGTCGGCATTTGCTCAGAACGGATAGTCGCCGCTACTTGACGATCGATATCCAAGATAGCGCTTGCTGGGTTGCTTAGGTCTGCTTGTACGCTCTTTTCGATAATGCCCATTTGTGAGATCAACTCACGCATGTGACGCGCACCGCCGCCTGAAGCCGCTTGGTAAGTCATGGAAGTCATCCACTCAACCAAATCAGCTTTAAACAAGCCACCTAGGCCCATCAACATCAAAGATACAGTACAGTTACCGCCAACAAAGGTTTTAACGCCGCGAGACAAACCGTCTTTTATTACATTCATGTTGACTGGGTCAAGTACGATGATGGCATCATCGTCCATACGCAACGAAGAAGCTGCGTCGATCCAGTAACCGTTCCAGCCCGCTTTGCGAAGGTCAGCAAAAACAGCTTTCGTGTAGTCACCACCTTGGCAGGAAATAATCGCATCCATCTTCTTGAGTTCATCAATAGAGTTTGCGTCTTTTAGAGGCTCAATTGGTTTACCAATATCTGGGCCTGCTTGTCCTACTTGAGATGTGGTGAAGAAGACCGGTTCTTCGATATGATCGAAGTCACGCTCGTCCATCATGCGTTGCATTAGCACAGAACCAACCATTCCGCGCCAGCCAACAAAACCTACACGTTTCATTATTTTACTCACCAATAGAATTTGGAATTATCTTCGTTATCGCCTTTGCCCTACTTCGGCAGCCGTGCAAAAAGCGCTGTGATACTTATCACCCGCACATTATGCACCAATATGACGATTGGGTGAATCTATCACCCCCGATTAAAATAAAAGAGCAGCGGTTTACTGCGGTTAGCAAACGTTAATCGCCCCGCCACTCTTTATATGGAGCAAGCTGCCTTATGCAGACAGCGCTGCTACCACTGCATCGCCCATTTCGGCGGTGCTTACTTTAGTCATACCCTCAGACCAGATGTCTGCAGTACGCAAGTTTTGGTCAAGCACCGTGCTCACTGCCGCTTCGATGCGATCAGCGGTTTCGCCAGCATCAAGCGAGTAGCGAAGCATCATTGCAGCCGACAAGATAGTCGCCAATGGGTTAGCGATGCCTTGGCCAGCGATATCTGGCGCCGAACCATGACAAGGTTCGTACATGCCTTTACCGTTTTCGTCTAGAGAAGCCGATGGCAACATGCCGATAGAACCCGTTAGCATTGCTGCTGCATCCGACAAGATGTCACCGAACATGTTACCGGTTACCATCACGTCAAACTGCTTAGGCGCACGTACAAGCTGCATCGCTGCGTTGTCTACGTACATGTGGCTTAGCTCTACTTCTGGGTAATCTTTTGCAAGATCATCCATGATTTCGCGCCACAATACCGTTACTTCAAGTACGTTTGCTTTGTCGACAGAGCACAAACGCTTGTCACGAGCCATGGCCGCTTCAAACGCCACTTTACCGATACGACGGATTTCGTTTTCGTCGTATACGTAGGTGTTGTAACCTTCGCGAACGCCGTCTTCTTTAGTGCGTACACCACGTGGCTGACCGAAGTAGATACCGCCGGTTAGCTCGCGCACGATCAGAATATCTAGGCCAGCAACGATTTCTGGCTTAAGCGAAGAGGCATCAGCCAACTGCGGGTACAAAATCGCTGGACGCAAGTTACCAAACAAACCTAGGTTTGAACGAATACCCAACAAGCCTTTTTCTGGGCGAATTTGGAAGTCAGGAATCGTATCCCACTTAGGGCCGCCTACCGCACCTAGCAAAATAGCATCTGCAGCTTTTGCTGCTTCTAGGGTGGCTTCTGGTAGTGGCACGCCATCAGCGTCAATCGCTGCACCACCTACAAGTGCTTCAGACAACTCAAGACCTAGGTTGTCTTGCTGGTTAACAAGCTCAAGTACACGGCTTGCTTGTTCAACAATTTCTGGACCAATGCCGTCGCCCGGCAAAATCAAAACATTTTTAGACATGAGGTTTCCCTTATAAGCAAAAACCAGCACCGCTACTCAGGCGCTGGTTTTGTATTTATTGTTTGTTAACCGAGGTTATTTAATTGCGTTAAACAACCAAGGTGCTTGCGCTGCACGACGCTCTTCGTAAGCACGGATATCATCTGCGTGTTGCAGTGTTAGGCCGATATCGTCCAAGCCATTTTTAAGGCAGTGCTTACGGAAGTTATCGATCTCGAACGAGAAGTTAAGCTCACCCGCCGATACCGTTTGCGCTTCTAGGTCGATAGCAATTTCTAGACCTTCGGTTTCTGCCACCAGCGTAAACAACTGATCAACTTCTTGCTCAGTTAGTACGATGGGCAACAAGCCGTTTTTAAAGCAGTTGTTGTAAAAAATCTCAGCAAAGCTTGGCGCGATAATGCTGCGGAAGCCAAAATCTTCCAATGCCCAAGGCGCGTGCTCACGGCTTGAACCACAACCAAAGTTTTCGCGTGCTAGCAAAACACTCGCACCGGCGTAACGAGGTAGGTTAAGCACAAATTCTTCGTTTAACGGACGACCAGAGCAATCTTGGTCTGGCAAACCTTCGTCTAGGTAACGCAGCTCGTCAAACAAGTTAGGACCAAAGCCCGAACGCTTGATTGATTTTAGGAACTGCTTAGGAATGATCATATCTGTATCAACGTTGGCACGATCAAGAGGTGCCACGATACCAGTGTGTTGGCTAAACTTTTTCATGGGTTATCCTCTCAATTAGGCCTGTTTTACAAATTCGCGCACGTCAACAAAGTGACCTGCAATCGCCGCAGCCGCAGCCATCGCTGGGCTAACAAGGTGCGTACGACCACCAAAGCCCTGACGGCCTTCGAAGTTACGGTTAGACGTAGAGGCACAGTGCTCACCGTTGCCTAGTTTGTCTGGGTTCATCGCCAAACACATAGAGCAACCTGGGTTACGCCACTGAAGACCTGCTTCAATGAAGATTTTATCCAAACCTTCGGCTTCGGCTTGCGCTTTTACCAAACCAGAACCCGGTACAACCAAGGCTTCTTTAATGGTGCTGGCAACTTTCTTGCCTTTAACCACTTCTGCAGCTGAGCGAAGGTCTTCGATACGTGAGTTGGTGCACGAACCAATAAATACACGATCAAGCTGAATATCTGTGATCGCTTGGTCTGCCTCTAGGCCCATGTATTTAAGCGCACGAGTAATGCCCGATGCCGCCGTTGCGTCTTTTGCTTGCGCTGGGTTTGGCACCGTACCGTTGATGCCGACCACCATCTCTGGCGAAGTACCCCAAGTCACTTGTGGCTCAATATCTTCCGCTTTAATTTCTACAACCGCATCAAACTCAGCATCGTCGTCAGACACTAGTTCAGACCAAGCTTCAACCGCTTGGTTCCACACATCGCCTTTTGGCGCAAATGGACGACCTTCAACGTAATCTAGGGTAATTTGGTCAACTGATACCAAGCCCACACGTGCGCCTGCTTCAATCGCCATGTTACAGATGGTCATACGACCTTCCATCGACATGCTGCGAATCGCACTGCCGCCAAACTCAATCGCGTAGCCTGTACCGCCTGCAGTACCGATCACGCCAATCACGTGCAGTACTACGTCTTTTGCGGTTACGCCCGTAGCCAATTCGCCATCAACACGTACCAACATGTTTTTCATTTTTTTGGTGATCAAACACTGAGTCGCCAATACGTGTTCAACCTCAGAAGTACCCACACCGTGAGCCAACGCACCTAGCGCGCCCAAAGTCGCCGTGTGCGAGTCACCACATACTGCGGTTACGCCCGGCAAAATCGCACCTTGCTCGGGTGCCATTACGTGAACGATGCCTTGACGCTCATCGTTCATTTTGAATTCTACGATACCAAACTCATCACAGTTGGAATCGAGAGTTTTAACCTGAATACGCGAAACCGGATCAACAATTTTATCAACGCCTGCAGAACGCTCTGTGGTTGGCACGTTATGGTCTGGCGTTGCAATGTTGGTGTCTAAACGCCATGGCTTACGACCAGCAAGACGCAGGCCTTCGAAAGCCTGTGGAGAGGTTACTTCATGAAGTACCTGACGATCGATGTACAAAAGTGCACTGCCGTCTTCGTTTTCACGCACCAAATGTGCTTCAAACAACTTGTCGTATAATGTTTTGCCAGCCATTGCTGAATCCTCACGTTTCTTATGTCATTGTTTGGCGCTTACAGGTGTTGCGCCCTGCGACTTTTTCGCAGTGCTTGGCCCCCGTCACTCGCGGCTTTATTATCCGTCTTTGTGAGCCAAATCTAATACTCAGGGCGACATCCTAGTTCAGCCACTCGTACAACACAAATTCATATTTTTAATCTATTGCATTCCAATTAGGAATAGATAAGCTAAGTCTGTTGTTTAGGCGCATCTTAATCGTTTAACGCCTTTTACTGCTTTTTGTTACCTTTTGTTCTCTTTTGGAGCCGCCGTTATGTTAATGGACACCCCTTCACTGCTCGCGTTTGTAACTGTGGCCCACGAAGCCTCGTTTTCGAAAGCGGCACAAAAGCTGTTTATTACCCAATCGGCCATTAGTAAACGCGTGGCTCAACTCGAAGAACAATTAGAAGCCAGCTTATTTGACCGTATCGGTCGCGGTGTATCGCTCACCGAGGCAGGTAAACAATTATTGCCACGCGCCGAGCGCATAATCGCCGAGCTAGACGATGCCAAGCGGGCCATTAGTAACCTCACCGAAGAAGTTGCAGGCGAGCTTAACCTTGCTGCCAGCCACCATATTAGCTTGCACCGTTTGCCCCCTATTTTGCGCCAGTTTTGCGAGCGCTACCCGCAAGTAAAACTCAATTTGCGATTTGATGAGTCAGAACTCGCCTACCAAAGCGTATTAAAAGGCGATCTCGAAATGGCGCTCATTACCCTAGCGCCCGACCCAGACGAAAAAATTCACTCGCAAACCTTATGGCGCGACCGACTGCATTTTGTTGCCGCCCAAGACCACCCCTTGGCCGCGGCGAAGCATTTAAACCTTAAAGAGCTAACATCACACTCGGCCATCTTGCCGTCGAAGGTGACCTTTACTCGCCAGCTGGTTGAAGCCCTATTTGAGCGCCATCAACTGTCATTAAATGCACCTATGTCAACCAACTACCTCGATACCATCCGTATGATGGTCTCTATTGGCTTGGGCTGGAGCTTGTTACCTGAGTCATTAATTAATGACGACCTCGCCACCCTGCCTGTAGAGGCCGAGGCAATATACCGCGAGCTGGGTGTGATTCGCCACAAAGACCGCACCCTATCCAACGCCGCTAACCATTTGTTAGCCATGTTAAAAACAAGCCCAATGGATGGGGTGTAACTCGCCCGCTAATGTAATAGTATGCAAAGCAAAGGGCGCACTGTGCAGCCTACTCGCCACTGCCGTTAAAAGAGAGAAAGGGTAATGCAAGGCCAAGATCATCAGCCACCACCTGAAGTAAAGGCATTACTCGAAGCACAGAGCGAGTTTTTAAAAGCGTGGGCCGAGCACGGCCAGAGCTTTACTAACGCTCAAGTGTGCGAACCTATCGAAAAGGTCAAACAAGCCTTACACGGGCAAGTGTCTGGCGAGCTTAAGCAGCTTTTAGATATTTTGTGTGACCAGTGGCAGGTGTTTCACCAGTCAGGCGAAGCGCTTATTGCCGCACTAAATCAAGACAGTGCCACCAGCCAATGTGCACTCGACGCCTTTCAAGACGCCATGAACCAACACATTCAAGGCTCGGTAGCCAACCAATGGCAGCTCTCACCCGCCTTCGCCGCCTACTTTAATCATCTTGCGAGCGAGCTAAGCGCACTACTGGCCGACAAAGACCACAAGGTCACCCAGCATTTAGGTAACTTGTTTAATCACCTTGAATCGCTTAACCCTTTAGCGCAGAGCCAAGGCCAATCTATGACCCTTGAGCAGCTACAAGAAGCAAGCGACCTTTATCAAGACTACCAACAAACCCTGAGCCAATACTTAGAGCAGTTTGCGCTGATTAACAAAAAAGCGACAGAACAACTATCACAGCAAATGTCGCAGGCAAAGGTAAACAACCTTCATAGCCTGCGACTTATTTGGGTGGAGTGTTACGAGGCCTCATACGCAGACACTGTGTTTACGGTGGAGTATCAGCACACGCATGCGCAGCTTAGCAACAAGCTTTTACGCCTTCAGGGCTTTATGCAGCATCAATGGCATCAGCAGTTAAACCAGCTCAACATTGCCAGCCTGCAAACGGTCGATCAACTGGTAAAAAGCCAACACCAACTGCGCAAAGAAGTTAAAAGCCTCAAGCAACAGCTCAAGGCTCAGCAGCTTATGCAACAACAGCAGCTCGACGAAGCCCTAGGCCCACTTCGTGCTGCCCTTGGCCTCGACTCACAGGAGACCTCATGAGCTCCAGCTGGTTAGACCCAAAACAGCTTTCAAAAGAGCTCATGGACTTTAGCAAAGACATAGAAGCCAGCTGCGAAGCCTTGGCCCATATGCCTTCGGTTAAAGTCGACACCACCCCCTTCGAGGTAATTTTTAGCGACAACAAACTCAAGCTGCGTTACTACCCCGCAACGACCATCAAGGCCAAACAAACACCATTGCTCATTTGCTATGCCCTAGTGAATCGCCCTTATGTTATCGACCTAGACAACCAGCGCTCGTTAGTTCAGTTTTTAAATTCCCAAGGCCTCGATGTATACCTGATCGACTGGGGCTACCCCGACCGCCTCGATCGCTACCTTGATCTCGACGACTATGTTAACGACTACCTCGATGCCTGTGTCGATCAAGCCCTTGCATATGCCAAGGTCGAGCAACTCAACCTGCTCGGCATTTGCCAAGGTGGCACCCTATCGCTTTGCTACACCGCGCTGCACCCCGAAAAAGTCAGCCGTTTAATTACGGTGGTAACACCCGTCGATTTTCATACACCTAAAAACTTGCTTAGCCACCTAATGCGGCAAATTGACGTAGGCTTAATTGTCGATACCTTTGGCAATGTGCCCGGTTCACTGCTCAACCAAAGCTTTCGCTCATTAATGCCTGCGCGCCTTGGCATCGAAAAGTACTTATCCATGCCAAAGCAACTCGCCGACAACACCAAGGCCGAGTTATTTATGCGCATGGAGCGATGGATTAACGACAGCCCCGACCAAGCCGGTGAGGCCTTTAAAGAATTTGTAGAGCAGTTTTTTCAGCAAAACCGCTTAGTGAAGGGCCAAGTAAGTATTGGCGAGCAAACCGTCGACCTAAAGCAAATTACGCAGCCAGTGCTCAACATTGTGGGCACACACGACCACATTGTGCCGCCTTGTGCCTCCGAACCTTTGGGACAGCTGGTTGGCTCCGATACCTACCAATATATCGCCATTGAGGCGGGCCATATTGGTGTGTTTGTATCAAAAAGCGCCCAAGCCCAGCTCGGTAACGCCATTGTTGACTGGGTTAGTTAACCGCTTAGAGTTCGCTTAATTAGCTGCGTCAAACGCCGCTCTGAGCTTCTCAACCCGTTTGCGATTTGCACCCAAGTCCGAATGACCTACTCGCGATGCCGAGCGCACATGAATAACGCCTTCAGCCTCACTTGCAGGTTCAATCAAAAACTCAACATCGTCTACAAAACGAAAAATAAGCGAAGTAAATTCGGCGTGCACATAATATTCCGTAGAGTTTTTTATCTTCGTGCGTGGCGACTCGGCCAAAACTCGCTCCAGTGCAGCTTTAGCATCACTCGTTTGGCCAGAATAACGAATAGGCGCAACAGCATGCTGTTCATCTTGCGCACCTTGGCTTAGCACACAGTTAGGTGAGTTTGGGCATTGCGCCAGCTGACCATCAATTAAACCTAATTGTTTTGGCATCACTCCTCCGCAACCCGTTAATAACACCAACAAAAGCGCGGCTAGGCCGTGTGGCCACCTAATGCGCCCTGCCACTCCCATTACATTGGTAGGTGGGAGTAGTCGTGCAGGGCTTATATCTCGCGTTCCCATGAAGATTCTCTTTGCTGTGTTAAACCTAAAGACAGGGTTTAGTGTACGGTAAGTGCTGAGTGACAGACCAGCGAATACAGCTCATATCGAGTGAAAACGTTAAAAACCAACGATTAATTACCTATACGCCATTCAAAAAACAATTGGTCAATACAAAAACATTTATTAATAAAATATTTACAAAGAGCTCAACATTTAACCTATCACTCAGCCGAATCAGAAAACTAATACACATTAATGAAGAATATTAAAAAAACAACAGTAAGCATATTGAAAATAAATTTCTCATTACTAGAATCGCATTGCCTTTTTTAAGGATAGTAAGCAATACAAACCAAACTAAAAACAAGTAGAGATTTTATCTAATGAAAAAATCAGCAGTGCTACTAAGCATGGTTCTGGCAACAGGGACAATAGCCGCAAACGCATCTTGTGACATTATGGATGCATCAGGTAAAAAAGTTGCGGCATTTGAGCGCAACGGCACTACCAGCTATTCAGGAAAGTGGGGTAAGATCTACGACAACTGGGGTGAAGAGCTCGGTAAAGTTGAGTCGAAGGCAACAACTAGTTACTCGGGCAAGTGGGGCAAGATCTATAAGAAAGCCGGTAACTACTACGAAGAAGTTGGTAAAATTGAGTCTCAGGAAACTACAAGCTACTCAGGAAAATGGAGTAAGTTCTACCAAAAGTTGGGCGAGAACTATTACGAAGAGATTGGCAAATACGAGAACCAGTCAACTACCAGCTATTCTGGGAAATGGGGTAGTGTTTACAAAAAACAGGGCAACTTCTATGAAAAGATTGGCAGTAGTTCATGTGACCAAAATGATGATCTGGCAGCAGCCCTAGCAGTATTACTAGGCACACTCGAATAAGTTTCGTTACTTCCTAGCCAACAACCAGCACGAAGATCTAATACTTTAACGCGTGCTGGTTCTCATTCGCTTTAAAATCCAAATACTTCCTTTACAGCATTATCTAGCCAATCTGCTGAAGCATGGCCATAATAAATAAACAAGATAAGCCCAAAGGTTAGGTCGAATATCCGATATTTATATTGCTTTTTTATAAATGCAATATACAACTATGACTCATCCTCCTTTTCATCCCATAGTGCCTAAATAGCACCTTCTCCTTTATGTAGGAGCGACGATTAGTTTTCAATTCAGCTCCAAGCCTTCGAATAAGGAACTGCATAGCGACTTTCACCTTCCCTCATTTGGGTAGCGATACCCCGCACCATAAACGGTCTCAATAAAGCTCTCGTCACGGTCAAACATCAGCTTTTTGCGCAAGCCACTCATACACTGGTCAAGGGCGCGGCTTGAGGGTAAATAATCGTGGCCCCATGCGTGGTTCATGATTTCGTCGCGACTCAACACCTTACCTTGCGACTGATAAAACAAGGATAAAATCGCCACCTCACGGCGGCTTAAGTCGACGCTCTCCTCACCCAAGGTTGCTTTTAGGGCTTCGCCATTCACTGTGATACCCGCTAAAGCAAAGTGATCGCTCTGTGCCGATGACGGTGCAGCTTGCGGTTGGGATACACGGCGTAATACCGCATTAATACGCGATAGAAGCTCACGGGTGCTAAAGGGTTTGGTAAGGTAATCGTCTGCGCCGCTATCCAGCCCAATAACCCGATCAACCTCTTCGCCACAGGCCGACAACATAATGATCGGCACCAAAGGGTCTCGCTCGCGAATGGCGCTGCAAAGGCTGATACCGTCTTGGTTGGGCAGCATGACATCTAAAACACACACATCGGGCTTTACCCGATCAAACGCTGCCAGCACCTGCCCACCATCGGTAATGCAGGTGGTGTCGTAGCCCTCGTGTTTAAACAAAACCGAAAGGCCACGGCTCAAGTTTTCATCGTCTTCTGCCAATAATAAATGCATGACACTTCTCTAAAATTAGGGCGTTACGCGGGGTTCTCTATTTGCGCCGCCAAGGCAAACTGTACTCTAAAGCCGGGCTCTGCATAGCCTACCACCAAATAGCCTCCTTGGGCTTCGCACAACTGGCGACAACCTTTTAAGCCAATTCGCGTTCCGGTTAAGCCTGGCATTGCCGCAAGGCCAATGGGTCGCGCCTCGGTGAGTGCCCGCTCAATATTCGCCACTGCCGCTTCGTCAATGTGGGTGCCGTTGTCTTTAAACTCCACCACCAACATGTCCGCGACATAAAAACTGTTAATCGTAAGCACCGCACCCGAGGCATACTTACAAGCGTTATCCAGCAGGTTCACCACAATTCGGTCAAACACTGCCGTATCAAAATAACTTGGCGCGAGCGCCTGCTGGCCAAATAACACCGAGCAGCCGCTTGACGATAAACTTGCGCTGTAAGTACGACACACCTCATCAAAGCGCACTTGTGGCACCACCGCCTCGGCTGTGGTCACACGGTAAGACTTTAACCCCTTGGCCACCAGCCCATCTAAACGACGAACCTCTTGAGTGATAATCTCGCAGTAGTCGTCCACCTCTTGCGGGTGTTCTTTGCGCTGCTCAATTAACTGCGCATAAAGCATCATATTCGCCAAGGGTGTTTTAAAGTCGTGAGCAATTTGCCGGTTCACCGCCAACTGATGGCTAAAGTGCAACTGCTGCCAACGGTAGCGACTGTATAAAAACAGCCCCGCAAACGCCGCCACCAAAGCAACAAAACCCAACATTACAAGTGTTAACCAACGACTGTAACTGTGTTGCTGCTGCACCGAAAGTGCACTATCGGCCACTATTAGCTGCCAGCTTGACCAAGGCGCGGGTAACCGCTGGGTCACTCGCTCGCCCTCAAACTCCAAAAAGTCGTCACCAAAATATAAGTCTTGCTTAAACACCGCGGCCTTTAGCGACGGCGTTTCACTTTTTAGCTGCGCCAGCAAAGCTTGGGTTAACGACTGCACCATCACCTCTTCGTGAATCGCCATACAAAAGTGCGCGTGCTGATCCTCTCCTAACCAACAGCTCGCAGGCAAAGGCTGGGTATCCAAAGCCGACCAACGCAAGGTGCCCGCCGCTGGAGTCTGCAAGGCCTCAAGCTGATTAAGTGCCGAGATAAAGCTCGGTTCCACCTGCTCTAATCGTTGCTGCTCTACCCACAATAAAGCCACGCTGGCCTCATCAGGAAAAGGCCGTAATCGCTGATCGCCCTCAAACTCGTACACTGCAAAGGCATAAACAAAAGGCTGCTTATAGGGCAGCGCCAGCATCAGCTCGCCTTGGTGGTAAGGTTCGGCCAAGGCCTGCTGCTGCGCACTAAACTGCTTATCAAAGTCTTGCAAAAACTTCTTTGAAACTTGGTTAGCCAAGCTTGCCAGCTTGCTCTCTAACGACAGTTGGGCCTGAGCCTGTGCAGCCTCTACCCCTTTAATGGCGGTAAAGCCCAAGGCAAGCAAGGGTAAAAAAATCAGTAAAACCAGCGCCAACAGCCATTTAAAATCTGTAGGCGCTTTACCCTCACCCAAGGGCGAAAATAGCGAATACAATCGTTTCATCAAACCTCTAAGAGCACCCATTCTAAAGAACCCAGCAAAAGCGCTATCTAATTGCCTGTTACAAACAGCCTAGTTGCCATACCATACACATAAAAAACGCCACCCATAACTTTTACTTTAGCAATGGATGGCGTCAATGGCAGACAACTGCCCAAAGTGTCGAGATTAAAGCCGCCGAGCAAAGCGGCTCTAAAAATGTTCAGCCCTTGTAAAAAGCACCGATAAAAAACTTAAACAAAGCGAGTTCAGCGCAAACGAACCGCACAGCTAAAACGAGTCTTCAAATAACATATCCTCCTTAACCCATGATCCAATCACACCAAGCCCGAGGCTTCCTCTTCTCGTCACTAGGCCAAAAACCTTCCTTTAGGGTATCAAGACCATCCTTGGCGTTACCCTCCCAAACCAAAACAATTTCTGTTATGTCCACGGGCGCTAAAACGTTCTTCTCTATCAAAGATACGCAACCCGCCCTATGGGTTGATCCATTCGGTCGCCGAACGAAATACTTTTAAAAACACCCCCTTGATAGGCTAAAAAGCACTCGCATTGAATGGCGGCTCTTAAGTTGAGCGCTAAGCTCATTACCACCACCCAAAAAGCAAACCCTGCGTTAAACCAAGCTCAGGCGTAAAACATCTACGACCGCCTAATCCAAAGCTAACTTGCTGCCGTGCATAGCGGCGCCTTTGCGAAAATTTTTTATTGCAAGCTAGCCAAGCTCCGCAGATATAGTCACCTCACATAAGTGAGACAACCGATTACAGCTGCGAACATCAGTGGTGTGAGCACCGGTAAAAACCGGTGGAGTGGCCGCTCAAAGGTCATGGATAGCTAAGCCAAACTCGTTTTCACCCACCAACATAAAACCAGACGACTCAGAGCCGGCAAAACGTCATTGTTTTAAGTTACCAACGTCTCAATTTTTATCTTTGGTTTAGTGTGCGCCTTGTCCTTCCTCACAAGGCGCAGGATTAGAATACGGCGCTGTGCATTGCCATTGGTCAGGCAGTCGTAAGAAGAATGTAAGAAGAATGTAAATTTGTGAGTTCAGCAATCTGAGGATAGAGATACCTACTAGGGCATTAACTATTCACTTAGGGCAACTGAGCACCTCAGCCACTCAAGTACAGGAAACAGTTATTGACTTGCTATCCACCTTGGACCATATTGTACAAAATGTTTGTACAAACAAACTGGAGGTATCACATGATCACCGTTAACATCAGCGACTTTAGGGCTAACTTGTTAAAGTACCTAGAACAAGCAAACGCTGGCGAGCAAATCAGTGTCACAACAAATGGTAAGCTTATCGCTACAATCACACCTCCCGTAAACCAAAAGGAACAGGCGCGGCAACAGCTTGAGCGCTTAGCCAAAACCGCGAAAGTCGTTGATATCATTAGCCCAACCGAATCAGAGTGGGACGTCTGTGAATGATTCTTTTAGATACATGCGCCGTAATATGGGATGCAATTGATCGAGAGCAACTCTCAGACACGGCCTTGAAAGCTATCCACAAAGCGGATGAGTTTAACGCTCTTATTATGAGTGACATCACTATTTGGGAAATAGCCATGCTCGCTCACAAAAAGCGCTTGGTGCTCGAAACCTCACCAACAAGCTTCATAAATTTATATCTACAATCAAGAAATGTTTCTGTAGTACAAATTTCACCTGAAATCGCTGAACTGTCGGTAAGCTTTGGCTCGGAAATAAATAAAGACCCGGCCGATAGAATCATCTCTGCGACATCAATTATTCACAATGCGCAACTTGTAACCGCCGACCAAAATTTAATCTCTTGTCCTTTGGTCGATACTCTTTGGTGATGAATGAAACGGAATCTTGCTCCCACAATCTTGAGGCGGTGAGAACGAGAAATCAATTGCTGTGCGTTGTTACACGAGTTTACACCTTAAATACCATTTCTGGTGCATACTTTAATACAAACCTAGCGACGTCTTCAGCTGCCATAAGGTCAATTTGCTTATCCATTTTTTCATTTAGGGCTTGAATAGCAGAATCTAGACTCTCAGTGGTAGAGGCTGTTGTTATAATTAGTCCGGCATTTGCTCCGTAAACGTTAATAGCATTTTCGATTTGAGAAACTGCCTCGAGACAGTGATGACTCCCTTCAAAAGATTTAACTTGCACTACTACGACATTTTCAATATTCAAGTTTTTAAACGTAACTATTAGATCGGCTCCGTTATCAGATCGCCAGCCTGAGCCATTCTCCTTCACCTGAACAACACCTTCTACTTTTCTAAAAACTTTCGCTAAGAACAGCTCTAAGTCTTTGCTTTTATTCATTTGCTGTATAAATGATGTGATTTTAGGAAGAAAAGCTTCCGTTTTATCTTTTAGGTAAAATTCACCTTTAGTATCACGGCCCAAATCAACTCTTTTAGCCCGCAAATTTATAATCGATTGATTAAAATCTTGTTCTTCGTAAATGCGATGATATCTGCTTCGTGGACGCAAATTTACAGAAGGGAGAATATTTTCGTCTCGCCTGTTGAATACAATAATTGTTTCAACATCGATAGGGATAACATGACGGAAATCTGTGCCATGAGTACTTTTAATTCCGTCGTCAAACTCATAACTGCCTACAACTTTCGCGGCTGTACATTGCCCCCACTTAGGGGTATTGATATGCACAACCCAATCATCAGGCTTAATTTCCAAAAGAAATAATTGTTTTGAGTGCCATTCCGACCACGTTTCTAGTAAGAGGTTATGCTCATCTTTTTGTGACCAACCAAACCTTGATTTTCCTTTCCTAATCGACTCATAAACTAATGAACGGTTAACAGAATCATCCACTTTACTAAACGCCCAAACTGCCATTTTTTACCCCAAACCTCTGATTCGATTAATGCTTTGCACATATGCTTGTGCTGCGAAGCAGTACAAGTCCAGCACAGCTTGCTGTGCGAGCATGCGCTCCCTTGTTAACTTCCGTCTTCTTCAAAGTCTATTTCCATTAAAGGCCCCCTCCTAATCTGGCCGAGGCCTGCTCCGAACCTTCTAGGCACTGTTTCTTTCTCAAGCGACTTTTTCCAAATACCATCAGCTTCAGCCAAACTCAACTGTTCAGTATTCTCTGCAACGGTAATAAATCTCTTTATCAGCGCGGCTATAACCGCATAAGAGAGGGATATGACGTGAGGTAAAACTCTAAAGTCATCTTCGACGAACCCATCATAGGCAATTTTGTTTTTTCGACCAAGGATATAACTTCTCATAATCGCGCTGTGGGTTCTGTGCGTATACTTACTTAAGTCCCTATAAAGCTCACTTAAACCCTTGGCCTTATCTTTACACTCATAGTCCCTTATAAACGCTCGAAACTTCCTATGAGGAATAACTTCATCCTCATACCAATTTTCAAGATCAGTAGTAGCTTTATCTTTTGCAAGATAGAAATAAGCCGAAGTATCCATTGTTTCCACAGCATCTCGGAATAATCGAGCAGCAACTCTATGCCTTTTTTCTTCAGTCAAAGCCAATGCGTCTGAGAGTGCTTCAAGCGCATCAACCTGAATTAGCCATACAGCCTTTTCGAGGCTCCGTTCATCTCGATCAAAATGCATGTCTTTTCGGGAATAGTGACCTTTCAGGAGCGAGATAACTTTTTTAGCCTCCCGAAGAAACTGATCCTGGCCACCATATTCATACGGCTCCAACCACGCATCTACGACATCTCTCTCCCAAACAAAACTCGGCACGATGCCTCCTCAGAAAGTTGACAGTTAAATCACGCCCATTTAACGTAAACAAACACATCACCATGACGTACTTAAACACGTCACAACGACGTATATCCTTCCCCAACCATACCCCACTCTCCCATCACAAACTCTACCCCTACCTGCAAATTACACTTTATTGCAGTCATCGCCCTCATACATCAAAACTCCACCTCCCTTTAGCCCCCCACCAAAAACCTTAGTCTTAACTCCGCTACCTCGGCCATTCCACATCCACAAAACTCGCTGCTTCAACCTGTATCCGTTATGCTTAGGCTGTTAGTCGCCGTTTACGAGATCAGCCATGCTGCAAACACTTCGCGAGCCTCATATCGTTAAATACCTCAAGATTATTGCGGGGGTGCTCCTCGCGTTATTGATATCGCTGTTGCTCACTTTTGCTTTTATTATTTATTACCCTCCTGTCTTTAAAAAAGCGCTGAGCTTGGGCTTTGAGATGTTGCCAAAGCACGAGTTTGTTCGGCACGAGATTATGACGAAGGAGCAGCTAAGTGCGAGTTTGGGGATTGACCCGAGCATTGAGGCCAATGAAGATCGCTTTGAGGCGGTGCGTGGGCAGTGGCCTAAAACAAAGGATAAAAGCCTGTTTTTTGCTTATATGATGGGTGTTCATCAGGTGCCGAATCGCTGTAGCTTTTCGTTGATTGGCTTTCATAAAACCATGAACGTGGCATGGCGGATAGAGGGTTTGTATTGCAAAGACAAAAAGAGCTGCAAGCTCGCCTACGAAGAGCAGGTTTGCCGCTTACCTAAAAAGCTAGAGCGCCACCTTGAGAAAGATGACAAATGACCGCCAAGTTAAAACTATTGCTGTGGCTGTGTTTGGTGGCCTTGGCCATTGTGGCCATGCATCAGGTGTCTGGCGCTTACACCCTTAACGATGTGCGTGATGCGCTGGACAGTTACTACGTATCGATCTTACTGGGTTATGCCGCGCTTATTTGTATTCGTGGGCTGCTGTTTATCCCAACGTTGCCGTTTATTGTGTTAATGGCCAATGCGTTGGAGCCCAAATTGATGTTTACTGTAACGCTGGCGGCTTCGTGTGCCTCTGCGTATTTGGTGTGCTTTACCGTCGACCATTTAGAGATACAGCGCTTTTTAGATAAGCTACCACAAAAGAGTTTGCATCGTGGTCAACGGGCGATTCAGTCCTTTGGTGTTGCCGCTGTGGCGGGTTGGGCGTTTTTTCCTTTGGTGTTTACCGAGATCATTGTGTACTTGGCACGCTTATCGGATATGTCGCGTCGGCAAATTGTAACGGCTGTAGCGGTGGGCGAAGGTTTGATGATCGCTTGCCTTATCAGCCTTACCCAATGGTTTAGCCAGGTTATTCTTTAGCGACTGGGCTCTTCTTTTTATTTCTTTACCTCTTTTTCTCTTTATCGCCTTAGTTCTTTTATCCCCGCTCGTCGGCTCACACTGCCACTCATAGGCGAGAGGTTAGCGGGAGCCTACACAAAAAAGGCCCGCACTAGGCGGGCCGGTGGCTGAATTCAAAGACTTAGGTTTAGGTCTTAAATGAGCCAACGTGTTGATCAAGCGCTTTATAGAGTTCGGTGATACGCGCAGCGTCGGACTGGATTTGCTCCGATACGCCCTTAGCGCTATCGGCTTGATCGCGTAACATGACCATGTTCTCGGTGATGTTTTCAGACACCCCTTCTTGCTCTTGTGTTGCTTGGGCAGTGGCTTGCGCCATTTGTTGTACCTTCGCGAATGACGTGTTGAGCTGGTCAAAGATTTCCGTCACTTGAGAGAAGTTCTCCACCGTAGATTGAGCATTTGAGCGACTTGAGTCGATAGATGACGCCGATTTAGCAACACTTTCCTTCAAGCGTTCGATCATTTGCTCAATTTCATTAGTGCTCTCTTGGGTTCGCGTCGCGAGGGTACGTACCTCATCAGCTACGACTGAGAAGCCTCTACCGTGGTCGCCAGCACGTGCTGCTTCAATGGCCGCATTAAGTGCTAAAAGGTTAGTTTGCTCAGCAATGTTGCGAATGACCTCGAGTACCGACGCAATCGCGTCAGAACTTTCAACAAGCTGTTCTGAGTAAACTAGCGCATTATCGATGTCCTTTACCAGGGTGTTTATACCACCATGGGCCGCTTGTACTGCGTTAATGCCATTGCGCGTTAGTTGACTGGAGTGGTCTGCTTCAGATGCTGTGCTCCCCGCCGCTTCGGCCATTTGTGTATTAGACATCGCCATTTCGTGACCAGCACTTACGATAGACTCAGAAGCCAATGCTAAAGCATTGGTGATACGTGCCGTTTGTTCGGAGGCTGCGTTTAGTTTTCCGGTCATACCTCCCAGCGCGGTCGACTGCCCGTGCACGCTTTTGATGACTCCACGAAGGTGCTCTACGAAGTGGTCGAATTCGTTGGCGAGCCCACCTAGCTCGTCTTTGGAGTCTGAGTTTATGCGTTGGGTTAGGTCTCCATCACCCTCGGCAATTTCTTTAATTCTTTGTGTGAGTCCAATCACTTCGTTGGTGATGCGTAAAGGCACTATAAACCCAAACACGAGCGCTACTGCGAAGGCTAACGCGATAATCGCAAAGGCAATATTTTGATAGCTTTCAAATTGCTCTGCCATTTTGACTTCCATGGAGCGAGCGTGCTCACGAACGGCCTCACCCGCACGGTCAAGCATATCGCGGATTTCGCCAAAATGGCGCTCAGCCATCAACATGCCCTCGGGCAACTCCGCTTTGACTTGGGCAGACGGTGAATCAATAAGGGCCCGACTACCTTGCAGCCATTCATTAAACTTCTGGTCAAATACCGAAGCATTCTCGATGAGTTGTGGTTCATCCTTCAGGTAAGACGTGTAGGTGTGGTAGCGCTGCAACACTTGCTTAGTGTTCTCTTCAAAAAACGCTTTGTTCTCTAAAAAGTTGCCAACACCGTTAATAATTTTTTGTTGGGCCAACCTTGCCTGATAAAAGTCTCGATCTGCATTTAATACCTCGGCCATGGCTTCTACATAGCGCGAAATATCCAGCTCAGCACCAAAAGCAGCTTCTAAGCGACGAGTATGGGTGCGTAAGTCTTCCCCTGCGACGTCTAACATCGCTCGTAGCTCTTGAAACTGAGCATCTAAAGCCAAAAATTCCTCTGATAACTGAACGTTAGCCCGAGATGCCGTAAGCAAAACTTCACTGCTTTGCTTCCATTTTTCATAAAGGGGCTCGAAGTTCTCGAAGGGTAAGAGCAGCTCTGGCTCGTCTTTTAAGTACTCTCGGTACAGCTGAAACCGGTCAAACACCTGCTGGGCGTTTTCACGATAGTCAGCCTGAACACTCTCTCGGTCGGCCTGCCCGGTAAAGAATTGCTCTTGGGCTAAACGCGCTTGATAAATATCCCGATCTGCATTGAGCACCTCACTAATTGCCTCAAAGTAGTGCTCCGCTTGCACGCGCATGGCTTCTTTTTGCATGTTGTTTAGTACAACCATTAAAACAAGCAAGCCACCCAAAATGACCGCCAACATAATGATTGGCGCCATCATTTTTATTCGAATTGAGTGAATACTCATCAGCAAAACCCCTAAGGAAATATGATTATGCTTTTGAGTATAGACAGGGTTTTAAAAAAGCGCGCACTTCAAAAATCAGGATTTTTCTGATTTTGAGGCTTACCGCCCCACATTTGTGCACTTTATTGGAGGGGTCAGTTTTCCAAGTGAAAACAACAATGAAATAAGGACCCACCGGAGCAAGCCCTTTAATTTGATATGTTAGGCGTCGGTATCTAGCTTTTTAGCTGCTTTATTACCCTCGTCGCTGGTGCCGATCTTCCAATAGCTGCTGGCATACAAGGATGAGCGGTCTAAGCCTTTGTCGTTACGCAAGTAACCGCGAATGGCTCGCATTTGGTCAAACTCGCAGGCAACCCAAGCGCTTAAACGCCCTTCTTGCCATGGCAGTTCGACCACGGCGTCGTAAAGGCAGCTGTTTGGCTGAGTTGGATGCGGGTTAATCACCCAGCATATCTCTACCCCTGCAGGCTTTTTAAGGGCCAGTTTATCCTCTTCAGATACCACTTCTAACACGGCGTAACCAACGGCATCGTCTGGTAGCTGCTCTAGGTTCACACTAATGGCCGGCAAGGCGGTCATGTCACCCACCAGTAAAAAACAGTCGGCGCTAAAATCCACCAGCTTTTTATCGCCGGGGCCGTTAATTTCAATGCTATCGCCAACAGCCGCTTCGCCCGCCCATTTAGACGCGGGGCCGTTATCGCCGTGGGCAACAAAGTCGACGGTCAGCTCACTGGTGGTTGGGTCAAATGCGCGAATAGTGTAGGTGCGCAAAATGGGTTTTTCGGGGTTAT
>JBMYSW010000012.1:0-94168 GCA_049603715.1 Pontibacterium sp. | reverse complement strand
TAAGCGGGAAGCCTCCTTCAAGACTAGTTTTCCCTGGACCTTCGGGTCCTAAAGAGCCGTTCAAGACTAGGACGTTGATAGGCAGGGTGTGTAAGTGCTGCAAGGCATTGAGCTAACCTGTACTAATTGCCCGTGAGGCTTGACCATACAACGCCCAAGGCGTTTGAGGTGTGGTTGGTTGATTACGATTGCATAGAGAATTAAATACATGGTTTAAGTGAGAAGTGCGAAAGCACAGTGGCACAGCCCATCACTTAAACAACCGGTTTTGCTTGGCGACCATAGAGACGTGGACCCACCTGATCCCTTTCCGAACTCAGTCGTGAAACGCGTCATCGCCGATGGTAGTGTGGGGTCCCCCCATGTGAGAGTAGGTCATCGCCAGGCATCTTATACTACGAGAGACCCTCGGTTGCATTGCAGCCGGGGGTTTTTTGTTTTTTGGTGGTTTTAAATCAATCTGCCAGCAAATTTGGAACGTGTTTGAGGTTCGACTATCGCAGGGCTTCTTTATTGATTTAGAGCTTATGCCACTAGATGAGCCTTGGTATAATCTGTTTTATTACATTATGTCGTATTGTGCTTTGGTGTGAATGATTGCACCGTTAAGCAAACACAGAGAGTTGTTATTTACCATGTATACCGAAGAAGATATTCGAAAACTCGCATGGCAGAGCCGTCGCGGCATGCTCGAGCTAGACGTATTGTTTGTGCCCTTTGTGAACGAGGCGTTTCGCTCACTTGAAAAAGAAGACCAAGACCGCTTTGTTAACCTATTGGCGTGTGAAGACCAAGACTTGTTTGTTTGGTTAATGGAACGTGAGACGCCAGACGACCCTGATATGGCACGTATCGTTCAACTTATACTAGATCGTGTCCAGCCCGCTTAAGCTTTCCCTCAAGCCCTCTCGGCTTATATACCTAGTGCTGGCGCTGCTAGCACTGGTTTTATTCCTTCTCTCTTTTTATCTTTTTGAGCTCTTAGCCGCCTATCTGATTGGTGATTATTCAACGCTTATTGGGCTTGCCTCCGCTTTACTAACGACTGTCGTGACATTCGGCTTTTATTGCCATCAAAACTTAGGCGAACGAGCTATTTCGGCGTTTTGTTTTGATGAAGATCGTGATTGCTTTACTGTAGAGTTAGCCTGTGGTCGTGCGATACGAGTGGTTGCGATAGAGGCTGTGTTTATCCAAGCCTACTTTATTAGTATGCGATTAACGCTTGAAGGTGGCGTGATAAAAGATGTGTTGGTGCTGAGGGATCAAATGCTTGAGTCAGACTACAAACGATTATGTGTCATGGCTAATTGGCTGCCGCGTCAGTTGCGAGCAGCCCTCAGGTCTGAGGGAGCTCGCGAAGAACTACTACTACAGCTATAGCTAGAGCTAGCGCTATAGTAAGCCTGCACTTTGTGAGTGGTTACTTCCACTGATAGTTAACAGGCGTGAGTACTGTATCCAGTGCCTCGGCGTTTTGCTGTGGGTAGTTTAGTGAGAAGTGTAGACCTCGGCTTTCTTGCCTGAGCATGGCTGAGCGAATAATCAGGTCAGAAACGACTGCAAGGTTACGCATCTCGATTAAGTTTTTGCTGACTTTGTAATTACTGTAAAACTCAGTGATTTCTTTTTGCAGCATATCAACGCGGTGTTTAGCGCGCTGTAAACGCTTGTTTGTGCGCACAATACCTACGTAGTCCCACATAAAACGACGTAGCTCATCCCAGTTGTGCGAAATAACTACGTCTTCATCTGAGTCAGTTACCTGGCTCTCATCCCATGCTGGAATACTTGGTGCATCAATAGGTATATCTAGCTGTTCAATAATGCGCTGAGCTGCAGAGCGACCATAAACTAAACACTCTAGTAACGAGTTACTCGCCAGACGATTAGCGCCGTGTAGGCCGGTAAATGCGGTTTCACCAATGGCATACAAGCCAGCGACATCGGTCTGGCCGTGCTTGTCGGCCATGACACCACCACAGGTGTAGTGAGCTGCAGGTACAATGGGTATTGGCTCTTGGGTGATGTCGATACCTAACTCTAAGCAGCGCTTGTAGATGGTCGGGAAGTGCTCTTTTACAAAATCCGCTGGCTTGTGCGAGATGTCGAGCAATAAGTGAGTACAGCCCAAGCGCTTCATTTCGTGGTCAATGGCACGAGCAACAATGTCCCTTGGTGCTAATTCACCGCGCGGGTCAAAGCGGGTCATAAAGCGTTCGCCATTAGGGAGTAGTAGGTGTCCACCTTCACCTCGAACCGCTTCGGTAATCAAAAACGATTTAGCTTTTGGGTGGTATAAACAGGTGGGGTGAAACTGGTTGAACTCAAGGTTGGCCACGCGACAGCCCGCGCGCCAAGCCATGGCGATACCATCGCCGGTAGCGCCGTCTGGATTACTTGTATAAAGGTAAGCTTTTGAAGCCCCGCCTGTGGCCAGAATCGTGTTAGGTGAGTTAAACACCTCAACATGGTCAGTTGCGTTGTTAAGCGCATAAACACCGATACAACGGTTTTTGGGCAGTTTAAGTTTGTTACGCGTGACTAAATCGACCGCGGTGTACCCTTCAAATACGTCAATGTTGTCGCTTTCTTTGGCCTTTTGGATAAGCGTTTGGTGCATCGCTTTTCCGGTGGCGTCGGCTGCATGAATAATGCGGCGGTGCGAGTGGCCACCCTCCTTCGTGAGGTGGAAGTCAGACTCAGACTTGGTAAAAGGCACGCCTTGGTCGATCAGCCATTCAATACTTTCACGCCCGTGCTCCACGGTGTAACGCACGGCTTGTTCATTACTTAAAAATGAGCCTGCACTCAGTGTGTCTTGGGTGTGGTTTTCGGTACTGTCCGTAATATCAAGCACGGCAGCGATGCCGCCTTGGGCCTGCCATGTCGATCCACTGGTTAAGTCTCCCTTGCTCAATACCGCTACCTTGGCATGAGGGGCGAGATGCAACGCCAAGGTAAGCCCTGCAGCGCCGCTGCCGATAATCACGGCATCGTAATGATGGGAGACTGTCATGAAGTGTTCCTTATTATTAGTCTAGTACGACGATTATGCCTTAAGGCTTTGTTAGATCGCAAAGCAGAAAAAACGAAAACTTTTGTTTTTATGGGAACTTTTCAGAACCTTTGTGTTCATACAAAGAGGTTTAAGTTATTTCGGTTTTTAACATTCGGCTATTGCATTGTCGTTAGTAAGCCTTAGCATTGTTCTAATAGGTTGGCGTAAATTACGTAACTAAAACCGGTTTGGACTTTTATTGGTAAGGATGTGCAGTGTCGCAAGATGTTGAAGCGTTAGTAGATAGGCAACTCGTTGAGCGGGTGCAGGCCGGAGACTTTCGAGCGTTCGACTTGCTGGTAAAAAAATATCAGAGCCGAGTCATTGCGTTGATTTCGCGTTATGTCACGGATCAAAGCGAAGCGCTTGATGTGTCGCAAGAAGCCTTTATTAAGGCTTACAAGGCATTGCCAAGCTTTCGCGGTGATAGCTCGTTTTATACTTGGCTTTACCGCATTGCGATTAATGCGGCAAAAAACCATTTGGTTGCGATGGGGCGAAGGCCGCCAGCAGCTGATGTGTTGATCGACGATGCTTATTTAACACAAGCTGAGAATGGTCTCGACGAGGTAGAAACGCCCGAGAATCAGCTGAACCGAGATGAAATGCACGAAGCTCTTGTCAAAGTAATGGAAGGGCTTTCGGACGATTTACGTATTGCCTTGTCCCTTCGCGAATTTGAAGGGATGAGTTATGAAGAAATATCTGAAGTGATGGGGTGTCCTGTTGGCACCGTTCGGTCCCGTATTTTTAGGGCCAGGGAAGCAATCGATGCAGAGCTTCGCCCGTTTTTAATTAACTAGGCGAAGCAATGAAAGAATCAACTGAAGGTGTATATATGTCTGAACAGACAAAAGCGTTGTTTTCTGCGTTAATGGATGGCGAACTAACAGAGCTTGAATTCCGGCGCTTGCTTAAGGAGCTCAAGTCTGACGACAGTGCTTCTCAGGCGTGGGAAAGTTACAACCGTGCGCGTGCTGTCATGCATCGCTTACCGGGCGCAACGGCTAAAACACCCGATATATCCGCATCGGTGATGGAAAGCATCGCGGCCATTGGCCCGTTAGAGCAAAATACCGATCAGCCTAAAGATTTCAAAGCGGCTACTGTCGCTGCCAATGATGACGGCAAAATGAGTGCGATGTGGAAGTCGCTCACCAGCATGGCCGTGGCCGCCACGGTGACTGCTGTAGTTGTGCTTGGGTCGCAATATACGGCTGTTATCAATGGCGAAGCACCTAGCCATGTTGATACCCGTGTTCAAGTTGATATTCCTGCCTTTTCTACTCCTGAAAACTTTCAGCGCACGCAGCTCTCTGTGGCCGAGCCAGAACCTGTTGTAAGTGCCGCTACTGATTTGTCGACTCAAGAGCAGTTAGAGCGTGGCGTGGCACGTTATCTTACTCAGCACCAGTTTGTGCAAAGCAACTTAAAGCCTCATTGGGATGTGGCTTGGTTGCCTGAGGGGATTCGTCGTGTAAACGAGCACGTATTTGCGAGTGGCTCTGAGGTGGTGTCTTTTGCCTCGGATAATGTTAGTTTCTCTGTCTCGGTTGAGCCGTTAGGCCGCCAAGGTTTACCTACGGGACGTATCCAAGGTAACGGCCTTGTTGCGGTGGGCAAGCCGGTAGGTGAAGTCTTTATTGCGGTTGTGGGTAACCTCGAAATGGCTGACGCTGAGCGTGTGCTGTCTTCGGTGGTGCCTTTAAGAGATGAGTAATGCTAGAAGAGCAAGTCAAAGTAGTTGCTGTTGATCATCAAGGGGTTTGGGTCGAAAGTGTAAAAGTGAGCGCTTGTGCTGCCTGTCAGTCTAAGTCTAGCTGCAGCCAAGGCATGATGTCAGATATGCTCGGCTCCAAACCTGTCGTTATAAATGTAGAAAACCCATCTAACTTGGTCGTTAATGCGCTCGATCAAGCGATTATCGGTATCGAAGAAAAGGCATTTTTGAATATGTCTTTGCTGCAATACCTCCTTCCCATTGTGTTTATGTTTTTTGCGGGCTTTGCCGCGTCACAATATCTTTTGGCTGAGCCTTGGGTTATTTTGTGCTCGGTGCTGGGCTTATTAGCGGGCCTTGGTGGCGTGCGCTTTGTAAGTCGTTGGTTGGCAAAAACGTCCAATTACCACCCTATATTGCTACGTGTTGTTTGATTGGAGACTTGATGTATGAATAAACGCCGTTTTTATTCTATTTATGCATTTTTAGCTTTGGTCTTTTCGGTGCAAGCCTTTGCGGCGCAGCTGCCGGACTTTAAAACCTTAGTGAAACAAGTATCACCCGCGGTGGTGAACATTAGTACCATTCAAAAGGTCGAAAGAGCCGCTTATCAGCGTCATCCCTTTAATGACCCTAATCAGCAGATTCCAGAAATCTTTCGTCACTTTTTCCAAATGCCAGAGCAAGGGCAGCCGCGTCGACAATACCCTGACGCCAAGCCAACGCCACAGTCGCTCGGCTCTGGTTTTATTATCAGCTCTGACGGCTACATCATGACCAATCACCATGTGATTGATGGTGCGGACGAAGTGATTGTTCGCTTGTCTGATCGTCGCGAACTGCCCGCAGAGATCATTGGCTCAGATAAAGAGTCGGATATTGCGGTTTTAAAAATTGAAGCGAAGGGCTTGCCGACGGCTAAGCTAGGCGACTCTGATGCACTTGAAGTGGGTGAGTGGGTGCTGGCGATTGGTTCCCCCTTTGGTTTTGATCACTCAGTGACGTCGGGCATTGTCAGTGCGAAAGGCCGCTCTTTGGGTGGCGACCGTTACGTGCCCTTTATTCAAACCGATGTTGCCATTAATCCAGGTAACTCTGGTGGTCCACTGTTCAACCTTGCGGGTGAGGTTGTGGGTGTAAACTCACAAATCTACACCCGATCTGGCGGCTTTATGGGGCTGTCATTTGCGATTCCAACCCGCGTGGCGCTAAACGTTGCCGATCAGCTTAAAGACAAAGGTCGTGTGGAGCGTGGTTGGTTAGGTGTTGAAATTCAAGAAGTAACTAACGAGCTGGCAGCAAGCTTTGGTTTAGATAAGCCAGAGGGAGCATTGGTTTCGAATGTCTTTGCTGACAGCCCAGCCCTAGAGGGCGGTTTGGCCTCGGGTGATATTATTTTGCGCTTTGATGGCGAAGCGGTAGAGCGTTCCTCAGACTTGCCTCCGTTGGTTGGCAGGGTAAAACCGGGTACGCGTGCTGCAGTTGTCGTGCTGCGAGATGGTCGCAAAGAAAACCTAACGATTCGTATTGGCGTGTTGCCGAGCAACGATGAAATTGCGCAGTCGCGTATTGCCAAACCAGACACATCGGGCGATAACGCCCTAGCGATTGTTGTTAAGCCGCTTGATGAAGAGCTGCGTAAGCAATGGCGAATCTACGGTGGTGTTGTGGTGAGTGAGGTACAAGAGGGCGCGGGTGCCCGTGCTGGCCTTGTGATTGGCGATGTGATCACTTCGATTAACGGCATGACAGTAGATTCCCTAGAGTCATTTGAGGACGTTGTTTCTCGTTTACCTGAAGGTCGCCCAGTGCCATTGCGCATTGTTCGCCGTGGTAACCCAATGTTCCTTCCGCTTCGAGTCGACTAAGCCTCGGCGCTACAACTCACCCTCAGTGTGTTTGAGGGTGAGTTTCCCTCTCTTTTCCCTCCCTTTTCCCCTTGGGGGACACCGCATTTGTTGGTCGCAAAGGCGCAAATGCTGTAAACTCTTCCACCTTGTTTATCCGTTCAAATCTGTAGAGCGAGCACTCGTGAGTAATTTGGATCATATTCGTAACTTTTCTATTATCGCCCACATCGACCACGGTAAGTCCACACTCGCCGATCGTTTCATCCAAACCTGTGGCGGCCTTTCTGACCGTGAAATGGAAGCGCAAGTGCTGGACTCAATGGATATTGAGCGTGAGCGCGGTATTACCATCAAAGCTCAGAGTGTAACTCTCGATTACCAAGCAAAAGACGGAAAAACCTACCAGCTTAACTTTATCGATACCCCAGGGCACGTGGACTTCTCGTACGAAGTATCACGCTCTTTGTCTGCCTGTGAAGGTGCGTTACTTGTGGTAGACGCGGCGCAGGGTGTTGAGGCGCAGTCGGTGGCTAACTGTTATACCGCCATTGAGCAAGGCTTAGAAGTGGTGCCTGTTCTAAACAAAATGGACTTGCCGCAAGCTGAGCCTGACCGTGTACGTGTTGAAATTGAGGAAGTTATTGGTATTGATGCGACCAGTGCTGTGCCTTGTTCTGCAAAAAGCGGCATGGGTATCGAAGACGTACTCGAAGCAATTGTTGCAAACGTGCCAGCACCACAAGGCGATGTTGATGCGCCTCTACAAGCGCTGATTATCGACTCATGGTTTGATAACTACTTGGGTGTGGTTTCGCTTGTACGTGTGATGCAAGGCACGCTACAAAAGAAAGACCGTATTTTGGTTAAATCTACAGGTCAGCATCACGTTGTGGATGCCGTAGGTATCTTTACACCGAAGCGCCACGAAACCGGCATTATTCGCGCAGGCGAGGTAGGTTATGTTGTGGCGGGTATCAAAGAAATTCACGGCGCGCCGGTGGGTGATACTCTGACTCACCAAAAAACACCTGAGGTTGAAGGTTTACCGGGTTTCCAAAAAGTTCAGCCAAAGGTATACGCGGGCTTGTTCCCAACCAGCTCTGACGATTACGAAGACTTTCGCGAAGCGCTTGATAAACTGACGCTAAACGATGCGTCACTGTTCTTCGAGCCAGAAACATCAGACGCACTGGGCTTTGGTTTCCGTTGTGGCTTCTTGGGAATGCTGCACATGGAAATCATCCAAGAGCGACTAGAGCGTGAGTACAACCTCGACCTAATTACAACTGCACCCACAGTAGTGTACGAGTTGGCGCTAAAAACAGGCGATGTTATTCACATCGATAGCCCCTCTAAGCTGCCTGACCCAACGCTGATTGACGAGATGCGCGAGCCAATCGTGCAAGCAAACATCTTGGTGCCTCAAGACTACTTAGGCCCTGTGATTGGTTTGTGTATCGAAAAGCGTGGTGTACAACAAAACATGTTGTATGTGGGCTCGCAGGTGCAGGTAACTTACGAAATTCCGATGGCGGAAGTCGTGCTCGACTTCTTCGATCGCCTTAAGTCAGTATCCCGTGGTTATGCATCGCTCGAATACAATTTTGTTCGTTTTGAGCCGGCAAAACTCGTTCGTTTGGATATCCTAATTAACAACGAAAAAGTTGACGCACTAGCTGTCATATTGCACCGAGATAATGCTCAGTATCGCGGTCGTCAGTTGTGTGAAAAGATGAAAGACTTGATCCCTCGTCAAATGTTTGATGTAGCGATTCAGGCGGCACTGGGCGGAAAAATCATTGCCCGTACGACAGTTAAAGCCCTGCGTAAAAACGTATTGGCCAAGTGTTACGGCGGTGACGTGAGCCGTAAGAAGAAGCTACTCGAAAAGCAAAAGCAGGGTAAAAAGCGAATGAAGCAAGTGGGTAGCGTAGAGATTCCGCAAGACGCTTTCCTTGCTGTACTAAAAGTGGATAAATAGTCATGGATTTAGATTTTGCACTGATACTGGTGGCGCTGACCGGCGTGTGCGGTGTGGTATGGTTAATCGACGCAATCTTTTTTGCGTCTAACCGCAAAGCCCAAGTTGCCGAGCTTAAAAGCAACCCGCGTACTCGTGATCTGTCTGATAAAGAAATCACCAAGCTTGTGAATGAGCCAAGCTGGCGAGAAACAGGGCGCTCTATGTTTCCTGTGTTGCTGGTGGTATTGGTGCTGCGCTCGTTTATTGTCGAGCCTTTTCAAATCCCGTCGGGCTCTATGCTGCCTACACTCAAAATTGGCGACTTTATTTTGGTCAACAAGTTTGAGTACGGCCTGCGTTTACCTGTGATCGGTACTAAAGTGCTTGATCTGGGCGAACCAGAGCGCGGTGATGTGGTTGTTTTTAAGTTTCCCGAAAACCCAAAAGTACACTACATTAAACGTTTAGTGGGTTTGCCTGGTGATACCATCGTTTATCACAACAAACGTTTATTTGTGAACGGCGTGGAGCAAGAAGTCACGCTCAAGGCGCAAATTCCGCCAACTAATCCTAAGCAGTTTTTATTTGAAGAAAACTTGGGTGGCGTGACCCACGAAATTTACAAAGACAACACCCCAGCGCGTATTTCATACGAGTGGGTGGTGCCGCAAGGCCATTACTTTATGATTGGTGATAACCGCGATAACAGTAATGACAGTCGCTTCTGGGGCTTTGTACCTGAAGAGCTACTGGTGGGTAAAGCGTTTGCGGTATGGATGAGTTGGACTAACGTGGCAAGCTTTCCAAGCTTTAGTGAAAATCGCATGATCCAGTAAACAAGGAGTGAACAAATGAAAGCTGGCTTAAAGCAGCAACAAGGGGCGAGCCTCCTATCCATCTTAGTTGTGTTAGTGGTGGCAGGGGGGATATTCTCCGTTGCCTTTAAGTTATATCCCGCTTACTGGGATTTTCATCTTGTTGACTCGGTGTTAACTGACATCACTCAAACACCGTCAGAAACTCAAAAGTCTACGCGCGAGCTAAAGCGTGACTTGAGCAAAAAGTTTTTGATAAACCAAATTAAGCTACCAGAAGACGACTCTCTGATTCTCGAAAAAGAGAAAGATCGTCTTTTGATTAAACTAAACTACGAAGTGCGGGTGCCTATGTTCTTTAACGTAGACGCCATGGTTCGCTTTGATAAGCAATACGAAGCAAATACACCTTGATTAAACCCATTGCTGACCTAATGCGTGAATTAGGTTATACCTTTAAAGATGAGTCGCTTTTACACTTGGCAATGACTCATCGAAGCAAAGGTAAAGAAAATAACGAGCGCCTTGAGTTTTTGGGCGACTCGATTCTTAACTTTGTCATTGCCCAGCGCCTTTACGAAATGTTTCCCAAGGCACGTGAAGGCCAGCTAAGTCGCTTGCGTGCCTCTATGGTTAAAGGTCAAACCCTTGCAGAGTTAGCACGTGAGCACGGCTTGGGTGAATACCTATACCTTGGCTCAGGCGAGATGAAGAGCGGGGGCCATCGTCGTGACTCCATTTTAGCGGATGCAGTTGAGGCGATTATCGGCGCGATGTACCTTGATTCGGACATGGCTACGGCAAAGGGTTTTGTGCTGGGTTGGTTTGAGCCACGGTTGCAAAAGCTCGACCTTGGCCAAACGCAAAAAGACTCTAAGACACGTTTGCAAGAGCACCTACAGGGCCATCGCCAACCACTGCCAGTTTACGAGCTGGAAAAAGTGGAAGGCAAAGTACACGAGCAAACTTTTTATGTGAGCTGCCAAGTCAGCTTGCTGCCTAAGCCCACTCTGGGCAAAGGCTCCAACCGCCGTAAAGCTGAGCAGGACGCAGCCAAAGAGGCGTTAACGCAACTAGAACTGCTGAGCAATAGCTAAATTATGTCGAACGATCTTTCTCACCTTCTTAGCCCGCAAGACCCAGACTTACGTTGTGGTTTTGTTGCCATCGTAGGCCGCCCGAACATGGGTAAATCTACGCTGATGAACCATATTTTGGGGCAAAAGCTAAGTATTACCTCCAAAAAGCCACAAACCACGCGCCATCAAATTATGGGTATTAAAACTTGGGAAAAGACCCAAGTTATTTATGTGGATACACCGGGGATGCACACCGACGGTGGCAAAAAGGCACTTAACCGCTACATGAACAAAGCCGCGTCTGACGCCCTTAAAGGTGTCGACCTTGTTGTCTTTATGGTGGACCGAACGGCGTGGACTCACGAAGACCAAGCGGTACTGGATAAACTTAAAAAAGTGCAAGCTCCCGTAATCTTAGTGGTGAACAAAGTAGACCAGCTTAACGACAAAGCTGAGCTGCTGCCTCACCTGCAAATGGTGTCGAGTAAAATGGACTTCGCTGAGATCGTGCCTTTGTGTGCCCGTGATGAAAAACAAGTGGGTAACCTCGAAACGGTGATTGAGAAGTACTTACCGCTGGGTATGCACCACTTCCCAGAAGACCAAGTGACTGACAAAAGCTCGCGCTTTTTGGCATCAGAACTTGTGCGCGAAAAGCTCATGCGTAACCTCGGTGATGAAGTGCCTTACGGTACCACCGTTGAGATCGAAGAGTTTAAATACGCAGACGACAAGCCACTGTTGACCATCAGTGCTTTGGTGTTGGTTGAGCGCGATGGTCAAAAACGTATTGTGATTGGCGACAAAGGCGCACGCCTTAAAACCATCGGCCGCGACGCCCGAATGGATATGGAAAAAGCCTTTGACTGTAAAGTGATGCTCAACCTATGGGTTAAAGTCCGTCGTGGCTGGGCAGATGACGACCGCGCCCTTCGCAGCCTAGGTTACACAGATACCAGTGAATGAAGTACCGGGTAGAGCGCCAAGCCGGGTATGTGATACATACCCGACCTTATCGTGATACCAGCATGCTGGTTGACTTTTTTACCATCGAGCATGGTCGAGTCAGCGCAGTGGTTCGTGGCGCAAGGCGTCCAAATGCTAAGCTACGAGCCTTTCTCCAGCCTTTTACGCCTTTGGTGCTCAGTTGGCAGGGCCGAGGTGAGCTAAAAACCATCATTACTCTTGAGTCCGCCGACCAGCCTCTGATGCTGGTGGGGCACAGTTTGATGTGTGGTTTATATCTTAACGAGCTCCTTCAGCGCTTATTGCCCATTGCTGAGGGCTTTCCAAAGCTATACGTTTATTACCAATACGCCCTCAACGCACTTAAGGCTGAAGACGATGTTGAGCTGGCCTTACGAGCGTTTGAGCTAAAGCTGTTAAGTGAGTTGGGTTATGGCTTAGCGCTGGCAGAGTTAGATGCTCACTCGTCTTATCAGCTCAGTCCAAAGGGCGAGCTAACGCGTATACATAGCCAACCTTATACCGGTGTGCCTGTGCTACAGGGCGCTTGGTTACTCGCAATTGCCGAAGATCAATATCAGGACCCTCAAGTACGGAAGGTCGCAAAATATTTAACCCGCACATTACTTGCGTTGCGATTAGGCGATAAACCGCTGAAGAGCCGCGAGTTGTTTGCCAAGCGTCCGTTACCGGTCGCAGATCAACAGGAAAAACACCATGATTGAAGCCAATCGACTGCTTTTAGGCGTTAACATCGATCATATTGCCACACTACGTCAAGCACGTGGTACCAGTTACCCAGACCCAGTCTACGCTGCTTTTTTAGCCGAAGAAGCGGGCGCCGACGGCATTACGGTTCACCTTCGTGAAGACCGTCGCCATATTCAAGACCGCGACATTCGTCAGCTATCGGCGACGATTCAAACTCGCATGAACTTTGAAATGGCCGTTACCAAAGAAATGGTCAATTTTGCCTGCGAAATTCAGCCAGCCCACGCCTGCCTCGTTCCTGAAAAGCGAGAAGAGTTAACCACCGAAGGGGGCCTAGATGTAATTGGTCAACTAGACAAGGTGAAACGCGCTTGTCAGCAGTTAGCCGATGCAGGTGTTGAAGTGTCTTTGTTTATTGACCCATCTATTGAGCAAATAGACGCCGCTATTGAATGTGGAGCCCCGGTTATCGAGCTTCATACCGGCGCTTATGCCGATGCCGAGTCAGCACAGGAGCAAGAGGAAGAGCTTGGGCGCATTCAAACCGCGGCCGCTTACGCACATAAACGCGGTATTGTGGTTAACGCAGGCCACGGCTTGCATTATCACAATGTTGAGCCAATTGCGGAGATTCCACAGATTAACGAGCTGAATATTGGCCACGCCATTATGGCTCGTGCCTTGTTTGTGGGATTGAAAGAAGCTGTGATCGCCATGCGACAAATCATGGACTCTGTACAATTGCGTACGCAAGCCGAGCGTGCGGCTGTTCGTCGTGATTAAAGGCATCGGCACTGATATTTGTGAGCTAGCGCGAATTGAAAGTGCGCTAGCGCGCACGCCGAAGCTGGCTAAACGTTTATTGACCGAGGCCGAGCTCCAAGGCTTTGAGGCTAGCCGCGAGCCCGCCCGCTTTTTGGCAAAACGCTTTGCTGCAAAAGAAGCCATTGCAAAAGCGCTAGGGACAGGTATCGCACAGGGTATTAGTTGGCAGCATATCCAAATCGAAAAGCTGCCCTCGGGGCAGCCAAGTGTCCGCCTTACAAATGCGGCGAGCACACGCCTTGCAGCGTTAGAGGGGACGCAGGTGTTATTGAGCTATAGCGATGAACGTCAATACGTAACGGCCTTCGCATTAATTCAATAGCGTGGTTCTGCGAAGCTGTGTAAAATATCTTAAAACAGGTTTTTATATTCCTTTTAGTTATAAATCTATTCGTTATCCTTGCCGTTATTTTTGCGATTGAGCAGTCTTGTATAGGCGCTTTATCGCTGACTTCAGAGAGCTTAGACGACCATGCAAACCACCTTTCCGACCATTGAGGATTACGTTGGCAAAACACCACTCGTTCGCTTACAGCGTATCGGGCAAGGTCGTGGCAATGTTATTTTGTGTAAGCTCGAAGGCAATAACCCAGCGGGTTCGGTGAAAGACCGCCCTGCATTGAGCATGATTCAACGTGCCGAAGCACGTGGTGATATTACGCCCGGTGATACTCTGATAGAGGCGACTTCGGGCAACACCGGCATCGCCTTGGCCATGGCTGCCGCCATTAAAGGCTACAAGATGATTTTAATCATGCCCGAAAACGGCAGTGAGGAACGCAAAGCCTCAATGACCGCTTACGGTGCGGAACTTGTGCTGGTCAGTGTTGCCGAAGGTATGGAAGGGGCGCGAGATCTTGCCCTAAAAATGCAGGCCGAAGGCAAGGGTAAAGTGCTTGACCAGTTTGCCAACCAAGACAACCCGATGGCTCATTACACTTCCACGGGGCCTGAAATTTGGGAACAAAGCCAGCATCAGGTGACCCACTTTGTCAGCTCTATGGGTACTACGGGCACGATTATGGGTAACTCGCGTTACCTAAAAGAGCAAAACCCGAATATCCAAATTATTGGTCTTCAGCCAAAAGAAGGCGCAAGTATTCCGGGAATTCGTCGTTGGCCTAAAGCTTACTTGCCCAAGATTTTTGACGAAACACGGGTCGACCAAATCATCGATATTGGTCAAGAGGAAGCCGAAGAAACCATGAAGGAGCTCGCTGCAAAAGAAGGTATTTTTTGCGGTGTATCATCAGGAGGTGCCGTTGCGGGGGCACTTAAATTGGCACAAACCGTCGAAAATTCGGTCATCGTCTGTATAATCTGTGATCGTGGAGACCGGTATCTCTCCACTGGCGTGTTTAATCCCGCCTAAGGCTGCGTTGCGCAGCTGACGTTATTCGTAGAAAAGATACCAGGCCAAGGGAAGGCACTTTAGCGTGTAGCAGGGTGTACAGGGCAATTTGGCGCGTTGTACATCCATCAAAAACTTTTGGTGTAACACATTCGTGTGTTTGAGTTTGATACATTTCGCGCCACAGTAGATAACAGGAGTGGCTATTTGCCATGGTAAAAGTTCGCGAAGATTACCCCGTCAACGCCGATGGGGATCTAGACCTCGATGTATGGTTAGATCGTTTAGCAACGATTCACACCATTGATAACGCTGCAGAGCTCATGCGGGCCTGCAAAGTGGCCCAGCAAGCGCAGCTGGAGGCCGAGGCAAATGCCTCTGATGAGGTGCGAGCAAACAGCTTTCAAATGGGCTTAGAGATGGTGACCATCCTAGCCGAGTTACAGCAAGGCACACCGGCATTGGTAGCTGCTGTGCTGTACCGCTCCGTTCGCGAGCAAAAACTTCCTCTAGAAACCGTACGTAAAGATTTTGGCGAAGAAACCGCCAAGTTGATCGACGGTGTTCTCAAAATGGCATCTATTGGTAGCCATGCCAATGCCCGTACCAACAGCAGCGTACTGGGTGCTACCGCACAGCAAGACAATATTCGCCGTATGCTGGTGGCCATGATTGATGATGTGCGTGTGGCATTAATCAAAATTGCCGAGCGTACCAGCGCTATTCGTGCCGTTAAATCTGCACCGCGCAAAAAGCGTTACTTGGTAGCGCGCGAAGTCTTTGATATTTACGCACCCTTGGCACATCGCTTAGGTATTGGCCATATTAAGTGGGAGCTAGAAGACCTTTCGTTCCGATACCTTAAGCCCAACGACTACAAGACCATCGCCAAGCTGCTAGACGAAAAGCGCCTCGACCGCCAAGACTACATCGACAATGTAGTCAATGTGGTGAAAGAGGAGCTAAAGGCAGCCAATATAGAAGGCGAAGTTTCTGGTCGAGCAAAGCATATTTACAGTATTTGGCGAAAAATGCAGCGCAAAGCTGTGGACTTTAGCCAAATCTACGACGTGCGTGCCGTGCGTATTTTGGTGCCACAAGTGGCAGACTGTTACACCGCGCTCGGGTTAGTTCACAAGCTGTGGCGTAATATCCCACACGAGTTTGATGACTACATTGCATCACCTAAACCCAATGGTTACCGCTCTTTGCATACCGCGGCGTTTGGCCCTGAAGGTAAAGTCATTGAAATTCAGATTCGTACCCGCGAAATGCACGAAGAGGCGGAGCTGGGCGTATGTGCTCACCACCTGTACAAGGGGACGGACGTTAAAAGCAGCTCTAACGCCTACGAAGACAAAATTACGTGGTTGCGTCAGGTATTGGAGTGGCACGAAGATATTGGTGACAGCGAAGAGCTGGGCGAGTTAATTCGTGGCGATGTGGTACAAGACCGAGTGTACGTCTTTACCCCAGAGGGCCATATTGTTGATATGCCAAGCGGCTCAACCCCAGTGGACTTTGCTTACCGAGTGCATACAGAAATTGGCCATCGCTGCCGTGGTGCTAAAGTCAGTGGCCGAATTGTACCGCTCACTCGCATCCTAAAAACGGGCGACCAAGTAGAGATTCTAACCACCTCAGAAGAGCGTCCTCGTCGTGACTGGTTAAACCCAAACTTGGGCTACGTCACCTCTTCCCGTGCACGAGCAAAAATTGCCAACTGGTTTAAGCTACAAGACAAAGAGAAAAACGTGGTAGCGGGTCGCAAGATTGTCGACCGCGAATTCCGTCGTTTAGCCCTTGATAGCGAAGAACTAAACCTAAACGAAATTGCTAAGGCGGTTAATTACAAAAACGCAGACGACATGTTTGCGGCTTTGGGCGCGGGCGATCTTCGTTTAGCGCAAATCATTGGGGCAGCTCAGCGCTTTATTGTTCGTCATGAAGAAAAAGAGCAGCTTAACTTGGGCTTGCAGCAAGCGCAGCCTAAAGAGCACGCATCAGAGATTCGCTTTAAAGGGGTGGGTAGCTTATTAACCACCATCGCAACTTGCTGTCAGCCAGAGCCGGGCGACCCGATTTCCGGCTACATCACCTTAGGGCGCGGTGTGTCTGTCCACCGTGAAGACTGTAGCAACATTGTTTATCTGTCTGAAAAAGAGCCAGGCCGTATCATCGAAGTTAACTGGGGAGACGAAGTTGAAGAAACCTTCCCAGCCGATATTTATATCGAAGCTTACGACCGCTCAGGCCTTCTTCGCGATATTATGATTTTGCTGGCCGACTCAGAAGTGAACATTATTGCGGCCAATACCTTGTCCGATAAGAGCAATAACATTGCACGTTTGAGTATTACTGTTGAGATTACTGGCCTTGAGATTCTTGGCTTTATTATGGATAAGATCAACCAGCTGCCAAACGTGATCGAAGTTTACCGTAAGCGCGCTCAGCAGGGGGTAGCCGATTGAGCTACGCTTTAGCAGACTTGCTCAACCTGATGGCGCGTTTGCGCGCGCCAGACGGCTGTCCTTGGGATCAAAAGCAAACCTTTAAAAGCATCCTTCCTTACACGCTCGAAGAGGCCTACGAGGTGGCTGATGCCATTGAGCATGAGCAAACGGCACAGCTTGAGGAAGAGCTAGGTGATCTACTCTTTCAAATTGTCTTTTACGCTCAAATTGGTAAAGAGCAAGGCGACTTTGACTTTGATTCCATCGTTAACAAGTTGACCGAAAAGCTTGTTCGCCGCCACCCTCATGTATTTCCAAGTGGTCAGCTTTATGCTGATGCGGGCGCTGAGTTAGCCCTTAGCGAAGCCGAAATCGCCCAGCAATGGGAAGCGATTAAGCAAACCGAGCGCAACGACAAAAACAAAGCCCGTGTGTTAGATGATGTGCCCAAAGCGCTGCCTTCGCTAAATCGTGCTTATAAGTTACAAAAGCGTGCCGCCGGTGTGGGCTTTGATTGGCCTGACCCTATGGGGGCGCTAGATAAGCTCGAAGAAGAAATCAAAGAACTGCGCGAAGCTTACCAGTCCGGTGATATCGCTGCCATTCAGGACGAGATGGGCGACTGCTTATTCGCACAGGTTAATATTGCCCGCCATTTTGGTGTTAAGCCAGACGACGCCCTGCGCAGCACCAACCTCAAGTTTGAACGTCGCTTTAACTTTGTTGAAGACTGCGTCAGTGCCAGTGGCCAAGCCTGGTCAGACTACTCACTTGCCGAGCTCGATGCCTTTTGGGATGAGGCAAAAGCGCAAGAAAAACTAAACAAAGCCTAAGCTGTTGTTAACTTACTACAATTTTTGAATTTTCTTTCAAAAAATAGCACAAAAACTGCCCAAAAAGCCGAGGTTTTCGTAGTTTAAAGGATGAAATATGCCCGTAAACGGGCTATGGTTGATAGTGATCATGTTGTGATTAAAGGAGAACTTATGACCAACTTGCACGAAGACCTACGCGACGATGTTCGCATGTTGGGACAAAGTCTAGGCGATGTAATGAAAGCCGACCTAGGCGAAGAGTTTTTAGAAAAGGTTGAGCAAGTTCGGCATCTGGCCAAAGCCGCCAGAACCTCCCCTGATGAGAGTGTAGAGCAGCTAATCGACGTACTGCATGGCCTCGGAGACGATGAAGTCTTGCCGATTGCCCGTGCGTTTACCCAATTCCTTAACCTCGCCAACATTGCTGAAGAGCACCACCGGGTGCGTCGTCACTATGAATCCCATGACGATAGCTTTACTCAGCTTATTGTTCAGCTAAAAGAGCAAGGCCAATCCCCTGAAACCATTGCAAACACCCTAGCAACGATGAACGTTGATTTGGTGTTAACGGCGCACCCGACTGAGGTGAATCGCCGTACCTTAATTCAAAAATACGACGGTATTGCCGACTGCCTAAAGCAGCTTGATCTTGGTAAGTCTGCTAACCATCGTTTGGACGAATTGATTAGCCAAATTTGGCACACTGACGAAATTCGTAAGCAGCGCCCGACACCAGTGGAAGAAGCTCGCTGGGGCTTTGCTGTCATCGAAAACTCCCTGTGGAAAGCCGTTCCAGACTTTGTTCGCGGTATCGATCAGCAGCTACAAAGCAGCTTAGGTGTGGGCTTACCTCTCCATGCAGCGCCGCTGCGCTTTTCATCTTGGATGGGGGGCGACCGTGACGGTAACCCAAATGTGACGGCTAAAGTCACCAAAGAAGTGTTGTTACTTTCTCGTTGGGTGGCAGCCGACCTTTACTACAAAGACATTGATGCCCTGCGTGCAGAGTTATCCATGTTTAAAGGCTCACCTGAGCTTATGGCCGAAGTGGGCAGCGGCTGTGCTGAACCTTATCGCGCCATTTTGGGTGAAATGCGTCAGCGCCTAAAAGCCACCAAAGCATGGTTGGCCGACTGTCTTAAGGGTGATTTAACGCCAGCCAATGCTGCGGTCTATCAAGATACCCAAGAGCTGCTTGAACCCTTGATGCTTTGCCATCGTTCGTTAAACGACACAGGCATGTCCATTATTGCTGAGGGGACTCTCGAAGATATTATTCGCCGTGTGGCCTGCTTTGGTCTGTCGCTGGTGCGCTTGGATGTTCGTCAAAATGCCGATCGCCACGCACAAGTATTTGATGAACTGTCTCAGTTTTATGGCTTGGGTGCCTACAGTGGCTGGAGTGAGGAAGGTAAGCAAAGCTTTTTATTAAAAGAGCTTCAAGACCGCCGTCCGCTGTTTCCACACAACTGGCAACCTAGCGCCGAAGTTCAAGAAGTGCTCGACACCTGCAAAGTGGTGGCTCAGACGCCACAGAGTAGCTTGTCGTCTTACGTTATCTCTATGGCTAGCTCGCCTTCGGATGTGTTGAGTGTCATTTTGCTGCTCAAAGAGCAGGGCATTAAATACAACATTCCGGTTGCGCCGTTATTTGAAACCCTTGCCGATCTCGACAACGCAGAAGCGTGTATCGAAGCATTGTTATCAGTGCCTTGGTACAAACAGTACTGTGGTGGCCACCAAGAGGTGATGATTGGTTACTCTGACTCATCTAAAGATGCGGGCCAGCTCGCCGCCGCTTGGGGCCAGTTTAAAGCGCAAGAAGCGTTAACCAATTTATGTAAGAAGCATGGTGTGCACCTAACCTTATTCCACGGCCGAGGCGGCACTGTGGGTCGTGGAGGCGGCCCAAGCCATACCGCGATTTTGGCGCAGCCACCGGGCTCCGTTCAGGGCAGCTTGCGAGTGACCGAGCAGGGCGAAATGATTCGCTTTAAGTTTGGTATTCCTGAGATCGCTGTTCGTAATATGGAGCTGTATGTGGGCGCTGTGCTTAAGGCTACTTTGGCACCTTCACCAGAGCCTGAAGCGCCATGGCGCGAGCAAATGGAAAAAATGTCCAAGGTCGGCTTTACTGCTTACCGAGGTATCGTGCGCGAAAACGACCAATTTGTTCCTTACTTCCGTTCGGCAACACCAGAGCAAGAGCTGGCTAAGCTACCTTTGGGCTCGCGTCCAGCGAAGCGTCGCCAAGATGGCGGGGTGGAAAGCTTACGTGCGATTCCATGGATTTTTGCATGGACTCAAATTCGTTTGATGTTGCCTGCTTGGCTTGGATCAGAAACGGCGCTGGATAAAGCGATTGAGGATGGTGAGAGCGGGTTACTTCAAGAAATGTATGATAAGTGGCCTTTCTTTACCTCTTACCTCAACATGCTCGAAATGGTGCTAGCGAAAAGTGATGGCAATATTGCCGCTTTTTATGAGCGTCATCTCGTCGACCCAAGCTTACATGGTTTGGGCGCATCATTGCGAGAGCGCTTGTCGGTTGCCATTGCTCGTGTCAAAGAGCTGAAAGGTAACGACGAGTTGCTGGTGGATAACCCCGTCATCAAACAGTCCATCGAAGTGCGTAATCCTTATATAGATCCTTTGCACTATTTACAAACGGAACTATTAGACCGAGATCGCAATTGCCCAGATGAACGTTTGGAGCAAGCCTTGATGGTGACGATGGCAGGTATCTCTGCGGGTATGCGAAATACGGGTTAGGGTTGAAGCCCCCTAGTGATTTCGCGTATGCTTTCTGGCCCGATAAAAAGGGCCAGAATTTTTTGTAGGGTTGCAGCAAGTGCAATGTCCGTTTAGGCTGAGTAGTTCTAATGTCGAATGGTGGGCTGTAATCATCGTGCTAAGGTGGCTTAGCAAGAGATTGGGTTATTGTTTAGTCTCACGAAAAATAAAAACGGCTTCCTCCTTTAAGAGTCGAGGCTAAAACACGATTTTAATAAGTTAAAACTAGGAGTTGTCCTGTATGCGTATCATTCTTCTTGGCGCACCTGGCGCCGGTAAAGGTACTCAAGCGCAGTACATTACGGAGAAGTTCGGCATTCCACAAATTTCAACGGGCGACATGTTGCGTGCGGCGGTTAAAGCGGGAACCCCTCTCGGCGTAAAAGCTAAAGCAGTAATGGACGCGGGCGAGCTAGTGTCTGACGACATTATCATAGGTCTTGTAAAAGAGCGTATCGCTGAAGACGATTGTGCGAATGGTTTCTTGTTTGATGGTTTCCCACGTACCATCCCTCAAGCAGACGCACTAAAAGACGCTGGCGTACCCATTGACGCAGTTGTTGAAATTGACGTTGCCGATGAAGAAATCATCAAACGTATGAGCGGTCGTCGTGTGCACCCTGGTTCGGGTCGTACTTACCACGTTGTCTTCAATCCACCTAAAGAAGAAGGCAAAGACGACGTAACAGGCGAAGAGCTTGTTCAACGTGAAGACGACAAAGAAGATACTGTTCGTCTACGTTTGGGTGTTTACCACGAGCAAACTGAGCCACTTATCAGCTACTACAAAGGCTGGGCTGAAACAGGTAGCGAAGGTGCACCAAAATACGTTTACGTACCAGGCGTTGGTAGCGTGAATGATATCCGTGATGCGGTATTTGCTGGCCTAGAAGGTTAATATTTAGCCTCGTTAAGTCACATGTTAAAAAGCTGCCTTGTGCAGCTTTTTTTATGCCTGCTATTTACCGAAGTAGGGAGTGGTGTGTTGATTTAGCCCTTTATTTACAAGGTTAAACAGCAAACTAAATTTCTTAAACTCACGTATAATGGCCTCTTAAATGAACGAGGAGCGCTCATGTCTAGGCAGCAAAAAACGGCAATTATCTTAGCGAACTTGGGAACACCGGATGAGGCTACACCCGGTGCGGTGAAGCGCTACCTCAACGAGTTTTTGTCAGATGCACGTGTCGTGGAAGGCAAAGGCCCAAGGCGGTGGTTGTGGTTGATGGTGCTTAAGGGGATTGTGCTGAACATTCGCCCTAAACGGGTTGCCCATGCCTACTCGACCATTTGGGAGGATGACTCGCCAATGCGCAATATCCTCAATCGCCAAGTGGCGGCGCTTAAGCTACAGCTACAAGCGGACTTGGGCGAGCATAGTCCGGAGGTCTTTGCGGCTATGACCTATGGTAAACCAAGCTTTTCACACTTGTTGGCTGACCTACAGCGCACGGGTTTTAAGCAAGTATTGGTCATCCCGATGTACCCGCAGTACTCTGCCACCACCACAGCACCGATTTACGACCAAGTAGCCAAGTATCAGCTTGCGCAGCGCGAAGTGATGGATATCCGTATCGTTAAGCAATATTACGATCACCCTGCGTACATTGACGCTTTGTCGGCCCACATGTCTAGCTACTTCACTGAACATGGGCAGGGAGATAAGCTGGTATTGTCTTACCACGGCATACCTAAAGAGTACGCAGATAAAGGCGACCCTTATCCGAAACAGTGCCATCACACGTCTGAGCTATTGGCCAAAGCCATGGGATTACCCGACCAAGCGTGGATGACTACATTTCAGTCGCGTTTTGGGCCAGCCGAGTGGATGCAGCCTTACACCGATAAAACATTAGAGAAACTACCAGCGCAGGGTGTAAAATCTCTGCGCATTGCGTGCCCTGCTTTTTCGGCCGACTGTTTAGAAACACTCGAAGAAATTGCGGTGGAAAACTGCGATGTCTTTAAAGAAGCCGGCGGCGAAGATTATCAATATATTCCCGCTCTTAACGATGACCCTGCCTTTATTAACCTGATGGCTGCTTTGGTAAAAGAGCAGGCAGGTGATTGGGTAGGCACAAGGTAACTGAATGCAAAACGATACGATATTTGGCTTTCACGCCATTAACTCAGCCCTAAAACTTCGCGGTGACCGAGCCATTAAGCTATTGGTTCAAAAAGGTCGCCACGATGAGCGTCTTGCCGAGACTTTGGCCAAAGCAGATGCACTCGGGCTGACGGTGCAGTACAAAGCCAAACAAGCGTTAGACGACTTGAGTGACGGAGCAAACCACCAAGGCGTTGTACTGGTGGTAAAAGGGCTGCAAACCACTCCTGAGTCTGCGCTAAAAGGTATCGTAGAGGCTGCAGGCTCACAGGCATTGTTTTTGGTGCTAGACGGTGTAACAGACCCACATAACTTGGGAGCCTGTATTCGTACTGCGGATGCCGCAGGGGTACATGCGGTGATAGCGCCAAAAGACAAGTCTGCACCTTTAAATGCAACGGTTGCTAAAGTGGCCTGTGGTGCAGCAGAAGTTGTGCCTTACATTCAGGTCACTAACCTGTCACGCACGCTTAAGCAGTTACAAGACCTAGGTGTTTGGATAACAGGCACAGCCGGTGAAACCGAGCTAGATGTGTTTGATGCTAACCTTTCAGGTCCGACCGCCTTGGTGATGGGCGCTGAAGGTAAGGGTATGCGCCGTTTGACTCGTGAACATTGTGACCAGTTGGTACGTATCCCGATGGCGGGCGAGGTGAGTAGCTTGAACGTGTCGGTTGCGACAGGTGTTTGCTTGTTCGAAGTAGTCCGCCAGCGCGCTAACGCTTAATAGAATACAAGAGAACGGCACGGGCTGTATGCTTGTGCCACTCTTTTTAACACCTCTTCGGCTTATGCCAAATAAGCCGAAACCTCAGCCGCCATATAGGCTTCTTCATCGGTAGGGATAACTCTAACTGTGACGGGCGAGCTTTCTGTCGAAATAACAGCGTTGCCTTCATTGTTTCTCTGCTCTTCAAGTGTCGCGCCTAGCCACGCACAGCGATTCACAACCTTTGCCCTTACCTGAGCATCGTGTTCGCCAATACCCGCAGTAAATACGAGCTGCTCTAGGCCTTCAATTGCGCCACTGAGGCGAGCTACCTCTGAAGCAATGCGATAGCAAAATAGCTCAATGGCAAAAGCGGCTTTTGGGTCCTGACTCACATGCAGTTCACGAATATCACCTGAAATGCCGGATAGCCCCAGTAGCCCGCTTTCTTTATTGAGCAGGGTTTCGATATCACTCGCAGACATTTGGTGATGCCGCTCTAAAAATAGCAACACACCCGGGTCGATGGCACCACTACGTGTCGCCATGGGAATGCCGTCGGTGGCGGTAAACCCCATGGTTGAGGCGACGGACTTTCCGTGTTGGAGTGCACACAAGCTGGCCCCCGCGCCTAAATGCGCCACCACTGTTTTTTGATTTAGAGTGCCTAAGGCCTCGAGTTGAGAGGCGATATAACCGTAAGACAGACCGTGGAAGCCGTAGCGTCGCACACCTTTTTGAAACCAGCTGTCAGGAATCGCGTAAGCTTGCTCAATTTTGGGTTGGCTGGCATGAAAAAAGGTGTCGCAGCAGGCGAGGTGTGTAGCTTTGGGCCAACACTGGGTGCTGGCATTAAACAGTGCGAGATTTGCGCCCTGATGAAGAGGCGCAAGGGGAGTGAGCTCCGTGAGGTAGGCCAGCGTTTTGGCGTCGATTTCGGTGGTTTCGGTTAGGTTGCCTCCGTGGACAACGCGATGGCCTAGCGCGCCAACAGTCACATCTGGAAAGTGCTCGTTTATACATTGCTGAACGTGATTCAGTCCGGCTTCGTAAGCGGCTTTCCCTTTGGGTAAGTCGAGGGCATAGTACTGATCAAACTGTTTGGACGGTATTTCTAACCGGCACTGGCTATCGCCGCCTATGGCGGATATGTGTACAGAGCAGAGCCGGTCCAAAGGTTGGCCTGAAGTGCTGGCAAAGAGCGCTGCTTTTAAGCTAGATGAACCGCCATTGAGTGTCAGTATGGCTTGGGTTGTCATCGCAACCTTCCTCTTAGTCTTTTGCTGCCAATGTATGTTGGTGGACGAGATGGGAAGCCAGAGCACATGAGGCTAAACGCGCGGGCCCGGTTTCTGAGCGGCTGGTGAGAATTACCGGTACTTTTGCTCCCAAGGCGATACCTGCCGACGTCGCATTGGCAAGATACATCAGCTGTTTTGCCAACATATTAGCTGCTTCTAAGTCTGGCGCAATCAGGATATCTGCCTCGCCAGACACAGGGGATTCAATATGTTTATCCACCGCGGCTTGCAACGAAATGGCGTTATCAAACGCCAGCGGGCCGTCTAAGATGCCATTTTTAATTTGGCCTCGATCGGCCATTTTACACAAGGCCGCAGCATCAATCGTACTCGGCATAGAGGCTTTTACCTTTTCAATCGCAGCCAAAATCGCCACCTTGGGTGTGGCGGTTCCTAGAGCCCTGCAAAGGTCGATGGCGTTTTGAATGATATCGCGCTTGGTGTCTAGGTCGGGCTGAATATTGATCGCGGCATCGCAAATAATCAGCGGCTTGTGGTATTGCGGGATGTCAAATACAAAGGCGTGCGATAAGCGACGCTCGGTTCGAATACCCGAGCTGCGGCTCACAATGGCACTGAGCAGCTCTCCGCTGGATAGGCCGCCCTTCATAATGCATTCAACACGACTTTCTTTTGCCAACTGGCACGCCTTTGTGGCGGCCTCGTGACTGTGGGCAACTTCAATGATCTCTATACCCTCAAGGGAAAGCTCGCTTTCTTTGGCTTGGGCTAAAATCTTTTCTTTTGGTCCGACGAGTACCGGTTCGATCAACCCTTTGTTTTTTGCCTCGATAGCACCTACTAAACTATTGTGGTCTACGGGGTGAACAACGGCAGTGGTGACGGGGCGAGCATCAATTGCTTTAGCGATGAGTTTATCAAGCTGGTGTTGGGAGCGGTCAGAGGTGGCCATTTCAGAGGTCCTTGATACAAAAAGGTACAAAATTGTCGATTTTGTTGCGCTGCACAATTAAGCATAGTCGCTTTAAATCAATTTAGGAAGAATTCTCACTGGCAAAACCCCAAAGGTTTTCTACGCTGTATCTTAGGCCTTAGATTACTCACTCATTTCAGAGAACTCGACTAAGTAATTGAAACTTAGTCAAGCGGTAATCTAAAGAAGGTTTAAGCCACAGGACAGGAGATCTAAATTTATGTTGGCGCTGGCTAAGCTAATTGACAAAACGATGAGAGTCGTTGGGTTTACGAGTTTAAATACTCAATTTTTTGTGTCGTTTTTGGTGATTCTTGGGCTGTCCATGGCTTCAGGTGCGTCACTTTATCTGAGCCTTTCTATATCCCCCCAAGCCATTGATATCGCGGGCCGTCAGCGCATGTTAAGCCAACGAGTTGCAAAAGAGGCCATGCTGGCTGAGCAGGGCTTAAGTGACCAGCAGGCCATGCAAAAAACAATAAAGTTATTCGAAAGCTCTCACAAAAGCCTACTTGAAGGTAACGACAGTTTAGGCGTGAGCGCAGTGACTGACCCACAGATCTTAGAACAGCTTTACAAAGTCGAGGGGTACTGGAAGGCCTACAAAACGAATATCGAAACCTACGTTAAAGACCACAATGTGGATGCTTTATCTGCTCTTCAAGACCAATCCGTGGTTGTACTAGTTGAAATGAACAAAGCCGTTCAAATGATGGCAGGCAAGGCGTCTGCCAAAATGCAAAGCCAGCTTATCATAGCGTTTGCTTGTGTCATTTTAATGGTGTTTTTGATTTTGATTGGGCGTGTTTACGGTCAGGCAACCGTGATGAAAACCTTGGCTTCACTTGAGTCTGAGATGAAACGTGTGGGGCAAGGAGACTTTTCTCACCGGTTTAAGGTTGAACACTCTGATAACGAAGTAGGCAGCCTCTATTGAGGCTTTAACCAAATGTTAGACAGTGTGGGGCAAGTGATTAAAAACGTACAGGCAGCGGCTCGCTCTACCAATCAGCATGTAAATAATGTGACCGGTGCGATTGAGGCGAGTCAAACCGGTGTTCAGCGCCAATATGCCGACATCGAGCAAGTCGCGGCGGCTGTTACCGAAATGGCCCATACCGTACAGGTAGTCGCGCAAAATGCTGAGCAAGCGGCGGCGGCTGCTAATGAGGCCGACTCACAAGCTCGCTCGGGAGGTAATGTAGTGAAGCAGTCTGAGGTCTTTGCACAAGATATGCTGCAGCGAATTAATACCACCGCCACAACCTTGTCTGAGCTAGAGGCGGAAACCCAAGCGGTTGACCAAGTTACCTCCGTTATTAACGAAATTGCCGAGCAAACTAACCTATTGGCGCTAAACGCTGCCATTGAGGCAGCGCGGGCAGGTGAACAAGGGCGAGGCTTTGCGGTGGTAGCAGATGAGGTACGGACGCTGGCGCAGCGTACACAAGAGTCCACACACCAAATCCAAGACCTTGTAGAGCGGTTGCAGGGCAAGGCTCAAACTGCAGTCACCTCCATGGTCGAGAGCACCAAGCTGGCACAACAAAGTAGCGAGCTTTCGGCTAGAGCGGCTGATGCCTTGAATCAAATCATTGCATCCACCGAAACTATTTCACAAATGAACAACCAAATTTCAACATCGTCGGTTGAGCAAAAAGAGGTGGCAGAGGATATCGATCGTCGTTTGGTGAATATTTCGTCGATTGCCAGCGGTACGCGGGACGATACGGATCGGGTGAGCCAGTCTACTGAAGAAATTCGTAGAGAAATTGAGGAACTTAATGCGTTAGTCGCACAATTTAGAACACTTAGTTAGTTTGTTTAGGTGTGCTAAAAGCGCTTCTGTAGCATAATAAAACCATTGAGTGGATGTGCAGGAGTAACCCGTGGGACGAATCATAGACTGGGCAGTAGACTTTTGGGATGCCACACCTGGCGGTAAGTGGGTACGTGGTGGTGTGTTTGCGTTTTTGCTTTACCTTGTGGCGTGTGTCCCTGTGGGTATCTACTGGAGCCAAACACCCGACAGCTTTGAGCCTAGGGCATTAGCTGAGGCAGACGCGCAAGCAAAAGGTGTACAACGTGTGACGGGTTACACCACGATTTACACAGTCGATCACTTAGTTTCGGACCTGTTGAACAAGCCAGGTGGCTACATTAGTAATGATCGACTGCCACCGGGTTTGGTGTTAGACAATATCAAGCACTGGGAATTTGGTGTTTTGGTACAGGTTCGAGATCTTAGCCGCGCTTTGCGTAAAGACTTTAGCCGCTCTCAGTCGCAGTCTGTCGAAAACCTTGCGCTAACAACCGCTGAGCCACAGTTTCACTTTGACTCTAATAGCTGGTGGCTGCCTTCATCTGAATCTCAGTATCAAGAAGGCCGTGATGCCTTGGCTGAATACTGGACTGCGCTGGCTGACCCAGCACAAGGTGATGCTCAGTTTTACGCTCGCGCCGATAACCTAAGTAACTGGTTGGCTGATGTGCAAACTCGTCTAGGTAGCTTGTCTCAGCGTTTAAGCGCAAGTGTTGGCCAAGAGCGTATTAATACTGACTTGGCCGGCGAAGCGGCTGCGAGCCAGTCAACAGCGGCAAGCGGCGTTCAGCTGGTTAAAACCCCTTGGACTGAAATTGACGATGTCTTCTTTGAAGCTCGTGGTGCGACCTACGCGCTGTTACATATCCTAAAAGCCATTGAGCAAGATTTTGCACCTGTGTTGGCGCAAAAAAATGCGGCGGTGAGCGTACAGCAAATTATTCGTGAGCTCGAAGCAACACAAGACACTGTATGGAGCCCCGTGATATTGAACGGCGGTGGCTTTGGCTTGTTCGCTAACCACTCCTTGGTTATGGCTAACTACATCTCCCGTGCGAATGCTGCTTTGATTGACCTACGCGAGCTGTTAGATCGCGGCTAAGTAAGTCTTATGGGGCTATATAAGCGCTAATAAAACAAAAGAGCCCCCTTCACTTGGTATTACCCAAGTGAAGGGGGCTCTTTTTTGCCGTGTATGTTTGGCTTTTAAACCGGTTTTGCTTTATCGGTAAACGGGGGCCAGCCTAAGGTTTGGCCTGCCAAAACATGCAGGTGAATGTGGTAAACGGTTTGGCCGCCGTCTTGGTTACAGTTAAATACAGTGCGGTAACCAGCCTCTGCAAAGCCTTTATCTTGGGCGATCTGTGCGGCGGTGCGCAACATTTTGCCTGTGATAGCGTCGTCTTCAGGGGTTAAATCGTTTAGTGTCGAAATGTGCTTTTTAGGAATCACTAGATAGTGATGTGGCGCCGCAGGGCTAATGTCGTTAAACGCGACTACGTCGTCGTCTTCGAATACTTTGGTGGCAGGAATATCGCCAGCTACAATCTTACAAAACAAACAATCCATCACAAGCCTCTAACGGTTCTCCGAAAAAGAAACAGCACCCTTTTGGTCTACTCTAACCAATGAAGGTACCCAATGCGTTTTAGTATAAGGGAGTGATTTCGGTGGGTCGAGACATCCTGTGTTTTTGCAGGCGAAGGCTTAGCTTTTGGGTAAGTCGCGACGAAAATGGCTAGCGATATTGGCCAAAAAAAAGAGGGTTGCCCCTCTTTTGATGATACTCGAATGAAGGCTGTATTTACGGCCCTAGATATAGCTTGGCGGGTCGGGCAGGGTATAGGCGTCGGCACCTTGCTCGGCAGGGACGGGCGGGCACTGAAAGCGGCCCATCACTTCGTTGTTTTGATCTACTGACTCCAAGTGCACAGGGAACCCCCATAACCGGTGTACGTGTTTAAGTACCTCATCGGTAGACTCACCTAAGGGCTGGTCGTTGTGCATGTAGTGGCGTAAGGTCAGCGAGCGATCACCTCGAACATTCACATTGTAAACCTGAATATTAGGCTCTCGGTTTCCTAGGTTGTATTGTGCTGCAAGGTCCTCGCGTACTTGTCGATAGCCCGCTTCGTTGTGAATAGAAGATACCTTAAGAGTAGAGACTTTACTGTCGTCGAGAATGGTAAAGAGCTTGAGCTCCCGAATTAGTCGCGGCGACAAAAACTGCTGGATAAAGCTCTCGTCTTTGTAGTTACGCATGGCGTCGTCAAGCACCTCATGCCAAGGGCGGTCTACCAAGTCGGGGAACCATTCTCGGTCCTCGTCGGTGGGCTCTTCGCAAATACGCTTAATTTCGGTCATCATCTTAAAGCCGAGGGTGTAAGGGTTGATGCCGCTAAAGTAAGGGTGGTCAAAGTCGGGCTGAAAAATCACGCTAGAGTGAGAATGCAGCACCTCCATCATTAAACCATCAGTGACTAACCCTTGCTCGTGCAAGTCGTATAGCAAGGTGTAGTGCCAGAAGGTTGCCCAGCCTTCGTTCATTACTTGGGTTTGCTTCTGTGGGTAAAAATACTGCGAAATTTTACGCACTATACGGACAACCTCACGCTGCCAAGGCTCTAACAAGGGCGCGTTTTTTTCAATAAAGTACAGGATGTTTTCTTCAGGCTCTGCGGGGTAATGTACCTCCACAGGTTCAGAGGACTTATCAGAACGCGGAATCGTACTCCACAAGTCGTTTAAGTGCTTTTGAATATAGTCTTCGCGCTCTTGCTGGCGCGCCCGTTCCTGCTCAGCGGTCATTGCGGGGGGGCGTTTGTAGCGGTTGACGCCGTAATTCATTAAGGCGTGGCAAGAGTCGAGTGTTTGCTCCACTTGCTCTACGCCGTAACGCTCCTCGCATTTAGTGATGTAGTTTTTTGCGAACAGTAGGTAGTCAATAATGGCAGAGGCGTCTGTCCAAGTTCGAAACAGGTAATTACCTTTAAAGAACGAGTTGTGGCCGTAACACGCATGGGCGATTACCAAGGCCTGCATCGCCATGGTGTTTTCTTCCATTAGATAGGCGATACACGGGTCAGAGTTGATCACAATTTCGTAAGCAAGACCCATGCGGCCGCGCTTATAGTTTTGATCGGTTTCGACAAATTGTTTACCAAACGACCAATGGTTGTAGTTGAGTGGCATACCCACAGACGAGTAGGCATCCATCATTTGTTCGGAGGTAATGATCTCAATTTGGTTTGGGTAAGTGTCTAAGCCATGGCGTGCAGCTGCTTCGGCAATGGCTTTGTCGTAGGCCTGAATTAACTCAAAGGTCCACTCTGATCCGGTGGAGATAGGGCTGTTTTTACTCATTGTGCCGCCTCCGTTTTCTTCTCAAACAAGGCTCGGAACACGCCGTAAATATCGGCAGCCGACTTGATTTGCTGCATGGCAAAGGTATCGGCCCATGCCGATTGCACACTTTCGTACTCGACCCAGAGGTTTTGGTGCGGCCCCGTGGTAATTTCCACATAAGAGAAGTACTGCACAAAAGGCAGAATTCGCTCATCAAGCACCTTGTGACAGATATTAGAGTCGCCGTCCCAGTTGTCGCCGTCGGATGCTTGTGCCACATAGATGTTCCAATCGCTGGCAGGGTAACGCTCGGCGATAATATCCGCGGTCATGTTCAGGGCGCTTGAAACAATGGTGCCGCCAGTCTCGCGGGAGTAAAAGAACTCTTGCTCATCCACCTCTTTGGCGTGGGTATGGTGACGTACAAACACCACGTCAATTTGCTTGTAGTTGCGAGTTAAAAACATATACAGCAACACAAAAAAGCGTTTTGCGATGTCTTTGATGGTTTGTGTCATCGAGCCGGACACGTCCATCACACAAAACATCACCGCTTTACTTGAGGGAAGGGGAATTTTGACGCTGTTGTTGTAACGAATATCAAAGTCATCAATCCACGGTACTCGCTTCATGCTTTCTTTGAGGGTTTTAATTTCGTCGCGCAGCGCTGCAATTTGGCTTTCGGCTTCTTCGTCGGGAAGGCGCTTTTTGAGTCCCTCAATTTCGTTGTAGAGGGCGCGAATTTGACGACGTTCTTTGCCCGAAAGTGCGGTGCGACGAGCTTGAGCGGAGCGCAGTGAACGGATGACGTTAATCTTTTCAGGCGAGCCTGCGGTGGTAAAGCCTGCGCGTTTACGTTCAAACTCTACGCTGCTTTTTAGCTGTTTTTTGACGAGGTTAGGGAGCTCTAAGTCTTCAAACATAAAGTCTAAAAACTCTTCTTGGCTAATCTGAAAGCTAAATTCGTCTTCCCCTTCGCCTTGGTTACTGGCTTTGCCTTCGCCGGAGCCAGAACCGCCACCGCCGTTTGGGCGTTGAAACTCGTCGCCGGTGTTAAACTCTTTGTTACCCGGGAAAACTTTTGAACGAATACCGGCGTTACCGTGATGGAACACAGGCTCAGAAATATCTTTTCTTGGAATGGTGACTTGGCCACCACGGTCCATATCAGTGATAGAGCGACTGTTTACGGCTTCTTCTACCGCTTCTTTGATGTGTGCTTTGTAGCGCTTTAAAAAGCGCTGGCGGTTAACGGTACTCTTTTTCTTTCCATTGGCACGGCGATCTATGATGTAGCTCATACTCGCTCCTCTTGGTGTGCATGTTCTGGAATAGGGCCTCCCCGCTTAAGCAGGGAGGCACCCGTTGCGAAGAGAGTGGTTATTGCGATTTACGTACGCGAATGTACCACTCAGAAAGCAAGCGCACTTGTTTCTCGGTGTAGCCGCGCTCAACCATGCGTTTTACAAACTCGCCATGTTTGTTTTGCTCATCGCTAGAGGCTTTTGCGTTGAACGAAATAACAGGTAAGAGGTCTTCGGTGTTAGAGAACATTTTCTTCTCTATAACAGAGCGCATTTTTTCGTAGCTGCTCCACACAGGGTTTTTGCCGCCGTTATTGGCACGGGCTCGCAACACAAAGTTGACGATTTCGTGTCGGAAGTCTTTAGGGTTACTGATACCCGCAGGCTTCTCGATTTTTTCGAGCTCTTCGCTAATGCTCTGGCGGTTAAGAATGTCGCCCGTTTCTGGGTCGCGGTATTCTTGGTCTTGAATCCAGAAGTCGGCGTAAGTGACATAGCGGTCAAAGATATTCTGGCCGTACTCAGAGTAAGACTCTAGGTACGCGGTTTGAATTTCTTTACCCAAAAATTCGATGTATTTGGGGGCGATGTACTCTTTTAGGTAGCCGATGTAGCGCTCTTGCACTTCTGTTGGGAACTGCTGCTGCTCGATTTCTTTTTCGAGCACGTACAGCAGGTGCACAGGGTTTGCCGATACTTCGGTGGAGTCGAAGTTAAAGACCTTAGACAAAATCTTGAAGGCAAAGCGAGTCGAAAGACCTGTCATGCCCTCGTCGACACCCGCCGCGTCTTTGTACTCTTGCAAGGACTTGGCTTTTGGATCCGTATCCTTGAGGTTTTGGCCATCGTAGATACGCATCTTAGAATAGATACTAGAGTTCTCTGGCTCTTTAATACGCGAAAGCGTAGTGAACTGCGCCAGCATATTAAGGGTATCAGGCGCACAAGGCGCGCTGGCCAAAGAGCTGTGCTCTAGTAGTTTTTCGTAGATGCTAATCTCTTCAGAGACGCGGGTACAGTAAGGCACTTTAACGGTGTAAACCCGGTCGATAAAGGCCTCGTTAGTTTTGTTGTTTTTGAAGGTTTGCCACTCAGACTCGTTGGAGTGGGCCATAATTACGCCGTCGAACGGAATGGCACCCATGCCTTCGGTACTGTTGTAGTTGCCTTCTTGAGTTGCCGTTAACAGTGGGTGCAGCACCTTGATAGGTGCCTTAAACATTTCGACGAACTCCATCATGCCTTGGTTGGCACGACATAGGGCACCTGAGTAGCTGTAAGCATCGGCGTCGTTTTGTGCGAATTCTTCAAGTTGGCGAATATCTACTTTACCCACAAGTGCCGAGATATCTTGGTTGTTCTCGTCGCCTGGCTCTGTTTTGGCAATGGCGATTTGATCTGAGATGGAAGGATATAAACGCACCACTCGGAATTTAGAGATATCGCCGCCGTATTCGTGCAAACGCTTCACTGCCCAAGGCGACATAATGCCCTTGAGGTAGCGTTTAGGAATGCCAAAATCTTCTTCTAAGATCTGGCCGTCTTCGGCTGGGTTAAATAGGTTTAGGGGCGACTCGAACACAGGTGAGCCCTTAATCGCGTAAAACGGTACCTTTTGCATCAGGTATTTAAGGCGCTCGGCAAGGGAGGACTTACCGCCGCCCACTGGGCCAAGGAGGTAAAGAATCTGTTTGCTTTCTTCGAGGCCCTGCGCTGCGTGCTTAAAGTAGGCGACAATGCTTTCGATGGCCTCTTCCATCCCGTAAAACTCACTAAAGGCAGGGTAGCGCTTGATCAGCTTGTTAGAAAAAATACGACTGGCGCGCGGGTCACGAGAGGTGTCGATGACTTCAGGCTCGCCAATGGCCTGCAGCATACGCTCCGCTGCATCCATGTAGGTGGTTGGGTCACTTTTGCACAGTTCGAGGTACTCTGTGAGCGACATTTCTTCTTGCTTTGTCGATGTGTAACGAGATTGATAGTGCTCAAAAATGCTCATGTGGTCACCTTCCTGAGATTCTAAATCCGTTGTCAACAGCTTAGCTGTGGTGTGAGAAACAGTTCCTTCGATTGCCCTGATGTTTATATGGTCTCGATATCAGTGTAGTTCACATCGCCGAGGCATATAGAAAAATGGTGAAATTTGTATCGCTTCTACTTTCTTGGTCAGTTTAAGCACTACATAAAGTTATAAAGGCGCTGGCCGCCTATTGGATTACTTTATCTGTCGTACCGGTACGGAATTTCTTTCTTTATCGTTAAATGCTGATAAGCCAGTGATGCCGTTAAATGGTGATACCGATAAGGTGTTGCGGTCGCTATGCGCAGGCCCTGTAAGGTAGGGTAAGCGCGTAAGAATAAGGTCGTTTTACAGACTAAGCTGCAAGGCTAAAAGGTGCGATATAACGTGCGATATTTTTGGTGCTGCTAAACTAAATACGCATTATTTATAGAGAGCCGATAAAGCTTAATGCGCAGTGTTAGTTTTTGTTTTACCACCATTTATTGGCATTGCATAGAGAGCAAAAGTATTAACTAGTACTTTTTTACGCAGGTGCACAAAAATGAGAGTGGCTAGTATTTGTCGTCTAGGCCGTTGCTACTTTTTATTTGGCACGGTGTAATCACCGCCTTCGGCGGCGCATTTTTTTCTATAATTGGTTAGAATATTGCTGGTGTGTTTTTGAGCACAGTGAGCCCTGCCTAGGGTAGGTAAGGCGAGGTGCTTGATGCATGGTTTTTTAATGAAGGTAGCAAAACGTTGATTCAACAAATGACAAAAAAGAAGTGGCTAGCGGCCTGTGTCGCAGGTGTGTTGTTTTCTTCTGTTGGATGGGCGGATTCACCCGTGAGTGGTGATGCGCAACAAAACGAAGCGCTTTTACTCAGCAGCCTTAATCACATTAGTGCAAACCGTGTAGATGATGCCCTCAAAGACCTTGAAAAGCTTACAGCTCAGCGCCCTGACTTTAGGCTTGCGCAGCTGATTTATGCCGATTTGTTGGCGGCTCAGGCCGGTGGTATGCGTGGCGTAGGGCAACAGGGTGAGTTTTCGGGTAAGCAGCTTGAGGGCTTGTTATCTGAGGCACGTGCCCGCCTTAAGATCGAAACCGACCGACCTGAAAACGGCACTATTCCCGCTTCGCTTATTAAGTTATCCAGTGCGCAAACATACGCTGTGGTGATGGATGTAGAGCGCCACCGCTTATTTGTATTTAAAAACGAAAACGGTGTGCCACGCCTTATCAAAGATTACTACGCATCGTATGGCCGTGGCGGTGTGGATAAATACCGCCAAGGTGACTTAAAAACACCGTTGGGTGTTTATTTTGTCACAGGTAGGTTCAGCGATGCGCAATTACCACCGCGCTATGGCTCTGGTGCTTTACCTATCAACTACCCCAATGTTTGGGATGAGCGTGAAGGCCGAACAGGCAACGGCATCTGGCTACATGGTTCGCCGTTTGAAACCTACAGCCGGCCTCCGGCCGCCAGTGAAGGCTGTATATCACTGAGTAACCCTGACTTTGTCGAGTTGGACAATCTCGTTAATATTAAGCACACACCGGTGATTGTCGGTAAGAATATTCAGTGGATCTCGCAAGACCAGTGGCTTGCTCAGCAAACAGAGTATGAGCAGCTGGTGGAGCAGTGGCGTGTAGATTGGGAAAGTAAAGATTCCGAAACCTACCTTGGCCATTATTCGCAAAACTATAAAAACGGTGATTGGGACTTTGACCGTTTTGCCGCCCATAAACGTCGAGTGAACGGCAACAAGCAGTACATCGATGTAGACTTATCGGGTTTGAGCTTGTTCCGTTACCCAGACCGTCAAGGTTTGATGGTGGCCACCTTTGAGCAAGATTACAAAAGCAACAACTACAAGGGTAAGTCGGTTAAGCGCCAGTACTGGGTGCTAGAAGATAATCGTTGGAAAATTGCTTACGAGGGTGCCCCGTCTCGCGGTATTCCTTAGCAGAAGCCGTCGATGAAACAGTTGAAAACGGCATCAGGGGTGCAAAGCCCTTGAGTGGCCCAAGTTGATTAAAAAAGGCCATTTGCTTTAACCCATAACCCGTGGGGTTGATACGGGGTACTCGCTGTAAATCCACTTCTTGATTGAGTTGTTGCCACGCCTGCTTAAACCCAGGTGTCGCTTGTGCTTGGCTAACTTTGCGTGTTTTGTAAGACAAGTCACCAATAGCCAAAACTGAGTGTGCTTGGCTAAAGCGGTTAAACCCTCGATAACAAAAGTTCTCTTCAACGTGTTGTTTACTGAGCTGCACCAGCTGATTCATCAGCGCGACGATGATGCCGTTGGCGGTGTTATCGTGACTGATAAAGTGCAGCGTATCGCCGCAAAGGGCGAGCATTTCGGGCAGCGAGGTTTGCTCGCCTGTGTGTACTGCTACTCGGCAAAGCCATTGATGCTTACCTAATGCTTCTATTTTAACTTCACTAAAGTGACAGTGGTCGTAGGTGATGAGCGCCATGGCATCGCGCGGCGTTAGCTCTGTTGAGGGCTGAAAGCGCTCGCTGTCTTGTTGATGAAGGTGTGCCATGAGCGGTATATCGTGGTGGCCGTGTAAAGGGGTCGTGCGTGTGCCTTTGTGATGTAAACATAGGCGTTCGCGTACTTCGTGCTCTCGTGCTTTTTCGAGGGCAAGGTAGGCGGTTTGAATGATCTCGGAGCTAGGTAGCTCTGGCTCAATACGCCACTTGCGACCATAAACAATTTTAGGCTGAGTTTGCTCACTCGGTGCGATGTAGTTATCAAAGCCAATAACACCTACCTGCAAATAAAACCCCGACTCGTCTTTGTTAACGAAAAGCTGAAAGTGCTCGTCATAACTGATATCCGCGATGATGGCCTCTGCGGTACGAAGGTTATGGCGAAAACGAAAATAATGCTGAGCAACGGCTGCCGTTGTACCTGTGTGATTTGTGTGGTTTAACCAAGACACGGGAGCATTGTTTAATGGGTATTCGCCAGCAAGCGGGGTCTTTGTCATTTTTCTTCTCGAGTCGCCAATTCAGATCAATCAGAAGCGTTGCTACACACTGAAACGTGCCGCAGCAGGTTTAGGTGTCCTACGCTTGGTAGTGCAACCTAGAGCACTTTCTTACATTCCTTTTGCCCAATATCGGTTTTTAAAACAAAGGCTCCGCAATGAGTGTTGCGGGGGGGGAAGTGCTCGTCATGTGTCGCCATAAGCTTTGTTGCGAAGCCTAAATGAGTGAGAAGATACTTTAATGACAAAGCCAATAAGACAAGACTTAAAGTCGCGTGCGCTTGCGTACACAAAATGGCGCCGCGTAAACAAAAACGCCGCGATGTGGTTAAGACATCACGGCGTAGGGCGCTGGCAGGGCGACTAGAGAGTTAAGAAAAACTCGTGCTAGAGGTTGGTTTCGGAAGTGATTTTCCAACCACCGCTGCGCAGCATTAGGGTTAGCTGCTTACGCTCCGAGTCTTGGTAGTTATTGGCACGGTAATCCTGCACAAAGTTTACTACTACTTCGGTGTCAGAGATCGCATTTACCTGCATATCACTTAAGTTGATTTCGATAAAATCTGGGCGAGTGATACGGTTTTCTCGTAGGGCTTTCCAGCTTTCGTAGCTGCGACCATCGGCAGGACGAAAGCCAACGATGTAACTGGCAATATAGTCATTAACGCGTTGGTTTTGCCACGCATTGGCCCAAGCATTAACACGAGCGATCACTTGTTCGTTTAGATCGCTTGGGTCAAAGCTTAAGCTTGGACTGGGCTCTACGATGCTGGTGTCTTGCTCGATGGCGGCTAATAGCGCCTCGGCACGTGCTGTTTCTGCTTCAACTTGCTCAGAGGTCACTGCTAGGGCGAGGTCTTCTTGCTCTAACTGCGCTTCGACTGAGGCTTGATCCAAGCCAAGCTGTGCTTCTCGGTTTGCACCTGTGTTATCAAGCGATGCAATGGTACGCGAATCGTTCGGGTCGATACGCACATTGGTGTAACCGCTCTCTAGGTTGTCACGGGCATCAAGCTGGGCTAGATCCAGTGGCGCTTCGGTTGGCAAATCGCTGTTAGCTGCCGGTGCCTGAATAATCACATCATCAGCTTCGGTTATGGTAGGTGGCGCAGGTGGCTCAGCGGCGACAGGTAAATTAAGCGCAAGGGTGACACGCTCGTCACTTTGCTCGATCATCCGTGCTGAGGCGGTGACCTCTGGCTCAGGGGGCTGCGGTGTCACTTCTGCCGGTTGAGGCGCTGGTAAGGGCTCGTCAACCTGACCAATAGCCACGGCTGCGATCACAGGCTCTTGTACAGCTGCGGGTAAAGCATCATTGCCGAGTACGGCCAGCTGGGGTGATTGGTGGTCTGCGCTTAAACCTAGAGCTTTGCTGTAAGCCAAGGCTGCTTGAGCGGAATGAAGCTCTTTGAGGTTGTTGTAAAGCGTTTGGTAACTTGGGTGGCCATTAATTGCTTGAAGCAAGTAGCTAATGGCAAGGTCGTAGTCCGCCGCGTTGGCGGCTATGGTTGCCAAGTTATTGAGTGGCTCTGGGCGTTTAGGGTAACGCTGGCTCAGCTCAAGAAGCTGTGCTTTGGCTTCTTCGGTGCGCCCTGCCGATAGGGTCGCGTTGGCTTGTGCCAGTCGCTCGCTAAACTCGTCGCCTTGTTTTGCGACAGGAGCGGTGCTGTAATCCGCGGTATAGCTAGGGGCAGCGGTAGGGGTTAAAAATGAGGCTAGGCCAAACCCAAGTGCACCGGCGACAACGGCGGTTACGGCAAACGGTATGTAATTTCGTTTGGGTGATGAGTAGGGGTTATTGGCCATGATGTCCTTACACTACAACGGCTTAAGATTAGATGTAACGCATTATAACCATGCTTTAGGTCAGAGTGCACGGCTGAATCTATAACCGGTCGTAGACGTTGGCTGATGTGTTACAAGGTTTTATAAAAGGCGCAAAAAAGCCACCCGAGGGTGGCTTTTTAGAAGCGCTTTAGGCTTCTTCGCGAGCGATCGCGCGGTAGGCGATGTCGGTACGGAAGTAAGCGTCTTTCCAGCTGATAGTATCAACCAAAGCGTAAGCACGTTTTTGTGCGTCGGTCACTGTGTCGCCCATTGCTGTCGCACACAATACACGACCACCGGCAGTCACGACTTCGCCTGCTTCGTTAAGCGCAGTGCCTGCGTGGAAGACTTTAGTGCCTTCAGGTGTTTCGCTTGGCAAGCTGATGACGTCGCCTTTAGGGTAATCGCCAGGGTAACCGCCAGCGGCCATTACAACACCTACAGCCATGCGCGCATCCCACTCGGCCGTGGTGACGTCGAGCTTTTTGTCGATAGCTGCGTTGCATAGGTCTACAAGGCTAGACTTCAAACGAAGCATGATTGGCTGAGTTTCAGGGTCACCAAAGCGGCAGTTGTATTCGATTACTTTTGGGTTGCCTTCAGCGTCGATCATCAAGCCCGCGTACAAGAAACCTGTGTATTCGTTGCCTTCGGCCTTCATGCCTTCAACCGTTGGCATGATCACTTGTTCCATGATCTTTGCGTCGATTTCAGCAGTAACAACAGGAGCCGGTGAGTAAGCGCCCATGCCGCCTGTGTTTAGGCCAGTGTCGCCGTTACCTACACGTTTGTGGTCTTGGCTGGTGGCCATTGGTAACACGTTGTCGCCATCTACCATAACGATGTAAGAGGCTTCTTCACCAGTTAGAAACTCTTCGATGACAACACGGCTGCCTGCATCGCCAAAAGCGTTGCCAGCCAACATGTCGCGAATCGCTTCTTCTGCTTCTTCAAGGGTCATCGCAACGATAACACCTTTACCTGCTGCTAGACCGTCGGCCTTAACAACAATCGGAGCACCTTGCTCACGTACGTAAGCGATGGCTGGGTCGATTTCGGTGAAGTTAGCGTAAGCCGCCGTAGGGATTTGGTGACGGTCTAGGAAGTCTTTAGTGAAAGCTTTTGAGCCTTCTAGCTGAGCAGCACCGGCAGTTGGGCCAAAGATGCGAAGACCCGCTTCTTGGAAAAGGTCTACCACGCCGTCTACGAGTGGCGCCTCTGGGCCAACAATCGTAAGGTCAACTGCGTTTTCTTGTGCGAATGCTTTAAGGCCTTCAAGGTCAGAAACGCCAATTGCAACGTTGGTCATACCTGGCTCAGAGGCAGTTGCAGCGTTACCCGGTGCAACAAATACTTGAGTGACGTTTTCGTCTTTTGCTGCCGACCAAGCGAGGGCGTGCTCACGGCCGCCAGAACCAATAACAAGTACTTTCATGTTTTAATTACCTAATACGTAAAATAAAAACGGCTTAGGAGCAAGGCTCACTAAGCCGAAATATAATTAGTGGCGGAAGTGGCGCATGCCGGTGAACACCATGGCTAAGCCGTGTTCGTTCGCTGCGTCGATGACTTCTTGGTCGCGCATTGAGCCGCCCGGCTGAATCACTGCGCTTACGCCTGCAGCCGCAGCTGAGTCGATACCGTCGCGGAATGGGAAGAAAGCGTCAGAGGCCATAACAGAACCTTTAACTTCTAGGCCTTCGTCAGCCGCTTTAATACCCGCGATACGTGCACTGTATACGCGGCTCATTTGGCCTGCACCGATACCGATGGTTTGACCGTCGCGTGCGTAAACAATAGCGTTAGATTTAACGAACTTGGCTACGTCCCAGCAGAACAATAGGTCGCGAATTTCTTGCTCAGTAGGTACACGAGCCGAAACCACTTTAAGGTCGTCAGCAGTGATGATGCCTTGGTCTTCGTCTTGTACCAATAGGCCGCCGTTTACACGCTTGTAGTTTAGGCTTGGTACGCGCTCAGCTGGCCATTGGCCACATGCCAATAGACGAACGTTTGGCTTAGCCGCTACCAATGCAGAGGCTTCAGCACTAACGGTAGGTGCGATGATTACTTCAACGAATTGACGATCGATAATCGCTTTAGCGGTTGCTGCGTCTAGCTCGCGGTTGAAAGCGATGATGCCACCAAATGCAGACGTTGGGTCTGTTTGGTAAGCGCGCTCGTAGGCATTAAGAATGTTGTCAGAAACCGCAACACCACATGGGTTTGCGTGCTTAACGATCACACAAGCAGGTGCTTCAAAGGCTTTTACACACTCAAGCGCAGCGTCGGTGTCGGCAACGTTGTTGAACGAAAGAGCCTTACCTTGAAGCTGAGTTGCCGTCGAAACGCTGGCTTCGCCTGGGTTAGCTTCAACGTAGAACGCCGCTTTTTGGTGAGGGTTCTCACCGTAGCGCATGTCTTGTACTTTGTTGAACTGAGTGTTGAAGGTACGTGGGAAAGCGCTTGGCTCTTCAGCTTCGCCAACCATAGTGCCCAAGTAGTTAGCAATCATGCCGTCGTAAGCAGCAGTGTGCTCGAAGGCTTTAACGGCTAGGTCGAAGCGAGTGTTGTAAGTCAGGCCTTGGTTTTCGTCGTACTCAGCAATCACGCTATCGTAGTCAGACGCGTTTACAACAATTGCAACGTCATTGTGGTTTTTTGCAGCAGAGCGAACCATAGTTGGGCCACCGATGTCGATGTTTTCAATCGCCATAGGCAGGTCACAATCTGGGCGAGCGATGGTTTGCGCGAATGGGTATAGGTTAACTACAACCATGTCGATCGCAGTGATTTCATGCGCAGACATTACTTCGTCGTCTTTACCGCGACGGCCTAGGATGCCACCGTGGATTTTAGGGTGAAGGGTCTTAACACGACCGTCCATCATTTCAGGGAAGCCCGTGTAATCAGAGACTTCAATGGCAGCAATATCATTGTCGCACAGCAGCTTGTAAGTGCCGCCAGTAGATAAAATTTCAATACCACGTTCGCTCAAGCTGCGAGCAAACTCTACAATACCGTTTTTGTCGGATACGCTAATCAGTGCGCGACGAACAGGGGTGACGTTGGTTGTCATTACACGAGTTCCTGAAAATAATTTTATGCGTTAGTTGGGTTAAGCCACTGCGGAGTGAGGTCTTACAGCAAGTCGTAACGTTTTAGCTTTTTACGAAGTGTGCCTCGGTTTAGCCCAAGCACCTCTGAGGCGCGCGTTTGGTTGTCTTTGGTATATGCCATCACAACTTCAAGCAAGGGTGCTTCGATTTCAGACATCACTAACTCGTACACGTCTTTCGCGTCTTGACCGTCTAGGTGGTCAAAGTAATGGCGCATAGAGTGTTCGATGTGTTGGCGTAAAGATAGGTCGTTAGACTCTTGCGCAAACGCCTTGTCGTTTACCGAAATTTCGCTGTCTTGCATAGTGTTTTGGATTTCGTTGGTCACTTTTAAACTCAATCTTAAATCAGGCTACGAGTTCGCTGGCGCGGGCTTGATCGAAAAATTGATCAATCGCGGCAACTTGCTCGCAGGTTGTTTCTAACATATTAAACGTTTTGCGAAAGGCTTTGCCTTGCGCGTGGTATTGCAGGTACCAATTGACATGCTTACGGGCGATGCGAACACCTAAGTAATCACCATAAAACTGGTGTAAAGCATTTAAGTGTCTGCTCAGTACTGCATGTACTTCATCCAATGAAGGGGCATCCAGAACCTCCCCTGTCTTTAAAAAGTGGTTTATTTCGCGAAATACCCAAGGGCGTCCTTGCGCGCCTCGGCCAATCATCACTGCGTCTGCGCCCGTGTGGTCGAGCACAGCTTTGGCAGTGACGCCGTCGGTAATATCGCCATTGGCAAACACAGGAATGCCGACTGCTTGTTTTACCTTTGCGATGGTGTCGTATTCGGCTTGGCCTTTGTAACCACACGCGCGCGTGCGCCCGTGCAGTGCCAAAGCGCTAATGCCAATATCCTCTGCCATGCGGGCAATGGTGGTGGCATTTTTTTGCTCTTGGCTCCAGCCAGTTCGAAACTTAAGCGTAACGGGAACATCTACCGCGTTAACCACCGCCGATAGAATATCGCGTACTAAGGGCTCGTCCTTTAACAACGCAGAACCTGCAGCCTTGTTACAAACTTTTTTAGCAGGGCAGCCCATGTTGATGTCGATGATTTGCGCGCCACGTTCAACGTTAAGCTGCGCCGCTTCGGCCATCTGTTCGGGTTCGGAGCCTGCAATTTGTACCGAGACAGGTTCGGCATCGCCTGTATGGTTAAGGCGATACGCCGACTTGCGAGAGTTCCACAAGCGGGTGTCGGACGTGACCATTTCAGATACAACAAGGCCCGCTCCGTATTCGCGGCAAAGCTTGCGAAACGGCTGGTCGGTAATACCGGCCATAGGTGCAAGTACTGTGCGTTGTTGGATGGTGTAGGGGCCTATTTGAAACATCGCTACCTTTAATTAAAGACAATAGCTTCCTACGAGCTTAAAAAAGCCCATAAAAAGAGTTAAAAGGAAGGGCGACAATAATACTCTTGTAACGCGGTGAGACCAAGACGTTTTTTGATGATTTTTTGAACAGTTTGGCTTGACTATCGCGGCGAGTGAGGTTCAAGCGCGGTAATCTTCCTTATGTTACGTGTCGTTGTGGCAGCGGTTGAGATAGGTGGCGTATTGGTGATGAAAAACAAAGAAGGCGAGGTGTAAACCCTTGGCGCATGAGACGCACCAAGGGAAACGATAAATGCGAGTGGGCTATCGTTTGGTGCCGGTTACGCGAATCCAACCATCGTTGATTTTTGGCTCGTCGAGTTGGAACCACTGGCTGTAGGTCTCTAAAATTTCGTTACCTTGGTGCTCTAACAAACCTGATAAGCAAAGTTTGCCGCCCACGGAAACACGTTCGCTAATTTGTGGCGCAAGCTCAATGAGTGGGCCTGCCAAAATGTTCGCAACCAATACTTCGGTTTGTGCGCTTGGCGCTTTTTCGGGCAAAAACGCGTCTAGAGTCGACAGTGCGAGCTTGTTTCGCTCTAAGTTATCTAGCGTGGCTTGCAAGGCTTGTGGGTCAATATCAATGGCTAACACATGCTTGGCGCCTAACAACAAGGCAGCGATGCCTAAGATACCAGAGCCGCAACCAAAGTCGGTGATGTTTTTATCTTTCAGCTCTTGGCTGTCTAACCATTCCAAACACAAGGCGGTGGTTGGGTGCGTGCCCGTACCAAACGCAAGGCCTGGGTCTAGCATTAGGTTGGCTGCTGTTGGTTCCGGTGGCTCCATCCAACTTGGGCAAACCCACAGGCGTTCGCCAAAGCGCATCGGCTTGTAGCCATCCATCCAAGTGCGTTCCCAGTCTTTATCTTCCAGAATTTCTGCTTGTACAGGTGCGAGCGGTACATCGGGGAACAGCTGCTCTTGGGCTTGCTTAATAAACTCAAGGGTTTTATCTAAATCTTGCTCGGCGGCAAATAAGCCAGTAATGACCGTGCTATCCCACAAAGGGGTTGTCCCTAGTTCGGGCTCAAAAATAGGTTGGTCTTGGTTGTCTTTGTAGGTAACAGCTGCACAACCCGCGGCAAGGAGAATATCTTCAAACGATTCGGCGCGGCTAGGTACGGTAGTGATGTTGATTTGTAACCAAGGCATAAAAAACTTCCAAGTTAACGAGCGGTTTTACAGTATATAGCGCGGCGGCGCTGATGGGCCAGAAATGGCCAATAAAAAAGCCCAAGCACCTACTAAAAGACGCTTGGGCTTTGACTAAGCTATGGCAAATTATAGGCCGAGCTTTTTCTCTAGGTAATGAATGTTAACACCACCCGCTTGGAAGTTTGCATCGCGTGCGATGTCCAAGTGAAGAGGGATGTTAGTGCGAATGCCTTCAATGAAAGTCTCGTCTAGTGCATTCTTCATACGAGTAAGCGCTGTTGCACGGTCTTCACCAAAACTGATGACCTTAGCGATCAATGAGTCGTAGTGAGGCGGTACGGTGTAACCGCTGTACAAGTGTGAATCAACACGAATACCTGGGCCGCCTGGAGCGTGGAAGTGCTTCACAGGGCCTGGGCTTGGCAAGAAGGTTTTTGGATCTTCTGCGTTGATACGACACTCGAACGAGTGACCAAGGATTTTCACATCTTCTTGTTTAATAGACAGTGGCATGCCAGAAGCAATGCGTAGCTGCTCTTTCACAATGTCGATGCCAGTGATCATCTCAGTTACAGGGTGCTCTACCTGAACACGGGTGTTCATTTCGATGAAGTAGAAGCCGCCGTTTTCGTACAAGAACTCAAAAGTACCTGCGCCGCGGTAACCAATTTCGATACACGCATCAACACACGCTTGTAGAACCTGAGCGCGTGCTTCAGGATCTAGATGAGGTGCTGGCGCTTCTTCAACCACCTTTTGGTGACGGCGCTGCATTGAGCAGTCACGGTCGTAAAGGTGAATCGCGCTGCCTTGACCGTCGGCCAATACTTGAACTTCTACGTGACGTGGGTTCTCAAGGAACTTCTCCATGTACACAGTATCGTCGCCGAATGCAGCGGCGGCTTCTGACTGAGTAACGTGGATAGAGTTCAACAGAGAGGCTTCTGAGTGAACCACACGCATACCACGACCACCGCCACCTGCAGCGGCTTTGATGATCACTGGGTAACCAATGCGTTGAGCAATCGCGCGAACTTCGTCTGGGTCGGTTGGCAATGCGCCGTCAGAACCCGGTACTGTTGGTACGCCAGCTTTTTGCATGGCTTCAATCGCTGAAACCTTGTCACCCATTAGGCGAATGGTTTCTGCTTTTGGGCCAATGAACTGGAAGCCAGAACGTTCTACTTGCTCAGCAAAGTCAGCGTTTTCTGCAAGGAAGCCGTAGCCAGGGTGAATACCCATAGCGTCGGTTACTTCGGCAGCGCTGATAATCGCTGGGATGTTTAGGTAGCTTGCAGGCGATGGTGCTGGACCAATACAAACGGCTTCGTCGGCTAGACGAACATGCATTAGGTCTCGGTCTGCCACAGAGTGAATGGCAACAGTTTTGATGCCAAGCTCTTTACAGGCACGCAAGATACGGAGTGCGATTTCGCCACGGTTGGCAATAACGATTTTTTCCAGCATCTGGATATCCTCGGTTGCTAAACGGGCAGTTAGACGATAGTTACTAGTGGCTGATCAAATTCAACCGGCTGGCCGTCTTCAACTAGGATCGCTTCGATGATGCCAGACTTGTCTGCTTCGATTTGGTTCATCATCTTCATTGCTTCTACGATGCAGATAACGTCGCCCGCTTTAACAGTTTGACCTACTTCGATGAACGCAGGTGAGCTTGGTGACGGAGAACGGTAGAAAGTGCCGACCATTGGAGAAGAAATAACGTGGCCAGTCGATTCAGGAGCAGCAGGTGCCGCTTCTGGAGCTGCCGCCGGAGCAGGTGCAGCAGCTGCCGGAGCGGGTGCAGCGGCAGGCGCAGCAGTGTATTGAACCGCAGGAGCGGATACTAGGCTACCACCACGGCTGATGCGAACGGACTCTTCGCCTTCTTTGATTTCAATTTCATTGATGTTGGATTCTTCAAGCAGTTCGATCAACTTCTTAACTTTGCGAATGTCCATGTGTGTCTCTGTTCTCAGATTTACAAAAGGTGGTGAATGCTGTTCAGGCGCACCATAAAACCAGCCAGTGACTGACTGGAATTACACGCTGCCTAAACGAGCGTAATTAGGTTAGTGACTGCATAGTTTTGCATATCTCGGTTGAGCCTGTCTATAAGTGGTTGAGTTTTTGTTTTTTAAAACCACGTTTGCCGACGTTTGCCGACGTTTTTTGCAAATTTGCAGGGGCTCTAGTCAAAAAGTAGCATCTTTTATGCCCTTGTACAGATTTTTTTAGTTTTTTTAGACGTTTGCCGCAGTTTCTAGGCTTTTTGATTGACGTTTCTAGAATATTTGGCCATATTGCTAAGCATAACCGCAAGTTTTATGAGGGAGTTATAAATGCAAATTCGAGCAGTTTTTAACCAAAAAGGCGGCGTGGGTAAGTCGAGTATCGCGGTTAACTTAGCAGCCATTAGTGCCAGTCGCGGAAAAAAAACACTGGTGGTTGACCTAGATCCCCAATGTAACTCGACCCACTATTTACTGGGCGAAGACTACCACGATGTTAGCCCTAATCTTTACGGCTTTTTTGAGCAAACCTTGGGTTTTCAGTCGTCTAAACAAGCACCGTCTGAGTTTGTACATCCAACCCCTTATGAACACCTATTTGTGATGCCGTCGGCATATAACCTTGGGGACTTACAATCTCAGCTCGAGTCAAAGCACAAAATTTACAAGCTGCGAGACGCCTTAGCTAAGCTAAGTCAGCAGTTTGAGGTGATCTACATCGATACACCACCGGCGTTTAACTTCTTTAGTTTATCGGCGCTGGTAGCGGCGACAGGCTGCTTGATTCCCTTTGACTGTGACGAGTTTGCGCGTCAGGCGCTATACAGCTTGCTCGCAAATGTGCACGAGGTAAAAGAAGACCACAATGACGAATTGGTCATTGAAGGTATTGTGGTTAACCAATACCAGCCGCGGGCGAGTTTGCCTAACGCGATTATTGATGAACTACTGGCCGATGATCAACCGGTACTCGCTTCGCGTATTTCTGCGTCGGTTAAAATGAAAGAGTCGCATAACGTGTCTAAACCGCTGATTTATTTTGCGCCTAAACATAAGCTTAGTGAGCAGTTTATCGCGCTGTTTGATGAGTTAGAGGCGCTGTAGAAACTTAGCCTTGTTCTTGCAGGCTCTGGTTGATTAGAGAAGTAGGGCGTAAAAGGGCATTAGGCAATTAGACGAGTAAGACAAATAAAAAGGGGCGTTGGCCCCTTTTTTTGCGGCTGTTTGATATTGGCTATTCGGCCGCTTGGCTAATGGCCTGTGCTTGCTTTTGTAGCTGATACATCGAGTAGTAGGTGCCCTCCGTATCTCCCATTAACTGAGTGTGGCTACCCATTTCAATCACTTCACCCTTGGCCATAACGGCAATACGATCGGCATCTTTGATGGTCGAAAGGCGGTGTGCCACAACAATTAAGGTAACTTTGCCTCGCAGTTGGCCAATGGCAGCTTGTACGGCTTGCTCTGTTTGTGTGTCGATATTTGCGGTGGCTTCGTCCAACAATAAGATTTTTGGAGAGGCGGCGAGTGCGCGAGCAATAACGAGCTGCTGGCGTTGCCCTGTGGATAAGCGAGTTCCTCGTTCGCCTAGCAGGGTGTTAAGCCCTTGCGGTAGTTGCTCAATCAACGGCTTTAGCTGTGCTTGCTCGGCGGCGTAGGTGATGGCCTCGCTATCGAGGTTTCGACCCATATCAATATTGTCGGCAAGGGTGCCAGCAATAATAAATGGTTCTTGTGGCACTAAGGCGATCGAGTCTGCCAGTGCTTTTTGGCTGTAGTCTTGTAAACGTCGCCCATCCAGTAAAAGCTGGCCTTGCTGCGGCTGATAGAAATTAAGCATCAAGTTTAAAAGGGTGCTTTTACCGCTACCTGTATGGCCGACAATGGCAAAAAACTCGCCGGACTGAATACGAAGATCTAGTTTGGGAATCACAGGCTTGTCAGCGTGATAGGCAAAACTCATCTGCTCAAAAATAAGCTCGCCTTCAGGTGCCGTGCGGCTGTGGTTGCCCCATATTTGTGTGGGTTTGTTGAGTAGCGCGTCCACGCGTTCGCCTGCCACCATAGCTTGTTGATATAGGTTAAAGCGCTGGGTGATCTCGGCCAAAGGCTCCGTAAAGCGGCCGAGTAAGCTTAGGTAAGCGTAAAGCACACCAATTTCGGCTACGCCCTCGGTCACTTGCACACCAAACGCGGTAATCACCGCTAACAGCACAATGACGCTCATGAGATCAATGGCCGGGCGCAGTAGCGCCGCGCTGGCTCTGAGGGTACGCATGCGAGCGACATAATAAGCATCATTAATGGTGGCGAACTTTGTCCCAAAGGCTTGGGTTTGGCGGTTGGTTTGAATCACCGGCATTCCCGAAATCGACTCGCTAATAAAGCCGTTAATGTCTGAGCGCAGGCTGCGTGCTTCTTGTACCGCGGGGCCACTAAAGCGCTCATAAAGATAAATGAGACCCACGACGGCAGGGATGAGCAACAAGGCGGCGAGCATAAGCTTGATGTTGAGCACAGCCATGGCAATGAGGATGCCGATGAGCAGTACACTGTTCCCAAAAACCACCGACAAAAACTGCACATACAGGTCTTTTATCGACTCGGTGTCGTTGGTAATGCGTGTCACGACTTGGCCCGTTAGCGCTTTATCAAAGTAGCTAATAGGCAACTTGAGTACGTGATCAAAGGCGCGTCGGCGAATGTCTTTAACCGCATCAAGAGCGATATCGGTACAGCGCAGGGTTTGTTGGTAGCGTAACCACGCAGCGCCAAACTGGGTAACCAGATACAAGGCCAGTAAGCCACTCAGTGCAGATAGGTCGTAGTTGCCGACCATAAGGTAGTCGTCGATATAGACCTTACCAATGATAGGGCCAACAACATCGGCAGCGGTGGCTAAAATTAACAGCACCACCACGCTAATAAGCTTTGCTTTGTCTTTGTAAACGTATTCGCTTAACAACTTAAACGCACGCTGGCGACTTTGCGCGGTGGCTTTAGTTTGCGCTTCTGCTTGGGGCTTAGTGCTCATTGAGTGCGGCCTCCATTTGTTGATACTGCCAAACACGGTGGTACCAGCCGCCATGGTTAAGTAAAGAGGCGTGGTCACCTTGTTCACTCACGGTGCCGTTTTTAAGCACCACAATATGGTCGAGCTGCTCGACAGCAGAAAGTCGATGGCAAACGATAATGCAACTTTGGTGTAGCGCGCGCTGCTGCAAGTGGCGAATAATTTGTTGCTCTGTGGCGACGTCGACGGCAGAGAGTGCATCGTCTAATACCAAAATCGGAGCTTTTGAGAGTAGGGCACGAGCGATGGTTAACCGTTGTCGTTGGCCACCCGAAAGCGTCAGCCCACGTTCGCCAACACGGGTTTGGTAGCCTTGTGGAAAAGTCAAAATATCGTCGTGCAAGGCGGCAAGTTTTGCTACTTCCTCAATCTCTGCTTGGCTTGCTTCTGGGTTAGCGAGGGCGATATTTTCGGCGATGCTCAAGCTAAACAGAAAGCTGTCTTGAGGTACATAGGCAAAGCGAGCACGAAGGGTGTCTAGGCTGAAGTCCTGAAGCGAGTGACCGTCGAGGGTAATATCGCCGCGTTGGTTTGTCTCGCGCAGACGCATAATGAGGGACAGCAAAGTGCTCTTGCCGGCACCGGTAGGCCCAACAATTCCTAGGCTTTTACCAGCCGATAGGTGCAGGCTGATATCTTTAAGACAGGGCTGTTCTGCTTCTTCGTTATAAGTGAAGGTGAGTTGGTTTAGCTTGATGTCGCCTTGGTTAATGTGAGTTATTGTCCCTGTATCTGGCAAGGTGTCTGGAGTATTAAGCAGCTGATTAACCCGTTTATAGGCGGCACTGCCTCGCTCGATTATATTGAGTAGCCAACCAAATGCCCACATAGGCCAAATAAGCTGTACAAGGTAAAGAGTGCAGCTAGCTAACTGCCCTAAAGAAAGCTGTTCGTTAATGATTAAATAACCGCCATAACCCAAGGTTAACAACATGGCGCTGGCCATGCTGAGGTAGATGGTGGGGTCGAAGAGAGCTTCTTTGCGAGCGACTTGGTACGAAGCTTTTGCGGCTTGGTCGGCAATTTCGTTAAAGCGCTGAGTTTCTACAGGCTCTCTTCCCATGGCCTTAACTGAGCGAATGCCCGATAAGGTTTCTTGGGTTTTGTTATTAAGCTCTGAAAAACTGGATAAGGCTTTGCCAAAGTTTTTGTGAATGGCGATGGAGATTTTGTAAAAGCAATAGCCCATCAACGGAAAGGGAACCAGTGCGACAAGGGTTAAACGCCAGTCGATGATGCTGACCATCATTACCAGTACCAACACAAAAGTGAGCGCGCCATCAAAGCCCGAGAGTACACCTTCGCCTGCTGCAACTTCCACGGCATCAATATCGTTGGTGGCCTTGGCCATTAAGTCGCCCGTACCCTGTTTGCTGTAAAAGTCTGCACCTAGGGCTTGTAAGCGTTGGTAAAAGCGCGCTCTTAACACGCTGCCAAGGCGATAAGCGGCACCAAACAGCATTTGTCGCCAAGTAAGCCTGAGTAAGTACACACTTAGCCCCATGGCGAACAGTGCCGCCATGTGCATTAAAACCGGTTGGCTTAGGGCTTTTTCTTCAATGAGCAGGTCGATGATTTGACCAATGACATAGGGCATAGTGACGTTTAGCAGTGCCACGATACTCAAAAGAAAAAGCGCAATTAAATAGGTTTTTTTGTGCTCAATGAAAAACCACGTGAGCTGCTTAAACAGTGACATAACATACTCTGTCTAACGAGGCGGGCGTTGGCGAAATGGGGCCAACGAAGTGGCTATTATACTAGTCGCAGACGCGCTAAGTTCCTAGCCTATAAGGCAAAAAAGGCGACACTTATCAAAGTGTCGCCTTTTACAGTCATTTGCTACAAGGTAGCAAATAAGGGAATTACTTAGCGGCTTCGTATGCTTTAGCAGCTTCTACGATAGCAGCGCGTGCAGCGTCTGCACCGTCCCAACCTTCAACTTTAACCCACTTGCCTTCTTCTAGACCTTTGTAGTTTTCGAAGAAGTGCTTGATGCGAGCAATGGTTAGCTCAGGAAGGTCAGCAATGTCTTGTACGTCTTTGTAAGCTTTAGTTAGCTTGTCGTGTGGTACAGCCAACAATTTAGCGTCTTCGCCTGCTTCGTCAGTCATGTTTAGAACGCCGATTGGACGCGCGCGAATAACAGAACCAGGGATAACAGGGTAAGGAGTCAGTACAAGCACGTCGAGGGCGTCGCCGTCGTCAGCCAAAGTGTTGTTGATGTAGCCGTAGTTAGCTGGGTAGAACATAGGCGCAGCCATAAAACGGTCAACGTAGATGGCGTCGTCTTCCTTTTCGATTTCGTATTTAACAGGCGAGCTGTCTGCAGGGATTTCGATGATTACGTTAACATCATTTGGCAAATCTTTGCCTGCAGGAACATTGGCGAAGCTCATGGGTCATATCCTATAAACAGTTAAAAAAGTCGGTCGCGATTATACACAGATTATCTGCGTACGCTTAACCCACAATAATAAGGTTTTCAGCGCGTACGCAAATACAACTTTGGTGTTTAGCCTTAGATGTTAAGCTGGCCTGCTTGGCTGCTTTCTGTGCCTTCGTGGTATTTAACAGCGGTGTTTACTTCTTCGGCAGAGCCCAAGAAGACAGAAACACGCTGGTGAATACCGGTTGGCTCAATGTCCATAATGCGCTTGTAGCCACTGTGCGAAACGCCACCGGCTTGCTCAATCAAAAAGCTCATTGGGTTACCTTCGTACATAAGGCGAAGTTTACCCGGCTTAGATTCGTCGCGTGAGTCCCATGGGTAGCTGAAGATGCCGCCACGCGTTAGTACGCGGTGTACTTCGGCAACCATTGAGGCAACCCAGCGCATGTTGAAGTTTTTACCACGTGGGCCTTCGGCACCTTGTAGCAAGTCGGCAACGTAGTTTTGCACTGGAGTATCCCAAAAGCGTTGGTTAGACATGTTAATGCCAAACTCTTTGGTGCTCTCTGGAATGCGAAGGTCTTTTTGAGTGACCAAAAAGTCGCCTGTGTGCGCAAGTGTAAACATGTTGACGCCAGCACCTGTGGTAAGCGCCAATACTGCAGATGGGCCGTAAAGCACGTAGCCAGAAGCCGCTTGTTGGTTACCCGCTTGTAGGTAAGCATCGCTTGATGCTGGGTCTGCACCTTCGGGTAAGCGAAGGATGGAGAAAATAGTACCAACCGATACGTTAATATCGATGTTAGATGAGCCGTCGAGTGGGTCAAAGGTCACTAGGTATTTACCACCGGCGTTACCGGCCACTGGCTCGTCTTCTTCTTCAGAGGCGATACCGGCAACCAGAGGGTTGTCCAGTAGTACCTGTTTTAGGATGTCGTTAGAGATAACATCCATCTTCTTTTGGGTTTCACCCTGAACGTTTGTAATCGCAGTGGCTCCAAGCACTCCGGCTAGGGCTCCTTCGCGAAGCTGAATAGCGATTTCTTTACACGCGACCATAAGGGTGTCGATTAAGTCGACAAGGTCTGCATCCGTTTTGTTGTGCGTTAAGAATTGAGTCAGGGTTTGCATTTAGCGTTTATCTCTAGCTGGCGGGAAAGAAAATTAACAGTGCCGATACTACGCGAATTGTGGCTAAAAATCATGGTGATACGGGGGTAGAGGCACGATTTATAAGGTTTTTTATTACAATTGTTACAAATAAATTCTTAGCCGTAAGTGATCAAATGAAGCCTGCCCTGAACAAAAGAAAAGGTTGTTGCACAGTGGGGCGAAAGCAAAGAGTTTTGCTTTAATCTGGTGCTCCTTTATTCGTCGCTGTAGGCTTTGCTCAAGCACTGCGTGGTGAAGTAAAAGCTGTTATGATTGCGCTTTTGGTTGCGGTTACGGGAGCAGCGGATTTGCATATCCATATCCTTGGTATTTGTGGCACTTTTATGGGCTCTTTGGCAGTGATCGCCAAGCAGTTGGGCCATCATGTAACGGGTAGTGACGAGCATGTTTACCCGCCAATGAGTACCCAGCTCGAAGAGCAGGGGATTGAGCTGATGCAAGGTTATGATCCTGCCCACCTTAAACCTGCGCCCGACCTTGTTGTTGTCGGTAATGCCATGTCTCGTGGTAACCCAGCGGTAGAGTATGTCCTTGACGCTGGCTTGCGTTATACCTCTGGGCCTCAGTGGCTAAGTGATCACTTACTCAACCAACGTTGGGTGCTTGCTGTAGCGGGCACTCACGGTAAAACCACAACTGCATCGATGCTTGCTTGGGTGCTTGAGTACAACGGTTTTAAACCCGGCTTTTTAATTGGTGGTGTGCCCAACAACTTTCCGGTGTCGGCGCGGGTTGGTGAGTCAGACTTTTTTGTGATCGAAGCCGATGAATACGACACTGCCTTTTTTGATAAGCGCAGTAAGTTTGTTCACTACCATCCCAAAACACTGATTCTAAATAACCTCGAATTTGACCACGCCGATATTTTTGGCAGTTTGGTGGATATTCAACGTCAGTTTCATCATGTGGTGCGTTTGGTGCCGAGTGTGGGGCAGGTCATTAAACCGCGTGGTCATCAAGCGTTAAACGAAGTTATTGATCAGGGCTGCTGGTCGCCTTTGGCTGAGTTTGGTGTGAACGAGTCCAATGACGATAGTTATTGGGCTAAGTTACTCAAAGCCGATGGCAGCGAGTTTGAAGTTTGGCAAAGGGGGCAGTGCCTCGCCAAAGTGCAGTGGCCTTTAACCGGTGAACACAATGTAAACAATGCTCTTGCAACGGTTATTGCGGCTAAGCACATTGGTATTTTAGAAGAGCACAGTGCCGAGGCGCTTAGCCTGTTTGGGGGCGTGAAGCGCCGCATGGAAACACGAGGCAGTGTTGCAGGTGTTACGGTATATGATGACTTTGCCCATCACCCAACCGCTATTAAGACCACGTTAGACGGTATTCGTAAGCGTGTTGGTGGCGAAAAGGTTATTGCGGTCATTGAACCACGTTCTAACACCATGCGTATGGGGGTGCACCAAGACACCCTTGCCGCCAGCACTGCTGATGCCGATGAGGTGTTTTGGTTTATGGCCCCTGAGCTCGATTGGTCGCTCCCAAGTGATGTTGCCCCAGAGAGGGTATTTAATCAGCTAGATACGCTGATTGATGCTGTGGTGAGTGCCACCGACTCAGCGGCTGATCAAAACAGTCATATCGTGGTAATGAGTAACGGCGGTTTTATGGGTATCCACGGTAAGCTACTCACCGCCTTGGAGCAAAAACATGGCCTTTGAAAAACGAGTCACTTTAGCACTCACGGGCGCATCCGGCGCGCAATACGCATTTCGCTTACTTGAGTGCTTAGTTGCAGCCGACTATCAAGTAATGTTTTTAATTTCCCGTGCGGCGCAGGTTGTGGTTGCAACCGAGACAGGCGTTGCCTTGCCAGGGCAAGCAGGGGAGATGGAAACGTTTTTAACCGAGAAGTACCAAGCCAAAGCTGGGCAAATTAAAGTCTTTGGGCGCGAGCAGTGGATGGCACCTGTGGCGTCGGGTTCAGGCGCGCCCTCAACCATGATTATTTGCCCATGCAGCACCGGCTGTTTGTCTGCGGTGGCCACAGGGGCGAGTAATAACTTAATAGAGCGTGCCGCCGATGTGGCGCTTAAAGAGCGTCGCCAGCTGATTATGGTGCCGCGCGAAGCACCTTACTCAGAGATTCACCTCGAACACATGCTGAAGTTAACGCGAATGGGCGTTACTATAGTGCCCGCGAGCCCTGGCTTTTATAATAACCCGCAAACGATTAACGACCTCATCGACTTTATTGTTGCACGCATTCTCAACCAAATGGGGGTCGATCATCAACTAATGCCGCGCTGGGGTGATGAGTTTATTGAGCCGGTTTAGTCATTCTGTCACCTTCCTGTGGCTCGATGTTTTAAGTAAGTGAGTTAAAAGTAAAGTTATGGCAAATATTCTTGCACTCGATTCGTCTACCGATGCCTGCTCTGTAGCCTTGTCGTTTAATGGCAAACGTTTTGAAACCTTTAAAGTAATCCCAAGGCAGCATACACAGCAAATGTTGCCGATGGTCGAAGCGCTTATGGCCGAAGCGGGTGCAAACTTTGATGAATTAGATGCCGTTGCCTTTGGTCGAGGCCCAGGCTCGTTTGCAGGAATTCGCATCGCCACAGGCTGTGCCCAAGGCATAGCTTACGCTGTGGGTTGCGATGTTTTGCCTGTCTCCACTTTGGCATCGATTGCTTTGCAAATTGAAGCAGACGACGGTGACTATGTTGCGGCCTCACTCGATGCGCGCATGAATGAAGTGTACGTCGCTAGCTATCGTATGGAAGCTGGCCTGCCCGTTGCTTTAGATAATGAGCGCGTGTGTGCGCCGGCCGATGTCACCCTAGCCGAGTGTGGCGATGACCAGCAGTTTTTGGTTGCAGGGGCGGGTTGGGCGTATCTCGACGATATGCCAGCAGCCGTGCAAGCACAAGTTAAAAAAGTAGAGGGTGACTATTATCCCGCCGCCGCGGCAATGCTCACCCTTGCATTAAATGATTGGGATGCAGGACTGGCTGTAGCCGCCCACGAGGCCGCACCGGTGTACCTGCGAGACGAAGTAGCGTGGAAAAAGAAGGACCAACAGTAAAAAATGGATTGGATTCAAGTCACCGTACTGGCCCTTATTCAGGGTCTTACCGAATTTTTGCCTATCTCTAGCTCTGGGCACTTAATTTTGCCATCACAGCTGTTTGGCTGGCCTGATCAAGGTTTAGCCTTTGATGTGGGCGTTCATGTCGGCACACTCACCGCGGTTATCCTTTTCTTTAGAAAAGACGTCGTTGCGATGATTATAGCGTGGTTTGGCACGCTAAAAGGTGTGCGCACCCCCGAAGGGCTTTTGGCTTGGTATGTGGCGTTTGCCACCATTCCTGCCCTGGCCTTTGGTTTAGCTATTAACGATATCATCGATATTTACGGTCGCCATATTTTGGTCATTGCCGGCACAACCCTAATTTTTGGTGGTGTGCTTTGGTGGGCAGATAAAAACCGTACCGAGGCGCGACCGATTGAGCATATGACCATTCGCGATGCCGTGTTAATTGGTTTGGCTCAAGCTGTGGCGCTGATTCCGGGTACTTCTCGTTCGGGTATCACCATTAGTGCGGCATTAATGCTGGGGCTAGAGCGCCAAGCGGCAGCGCGTTTCTCGTTCTTGCTCTCTATCCCGATTATTTTAGGCGCTGGCTTGTTAAAAGGTAAAGAGCTTGCGGAGACGGGCACCGATGCACAATGGTCTATGGTTGTTGGCGGTGCGATTATCGCAGCACTGAGTGCCTTTGCTTGTATTCACTTCTTTTTAAAGTGGCTTGACCGCATTGGCATGATGCCGTTTGTTATCTACCGTATGTTGTTAGGTGTCACCTTAATTGGTGTTTACTTTGCGACCTACTAAAACACCCAAGTAAGAGCCCACTGTTTGTGTCTGAATCTGAACTAATTCACGTATGTGCCCTAGACCCGCAACTCGATAACACCCTAGCGGCGCAGCTTGCAGAGCAGGTTGCAGGTACAGTCATCCCAAGTCGCCAACTCAAAGACGGTGACTTGGTATTGTGGGCAAGTACGCTTGAGGGCGTGAGCTTTCAGCGAATGGGTAAAAAAGAGCCGGGTGCGATCTCGGCCGACTTTACCTCGGGTGCTGTGGATCATCGTCGCAAGTTTGGTGGCGGCACAGGCCAAATGATCGCCAAAGCTGTCGGAATCGCTTCGGGTATCCGCCCACAGGTGTTAGATGCCACCGCTGGCTTAGGAAAAGATGCGTTTGTGCTGGCGACGTTGGGCTGCCAAATGACCTTGCTCGAACGTGCACCCGTAGTGCATGCCTTGCTGCAAAACGGTCTCGCAAGAGCTGAGCATCATGGAGAAGTGGCCGACGTGGTCAGTCGAATGACGCTGCACAATGCCAACAGTATTGAGTGGATGACGCAGCAGGCACAAGCGGGTGAGCGTTTTCAGGTGGTGTATTTAGACCCAATGTTTCCCCACAACGACAAGTCTGCACTGGTTAAAAAAGAGATGCGCTTGTTTCGCCCGATTGTTGGCGATGACCTAGATGCCGAGGCCTTGTTCACCGCCGCTTGCGACATTGCCGAAAACCGTGTCGTGGTAAAGCGTCCGCGTAAGGCGCCTACCATTACGGCGCAAAAGCCCAGTCATCAGCTAATGGGTAAATCTAGCCGCTACGATATTTACGCCTTTAAAAAGCTCACCCCCAATACCGAAGCTTAGGCGTCGCTTTACGCAACCTTCTTTAAATCCTGGCTTAGTAATGCGGCGGTGGCTGGTTATCGTTTACCGCTGCACCTTGGCCGTCGCTTAATGACTTAATGTTTTTATTGAGCAAGGTAATAAGGCGGTTTAGCTTTTCTATTTCTAATGTTTGTTTTGCCATTTGGTCGCTTAGGGTATCAATGGCGTCTTCTTGAAAAGCAATGCGGGTTTCTAGTGCTTCTATTCGCTCTTGGGTAGTGTCTTGGTCGGTCATGGTATAGGCCTTGCTTTAAAAGAGTAGGAGGGCGTTGAGGTCGCTATTGTAATGACTTTTTATGTCGCTCGGTAGCGAGAGTCGCTTTAGCTTTGGGGTGTTTGGGCGATAGCCTGTTTATCCACCTATAAAAGAGAGGGCAGTGTTTTTAAATAAAACTCGGCCGTTTTTTTGATTAGGCGTTAAAAAACAGGTGTAAGCTCAAACTTATCCAACTAACCTGTTGATTAAGTTCTACAAATTGGTTATACCTAGATCGATTTGTAACATGTTTTGTAGGTTTTTTGTTGGTCTATTCGATAAAGAGATAAGAAATGAGTGGTAATCAGCTAGTTCGTTGTGGTGTGGTGAGCCTTGTAGCCGCGCTTGCCATTGTTGGCGTTTTGGGTGCAGCTTTGGGTGTGAGTGGTTTGCTAGCGCCTGTTCCTGTGGTTATTGTATTTGGTGTTTGCTTAGCAGCGACACTTATCTCTTCGGCAACGCCAGAGGCTAAGCCAGCAGCGGCTGCAAAGCCAACGTCTGCGGCAACTGATGAGGACGAAGAGGAAGACTTTATTGACGACGAAAACCGCGAGCAAGGTGTGGTTAAGTGGTTTAATGTCTCTAAAGGCTTTGGATTTATTACACGTGAAAACGGCGATGATGTGTTTGTTCACTTCCGCAGTATTCGCGGTCGTGGCCACCGTTCATTGAACGAAGGCCAAAAAGTGAGCTTTTCGGTATTCGAAAGCGATAAAGGTTTACAGGCCGCCGACGTATTGGTGCAGCGTAACTCATAAGCGTTTGTGGCCTCACAAGGCCTAACGTGAGTACCTCTTGTCGCAAGCCTCTGTGCTTAAAAAAGCCCTGCTTGAGTGTGTGCTGTTTGCCATGGTGCAAAGCCCACTCGGCAGGGCTTTTGTGTTTGCTGGCTATGAGCTTCTAGCGCCTCGCAAAAGGCCTGAGCGAATAAAGGAGCCTCGCTGTTATTAGGCGTATGTAAAAACACAAAAGGCGTTTTGCCTTGAGCGCACCACTGGCTTAGCTTTTCAAACCACGGCGACAGCTGTTCTAGCCCCTGTTGCCAGTTAAGCGGTGTAATTATGCGTACAACGGGGGCGCTGCCTGTGGCAACCACATGTAAAGGCACCCTCGGCTTTTTGTCTTTGGCATCTAAAGTGGCTGCGTCGGTGGCGGTGCTTTGAAATAAGGTTCGCGTATCAAACAAGGTGCGGTTAACACCATGGGCATGCAGCAGCTGGTTAAACTCGGTTTCGTAAGTGCCTTTGTCAAAATAATCTAAATGCCTTACCTCAACACTCAAGTTGTACGCCTTCGGAAACTCTTCCACAAACTCGGCCAGGCGTGGCAGCAGGGTGCCATCAAAACTGTTAGGAAGCTGTAAGCAAAGTGCGCCTAGCTTTTCTTTTAGCGGGCTTAGGTTTTCTAAAAACTCATCCCGTAGTCCATTTACATTAAGCAGTGCCCGTTCATGGCTGATCGTTTTAGGTAGCTTTAAGCAAAACTTAAAATGAGCGGGGGTTTCTTGATACCAGCGGGCACTTTGTGCCTCTGTAGGCACACCGTAAAAGGTGTGATTGCCCTCAATAGAACTAAAGCAGCGACCGTAGCTAATAAGCGCACCTTGCTTACCCATTTGAGCATGTAGGTGCTGGTGCCAGTCTTCGTGGTTCCATTGGGCTAAACCTACATAACACTGAGGTGTGGTGCTGGTGGCAGAATGGCTTGGATCGAAAGTTGCGGGCATGCTCGGTCTATCTAGTCTAGGGTTACCTTCACACACGAGCCGTGTTGATAAAACAACGCATCACGCTCGACTTTAAAGGGGCTATGTTACGTTTTTTTGAATAAAAACAAAATGATGGCTATAAAAGGCTTGCCAAGTAGGGGAGGTCTCTATAGTATACGCACCACGTTGATGCGGGGTGGAGCAGCCTGGTAGCTCGTCGGGCTCATAACCCGAAGGTCGTCGGTTCAAATCCGGCCCCCGCTACCAATTTAGCCTAACGGCTATTTTGAAGAAATTAACCAGCTTATGCTGGTTTTTTTATGCCTGAAATTTGGGCTTTCCTTCCAGAAATACGCTGGTATCGCGTTTTTTTCTTTGTATCGCTCCAGTTGCCTCTCATTAATAAGCTTAGCTTTCGTTTTGTGTGAGAGCTTAGGTTCCTTATTGCTTATTATTTAACCACCTCAGCCGATAACCCTTCTCATACCCCAACCAACCATCGGCTACCCCTATGAAAATCTCTCAAAGCGATATGGCGCTTTCGGCCAAACATCAAAGTGCGCAAGCGACTCGGCAAGAAGCGGTGTTAGAGCGTTATACCCAAGCGGGCGAAAACCTGCAGGTAGAGCGCAAAGAGGTGAGTGCAACTTCGGTGAGCTTGTCGAAAGAGGCCACAGCACTTGCGGCGGAGTTTAAGCCAGCAACCACCACGCAGGGCGATACCTTGTCGCTTGAGAACGGAGATTTGGCACTGAGCGATAAGATGAAAATGGCGAAGTATATTTTGCAGGCCATGACAGGGCAGTCGCTGTCGCTAAAGGTAACAAATACTGAAGCTAAAAGTGAACAGGCAGAGGGTTCCGAGGTAGCTAACGAAGGTGCGCTGGTGGGGATGCGTTATGAGGAAACCAGTATTTACACTGAAACCGAAGAGCTACGCTTTTCGGGGCGAGGCGTTGTCACCACGGAGTCGGGCCAGTCCATCGCCATTGATATGGCCTTTGTGATGAATCGCAGTTTTAGCCAAGCAGAGTCTTTTTCGTTTGCGGCGGGTGTGCAGTTAGAAGATCCGCTAGTGATTAATTTTGATACCCATGCGGTGTCTTTAACCAACGAAACACATTCCTTTGATTTAAATAGCGATGGCCAAACCGAGACGTTAAATCAGTTAGGGGCAGGCAGTGGCTTTTTGATGCTTGATAAAAATGGTGATGGCAAAGCGACTAACGGCAGTGAGTTGTTTGGTGCCACTACAGGAAATGGTTTTAAAGAGTTAGCGAAGTATGATGACGATGGTAATGGCTTTATCGATGAAAATGATGCGGTGTATAGCCAGTTGCAAATTTGGGTAAAAACCGGTGGTGAGGATCAAACCTATTCCCTTAAAGACAAGGATGTAGGGGCGATTTACTTGGGGGCCATCGCCACACCGTTTGAGTTAAAAAACCAAGATAATGAGCTGTTGGGCGTGGTGCGTGGTAGCAGTATTTATTTGGGCAACCAAGGTAGTGTGGGCTCGGTGCAGCAAATAGATTTGGTAGTTTAGCCTGTTAAGGGTCTGATCTGAGAGGGGCTGATTCGAATAAGTAGCCATCAAAGTCAGGATCATGGTGCTCAGATAGCTCCATCAGTGTATTTTTTACATTCTCTAGGTGTTGCCACATTGCTTTCTTCGCTTGCTCTGGGTTTCGAAGCTGAATAGCAGCTAAGATATTTTCGTGGTCCAGTAGCCAACGTTTGCGATAAGTTTGCTCCGTGATGGGGACATGTAGCTGCTTCCACATGAGACTTTTCTCACGACGTTCCCACAAGGTATTGATCGTATCAACTAAGACACTATTCTGTGTCGCCTCTGCAATTGCTAAATGAAACAGCTTGTCTCCGTTGTGGTCGTTGCTGCCAGCCTCGATATTTTGTCGCTCCAACGCAAGGGCATCACGCATTGCAATGATGTCTTTTTTGGTCGCTTGTGCTGCTGCAAACTCCGCAATGTTACTTTCAAGTAGCTGGCGGGCTTGCATCATTTCGAAGGGCCCTACATCATCCAAGTCTAGGCTTGGCTCGGTTTCATTTATTTTATTGGAGCCCGTTGAGGGAGTTTTGATGACGTAGATTCCACTACCTTTTCTAACTTCGATTAGGCCCATAAGCTCGAGCATAATCAATGCTTCGCGCACTACTGCGCGGCTAACGCTCAGTCGCTCTGCTATATCACGTTCTGGTGGAAGGCGCTCACCGACTTTGAAATGACCAGCTTGTAGCTCCGCGTGAAGCGCCCAGCCAATACTTTGGTAGAGTCGTTTTGTGTCTTTAGCTGATTCTTTCATTATTATTTTCCTAAACGCGGTTGACCAATTTTCGGCGAGATTAACCCGATCGTCGGTAAACCAAAGTTACGCCTATATAGGTTAACAGAAACGGTGCCCTGAGAGAGCACCGTTTTTAGTCTTAGCGTGCTTACTTGTCTAGCGCCTTGATCGCTTTAACATATTCTGTGATTGCTGGCTTCGCTAAGGCCTCTTCGTGCATTGGGCTAACAGCATTCATGAATGGCGTTTTCTCTACGCTTATGATGGTTACGCCCATTTTTTCAGCCACTTTAAGCTCACGCTCAACGTTTTCGCCCCAAATCTTCTTCATGTATGCCATAGACTCGCTGCCTGCAGCCTTCATTGCAGCCTGTTGGTCAGCTGTTAGCTTATTCCAGGAGCCCGTACCGATCACAAGGACATCTGGGATCATTGTGTGCTCATCAAGACTGTAGAATTTAGCAACCTCGCCATGTCGGTAGGTGGTTACAGAGTTGACGTTATTCTCTGCACCATCCACTACACCTTGTTGAAGCGCCGTGTACAGCTCTCCAAACGGAAGAGGGGTCGGTGCTGCACCCATAAGTTCCATCATTTTAACAGCGCTCGGGCTAGGTTGTACGCGGATCTTGAGGCCTTTAAGGTCGCTAGGGGTCCGGATGGCCTTGTTGGCATAAAAGCTACGAGCGCCTCCGTCATAATATGTGATGCCTACAAATCCAAGGTCTTTTGAAGAATCTAGGATCTTTTGGCCTACATCTTTACTTTCAAGGGCGCGGTAGTAGTGGTCGCGATCACGGAAAAGGTATGGAATATTAAACGCACCATAAGCTGGTGCAAATGATTCCATTTCACTCGCATTAGTTTTTACCATGTCGAGGGCTCCAGACTGCATAAGCTCCATCGACTCACGTTGGGTACCCAGCTGGCCGTTTGGGTAGATACGTACTTTAACTTCGCCGCCTGTCTTGTCTTTTACTTGGTCTGCAAAAAACTTCATAGCTTTGTGCACGGGCGACTTCACATCACCGTTATGACTTAGCTTTAAAGTGGTTGCTGCGTAAGCAGAAGGCATACATAGCGTTGTTGATAACAAAATGGTGGCGGCCACTTTGTGAGAAAAGGCTTTAGCTGAAAGCATGAGAACACTCCCTAATGATTAGATTTTATTTTTGAAAAAAGGGTTGTTACAAAAAGGCGTTATGAGCACGGGCTGATTAAGCCCTTACTGCGCAATGCCTGAATTCAATCCTTACATGTTAGTCTTTATTGGTCAACCAATAAAATAAAAGGTTGACCAATAATTTTAATTGGTACAATATCAAGTGGCTTTTCTTTGGAAGAGGTGAGGTTTTGCTGTCGTGAACTGTGCGTGCAGGCTTTGGAATAAGGTCGAAAGAAAAGTTGATAATAAAAAATAAGAGTGACAGGAGTATTAGATGAGACGACTAGTTTCGCTGATGGATAGGGGGCTTGCATGGGGCTGTGTGGTATTAACTCTAGCGCTTGTTGGGTGTGTAATTTGGCAGGTTTTTTCTCGGTATGTATTGGGAAAGCCAAGCACTGTTACGGATGAGATGGCTCGCTTTTTATTTATATGGGTAGGACTTTTAGGGGCTGCCTATACATTGGGGCATCGACGCCACCTAGCAATGGATTTTTTGCTTTCCAGCTCCAAGGGAAGAAAGCGAGTCGTGCTTTGGCGCCTGGTCGACAGTATTAGTCTTTTTTTTGCTGCCGTTGTTATGGTCTATGGCGGAAGTCGGCTCGTGGAAAAAACGTTGAGTGTTGGCCAGCTGTCGCCTGCGCTTTCGCTAGAGATGGGGTGGGTTTACACCGCCGTTCCCCTGAGCGGTGTATGTATGTGTTTATATCTTTTTCACGAATTTCTTCTGCCGGTAAAAGACCAACAGTAGTAGAGCTAGACGTTTTTCTAACGAAAATTTACTAATAATAACAAGGGATTCTATTTTGGACTGGTTAGTTGCACTTACGCTTTTCGGAAGCTTTTTTTTAATGCTTATATTGGGTGTTCCAATCTCATTTTCGATTGGTATTGCCGCACTATTATCAATAGCTGTTGTTCTTCCGTTTGATGCTGCCTTGTCTGTGGTATCGCAAAAACTGGCTTCAGGTTTAGATAGCTTTACGTTGTTGGCAATTCCTTTCTTTGTGTTAGCTGGCAACATCATGAACCGTGGCGGTATTGCCATGCGCCTTATCGATTTTTCAAAGCTTCTTGCAGGGCGCTTACCCGGTTCACTGGCACATGTGAATGTGATCGCCAACATGCTGTTTGGATCTATCTCTGGCTCGGCAGTTGCAGCGGCTGCAGCAGTCGGGGGTACGATGTCACCTTTACAAAAGAAGGAGGGATACGACCCTGTATTTTCTACTTCGGTAAATATCACATCATGCCCTGCAGGTTTGCTAATACCGCCCAGTAACGCCTTTATTGTCTACTCGCTTATTTCCGGTGGGACATCGATAGGTGCTTTGTTTTTAGCTGGCTATTTACCCGGTTTATTGATGGGGCTGAGCGTGATGGTTGTTGCGGCAATTATCGCAAAACGAAATGACTACCCTGTTGCGCCACGGATTAACGCGAGTCAAGCGCTAACCGTAACTTTACGTGCACTCCCGAGCCTAGGTCTTATTGTGGTGATCATGGGTGGTATTGTTGGCGGAGTTTTCACAGCAACGGAGGCTTCTGCTGTAGCGGTTGTTTACTCTTTTTTCTTGGCTTTTATTTGTTACCGAGATGTTAGCTTTAAAGAGCTACCTAATATTATTTTAGAGTCGCTAGTAACTGCTTCAATGATCATGTTGCTAATTGGAGCGTCGATGGCGATGGCGTGGGCGATGGCAAATGCTGATATCCCTTTCATGATTAGTGATTTGTTGTTAGCTGTATCTGAAAACCCAATTATTGTTCTGCTAATTATTAACCTGATCTTGTTAATTGTGGGGGTTTTTATGGATATGACCCCAGCACTACTCATCTTTACTCCCATTTTCCTTCCTGTTGCTCAAGACCTTGGAATGGACCCAGTCCATTTCGGTGTCATGATCACTTTCAACCTTTGTATTGGCATTTGCACCCCTCCCGTCGGTAGTGCTTTGTTTGTTGGCTGTTCAGTGAGTGGCGTAAAAATTGAAAAGGTTATAAAACCACTTCTCCCTTTCTTTTTTGTGCTCCTCGCAACATTGATGCTGGTTACTTTTGTTCCTCAGGTCAGCTTGTTCTTGCCTCAGCAATTACTCGGCTATTACTAAGTAAGTGATGTTATTGGAGATAAAAAGCTATGAAACCCATTAAATATTGGTCACTTGCTTCGGTTGAAGATAATCGAGTGATATTGGAGTGTGATCAACAGCATGAGCTGGTGATCTTTGTACTAGACCACCAACAAGTTCGTGTATTACTGAAGAAAAACCGCTCATTGAGGATGAGCAGAACTTGGTGTGTTGCTCCAAACGACACAGCAACCCCCTTTAGCGGTCGCGATCGCCTTGATACGGAGGGCTTCAATTGTCCAGCGTTCGAGCTAGAGCAATACGGGCAGTCTATTCGTTTAGTTACCTCCGAACTTCGGTTAACAATAGAGCAGCCACTGCGTTTGGTATGGGAGCGTAAGAGTGGGGGTGATTGGGTTGTGTTTGCTGAAGATCGCAAAACTGACCCTTATATGGTGGGCGCAAGGGCTCATGATATATGGCATTTCATGACACGGGATATCGCTGATAAGTATTACGGGTTAGGAGAGAAAACAGGCGACCTCAATCGTCATGGCCGCCGTTTTGAAATGCGAAATATCGATGCGATGGGCTATAACGCTGAAACAACAGATCCCCTTTACAAGCATATTCCTTTTTATATCGCCAAAACCCCAAACGCGAGTTTTAGCTTGTACTACGACAACTTAGCAACGTCTTGGTTCGACTTGGGGAATGAGCTGGATAACTACCATGGCTATTATCGGGCATACCGTGCTGAAGATGGTGATTTAGATTATTACGTTACGTTAGGCTCCTCTGTCTTGGAGTTAACTAAAGCGCAAGTGGCTTTGACGGGACGAACATACTTTGGACCAAAGTGGAGTCTTGGTTATAGCGGCTCGACAATGCATTACACTGACGCTGAAAATGCCCAAGAACAATTAGAGGGGTTTGTGGGGCTATGTGCGAAGCATGAAATGCCTTGTGACTCTTTTCAGCTTTCTTCGGGCTACACATCGATTGGTGACAAACGTTATGTGTTTAATTGGAATAACAGTAAGGTTCCTGACCCTGAAGGCATGTCTGCGCACTTTCATTCTCATGGCGTAAGGCTGGCCGCTAATATCAAGCCTTGTTTGCTGCAAGACCACCCGATGTACAAAGACGTTGCTGAGCAGGGAATGTTTATTCTCGACTCTGAACATAGCGAGCCAGAGCGTTCGATTTTTTGGGACGATGAAGGCTCACATCTAGACTTTACGAACCCGAAAACGGTGCAGTGGTGGAAGGCTAATGTGACTTCTAAACTGCTCGAAAAAGGGATCGATAGTACTTGGAATGATAACAACGAATATGAAATTTGGGATCGCGAAGCACGTTGTTACGGCTTTGGCGAGAGCTTGCCTATTTCACTCATCCGGCCGTTACAGCCATTACTGATGATGCGAGCTTCCTACGAAGCACAAATCGAATTTAGTCGAAGCAAGAGAGCTTACCTTATCTCGCGCTCAGGTTGCCCTGGTATGCAGCGGTATGTCCAGACTTGGAGCGGCGATAACCGAACTAATTGGTCAACCCTTCGTTACAACACCCGAATGGGAGTTGGTATGAGCTTATCTGGTCTTTACAACATAGGTCACGATGTTGGTGGCTTCTCGGGCGACAAGCCAGATATGGAGCTATTTGTTCGTTGGGTTCAGAACGGTGTAATGCACCCGCGTTTCACAATTCACTCATGGAATGATGATCAGACTGTTAATGAACCGTGGATGTTTCCTGAAGCGACTCCGTTTATTCGAGAAGCAATGGCCTTACGTTATCGCTTATTGCCTTACTTTTATGACCTTCTATGGAAGGCTCATGCAGACCACGAGCCGATGTTACGCTCTACGTTTCTGGACCATGAAGAAGATGAGCAGACTTATCTAGAGTCTGACGACTTTTTGTTAGGTAAAGACTTACTTGTGGCGTCGGTAGTTGAGCCTGAGCATTCAGAGCGTGATGTTTATCTGCCAGAAAATAAAGCGGGGTGGTTCGATTTCTACACTGGGGATTGGTATGCGGGGGGGCAACATATTTCGCTTCCAGCGCCGCTTAGCCGCCTTCCCTTACTAGCGCGTGCGGGTAGCGTGATTCCGGTGAGCGACAGAGTCGCTCATGTCGACAGCCAAAAAGATGATACGCGTGGTTTACTAGTATTTCCTCTACAAGGGGAGGGAGTGAGTCGATCAGAAATTTTTGACGATGATGGTGAAACATTCAACTTCATTCATGGCCAGCACCTTACGCTGACAATTGTGGTATCGACATCGTCAGATTGCATTGAACTAAGTATCAGCAAATCTGGAGACTGGATACCAGCTTATAGAGCGATCAAAATCATGTTGCCTAGCGGAGAGTCACGCTTCCTAAAAGTGAATGGAAAGGTGTTCAACTGCGGTGAAGCAGTTGAACTGGCATCGCTATAAGCAAGCATCTTTCGAATCGATAACTGAGGACAACCCAATGTTTATATCTGACGACTTTTTATTGAGTAATGATATTGCTCGTCAGCTCTATCATGAGTTCGCGAAAGAGCAACCCATCTATGACTATCACTGCCACTTGAGCCCACGAGAAATAGCTGAGAATCGTCAATTCGAGAATATTGGCCAAGCTTGGCTAGAGGGTGACCACTACAAGTGGAGGGCCTTGCGTGCTGCTGGTGTTGATGAGCGCTTGATTACAGGTGATGCTACTTTTAAAGAAAAGTATGAGGCGTGGGCTATCACTGTACCGAAGTGTCTAGGTAATCCTATTTACCATTGGACTCATTTAGAACTGAGGCGTCCGTTCGGTATATCCACGTTATTCTCTCCTGAGTCAGCTGATCAAATTTGGCACCAAGCGAATGAGTGCCTAGCCCAACCGGAGTTTTTTGCGCGTGGCATTATGCAGCAGATGAATGTCCGCATGGTGGGTACAACCGATGACCCAACTCACTCACTAGAGCACCATATCGCTATTAAGAACGATGAGTCTTTCGATATCGCAGTTCTGCCCACGTGGAGGCCTGATCGAGCCTTCAAGGTCATGCTTTCTGGTTTTGGCGAATATGTAGAAAAACTAGCAAAGTCCGCAGATATTGATATTGCTTGTTATGAAGACTTTCTCGCTGCCTTGACAAGGCGTTTAGCGCACTTCAACGCACTCGGCTGCCGATCGGCCGATCATGGCATTGAAGAGGTGTGCTTTGCAAAAGTTCCTTCAGATACAGAGCTTAACCGCTTGTTTAAGAAGCGCATTGCACATCAACCCCTTTCGGAAGATGAGGGGGCGCAACTATCAACGGCAATCCAGGTCTGGCTAGGGCAGCAGTACTCAGCTCTTGGCTGGGTGATGCAGCTACATATTGGCGCGCAACGTAATAACTCTTCTCGTATGTTTAAACTGCTAGGCCCTGATAGTGGTTTTGATTCAATTGGTGATCAAACCTATATGAGACCACTTGCAAACTTACTTGATGCACTAGACACAACAAATGAACTGCCTAAAACAATTCTCTACTGCCTCAACCCGCGTGATAACGAAGCGATGGCAACGATGGCAGGTAACTTTCAGGGCAGCGTTGCTGGCAAAGTACAGTTTGGTTCGGGCTGGTGGTTTAACGATCAAAAAGACGGAATGCTTCGCCAGATGGTGAGCTTGTCGCAGTTAGGGTTACTTAGCCAGTTTGTCGGCATGTTAACTGACTCACGTAGCTTTTTGTCTTATACCCGCCACGAGTACTTTCGAAGAATACTCTGTGAGCTGATTGGTAGCTGGGTTGTGGCTGGGGAAGCCCCAAATGATATTAAGCTACTCAGTGGCCTAGTCGAAGATATTTGCAGCAACAACACCAAACGTTACTTTAACTTAGAGGAGTAATTGGTGAGCCGTGTGAAAAATTTTGACGGAACAGAGGCTACTCACGAGCCCAAGCACGTGGCTTTTATTGGCGAGTGCATGATTGAGCTGTCCCGCGATAGCGAGGGGCGAATTTACCAAGATTTCGCAGGGGATACCTTAAATACAGCTGTCTACACAGCTCGCTTGGGTGCGCCGGATGGCCATAAAGTGAGTTACATAACGGCAGTGGGGGATGACCACTTTAGTCATGAAATGTTGTTGTTTTGGCAGCGCGAAGGTATCGATACCACCAGCGTAACTCAGCATACAGGGGCCTCACCAGGGCTTTATTTTATAGACGTTGACGAAAAAGGGGAGCGCTCGTTTAGCTACTGGCGGAGTGAGTCACCTGCGAAACGACGCTTTGCTTCTCTAACTAAGGGGCAAATTTGTGCTCTATGGGAAGGTGTCGACTGGGTCTATTTAAGTGGTATTTCTCTTGCGATCTTGCCAAAGCATGACCGAGAAAAGCTCTTAGACGCGCTGGAGGCTTTTAAGCGGGGAGGAGGAAACATTGCGTTTGATAACAACTATCGTCCGCAGCTGTGGGAGAGTATCGAAGAAGCGCAGGAAGCTTTCATTGCTGCGTTAACGGTGTCTAACCTAGCGTTGTTAACGTGGGATGACGAGCAGCTATTACATGGATATACGACGATTGAAGAACTGTGGCGGTCATACCAAACGTTAGGCGTTCAAGAGTGGGTAATTAAACGGGGCTCTGAGCCATGTCTTTTGTACTCTCAGGGGCAGTGGCTAGAAGTTGAATCATCACGAGTGAGTACGGTCGTGGATACTACAGCTGCAGGGGACTCATTTGGTGCGGGATATTTAGCATCAAGGCTCAGTGGTTTGCCCATGGTTCAGGCAGCTGTAAACGGGCACTTAGTGGCGTCGACAGTGATCCAACACCGAGGAGCCATTATTGATGCCTCTTTAGTTCCTCAATTGGTTAAATAATAAACGGAGAAAAAATGACCTCTCTTACTTATAAGCCAGCAGTTGATGTAGGCCATTTGAATATCGGAATTGTTCATATTGGTCTCGGAGCATTTCACCGTGCTCACCAAGCTGTGTACATACAGTCATTTATAAACCGTACTTGTAGTAGCGAGTGGGGTATTTGCTCTACAAATATTCGTTCAAATGTAGCCCTTGTAGAGCAGTTGCAAGCAGCTGATCATAGCTATCATGTTATCGAACGCCCTGATACAGAAAGCGCTACAGCCAAGCAAATTAATTCGATTGCAAAAACAGTGTTTGCTGGCGCGAGTAAAAGTGAGCTGCTGTCAATTATGGCTTCGCCGTCTGTTCGCATCGTTTCACTCACCGTGACAGAAAAAGGCTACTACCTATCATTGTCTGAAAACCAGCTTCGGATAGACCACCCTGATATTGCTCACGATATTCAAAACCCTAATGAGCCTAAAACTGTTCCGGGCATTTTACTGGCAGCATTAGTACTGCGTAAATCGGAGGGGCTTGAGCCCTTTACTGTACTTTGCTGCGATAACATGCCAGATAATGGTCAGCGGGTACGCCAAGCGGTATTAGACTTAGCCGCCAAAGTGAACCCAGGGTTGGTGGATTGGATTTCGCGGAATGTAGCATTTCCAAACTCTATGGTAGATCGCATTGTGCCCGCGATGACGGATAAAAGTGCTGAGGAGGCAGAGTCTCTTCTCGGGTTTACAGACCTTAATAGTGTCATCTGTGAGTCCTTTAGTCAGTGGGTAGTTGAGGATAACTTTCCGCAAGGCCGGCCTGCTTGGGAGCTGGATGGCGTGCAGATGGTTGAAGACGTAGGCCCATTTGAAACAATGAAACTGCGCTTACTGAACGGAAGTCACTCATTGATGGCTTATGTAGGGTTTTTAGCTGGCTTTGAAACAGTTTCTGAAGCGGTTGCTAATCCCACGATGACAGACCTTATTCGCCGTTATATGCAAGATGAGGTGTCACCGACACTCGTAATGCCTGAAGACACTGATATCGAGGGTTACTGTAACGCTTTGATTAAGCGATTTGGAAATGACAGCCTACGTCATCGTTTGGATCAAATTGCAACCGATGGATCGCAAAAAATAGTTCAGCGTTGGCTTCTCGGTAGTGTTGATAACCTCCAATCAGGAAGAGGTATTAGCGTTGTAGCTCTGGGCGTCGCTTCGTGGATTCATTTCACGAAAGGAGCAAGCGCAGATGGGCGAGAGTGGGCTGTAAATGATCCTCTTGCAGACCGTTTTGTCACTCTCCATCAAAGTGCAACAACCCCTTTAGAGTGCGTTAGCCTATTCCTAAGTCAGGCAGATATCTTTCCTTCATCCCTTTCAAATAACCCCAGCTTCGCTCGGGCTGTACTAGATGCATATGTTGATTTAGAGCAAATGGATGCGCTGAGCTGTGTAAGCCTAAGGGTAGGCAAATCGATTCGTTCAGGAGAATAATAATGGAACATACTTGGCGTTGGTTTGGGCCAACAGATGACATTACATTGCAAGATATACGTCAAACAGGTGCTACCGGTGTCGTAACAGCATTACACCATATACCTAACGGTGAAGTCTGGCCGTTGACAGAAATTGAAAAAGTTAAACAGCAAATCGAAGCAAGTGGTTTACGTTGGTCTGTGGTTGAAAGCGTGCCGATTCACGAGGACATTAAAAAGCGTACGGGGGACTATCAACGTTATATTTCCAACTACCAGGAAACCATTCGTAATCTCGCCACCTGTGGAGTTGACACGGTTTGTTACAACTTTATGCCTGTGCTGGACTGGACGCGAACTGATCTTGAATATGAATTACCCGATGGATCGAAAGCGCTGCGGTTTGATCAAATTGAGTTTGCAGCTTTTGACCTTTACATTCTTGCGCGCTCAGGAGCAGAAGCAGAGTACACGGATCAGGAAAAGGCTGATGCGAAATCGTTACTTGATGGGATGTCCGAACAAGATCATGACCGTCTTGTCCGAACAATCATTGCTGGTTTGCCTGGGTCAGAAGAGAGCTACACGATAGAGCAGTTTCGTGAGCGAATAGCCGAGTATGATGGTATTGATAAGTCCGTGCTTCGCGCAAACCTAAAGTATTTTTTGGATGAAATTTTACCTGTTGCAGAAAGCTGCGGTGTGAGAATGGCTATTCACCCAGATGACCCACCACGCCCTATTTTAGGTTTGCCTCGTATTATGTCGGTCAAAGATGATGTGGAGTGGCTATTGTCGGCTAACAAGAGTGAGTCCAATGGCCTGACATTGTGCACAGGCTCTTATGGGGTTCGTTCAGATAATGATCTTGTTAATATGATCGACTCATTTGGCGCACGTGTTTTCTTTACACACCTCCGCTCCACTAAACGAGAAGAGGTAGCGGGTAGCTTTCATGAGGCTGCTCACTTAGACGGTGATGTAGATATGGTGGGTGTGGTATCTGCGCTGCTGCGTGAGGAAAAGCGACGCGAAGGCAGCTCTCTTCCAAGCATCCCAATGCGCCCAGACCACGGGCATCAAATATTGGATGACCTCAAGAAGCGGGTTAAGCCGGGCTACTCTGCGCTTGGTCGTATGAAGGGGCTAGCAGAGGTACGCGGGTTAGAAAGAGCTCTCAAAGGTATCGTATAGTTCATATATTGTTTTAGCTCCAACCTAAGCCATCGTTTAGGTTCTTTTGCCCTTATTGCCTTTGGTGATAGGGGTTTTTTTGATAGACCTGTACATGAAAATCGCATGAATTTCGCTTTTGATACAGATCATAAAGTCCTTATCTTCTGTTGTAAGCGAGGCTGCTCTATTTTGACTAAATGGCCGTATAGCGTTATATTACAGGCTTCAGCTTAGGCTGAAATCGTTCTCGGGGCGGGGCGAAATTCCCCACCGGCGGTAAGGTTTTTTTACACAGTGTGTACAAGTGCTAAGCCCGCGAGCGCCTTAGTCGTTGTTTTAGGTGTGCATTGCACAGTTAAAGGCTAAGGGTCAGCAGATCTGGTGTGATTCCAGAGCCGACGGTTATAGTCCGGATGATAGAGGGCGCGACGAATATTGCATGGGGCTGTCTGGCCTTGTGTTCATTTGTGTCGACTTTACACGTCCACCTTGTGGGTTGTGCGAATGCGTTTGGTTTTTAGTTTGCTTTTGGCGGGCCGAATACAAAACGACGAGCCAGCACGCCAGTTTGGTGTTAAAAGTAGCATGTCATATTCTGTCCGTTCGTCCTGATTCACTCACATTTTAGGGTAGTCGAAATGAATCAGATCAATACGAGCATCACAGGCTCAAACTCAAAAATCGCTTTTATCTACGCATCTTGGCACGAAGATATTGTGCTTAATTGCCTAGAAGGCTTTAAGCAAGGTTTGCTAGAGCGTGGTTACAGCGAAGACCAAATTGAAACCTTTAAAGTACCAGGTGCGTACGAAATTCCACTGTTGGCGAAGCGCCTAGCAAAAACAGGCAACTACGCAGCGGTAGCGGCGAGTGGTTTGGTAGTAGACGGTGGTATTTACCGTCACGACTTTGTAGCGCAAGCGGTATGCAGCGGCCTAATGCAGGTTCAGCTAGAAACCGAGGTACCTGTACTGACAGCGGTACTGACTCCGCATAACTTCCACGAGCACCAAGAGCATCATGATTACTTTAGTCGTCACTTTGTGATTAAAGGTCAAGAGCTTGCGGCGGCATGTGACGGTGCGGTTCAGTTATCGGCGCAGTTCGCTTAAGCGACTTTTGCGCTAGTGATTAGCTTGTGCCGATTGTGCACTGGCTAATCACCAAAGCTATATAGAAGCTATAAAAAAGCGGCCCTGCTTTTCGAATAACACCTATGGCGGTAGGTGTATCGAAAGGCAGGGCCGCTTTGTTTTTGGAGCTTATGCTGAACGCTCAGCGGATGATTAGGCCGCTTTGCAGATGGCAGTAAAGTCCGCGACTTTTAGCGATGCACCGCCGATCAGACCACCGTCGATGTCGTCTTGGTCGAACAGCTCTTTTGCGGTTTCTGGCTTAACGCTGCCACCGTAAAGAATAGAAACAGACTGAGCTACTTCAGCGCTGTGCTCAGCAATCAATTCACGAATCAGTGCGTGAGTATCTTGTGCTTGTTCAGGGGTTGCACTGACGCCAGTACCGATCGCCCAAACAGGTTCGTAAGCGATAACGCTTTTGTTCAGCGCTTCAACGCCACAGTGGCTGATGACTGCGCCTAGCTGCTCGCTTAGTACGGCCTTGATTTGGTCGGATTGACGCTCTTCAAGAGTTTCGCCAATGCAAATCACAGGAACAATATCGTGAGCGATAGCTTGCTGGGTTTTCTCAGCTACGTATTGGCTGGTTTCGCCGTGTAGGGTACGACGCTCTGAGTGACCTACAAGGGCGTAAGTGACACCAAATTCTTGCAACATAGGTGCGCTCACTTCACCCGTGAAGGCACCGCTGGTTTGGCTGCTAACATCTTGTGAGCCAAGGCCAATGTTTGAACCTTCAACAAGGGCTTGGGTTGACGCCAAGTAAGGTGCCGGGGCACACACCGCAAAGGTGGCCGCATTTTCGTCAACTAAGGTTTCTTTTAAACCGTTTACTAGCTCAGCATTGCTGGCTAGGTTTCCGTTCATTTTCCAGTTTGCGATAACATATTTAGTTCGCATCAAGAGCTCCTAACTAAGCTTTAAATTGCAGAATAATAATCGTGCAGTGGTAGGCCTTACTTGGCTTTTATAATTATATGAATGCGTGCACTTGGGTGCTTATTATTATGTTTTACTGCGTAAACAGTGATGCCTACTTTAGCCTTTTTGGCGTTTTTTTTCGACCATTATTCCTTGATTTAGCGGGCTTTTAGCGGTGCTCCTACGAATAAAGCTGGCCCCAAATTTGGGCAATGTGGGCTTACTCGATTAAGAGTTGATGAAGAGTAGCTTGCTAGCTGATTAAGAAAAATAAGGGCAAATTTACCGTTGCTTTTGGCCCTTGTTTCCCTTGTTTGAGGTAAAATAGTGGCTTCCTTTCTGGGCGAACCAAAGCCCGCTTTCTTCCGTTGAGATGCATGTGAATAATCATTTAAGGGCCGATTTAGTATTGGTGTTGGTGACCGTTTTGGCCGCCTTGGGCTGGGTGTTTACCAAAGAAGGATTTGGTCAGTTGCCGCCGGTCGAGTTTATCTCTACACGCTTTGTCTGTGCGGCACTCATTTTGTTGTGCTTTTCTCACAAGCAGCTGCGTCGCTTTACATCAACGCAATGGATGCTGTGTGTCCGCTCGGGTGTGTTATTTGCCATCAGTATTTTAGTGTGGGCCATCGCGCTGGACTTATCCCACCATATGGGTGTGGGTGCTTTTTTAACCAGTTTGGGTATCTTGCTGGTACCTCTTGTGCGGGTGTTCTCGGCGGATAAGCCCAAGCTTATTTGGTGGTGCTCGTTACCTGTGGCAGGTGCTGGGTTGGCATGTTTGTCGTTAGATAGTCATTTTGTTTTTGGCGTGGGTGAGTATTTATTTTTACTCGCGGCGGCACTGTTTGCTTTGTATTTTACGGTGAATAGCCATGCCGCAAGCCGTGTACCGACGGCGGGTTTGGCCACGGTAACCTTGTTTGTAACGGGGGTACTCACGGGTATTTACTCCGCCTTTACCGAGGTGTGGGTATTTGCATGGTCTGGTGAAACGGTGATGTGGTTTTTGCTAAGTGTGGTGATTGCCACAAGTTTGCGGTTCTTTTTGCAAAGCTATGGCCAGAGCCTTGCGGACGTTAGCCACACGGCGGTCATTATGATTTTAGAACCGGTATGGACGGCTATTTTTGCGGCGATTTGGTTTGCTGAAAGCATGAGTCTATTGCAGGTATTGGGGTGTGCCTTGATTTTTAGTGCGCTGGTATTAAACCGTTGGAATATGGTGCTGGGCTGGTTAAGGTTAAAACGCGCGGTGTAATGGCATCGCTTTTATCTCAATTGTTAGTTGTATGAGGCTGGAGTGAGCTGAAGTAGTGGCTAGCCAAGTTTTTAGTCGATCGGTTGGAGCCAACACCGTGGGGAAAGAGCATCGATAGCGTGAAGCTAACGCTAAAAAAGAGCAAAAAAATGCCCCCGACATGGCGATGACGGGGGCCAAAACCACAAAACTGTGGAGTGCTTACAGGATTCACACTAAGAGCCATGCATCTAGTCTGACGAAAAAAGGGGAGGGGTGCTCCCCAAGTAATCGCATAGTGACCTATACAATGGTGGATTAAGCCAAGAAAGCTTTCTGGTCAGCGTGCGTGAAGACCAGTTTTTTATTTTTACTTTCGTAAAAACAAGACCCAAACACCCGAGCTTTCCAACGGGGAGGCTTGAGACTCAAACCTTGCAGGTGGCCACCGACCACCTGCGGTACCGCGCTGTCTCTTGTTGCTTACTTCATAGTAGGCATAGAGAATTCAGCGCCTGCACGTAGACCGGTCGGCCAGCGAGCAGTTACAGTTTTCATGCGAGTGTAGAAACGAACGCCGTCGTTACCGTGCATATGCAGTGGGCCGAACAATGAACGCTTCCAACCGCCGAAGCTGTGGAATGCCATTGGCACAGGGATTGGCACGTTTACACCTACCATGCCCACTTGGATTTCTTCACAGAATTGACGGGCAGTGTCGCCGTCGCGAGTGAAGATTGAAGTGCCGTTGCCGTATTCGTGAACGTTGATCATTTCTACGGCTTCTGCGTAGCTTTCAGCACGAACAACACACAATACTGGGCCGAAGATCTCTTCGTCGTAAATGCGCATGCCAGGCTTAACGTTGTCGAACAATGTTGGGCCGACGAAGTAACCGTCTTCGTTACCTTTTGCTACGAACTCACGGCCGTCTGCAAGAAGGGTAGCGCCTTGCTCTACACCTGAATCGATGTAGCTACGTACTTTTGCAGCGTGCTCTTTTGTTACCAATGGGCCCATGTGTGCTTCGTCTTCCAAGCCAAGACCTGGGCCTACACGCATCGTTTTGATTTCAGCTTGTAGACGCTCGATTAGGTTGTCTGCAACTTCGTCACCGATACAAACCGCAACGGAGATCGCCATGCAACGCTCGCCTGCAGAACCGTAAGCTGCGCCCATCAATGAACCAACCACCTGTGCTGGGTCTGCGTCTGGCATTACGATCATGTGGTTTTTCGCGCCACCCAATGCTTGTACACGCTTACCGTGAGCAGAAGCCGTTGAGTAGATGTATTCGGCGATTGGCGTAGAACCTACGAAAGAAACGGCTTGCGTGCGCTCGTCAGTTAGAAGAACGTCTACAGACTCTTTGTCGCCGTTAACGATGTTGAATACGCCTTCAGGTAGGCCGGCTTCGGTTAGAAGCTCTGCCAAACGGTAAGTCGCAGTAGGGTCTTTTTCAGATGGCTTCATTACGAAGGTGTTACCGCAAGCGATTGCGATTGGGAACATCCACATTGGAACCATGCAAGGGAAGTTGAACGGAGAGATACCCGCTACAACGCCTAGTGGTTGCATTAGGCTGAAGCTGTCTACGCCACGGCCAACGTTTAGGCTGTGCTCGCCTTTTTGTAGGTGAGGGATGCCGCAAGCAAACTCAACCACTTCTAGGCCGCGTGTTACTTCGCCTTGTGCGTCAGAGAATACTTTGCCGTGCTCGTTAACGATTAGCTCTGCTAGCTCGTCACGGTGCTTTTCAACAAGCTCTTTGAACTTGAACATAACGCGCGCACGGTTAAGTGGCGTTACTTTTTTCCAAGATTCGAAAGCGGTTTGTGCAGAGGCAATTGCCGCGCGAGTTTCGTCGGCAGTTGATAGAGCAACTTCGCCCGTTTGCGCGCCAGTTGCTGGGTTGTATACAGGGCCAACGCGGCCGCTGTTGCTTGAGCTCGCTTTGCCGTCGATGTAATTTTCAATCAGTTTCATGGGGTATCCCTAATCTGTCTAAATTCGTTTCTACTTGGCGCGACTTGCGCGCCAAGGATGTTTAAGGCGTTACTCGGTAAGTTCTAAACCTGTGGCTTTACACAAAGCTTTTAGGTTGTTTGCACCCAGTGTTGCGTAAGTAAGCGGGTGAGCCACGGCTGGGTCTTGCTCAGCCTCTACCACTAACCAACCTTGGTAGCCGCTTTCTTTTAGGCCCAAGAACAAGGTGTGGTAATCAACAAAGCCGTCGCCTGGTACGGTAAAGGCACCGGTTAGCATGGCGTCTAAGAAGCTCAAGTCGCGGTTGAGTGCGTCTTTAAGTACGTCTTCGCGCATGTCTTTGCAGTGCACGTGGTTAATGCGCTTAGCGTGGCGCTTTTGAACCGCGATTGGGTCGCCGCCTGCGTAAGTCATGTGGCCTGTGTCGAGTAATAGGCCCAGTGCGTCGCCAGTGTTTTCCATCAAACGGTCAACGTCGGCTTCGGTTTGCACCACGGTACCCATGTGATGGTGGTACGCCAGCTGTACACCTTGGGCTTGAGTAAACTCCGCCAACTCAGTGATGTTTTGGGTGAAGCTCTGCCATTGCTCGTCGGTCATTTTTGGGCGACGTGACAAAGGCGTATCTTGCATACCGTGAATACAGTCGGTGACTTCACAGTAAACCATGACCTTGGCACCTAGCTCTTTGAGTAGGTTGAGGTGGTCTTGAATGGCTGCTTTTTCTTCTTCTAGCGACTGGCTAAGTAGGTTGCCGCTAAACCAGCCCGATACCAATGACAGCTGGTGGCTGTCGAGAATAGGGCCAAGTACTTCTGACTGACGAGGGAATTTATGGCCTAGCTCGAAGCCTGAAAAGCCCGCTTGTTTACCTTCAGAAAGACAGGTTTCAAGTGGTGTTTCGGCACCCAGCGTAGGTAGGTCGTCATTGGTCCAGGTGAGTGGATTAATACCGATACGTAATGTCATTTTTATTGTCCTTTCACCTATTAAAGGTTTTTAAACTGGCGAGCTTTGTGGGCTTCGTAGCGCGCACGTGCTTCAACCACTTCTGAGCGATTCGAAACTTCAGGTACTGCCACATCCCACCAAGAGCCACCTTCTTCGGTTACTTCGGTTACGTCTGTATCGATGGTGATGCAGTAGCTAATATCAGAGGCTTTTGCACGCACCAGCGCTTCTTCAAGCTCGGCAATGGTGGTGACTTTTTCAGACTTGGCTCCCAACGATGCAGCGTGTGCGGCAAAGTCGGTTTTAGGTGCGCCACCTTCAACGGTGATGCAGTCGTCAAGCATGTTGTTAAAGCCTGGGCCACCACAGAACTGTTGTAGGCGGTGGATACAGCCATAGCCACGGTTATCCAGCACAACCATGATGATCTTTTGGCCGAGCATCACCGAGGTAGCGATTTCAGAGTTCATCATCAGGTAAGAGCCGTCGCCGACCATCACGTACACTTCAGACTCAGGTGCCGCCATTTTGGTGCCCAACGCGCCGGCTAGCTCGTAACCCATGCACGAGTAGCCATATTCCATGTGGTAGCCTTTGTTGTAGCGTGTACGCCACAGCTTTTGCAGCTCGCCCGGTAGGCCGCCTGCAGCACATACCACGATGTCTTTTTCGCCGGCCGCACGGTTCACCGCACCCACACATTCAGCGTCGCTTGGTAGTTCGGAACCACGGTCAGTGGTTGCGATATCCACAGTTTTTTGCCACGCCACGCGCTCTTCTTCGGCTTTTACAACCCAGCTTGCGTCTGGCAGCCAGTCGCCCAAGGCGCTTTGAAGCTCAGCAAGGCCTAGCTTGGCATCGGTTACAAGGGCTTGGCCTTTGTGTTTGATGGCGTCGAATGAGCCAACGTTAATGCCCAATAGTTTGGCGTCTGGGTTGATCATGGCGCGAGAGCCGCTGGCGAAGTCGCCTAGACGTGTGCCCACCGCAATAATCAGGTCAGCCTCGGCCGCTAGATTGTTGGTTGAGCGAGCGCCAGTTACACCCATGGTGCCCATGTTTTGTGGGTGATCCCACTCAAGTGCGCCTTTACCTGCTTGGGTTTCGCCAACCGGAATTTTGTAAGTGCTAACAAAGCTCTCTAGCTCTTCAAGCGCCGCTGAGTAGTGAAGCCCACCACCGGCAACAAGTAATGGCTTTTTAGCCGATTTAATCAGCTCAATAGCGTCAGCCAATTCGTTTGCGTCTGGGCCTTGGCGACGTAGGCGGTGAACTTTTTCTGCAAAGAAGTGTTCAGGGTACTCGTACGCCATGGTCTGAACGTCTTGCGGCATTGCCAAGGTTACTGGGCCACACTCGATTGGATCGGTGAGCACACGCATGGCTTGCGGTAACGAGGTAAGTAGCTGCTCTGGGCGCGTGATGCGGTCAAAATAGCGGCTCACTGGGCGGAAACAATCGTTCGACGTTAGGGTGTGATCGTGAAAGTTTTCAACCTGTTGCAGAACTGGGTCAGGCAAACGCGTAGCAAAGGTGTCGCCCGGTAAAAACAGAACAGGTAGGCGGTTAACGTGCGCTACCGCGGCGGCCGTTACCATGTTTACCGAACCTGGGCCTGCCGATGCAGTACATGCCATCATTTGACGACGGTCTTTGGTTTTTGCGTAAGCGATGGCCGCGTGGGCCATGCCTTGTTCGTTGTGTGCACGGTAGGTGTCAATGTCTTCACGTGCTTGGTAAAGGGCTTCGCCGATACCGGCCACGTTACCGTGACCAAAAATAGCCCAAACGCCTGCGAACATTGGCAAAATTTCGCCATCAACTTCGACTTTTTGAGCGGTCATGTAACGCACAACCGCTTGAGACATGGTGAGTTTAATTGTTTTCATGGGTCTTAGCCTTCAGTTGAAGCCGCGTTACGCGCCTTCCAGTAGGAAACAAGTTCTAAGTAATTTTTAACCACAGCGTTAATAAACTGTTCGTCGTTGTAATCGCCTTTTAACCAAGCGCGACTTGGTGCGCTAAAGATGGTGCGACCCACCGCAAAGCCTTTACAAATATCGAAGCCAGCGCTGTCCATAAAGCCTTTTTGCAACTGAGCAGCAGGGGCATCAAGACCTAGCATTACAACACCGCGACAGTGAGGCGAGCGCTCGTTAACAATGTCGGTAATGGCTTGCCAGTTTGCCGGAGACTGCGGTGGTAGCTTCCACCAGTCTGGCTGCACGCCGAGGTTGTAGAAGCGTTTAATGGCGCGAATGTAAACGTCGTCATTAATGTTGCTGTCGGCTGGTGGAATAATTTCGAGTAGCAGCTCGTGACCAGAAGTACAGCAAGCGTTGTATAGCTCAATGACTTGGCGCTCTTGCTGACGGCGCAATTCCACTTGGTCGTCTGGGTGGAAGAAGACAAGACATTTAACAATGTGCTCAAGTGGCCATTCAGTGAGGCGTGAGCCAATGCTGCGGCCACCTTCTAATTCGATTGGGCGCGAGCTTGGAAACTCAACTGGGCGACCAATCCACCAACCTTTGCCTGTTACATCATTTAGTGCGTCTTGACCGTAGGTATCGTCACACAATACACCCACTTGGCTTTCACCAATTTCAGCGGCACCTTTTTCAGTGGCTTTAACGAGCAACTGTTTAAGCTTTTTAACCCGTGCTGGGTCTGCACCGACTTCGCGTGCCATATCAAATAGCTGCTTGCGGTGGTCAAACGCGAGGATGCAAAGGTCTTTCCACTCGGTTGCAGTGCGTTGTGTGGTAACGCGATGCAGGTAGTTTAACTCTGGGTCTAGGTCTGGACGTGGAATGCTCTCAGCACGTTCTAGGTAGTTAAAGAGTTCTTCTTCGCTAGGCACGGCAGGTGCACAGCCGTGGCGAGAAACCACAAGGGCACCACAGGCGTTTGCGAAGGCACAGCAGCGCTCGTAAGACTCGTCGCGCAACCAACCACGTAAGAAACCACTCATAAAGGCATCGCCTGCACCAAGCACGTTAAGAACGTCGACGCGCACGCCAGTGAATACATCAAAGTCGTCTTCTGATGCTGGGATTTCACCGTCAAGGACAGTGCAGCCCAGTGCGCCAAGCTTAAGCACGATGGTGGCGTTGCTTAGCTCGCGGATTTTTTTCAAAGCGGTGATGGTATCGGTGCTGCCGCCTGCAATGTGTACTTCTTCTTCGGTACCCACAATCAGGTCAAATTCTGGCAACAAGGCTTGTAGGTGGCTGCTTACCGACTCGTTAGAAACAAAACGAGTTTCGCCGTCACCTAGGGTGGTTAAACCCCAAAGGACTGGGCGGTAGTCGATATCAAGTACGGTTTTGGTGCCATTGGCGCGGGCGTAAGCAAGGGCTTGTTTGCTAGCCGCAAGGGTGCTTTCGGTGGAGAAGTGCGTGCCCGTAATAACCAATGCACGTGCCGATGCAATGTAGTCTTCGCTAAAGTCTTCAGTGCTTACGGCCATGTCGGCGCAGTCTTTGCGGTAGAAGATAAGCGGGAAGGTTTCTTGGTCTTTAATGCCGAGTAACACAAGGCCGGTTAGGCGCTCTTGGTCGGTTACGACGTGGCTGGTATCGACACCGGCACGGGCAAGTTCTTCGCGAACAAAGCGGCCCATGTGCTCGTCACCCACGCGGGTCAGCATAGAAGACTTTAAGCCAAGACGTGCGGTGCCAAAGGCGATGTTGCCAGAAGAGCCGCCAATGTATTTAGCAAAGCTGTTGACGTCTTCTAAGCGGCTACCAATTTGCTGACTGTAAAGGTCAACAGCGGCTCGCCCTAGGCAAATAAGATCAAGCGTTTTATTGTTATTCATAAGTTTGTTTTCTCCAGCAGTGTGGAGTGTTAATTAGCTCCACTTAGCCCTTGCACATACGCCAGCTAAATGAGACTCAGCCGATGATGAACGGTGCTTTTCGAATAATTTGAGACAAGATAGAATAAAAATTCTAAAAATTCAACACTTGGAAAATATTTTCTTTGTGGTTGTTCCAAATTTCTTTTTCACAGTCTATTGCTTTTATGCACGCGTGTGCAAATATTCTCTAAAGCGCGAATATTCAAGGCCTCAGCGACACTATAACCATAAGGCTGTGTCGTTAGTCGCAAGCGTTTAGGTTGTTTTGGTGAGTCCACAACGGGTGTGGAGCGAGCAAACGCATAAATTTTTTAGAATTTTTATTCTATTTTTATGGGTTTGCTTTACGGCCAATGCTTTGTTTGTTCTGTATCTGTTGATAACGGGCTGCTATGAAACAGGTGAGCTGCACTCTCGTTGGGGACAAAAGAGCGCAGCCCACACCAAAGCTCTACGCTTGATTAAGCGTAAAAGTCTGGTTGTTCTGGCAAGCTGATCGGCTCAATCTGGCCGCTTTCTTGCGCGCTGACACAGGCATCTGCCGAAACAGCTGCGGCGTAACCGTCCCAAGATGTTGGGCCAGTGAGTTTGCCAGCAGCCATGCCGTCGATAAAGGCTTGTAGCTCAACGTCGTAAGCTTCGATAAAGCGATCTTTCCAGTCAGTTAGAATGGATTGAGATAGCTTGGCATCTTTGCGTACGAGTAGGCTCTGTGGCTCTGGCAAGTTGGCAATGGCTTGATCGCCCACAACCGAACATTGAATGTCGTAGCCGTATTGGCAGTTCACAAAGACTTCAACGTCGATGCGAATGCCTTTTTTGGTTTCTAGCAACACAATTTGTGGGTCGGCTAGTTTGTCGTGAGCGTACTTGCTGCGTTTAGGGAATATAACCTGTGCGCTTACGTAATCGTCGTCTAAAAGCCAGCGCAAGATATCCAATTCGTGAATTAGCGTATCGTGAATGGCCATAGGTGTTACGTACATTTCAGGAACGGTTGGGTTGCGGTGTGCACAATGAACCATCAAAGGCTCGCCCACTTGGCCTTCGTCAATGGCCGCTTTTAGCATGCGGTAGCCACTGTCGTAAGAGCGCATAAAGCCTACTTGTACGAGACGCTTGCCTGCTGCGATTTCGGCATCAACAATGTTGCGACAGCCCTGTGCGGTTGTGGCCAGTGGTTTTTCACAGAAGACATATTTGCCTTCGGCAATTGCAGATAATACAAACTCTTCGTGCGTTGGGCCCCAAGAGGTTACAAGCACAGCATCTACGTTGTCGGCTTTGATAAGGTCGTGGCCATTTTCGTAAACTTTGGCATCGATTTGTAGCTTGTCGACCACCGCTTGCGCTTGCTCTAGGTTAACGTCGTTTACCGCGACCACTTGTGCGCCAGTCAGGGTTTGTGAAATACGGCGAGTGTGGTCAGCGCCAATTGCGCCGGTACCAATAACACCAATATTGATCATTTTGAGTATCCTCGATTTATTGTTCTGTTTATTGTGGCCGCGTGGCAGCCATGCCCGAGGGCGGTTATTTCCAGTATTTGTCTACGTACTTTTGAATCTCTTCACGCATAAAGGCAGAGGAGTGCTCTGCGCGCTCTTCCCAGGCAAAAACACAGCTCGAAAGCACGCCGTCAAAGCCAATGTCGTGTAGCGTTTTAAAGAACAGATCCCAGTTGATTTCGCCTTCGCCCATATCTAGGTGCTGGTGTACACGTGCTTGTGAGCCGGGTGGGTTCACGATGTAGCGCAGCTGTGACGACGCCTTGTGGTTAAAGGTGTCAGCCACGCGCGCGTGTACTAGCTCGCCTTGGGTGGCGCGAATCGTCGTTTCTAGGTCATCGCCGTAATAAAAAGAGTGAGGCGCAATGTAAGAGCACTTCACGGCTTTTGAATTTATGGTTTTGATGATGTCCACGGCCGGGGCCATTTCTTCGACCCAGTCTTCTGGGTGCGGCTCAACACTCAGGGTTAAACCCTCACGTTCTAGAATGGGCACCAACACGTCCATTGAGCGCCAAAAGGCGTTTTCACAGGCTTCTGGTGTGTGGATACCTGCGCGGTCAGCGTTCGAGCGCTCTGGCGAGCCACCGCGGCCAAATTCCGAAATCAGCAATTCACAGCCCAGGTCTACTGCGATTTCGATGGTGCGCTTCCAGTTGTCCATTGCCATTTCCCACTCGTCTTGGTAGGGACTAGACCAGCGGTACATTGGCTGTAGCGTTGTGAGGCTTACGTCATGATCTTTCATCGCTTTTTTGAACGCTTGTAAACGCTCTGGGTAGACGCGAGGACGGGTCCACCATTGTAAAAAGTCAGCGCGAGGCGAAAGCTCGATGTAGTCGTAACCTAGCTCTCTGGTTAAACGGCAAATTTCGGGCAACGACAAATGGCGATGCATGTAAGGGTCGAGTGCAATTTTCATAGCCTTCTCCTTTCAGGTGTTTGCAATTGTCTTTGCGCGTTAGGCGTTGAGTGAGGTTTGGATGTAATCCATGCTCTCTTTTAATGCCGCGATTGGGTCTTCTAGGTTCCAGACTTCTTCTGCGAAGGGCTCAAATGACACCAAATCGTCATAGCCTTGTTCTAAAAGAGCCTTAAGTTGGTCGACATTGCCTAGACGATCGTTTGGTCCAACAAAGACGCGGTGACCGTCTAGCATGTCGTTAAAGGTGATTTCGCTGTCCTCTAAGCCCGAAACGTGAACAAGGCCGGTGCGTGCAGGGAACAAACCAGTTTCGCCCGCGCCACGGTGGTGGAAGGTGTCGTGAACGAGTGAGAAGCGGTCTGCTGTTCCGGTTGCATCAATGGCAGCCAGTGCTTCGGCCTTTAGGCGCAACGATGAAATTGGGAAGCCCAGTGGCTCGATAAAGCCTTTGAGGTCGTACTTGCTTAGGACTTTATCAAGGCCAGTCAGTGCAGCTTCTAAGCTGGCACGATCTACTTCGCTACCGTCGTTTAGTGGACAAGAAACAAGGCCAGTTGCGCCACAGGCTTGCGCCAGTTGAGCCAGCTTTTCGGCTTGTGCTTCGCGCTCTTCGTTCCAAACGTTAAAGGGGTAAAGGGCGTTAATACTGCGAATTTCGATGCCAAGTTCTTTGGCTTTTGCTCCCACAGCCTTGGCGGTTTCTAGGTCGGTGATGCTGTTTTCGCCGACGTCGTTACGCAGCTCTACGGCGTCAATGCCAATGGATGCAGCGGCGTCTAAAACCTGCATGGGAGTAAGGGAAGGGCAAACCATATGGTTAAGGCCAAAGCGAAGTTTAGCTGTCATTTTTTTTCTCTCTATCGCTAGGCGAAGGGGGCCAATGAGGCCAAATCGCCTTTGTTATTGTTAGTTGGTCTGCGTTGGATACTAGAGCTGGGCGAAAAAAAGCGTCAATGACGATGAGGTTTATTACTTCACAAACTATCAAAAACTATCATTTCGCCTCGGTTTGTTGAGGTATGCTTAGGGGCTTGTCTGTTAAGCTCCAACTAAAGGCTAACGTGAGGCTTGCTGCCCTTACGTGCGGTCGATAGGAAAGCCTTGCGTCAAAATTTTCGTGAATTTGGTGCTTGACAAATTTCATTTGGATGGGCAAATTGGAATATATGTTCCATTGGTGGTCTTTCATGGAATGAACCTTTTTCTTTTAGACCCGAAATTGAGCATCGACCTGCAACAGGCCGACCAAGAGATACACCTTCCTGTGGGAGCTTTGAGGAGGTGTCATCAAGGTTGGGATAGCGAAAGCTTGCTAAGTAGGTTCCGGGCAAACAATAAAAAATCGAACGCAACCGGACGTTCAACATTCGAGGATAATAAAAATGAAGTTGAAAAAACTTGCTTTAACTGCGCTCACCTCCGCTGTTCTATCTACTAGTGTTTCTGCTGCCGATCTTCGTATCGGTGTGTCTATGGCGTTGTTTGACGACAACTTCCTAACCTTCTTGCGAAATGGTATCGAAACCGAAGCGGTTCGCCGTGGTGTAGATGTCCAGATTGAAGACGGTAAAGACGAAGTAGGTACTCAGCTAAACCAAATCCAAAACTTTATTGCTTCTGGTGTTGATGCCATTATCGTAAACCCAGTGGATACTGATGCGACGGTTTCTATGTCTAACGACGCAGCCGCTGCTGGCATTCCACTTATTTACGTAAACCGTCAGCCAATTAACATCGATACATTGCCTTCTAACCAAGCGTTCGTGGCGTCTAACGAAATTGAGTCGGGTACTTACCAAACTCAAGAAGTTTGTCGTCTACTAGGTGGTAAAGGTGATGTGGTTGTAATGATGGGGCAGTTGTCTAACCAAGCCGCTATTATGCGTACCAAAGATATTCACGATGTGATCGCAACACCTGAGTGTTCTGGTCTTAAAGTGATTGAAGAGCAAACTGCTGAATGGTCACGTACTAAAGGTAACGACTTGATGACCAACTGGTTGGCCGCAGGCGTTGAATTTGATGCTGTTATCGCAAACAACGACGAAATGGCGTTGGGTGCAATTCAAGCATTGCGCGCTGCAGGTATCGCCATGGAAGACGTGGTTGTTGCGGGTATTGATGCAACACCTGATGCACTTGCAGCAATGAAAGTAGGTGATTTGGATGTGACCGTTTACCAAAGCGCAGTAGGCCAAGGTGAAGGTGCTGTAGATGCAGCGATCCGTCTTGCTAAGGGTGAAAAAGTAGATCGTAAAGTATGGGTTCCATTTGAGTTGGTTACCCCTGCTAACGTTGATCAATACTTGAAGTAATCACCGCTCGTTAAGAGCACCCCTAGTCAGGATTCGCGGAGGAATACCGTTATGAACCAAGCACAAGAAGTGGAGTCTGCGTCTATGGCGCGTGTTGCTCCGCAGCCTGCAGCCTACGAATACGTGCTCGAAGTAGCCGATGTTCGCAAGGAGTTTCCTGGGGTAGTCGCGCTGGACAATGTCCAGCTGCGCATACGCCCAGGTACCGTTCACGCTTTGATGGGTGAGAACGGCGCAGGGAAGTCCACCCTTATGAAAATCATTGCGGGCATTTATCAGCCCGACCGCGGTGAAGTTCGCTTGCGTGGTGAGGCGGTTAAACTGCCCAACCCATTGGCGGCACAGCACGCGGGTATCGCAATGATTCACCAAGAACTACTGTTAATGAACCCAATGACAGTAGCAGAAAACATCTGGATTCGTCGTGAGCCAACCAACCGCTTTGGTTTGATTGATCACGAAGAAATGCGCCGGATGACGCAAGAGTTGTTCGACCGTTTAAGTATCGATCTTGACCCTATGGCTGAGGTGAGTGACTTATCGGTTGCCAACCGTCAAATGGTCGAAATCGCTAAAGCGGTGTCGTTTAACTCAGATGTTTTGATTATGGATGAGCCAACCTCAGCCATTACTGAAACAGAAGTTGAACACTTGTTCCGCATCATTCGCGACTTGCGCGAGCGTGGTATCGGCATTGTTTACATTACCCACAAAATGAACGAGCTATTCGAAATTGCAGACGAGTTCAGCGTATTTCGTGATGGCCAGTACATTGATACCTGTTTATCAAAAGATGTAACCCGTGATGACATCATTCAAATGATGGTTGGTCGCGAAATTTCTCAGATGTTCCCTAAGGAAGAAGTGGAAATTGGCGATGTGGTGTTGTCGGTTAAAGGCCTAACTAAAAAGGGTGTCTTTAACGATGTGTCTTTTGATGTGCGAGCTGGCGAGATTTTAGGCTTTGCAGGTTTGGTGGGGTCGGGTCGTTCCAATGTAGCCGAAGCGTTGTTTGGCGTGGAGCCAGCCGACAGTGGCACCATTACCATTTTTGGCGAAGAAGTGAACATTTCTAGCCCAGAAGTGGCTATTAAGCACAATATGGCGTTTTTGACCGAAGACCGCAAAGAAACGGGCTGTTTCTTGCCGCTGGACATTCAAGAAAACATTCAATCGGCTGTGCTGCACGATAACTTCGTGAAGTACGGTTTTGTATCGCAAGGCGAGCTAGACAAGGCCAGTGTTGAGTTGAGCCAAACCCTAAGGGTAAAAACTCCGTCGATGAACGAGGTCATTGAAAACCTTTCGGGTGGTAACCAACAAAAAGTGCTGGTGGGTCGCTGGTTACTTACTAACCCTAAAATTCTGATTTTGGACGAGCCAACACGTGGTATTGACGTAGGTGCGAAGTCAGAGATTCATAGTTTGGTGACACAGCTTGCACACAAAGGTGTGGCCGTCATTATGATCTCATCAGAATTACCTGAAGTGTTAGGTATGAGTGATCGCGTTTTGGTTATGCATGAAGGTCACGTGACGGGTATCGTCGATCGTGAACAGGCTGACCAGGTCACCATTATGAATTTAGCTGCACAATAATAATTCCCTTGCGAAGACGAGGCTCAAAATAATGACAACGACAACAAGCACCCCCAATATGTTAAATAATAAACCTGATCTAGCTACTCCTTCTAAGAAGATGCCGCCAGAGCTGAGTATTTTGCTGGTATTGATTGGTATTTCGGTATTCTTTGAAATCCTTGGCTGGATGTTGGTAGGCAAAAGCTTTTTGGCAAACGCGAGCCGTTTGCAAATCATCATTCTTCAAGTATCCGTTATCGGTATTATTGCCGTCGGTGTAACCCAGGTGATTATCACCGGTGGTATCGATCTATCCTCAGGTTCTGTGGTCGCCATGACCGCCATGATTGCCGCAACCTTTGCGCAAGATGGAGATTGGCCGAAGCTGATTCACCCGTCATTGGCGGACCTACCTTTTATTGTGCCGATTACAGTTGGCTTAATTGTGGGTGCAGGTGCTGGTTTTATTAACGGCTGGTTAATTGCTAGAACTAAGATCCCACCGTTTATTGCAACCTTGGGTATGATGGTATCTGCACGTGGAATTGCGCGTTGGTACACCGATGGCAGCCCTGTATCTGGCTTTACTGAGAGCTTTGCGTTCTTGGGTAATGGCTTTGGTCGCTGGATGCCGGTTATCGTGTTTATCGCGGTGGCAGTTATCTTCCATATTCTGATGCGCTACACCCGCTTTGGTAAGTTCACCTACGCGATTGGTGCAAACCCACAAGCGGCACGTGTATCGGGTATTAATATCGAAACCCACCTAATCAAGGTTTACACCATTGCAGGTTTGCTTGCGGGTTTGGCGGGTCTTGTGGCAATCGCACGTATCCAAACCGCACAAGCGGGTATGGGTTTGATGTACGAGCTTGACGCAATCGCCGCAGCAGTAATTGGCGGTGTATCACTATCGGGTGGTCGTGGCCGTATTACAGGTACGGTGATTGGTGCATTGATCTTGGGTGTTATGCTGTCGGGCTTTACCTTCCTGCGTGTCGATGCTTACTACCAAGACATCATTAAGGGCTGCATCATCGTGGTGGCTGTGGTCGTTGACCAACATCGTCAGAATAAAGGGAAGAAGAGCACTTAATTGCGATTCACCTAACAGCGCTGCGGCTACGAGTAGCTCAGTGCTAACGTGTTACAAGAGCCTAAGTGGGATCGCTTAGGCTCTTTTTTTGTCTAAATTTTTTGTGGTCACGGGCTATAGAAAGCGCGGGTAATTAGAGGCAGGTTTGAAGTTAGGAGCAGCCTATGCTCAAAGCTTTCCATAGAGTTAAAAGCGACAGGGTTAAAGGTTTTCTTTAATATAAAGCTCGGCAGCCAACTCAATCACATGGGTCTGTGCTTGAGGGGGAAAGGAGAGTAAGTCGGTAAGCATGGGGTAAAGCTCATTCGCAATTTGCTGCACTGGAGTAGCAATTACTAGGTCAATCCAGCCTGCTTGTAGGCCTGCCCGCGTATGAAGGGTGTTCTCGTTACAAATCACCACGGGGCGCTCATTATGGTCAAAGTTAAACTGCTTTAGCGTATTAATAATGCCGTTTACACCGCCGCCAGCACTGTATAAGCCCACAAGATCTGGGTGCGAACTTAATAGGCTTTGGCATGCCTTGGCTGCGAGTTCATCTTCATCAAGGTTAAGTATGGGCTCGATGAGCTGAAACTGGGGGGCAGATTCTCTAAAAAAGCGAGTAAAGCTATCTTCTGATGTTTGTTGGCTAAGGTAACGATGAGTGCCGAGCAAAATGCCCACTTTACCGGGCTTTTTACACAATCGAGTGATCGCCCACGCCGCGCTTCGGCCTGCTTTTCGGTGGTCTAAACCTATGTGACCCGAGCAGGTTTGCGGTGATAAGGGAGAAACCAATGAGATGACGGGTATACCCGCGCTGCGTACTTCTTCAATAGCGTCATGAGAGCGGTGATGGTCTACCGCAACCACCACCATGGCATCTGCATGGGCTTTGTGTCGCAAAATCGACTGAGATGTTTTTTCGGCCGAGATGCTTTCACTGTATTCTAACGTGACCGCAAACTGGTATCGATCAATGCGTTTGAGTACCTGCTCAATCGCGTCGCCAATTTGAGCATAAAACAAGTCATTGCTGCGTTGTAGCAGCACATAGATGCGCTTAACTGGGCGACTTTCTGAAAGCCGCTGTTTAAGTAGCCCACTGGCGTGATACCCAACCTCATCGGCGGCCAATAGCACACGTTGCGCTGTTGCTTCCCGAACTTTAGTACGTTTATTAAGTACACGGTCTACGGTGGCAACACTCACATTCGCTGCGGCAGCTACGTCATGAATCGTGGGGCGTTTTTTCATATAAAGAGGGGCTTTAGTGGGGCAGCCAGTGCAAGAAGCGCACTGGCGTGTAGGCCTTAGCTGTCTTCTGTTGGCTCTGGTTCAAAGGTATGAAAGTAAGCCCAGTAGGCATAACCGGTAAAGCCGGTGGCTAACACTCCCCAAAAAGGCTCGTTGGTTAACCACTCAAATGCGGCCCAGCAAAAGCACACAAGTAAAATGGCGACTCGGCGCCAAAGGGGCTGAAAGAAATCTCTGTCTTGCTCTCGCATGGTGTCATCTTACGTTTATTTGTTGTTTATTGTCCCGATTTTGTCGCAATCAGGCATGGATAGCAAGACGGCGAACCGGTAAACACAAATATTTTAGAATGAAAAAATCATTTTATTTATAAATTGGAATATTTGTTTGTTTTTGTTCTATTCTATGTTAATTTTTACTCCATTCAATATGGTTTTTTGGCTCGATTAGGTAAAAGCAGACGGCATGAAAGCCAGTTGGGAGTTTACACCTGCGTTGTTAACGAGGGGGTAAGTCGCGGAAAACGCGGGATATCTTGTAGAGAAGATGCGGGTTACAGTTAACGTAACTTAATCGCAACTTAAATAAACGAAAATCGAAAATTTATTCCATTTTTGTTCTATTTGACGGTATAAATAAACGCTGAATCAAGAAAAAGAAATTGAGACGGCGAAATGCTAGAAAAAGCACCAGATACCCTAATAGACCTCAAAGCAGCCATTACTGATGAGTACCCCTCGTTGAGTAAGCGGTTGCGACAAGTGGCCGCTTATTTACTCGATAACCCTAACGAAATCGCATTTGGAACGGTTGCTGTCATTGCGAAAGACGCAGAAGTGCACCCTTCAACACTTGTGCGCTTTGCCAACGCCTTTGGTTACAGTGGCTTTAGCGAAATGCAGCGCCTGTTTCAGCAAAAGCTGGTGGCTGAATCGCCTAACTATCAAGAGCGTATTCGCATTGCCCGAGAAGAGTTAGGTGACGAAGGCAGTGAAACACCCATTCACCTGTTGGGTGAGTATGTTGAGGCAAACACTGCGGCACTGGAGCATTTGCGTGAATCCATTGCGCCGAGCGACTTAGAGCAAGCGGTGAATATCCTACTCAACGCGCAAACAACACATATTGTGGGTGTGCGACGGGCATTTGTTGTGGCGAGCTACTTTTCGTATGTATTGCGACACATGGACCGCCGTGCCTACCTAATTGACGGTGTAGGGGGAATGTATCCTGAGCAGGCGAGTACCTTGTGTCAGCAAGATGCGTTGATTGCCATCAGCTTTCATCCTTATGCCAAAGAAACGCAAGACGTGGTGCGTGCCGCTGCTGAGCGAAACGTTCCGCTTATTGTCATTACCGACAGCCAAGTCAGCCCGTTAGCATCACTGGCGGATGTTTGTTTGGTGGTTAAAGAGGCAGAGGTGCACTCGTTTCGTTCGTTGTCGTCATCTTTGTGTTTGGCTCAGTCGCTGTCCATAAGTTTGGCTTACCGACTTGAGCAGGCTGGCCAAGAACCAGAACAGAAATCAAAAGAATAAATTCGTCGTAGGTCGCGAGCCGAGTGGCTCTTGCGTCTTTAACGACACTCCTAAAAGCGTGAGTTTAATTCGTAAGAGGTTGCTATGTCGCACTTGTTGTCAAAGGTATCTACGCCAAATGAGCAGGGCCAGATACAAAAAATTACCCCTGAGTCAGCTAACTGGGAATATGTTGGTTTTCAGGTGTTTAAACTAGCCAAAGGCGAATCGGTTTCTGCTCAAACCCTCGATAAAGAGGCTTGCTTGGTATTGGTAACAGGCATTGCGAGTGTCGCCACAGAAAAAGCCGCTTACCAAAGTATTGGTGAGCGTATGAGCGTTTTTGAAGGTAAAGCGCCTCACAGCGTATATGTACCGCCAGCGGATAAATACACAGTGACGGCTGAAACCGATGTTGAGTTAGCTGTATGCCAAGCACCAGCGACGGGCAAGTTTGAGGCCCGCCATATTACTCCGGATATGTGTCAGATGGAGCACCGTGGCGTAGGCACTAACCAGCGAAACGTTTGCAATATTTTGTTTGGTAACCTAGAAGCTGAGTCGCTATTGGTGTGTGAAGTGGCGACGCCAAGCGGTAACTGGTCAAGCTACCCACCGCACAAACACGACCGTGATATCGCGCCGCTTGAAACGCAGCTTGAAGAGACTTACTACCACCGTATCAACCCAGAGCAAGGGTTTGTATTCCAGCGTGTCTACAACGATGACCGTTCACTTGATGAAACCATGAGCGTAGAAAATGGTGATGTGGTGATGGTGCCTGAAGGCTACCACCCTGTAGGTGTTCCGCACGGCTACGAATCTTATTACTTGAATGTGATGGCGGGCCCATCGCGTAATTGGGTCTTCCATAATGACCCAGACCACGAGTGGATTCTTGAGGCGGATAAGTCAAAGGCTTGATATCTGTTTATTAAGCCTTAGCCAATAAAAAAAGCAGCATCAGTTGATTACTTGATGCTGCTTTTTTGTGTCTGGCGTTTAGTGCTAAAGCGTTAGGCTGGCGTTACCGCTAGCTGCGCAGCTTTGTTCTTAATGAGATGGTCCGCCTCACCCCTAAGCTATGCTTAGGGTGAAACCAAACCA
>JBMYSW010000011.1:0-99800 GCA_049603715.1 Pontibacterium sp. | reverse complement strand
TAATGCTGGGCAGTTCTCGCTGCTACTGAGCATGATTACCGCCAATCAGTCCCTTTACCCGGGGGATAGTCAGCCAGGCCCTGAGTTTAGTCTCGACCTAAAAGCTGAAAAACCTCGTGTTGAAGAAGTCTACACCGGGGAAATTAGCGAACGCTTTACTGGCGCGTTACACGCGGGGGAGCGAGGTGAGTTTGCTTACCTAAATAGCCATGTGGCAGACGCCATGGAGCGCCCACCTTATCAGCATCGCGCGGTTGATCACTTCTCGTTAGTAGCCAAAATGCTGTCTGAAAAGTCGCAGTTGATGGCTACGGCCTAAGCTTACCGCCACCTTTTTGAGCTACTCACTCACGTTTCTGGTGCTTAAGTGCGCCACTGGATCTCTTCACAGCTTTCAGCTTCTACCTTCCACCAAGTGTCCGGTTCGTCGCCTTCGGTCCAGCCGTTTGCGGTACAGCGTACTTGAGTTGCCAGTGCCGTCGCGGCCGCCTTGGCGCAATCTAGGTCGACAGCCCACGGTGTGGCGCTGCTGTTAAACCACAGGCTGGTCCAAGCCTTACCTACCACCCGCTCGTGTAGCATCACAGGAATGGCTTCGCCTTCGTAATGCCAAACATAGTGCTGAATGTTAGGTTGCTGCTCGCCCTTATCTAGTTGGCCCGCGAGTGAGTCTAGCCAGGCTGTAATGGCTTGCGCGTCGGTGTTTTTAATATAAATTTCGATGTCTGGATTGCGGTCCATGGGGCCTACCTATTTGGCTAAACGATGGGGCTTAACGTTTGTGCGGTGGTTCGATCATAAAGCGAATTAAGCGTAAAACGCTCAAGCTTAAAAAGCCTGCAAAGGCCAAAAGCATGCCGCTGGCTAATAATAGCAGGGCTAGTGCGGCAAGGGCTTCTTGTAACACGCTGGCGGCAAAAAAATAATTGGCGACCAGTAGTATCAAGCCGCCCAGCAGGGTTGCACCAAAGCCCCAGAGTACCCAACGTAGATTTTGTTGGTAGTTATCGGTGCGATGAACTAGCCATACGTACAGGCGCTTTTTGAGGGGCTTGGGTGATCTCATACAAGCTGCTTGGGGCGATAGCGGCCAATATTTACATTGAGTGTGAGCTTTAGCTCGCCCTCGCTTAGTAACTCTGCAGCCTTGTCTTGAATGCGCTGGCCGTGTGGAGTCATCAGCAAGAGCTGGCGCACACTGTCCTCGTCGGCTAAGCAAACGCTCGTGTTTACCTGTGATAGCTCAACTTCATCAAAGTGGCTACTTAGCAGCTCGCTGGCATCAAGGGCGTCATCACGCACTGTGTTGTATATCTTTTGGCGAAGCTCAATAAGGTGCTGGGCGCCGGGCCAAACCGCAATCAGCTCACCGTCGGCTTTTAAGCTGTGATGCAGCGGCTCGGGCATTAGGCGGCTAAAAAGCACCGTAGCTACGTCCAAACTGTGAGGTTGAACGGGCATGCGTGCACCAGAGGCTACGGCCCAAAAAATCTCGGGCTGCTTATGCTTTTGGCTGGCTAAGCGGGCGGCATCTTTAGCAATATCGACCGCGATCATTTGATGCGGCAGGCCACGTTCGGCGAGCAGCGCTTGCATTTGAATAGTGTAGTAACCTTCTCCACAGCCAATGTCGGCCAAGGATACCGAGGTACGATGGTCGGTGGCGGACTGAATCGCCTTGTTTACCCCTTGGGCAATGGCCTGATAGTGGCCTTTGGCTAAAAACTCACGTCGGGCAACGAGCATTTCTTTGCTGTCACCCGGTGCTTTGCTGCGCTTGTTTTGTGCTAGCAACAGGTTCCAATAGCCTTGTTTGGCTTGGTCAAAGCTATGGTTGTTGCTGCACACCAAGCGCTTAAAGTTGTCATCCGGTGGGCTGAGTGGCGCTTGGCAAACGGGGCAGGTGAGTAGGGTAAACGACATGAATTACGCCTTACGCCAACAGCTTTTTAAGCACAGAGGTGTAAACGTCACAAAGGGTGTCTAGGTCTTTGTAGCGCACGCGCTCGTTAATTTGGTGAATGGTGGCGTTGATTGGGCCTAGCTCCACCACTTGTGCGCCTGTTGGTGCAATAAAGCGACCATCTGAGGTGCCGCCGGAGGTAGAAAGCTCGGTGGTTAGGCCAGTTTCTTCGCTAATGGCGGCTTGGCAAGCACTCACTAAATCGCCTTCGGCCGTTAGGAATGGGTTGCCCGAAAGGCTCCAGTCGATGGTGAAGTCAAGGCCGTGCTTTTCAAGGATGTTGGTCACACGGGCTTTTAGCTCGTCGGCCGTCACTTCAGTTGAAAAACGGAAGTTAAAGCTAATGTCTGCATGGCCCGGCACCACGTTGGTCGCACCTGTGCCCGAGTTCATGTTCGAGATTTGGAAGCTGGTTGGCGGGAAGAAGTCGTTACCTTCGTCCCATACTTCAGCTGATAGCTCGGCAATGGCTGGCGCACTGAGGTGAATTGGGTTACGCGCAAGGTGTGGATAAGCCACATGGCCTTGTTTGCCATTAACACGCAACTGGCCAGACAAAGAACCACGGCGACCGTTTTTGATCACATCACCGAGTTGGGCTGTGCTGGTGGGCTCACCCACAATACACCAAGTGATTTTTTCGTTACGGGCTTCAAGGTGGTCAACCACACGAGTGGTGCCGTTAATGTAAGGGCCTTCTTCGTCAGACGTGATCAATAAGGCAATAGAGCCTTTGTGGTCAGGATACTCAGCGACAAAGCGCTCAATAGAGGTAATAAACGCAGCCAAGCTGCCTTTCATATCTGCTGCGCCGCGACCGTATAGCTCTTCGCCATCAAAGGTTGGGGTAAATGGTGGGTATTTCCATTCGCTCTCTGGGCCTGAAGGCACCACATCTGTGTGGCCGGCGAAGCAAAATACTGGGCCTTCGGTACCCTTACGTGCCCAAAAGTTACTCACGTCTTCAAACTGCAGGCGCTCCACTTCAAAGCCAATGGCTTCTAAGCGCGAAATCATAAGGTCTTGGCAACCGGCGTCTTCGGGGGTGACCGAAGGGCGGCTAATAAGGTCGCAAGCAAGTTCTACCGTAGCTGAATGATTAGATGACATGGGGTCTCTCTTGGTGGTGATAAAGGGTTGAAGGGCTGCTTCATAGGCATAAATGGCGGCTGCTTTTATGCCTATGAACAGCGGTTTGTGTTGTGTTTACGTACACGCAGAGCGGTGCAAAAAGTAAAGGCTGGGGCTAAGCCCCAGCCTAAAAGCCAAACAAGCTTAGTTGTGCTTGTGTAGCTCTTCGTTTAGTTCGATCGCAGACTTGTTGGTCTTCACTTCGATGCGGCCGTTTTGAGAGTTACGACGGAATAGAAGATCAGAAACACCTGCAAGCTCAGCCGCTTTTACTGTTTCAACTTCAGCGCCGTTCTCATCAAGTACAGTCACTTTAGAGCCGCCAGTTACGTACAAGCCAGCTTCTAGGGTACAACGATCGCCTAGTGGCAAGCCTAGGCCAGCGTTAGCGCCCAATAGGCAGTTTTCGCCTACAGAGATCACAACGTTGTTACCGCCAGATAGCGTACCCATGGTAGAAGCCCCACCACCGATATCAGAACCGTTGCCAACCACAACGCCTGCTGAGATACGGCCTTCAACCATGCTTACGCCCAATGTACCGGCGTTAAAGTTGATGAAGCCTTCGTGCATAACGGTAGTGCCTTCGCCCACGTGCGCACCCAAACGGATACGTGACGCATCACCAATACGGATGCCTGCAGGTACTGCGTAGTTAGCCATTTTTGGAAACTTATCAACCGACTGAACATCTAGAACACCGCCTTTAGCGCGTGCAGCAAGCTGACGAGCTGGAAGGTCTTCTAGGCTGATTGCGCCTTCGTTTGTCCATGCAACGTTTGGTAGCAAACCAAACATACCTGCTAGGCTGATGCCGTGAGGCTGTACCAAACGGTTAGATAGCAAAGCGAGTTTTAGGTATACCTCAGGAGTGCTGCTTGGCTCAGCATCGCTGTCTAGAATAGTCGCAACGATTGGCTGTTCGCTGCCAACCAATGCGTCAACGATAGCCGCTTGTTCAGGCGCGTTTGCTGCAACAAAAGCTTCTTTTAGTGCTGGCAAGGTTGCTTGGTCAACGGTGATGGCAAGGTTGCCTTCGTTGTAGCTAAGTACGCCTGCAACCGCAGAGATAAGTGCGTCGTCTGCGTTTAGCAAAGGTGCGTTGTAGTATACTTCTAGCCAGTCGCCAGTTGAAGATTGAGTGCCGACCCCAAGGCCGAAAGCAAAGTTTGCCATGTGTAAATTCTCCCAGTACGCACCCTTTGGGTACGTCGTTCAAAAAAGAGTTAAAAGTTAAGTGAGCTTAAAGGCCAAAGTGCTTTTGATAGGTTTCGGCTTTAAACCCTAAAATCAGTTCATTGTTGCTGCTCAGTAGCGGGCGTTTAATCAGCGTAGGTTGCTCTAGCATGGTGGCGATTGCACTCGCTTGGTCCATGCTGTCTTTAAGGCCTGCATCTAGGTTACGCCATGTGGTGCTGCGCTTGTTGACCATGGCTTCCCAACCGAGTTGCTCAACCCATGCGGTGAGTTGCTCTTCGTTAAGGCCATTTACGCGGTAGTCGTGAAACTCGTAGCTTTGACCGTTGGCTTCTAGCCACTTTTGCGCTTTTTTAATGGTGTCGCAGTTTTTAATGCCGTACATGGTGGTCATGGTATGAACTCTCCAGCCTTATAGCGACTCGATAAACTTGCGTACGCGATGCGCGCCTTCGATACACTCATCAAGGGTGGCAACCAAGGCCATACGTACATAATTTGCACCCGGTACCACACCATCTACTTCGCGAGAAACGTAGCTGCCCGGCAGTACGGTCATGTTTTGCTGCTCGAACAGCTTTTGTGCGAACTCATCGTCAGCGATTGGCGTTTTTGCCCATAGGTAGAAGCTGGCGTTTGGTTTTGATAGCTCCATGACAGGGCCAAGAATCTCGACTACCGCTTCAAACTTCTCGCGGTATTGGCGACGGTTGTCGTCGGCGTGAGTCTCGTCGTTCCACGCTGCTATAGAAGCGAGCTGGTGGGTAATTGGCATAGAGCAGCCGTGGTATGTACGGTACTGCAAGAACGGCATCAACAATTTGGCGTCGCCTGCAACAAAGCCAGAGCGCATACCCGGTAGGTTAGAGCGCTTAGATAGGCTGTGCATAACCACACACTTATCAAAGTCGTTGCGGCCAATTTTGGCACAGGCTTCAAGCAACCCTGGTGGTGGGTTGTTTGCGTCGATGTAAACTTCGGAGTAACACTCGTCAGACGCGATGATGAAGTCGTATTTGTCGGCTAGCTCAATCAGTTTGATGAGGGTATCTAGCTCGGTAACGGCCGCGGTTGGGTTGCTTGGCGAGCAAAGGTAAAGCAACTGACAACGCTGCCAAACCTCTTCTGGCACTGCATCGTAATCAGGGATAAAGCCGTTTTCGGCGGTGCAGTTGAGGTAGTAAGGCTCCGCACCTGAAAGGTAAGTCGCACCTTCGTAAATTTGGTAAAACGGGTTCGGGCTAAGCACCAATGGCTTAGGGCCGTCTTCTACACGGTTAATGGCCGCTTGTGTAAACGCAAAAATCGCTTCACGGGTGCCAGTGACAGGAATTACGTGCTGCTCTGGTGTTAGCGTGCCTTCGTTAAGGTGAAAACGTTTAGTACACCAGCTGGCAATGGCTTCACTCAGCTCAGGCATACCCTTAGTCGTAGGGTAGTTTGAGATGCGATCAAGGTTATCCACCAGTACTTGTTTAACAAAGTCAGGCGCTGGGTGTTTAGGCTCACCAATAGACCACGCAATGTGCTCTAGGTCGGCAGGGGGGGTAACCGCTGCTTTGAGTTTTGCTAGCTTTTCAAAAGGGTAAGGCTGAAGCAGGCTTAGATCTTTATTCATTGTCATTCTCAAAACTGGCTAATGCCCCAAAACGAGTACCTGTGGCCGTGGCATGGTCCAGCGGGCGCGGGTAGTCGCTCATTAAGGTATGGAGCGCGATATTTGCTCGAAAGGCCGCTAATTATACAGATATACGGGCCAAGCATTAAGTCCTAAGTGCTTGCGTAATGCCTGCAAGCACTTAGGTTAGGCGGGATTAGTCGTGAAGGTAAGCACTGGTAACGGGTTTTAGCCCTAGCCTACCGCGTAAGGACTCGATAACCGTGAGTGAGGCTGGCACAAACAGCAAGATAAGCAGGGTGCCATAAGCCAAGCCAAAGACAATCGAAACCGCCATAGGGATAAGGAACTGCGCTTGGGTCGAGGTTTCAAAAATAATCGGTAACAACCCAGCCACTGTGGTTAAGGTAGTAAGTAATACTGCCCTTAAGCGTTGGCAGGTGGCCTCAACCGCTGCCTCGCGAACACTCAGCCCCTCGGCTCGTAATTGTTGATAGAAAGTGACCAGTACGATGGAGTCGTTAATCACAATCCCCGAAAGACCAAAGAAGCCAAACAACGACAAGATGGTTAGGTTGAGGTCGAGCAACAAGTGACCCAAGACCGCGCCCGTTAAGCCCAATGGAATAGCTAACAATATGGCAAATGGCCAAGAGTAAGAGGCAAAAATCCACGCCAAAATAAGGTAGATAAGCACCAATGCGATGATTACACCCATTTGCATGTCGCCAAGGGTTTCGCGTTGATCTTTCGATGAGCCTTCAAAGCTCGCCTCGATACCATACTTAGCCAATATGGGATTAATGTCTTTGGCTTGAATGCTGGCAAGAATCTCGTTCGCATTGGCAGTATCTTCGTTGACGTCGGCAGTCACTAGGATGGCGAGCTGTCCATCAATTCGCTGTAAGCGGTCGATGCCGCGTTTATCGCTAAAGGTCACCATATTGGCGAGCAGTGCGGTATTGCCGTTGGGCAACAAAATAGGCAGTTGCGAAATGCTACTTAGCTGATTGCGTTCTTGCTCGGGCAAGGTGATGCGAACATCAATGGCTGCGCCGTTTTGATAAAAGCTTTGCACACTAATGCCATCAAAAGCCGCACGTAATTGTCGACCAACACTTTCAAGCGTCAGGCCTAGTGCTTGCGCTTCGGGTGTTAGTTGATAGATCAGCTGCGATTTACCGTAGGGTAAGTCGTCATCAATATTAAATACGCCAGCGTATTTGCTGATGGTGTTTTGTAAATCAAGTGAAGCGGCTTTGAGATTATCTAGCTCGGTGCCGCTGAGCTTAACAGAGATGGCTTTGCCGCCCGGGCCACTGCGGGCCTGGTCAATCGAGAATTTCTCTATTCCTGGCACGAGTTGAATGTGTTTTTTCCACTCGGCGACTAAGGTGCGGTTGCTAATGGTACGGCTGTCGGCAGGGGTAAGCTCAACCTTGATAGAGCCAAACTCGTTACCGCGAGTGATACCCGATGAGCGACGGTCAAACTCTGCAATGTAGAGCTGAGCGTAGGCGGTTTTTACGACTTCGCCGCCCAGTGCTTCGTTGGCTTGGTCGAGTGTTGCTTGCAAATGGGCCAAAAAGTCTTTGGTGGTATGGGACGAGGTGCCTGCAGCAAACTGAACATTGGCGGTCACCTCTTCACGCTCAACGGAAGGGAAGAAGGTGAACTTGAGTTGGCCGTGAACCAAGGTGCCAATACATATGGCAAAAAGCGCAAAGCTGGCGGTAATCGTAGCCCAACGAAACTCGAGAGAGCGCTCTACAAAACGGCGAAACGGCCCGTCGCGAAAGCGGTCAAAGGCGTTGTCTATTTTAAGGCGCAGTGCTGAAGGTTTCAGGCTATGAACGCTTCTAAAGCTGTGGCTAAGGTGGCCTGGTAAGATAAAAAAGCACTCTACAAGGGAGGCCAAAATCACACAAATCACCACAGTTGGGATGTCGATAAGAATTGCGCCAATGGTGCCGCCCACCAGAAGTAGTGGTAAAAATGCGGCAACGGTGGTCATAGACGAGGCAGTGACGGGCATAAACATACGCCCAGCACCAGACACCGCTGCATCAAGCCCGCTGAGCCCTTTACGTTGCTGAGAGAGTGTGTTCTCGCCTACCACAATGGCATCGTCGACAATAATGCCCAGCGCCATAATCAAGCCAAAGAGGCTGATCATGTTGATAGAGCCACCCAGTAAATAGAGCACCGCCAATGCGGCCATAAAGGACACAGGAATACCCAATGTCACCCAAGTGGCAATGCGGGCGTTGAGGAATAAAAACAGTACGGCAACCACCAACACCAAGCCGCTTAAGCCATTTTTGATCAACAGCTGAATACGGTCGTTAATGGGCTTCCAGCGTTCGTCATAAGGAATTAGACGAATATTAGGGGCCAATGTGGGCTGGGTGTCGGTCAGCCATTGGTTAATGATTTCGGCTTTTTCGAGGGTGTCTTCGCCTAAGGAGCGGCGCAAGCGAAGCAAAATCGCTGGGTTGTTTTCATAAAACAACAGCAGCTGGCCGTCAGCATCTTGTACTGAGACATCGGCAATATCGGCAAGGGTAAGCTGTCGGCCCTCACCGTCGTTGTAAACCACCAGTTGCTTAAAACCTTCAATATCCCGCTGTTGGTTTAAGCTACGAACTTGTCGTGCTCCTGCTTCTTGGGCCGCGGTGCCCGCGGGTAAGTCAGTACTGGTTTGATTAATTTGGTTAGCGAGTGCCGATAGCGAGGTGTTTAGCGACACCAAGGTTTCGGGTGCGACGGTGATGGTCAGCTCGTCGTCGGGCAGGCCTTTAAAGTCGATTTTGCTAATGCCACGGGCAAGCAGCTCTCGCTCAAACTGGCGGGCTAACGGTTTAAGCTCATCAAGAGTTGCGCCCTCGGCGGTTACTAGCACACTGGCAATGTCGTCGTATCGAACAATACGAGAAACTTGCGGAGTGTCGGCGTCGTCAGGTAAGTCAGAAATGCTCTGATCGACGCGCTGTTTTATGTCTTCTAATGCCTGGCTTACGTCGACGCCTTCGCGCAGTTCGGCACGAATGGCGGCACTGCCTTGCAGCGCAGTAGAGTAGAGGGTGTCGATCTCTGAGACGGACGAAAGGCTCTCTTCTAACGGTAGGATAATCGACTGCTCAACGTCTTCGGCTGCTGCGCCGCTCCAGCCCACTTGGATGTTTACGACGTCTATTTCGAAGTTAGGAAAGAACTGGGTATTGAGCTTTTTAAGGGCCCAAAAGCCTGCCAATAGCAATAAGGCCATGAACAGGTTAGCGGCAACACGGTGCGCCGCAAACAAATGCAAAATGCCGTGTTTTTTTGCCTCTAGGCTCATGGTTGTGAGTCCTTCACTTTTAAGCCGTTAATGGCGTTGGGCAGCTGGGTCACCACAATGGCGTCGCCCTCGGCTAACTCACTGCTGCTTACGAGTAAGCGCTCGCCTTGTTCTGCTTGAATGTACCCTCGCAGCTCAACGGTAACTGCGTTTAGTCGTCCTTCAATCACAGTATAAATGCGATTACTGCCGTACAAGGCTTGTGGCGGCAAGGCGACTAACTCACTCTCGGCGGGCATGCGTAAGGTCAGAGAGACGGTTTGGCCTGGACTAAGAGAAGTTTGCTCAGGCAAGCTGAAAAAAGCATCGCGACCGCCTTGGCTCGCTTGGGTGGCAGCGGCTAGGCGAGCTAAAGGTAATGGGCTGTTTGTGTTTAGGTTTGAGTCGGCGAGGAGTGCATCGGGCTGGCTGCTCTCAGGCGTGTTAAGTGCCTGCTGAAGAGAAGTAACGATTTGCTTTGGTACTTGGGCGCGAATCTCAAGTTGGGTTTGGTCGTACAGCGAGAGTAAAGCGACCCCCGCGTTCACACGGTTGCCCACCGCTGTATTTACTTGAGTGACTAAGCCGTTAAACGGGGCCGTGACTTGAGTGCGGCTTAGGTTGAGCTGGGCACTGCGCAAAGCGGCTTGGGCTTGGCTTTCGGCCGCTTGAGCTTGTGCAAGGCGGTGAGGGTGTGCGGCGATCAGCTGTTTGCGTTGGTCGATACTCAGGCGCTGCTGGTTGTAGGTACTTTGGGCGGTTTCAACTCGCTCGTCGCTGGCCAGCCGCTTTTTAGCGAGGGTTTGGTAGCGCTCCCAGCTTTTACGGCTGATTTCTAGTTGTTCTTGCTCAATCTTTAACGCCGTGAGGTTGCTTTGGTGGCTTAGCTTTTCGTTGGCTACCTGTGCCTTGGCGGAAGCAAGCTCAGCGGTGCGTTGGGCAACGGCAAGCTGCGCATCACGATCATCAAGGCTGACAAGTAATTGACCCGCAGTGACGGCATCGCCTTCGCGCACAAACAGCTGAGCAACATCGGCTTGCACTGCAGCCGTCAGCTGGCTTGATTGACGGCTTTCGACTTGGCCATACAAGGTGATCTCGGGGCGATATTGCGCAAAGGTCGCCGATACAGTGGCTACCGACCATTCTTTTTCAGTAATGGCCTTGGCTTTTGGAGCGGGTTTATTGGCTTTTAACAGCAAAATAACGCCAATACAAAGGCCAATAATCACAAGTGGCAACAGCCACTTACTGTGTCGGTGTTTAGACGCGGTCATTGCGCAAAGTCCTTTGGTTAATTTACAGTGCCTATAGGTCGTTTAAGACGCTTGGATTGCAACGCTAGCGTGTCATGCCTGCAATTACTAGGGGTAATTGGTGGTGTCACGAGGCGAATGCAGGTTTATTGATGGTGGCGCGTGTACAGTCGTCAGCTTGGCTCTAGGCAGGTAGAAAAGCACGGTTTAAGTTACGTATGGCGTAGCAAATAAGATCAAGCTTTGGCTTTGGGAGCCCCAGTGGCTTTCTTAGCGAAAGATTTAACGAAAAGTGTTAGCTAAAAACGGCAAGGAGCGCAGGCTATGGGCAGTGATTCGCAACTAACCTTGATAGACATTGAATGTCCAGACATAGACTCTGACAGAACCCATCGCCTTGCCTGTCGACAGTGGGGTGATCCTGATAACCCGAAGGTGCTTTTATGTGTGCATGGCGTGGCCCGAAATGCCCGTGACTTTGACACCATTGCGGCTTTTTTATCGTCACACTATCGCGTCTTGTGTCCGGATATGGCCGGTCGTGGTGATAGCGAGTGGTTGGCCGACCCAAGTCACTACGCGGTGCCACAATATATGGTGGACATAAAAGCATTGCTTGCGGCGCTTAATATACCTTCGGTGGACTATCTAGGGACATCCATGGGTGGCATCGTGGGTATGTGTTTAGCCAGCGAGGCGAATAGCCTTATCCACAGCTTGCTGCTTAATGATATTGGCCCTTTTGTGCCTCAAAGCAGCTTAGCGCCCATTGCGCAATATTTGGGTGCTGAACGTTTTACTGATACGCAAGCGGCCCTCGCTTATGTAAAAATGCGCTATCAAAGTTGGGGAGAGCTAACCTCAGAGCAGTGGCAAAAGGTGGCGAGTGACTCCACAAGGGCACACCCTGAGGGTGGCTTATGCCTGCATTACGACCCTGAGATTGCGGTAAATGCGCGCTTAGGCGCAATCAGCGACCTCGATTTATGGGCACTATGGCAGGCGATTAGCTGCCCAGTGGGTGTTTTGAGAGGGCAAGACTCGACGATTTTAACCGCCGAAACGTTGGCTCAAATGCAGCACACTAAACCCAGCCTTGAGTCGCTTGTAATACCCGGTGTAGGCCACGTGCCGCCGTTATTATCAAAAAACGAATGTGATTGGGTTGCGCGTTGGTACCAACAGCATGGCCAGCCCTAAGCCAAGTGTGAGGCGTGTTTTGTGCCTTGCCTAACGACAAAATACGCAGTAGCGAGAGTAAACCATGAGCGGTTTTTCATCATCGGTCACACCCATTTGGCCCAGTGAGCAGCTTTGTTTAACGGCACAAGAGCGAGAGCAGGCGCTGGATGCGGTGAATGCAGCGTTTGCGTCGACCCTTGAGTCGTTAAAAGTGGATATTGGTTTAAACGATATGTTTCGCAACCTCTATGTGCCATTAGGCGCTTGGGTTGCCCAACGTGCTCGCCAACAAACAGGGCCACTGGTATTGGGCATTAACGGTGCCCAAGGTGCCGGAAAGTCGACCATGTTTAATCTGCTCGAAATCATCTTAAACGAAGGCTTTGGCCTGAAGGTGGTGGGCTTTTCGTTAGATGATATTTACAAAACACGAGCGCAACGGATAGAGCTTTCGCAAAAGGTACATCCGCTGTTGCAAACTCGCGGAGTGCCGGGCACGCATGATGTTGAGCTTGGCCTTGAGGTGCTCCATTCGCTGGTGGCCAGCGATGACACAACCGTTACTAAAATTCCGGTGTTTGATAAGTCGATAGACGACCGCTGCCCGCCCGAAGTGTGGCAAGAGTGGGTTGGGCCTGCCGATGTTATTGTGTTTGAAGGCTGGTGTGTGGGCGCTTTGGCGCAAAGTGAAGAGGTGTTACAAGCGCCGATCAACGCTCTTGAGCGAGATGAAGATAGCTCAGGCGAATGGCGTCGCTATGTTAATGATCAGCTCAAAAACGAATACAAAGCCTTGTTTGAGATGGTAGATGTTTTGTTGATGCTGAAAGTGCCTAGCATGGACTCAGTGTTTGAGTGGCGTAGCTTGCAAGAAAAAAAGCTGGCCGAGCGTGTCAAGTACTTTAGTGACACTCAGCAACCAACCGAGCATTTGCGCATTATGAACGCACAAGAAATTAACCACTTTATCGAACACTATGAGCGCCTTACCTCGGCAATGCTCGACGAGATGCCGAACCGAGCCGACGTTACTTTGCACTTAAATGCCAATCATAAAATCTACAAAATAGACATTAACCAGCCTATGGCTCAGACAAAGCCTTGAGCCAAAAGCAGCCTTGAGCCACAAACAGTCTTGAGCCGTAAGCAGCCCTTTACTCAAAGGCGTTTAAATAGGTAATAGGGTTAAGCTTGCCGCCTTATGTACCACGTTTTTAATGACGCGATTTTGGTCGTCAGCAACAATGCTCGCCATCATGTCTTGGGTGGCGATCATCTTGCCAATCAAGCGCTCAAAGCTCGCGTTGACGTAACCCTCGTCACTCACACCGTTTGACAAAATCATAGGCTGACTCGGGCGTGTTGCACCTTTGAGTAACCACGCAACGGTTTCTATGTTTCGTGCACTGTTATACAGGCTTTGTTGGTTTAGCTTGTCGGTAAAGTAAAAGGCATGCTTTTTGTTGTAGGCTTTGGCGATCATGGTTTCTAGGCCAAACATCAGCGCAAATACCCGGTCAGAGGTGTAGTTAGGGTCAAAGGCGAGTTGGATGGCTGCATTGCCTCGAAGCCCGTTAAGCTCGGCATAACCTTGCGCTGGCGGTGGAGCGGTAATTTGAGCAAGGCGCTCCTCTAAGGTTTTGGGTGATGCTTTGCGCAGCTCACGTGGATTGCGCTTATAGAGCTTTACCGTCATCTCTTTGATGAGCTGAGTCATCACTTGGCGGTGTAAATCCGCTACCATATCAATATCCGTTTTGACCAGCTGATCGAGCTTAAAACGCTCCGCCGATAGCGTCTGGCAGCCAGTGAGTGACAGCCAGAGGCAGGCAATGAGTAAACGAACAAAATGCTTACGTGAGTTCAAACAACACCTCAAACTTATCTCATTATCATTATATGCCTAAGGGCAAGGTGGTCACTGCAGCCGTAGGTGAACTGGCCACAGCCGAGTGCGTACAAAAAGTATAGAATAAGTCTGGTGAAGTGCGGCTAACACAATGGCTTAGGCCTCGCTTTACTTGCGCAAGCTCAAACATAAAGAGACCCCTATGACAGACCAAACCTTGCAAGATGAACGTCGCGAATACCTTAACAGCGCACTAGATCGTTCGGACCTCACAGAGAATCCTTTTGAGTTTTTTCAGCTTTGGTTAGCACAAGCACGCCGCCATGCGAAAGATGCGACGGCAATGTCATTAGCCACCGCCGACCAAGAGGGCTGGCCTTCTGTACGTACTGTGTTGCTAAAAGACGTAAACAAGCAAGGTTTTGTTTGGTTTACTGATACAGAAAGCCAAAAGGGGCGCGAGCTTTTAGCAAACCCAAAAGCCGAGATTCACTTTTATTGGCATGCCCTAGAGCGCCAAGTGCGCATCCAAGGCACGGTAACACGTGTGGATGAAACCATGGCCGATAAATACTTTCAAAGCCGCCCATTAGGCAGTCGCCTGAGTGCCGTTGCTTCGCACCAGAGCGCTCCTGTGGATAGCCGTGAAACCCTCGAAGCCGCCATTGCCTCACTACAAGCTGAGTATCCAGATGAGCAAGTGCCGAAGCCTGCGCGTTGGGGCGGTTTTTGCCTAGAACCACTAAAAATTGAATTTTGGCAGGGCCGCGAAAGCCGACTGCACGACCGCTTTGTATACCGCCGCGATACCGCCAGCAGCCCTTGGAATATCTCGCGTATTCAGCCTTGATTTGTTATATAAGAGGGAAGTGAATTAAGTTGAGTAAGCGTTATGCCTGAATATGCAGCCCCTTTAGTCGTTGGCCCAAAAGACAATGCGCAAGCAGTTGTCATTTGGCTTCATGGATTGGGTGCACACGGTAGTGACTTTATCGATGCCATTGCTCCGCTGGGGTTGCCTGAAGATATTCGGTTTATTTTGCCCCATGCACCGCAAGCGCCTGTGACCATTAATGGCGGCTGGGTAATGCCCTCTTGGTACGATATTCTCTCGGCGTCACCGACACGTCTTATCGACGAAGGCTCGCTCAAGGAGTCGGTTGCTTATGTACACCAGCTCATTGAGGCTCAGTTAGATACGGGTATTCCTGCCGAGCGTATTTTTATCTTTGGCTTTTCGCAGGGCGGTGCATTAGCGTATCAAAGTGCTATGACCTTTGATCAACCTCTTGGTGGCCTCGTCACTTTATCGACCTATATCCCTCTTATTGAGCGCTTTGACGAGGTGCTATCGGCATCGGTCCAAAGTGAGGCGTTACCCGTATGGATCGGCCATGGTCGTCAAGATGACGTGGTGCCGATGAGTTTGGGCGAAGACGCCTATCAATGCCTTGTTGCCAACGGTTTAACACCGCAGTGGCAAACCTATGATATGGGGCATTCGCTCTGTTTAGAGCAGCTTACCGACCTCGGCCGCTGGATGAAGCAGCAACTACCTTCTTAACCTTTTTGTTATCCACCTTTAAAAAGATTCCTCTGTTATGACCAATTCTTCTGACTTATCCACTGGCGCTATCGTTGATGGCAGCCAAGTCGCTTTTCATTTCACCCGTACGGACCAAAAAGGTAAGGCGCTCGACTCTAGTCTCGACGGTGAGCCCCTTAGCTATGTGCAGGGTGAAGGTAAAATTGCCCAAGGCCTAGAAGAGGCGATGCTTGGCAAAAAAGCCGGTGATGAGTTTGAAGTGACCGTAACGCCTGAAAAGGGCTATGGCCCCCATGATGAAGACCTTGTGGAAGATGTGGCGCGTGAGAACTTTAAAGCGTTGGAGCCGCTCCGCACCGGGACCTTGATTCAAGTGCCTGATGACGAAACTGGGGAATTAGTGGTTGCCACAATTGTGGACTTGGGCCCTAAAGTGGTGACGATTGACCGTAACCACCCTTACGCGGGAATGTCGCTCGTATTCTCTGTGAAGATCGTGGCTGTTAACTAAGCCAAGACACTTCTATGTTGGGCTTGCTCATTAAGGGCAGGCCTATTCTCATTTCTATTCGCCACAATATCACCTCATATTGTGGTCGCCCTGTGTTTTGATCCCTTGTTTTGTTGGCTATTTTGACTGTTAACTAACCTACAGTTAACAGCTTTTGGCTGTGCTTTTAACGCGCGAGTAACGTGTGAGAGACCAAATGAGAACCCATTCATAAAAATTTCATGGCGTTTACTTTTGATCGTTAGAAAAATTAACGAAACTCAGAAATATTCTTGTTTTAAACAAGAGTCTTGAGTTTATGGTTATCTTTCTTGGGTCACGAATCAGTATAAGGTCACGTTTACTTGCTGACTTTTTCACGCCAAGACATTTCACCAATCTGAACATTCAGCCATTCAAATCCAATTCTTCGAGCCACTGCTGCTGCGCCATCTAGACTTTTAAACTCTCTTTCACTCTTAGAGCGCTGCAGGTCAAGAGTGACTACCTCTTCGTCTTTAGTGACAAATTTTAACGTCCAACCTCGAGCCATAGAAATTGGCATTGCCTGGCAAGATTCAAACACGCCTGCTTTAAAAAGAAGCTTAATTTCACGCTCTTGCATTATCTAAAACCTCTAACGATTAATTGTTATTAACTTATGATAAGTCTACTTTAAATTTTGATATTTGGCAACTTTAAATGGGTTTTATTGCGCATATAAGTTATTGTTTTAAAATGATTTTTCATAACATTTCAAATAATTTGCATGGATTTCGCCTATGTTTTTAAGTCATTGATTTTATTGGGTAAAAAACTTTGTTGGTGGCAGGTTTTTTAGTTGAAAAAAAATAATATATAAGAAGCTTTTTATAAAAATGAGTAATCATTATTAATTATTGATTTTTTATTTTTTGATTTTGATGTTTTTAAATCGTTTTTTGGTTTTGTTGCTGATGGGATTGGTGTGCGTTTATCCAAGGCTGGTCTAGGCTGGAACTTAACGTTTTGAGATCGGTGCCGATTACTAATATCACTGTGTTGATGAGAGCTTTGTGAGTGCCCAATTGGTTTTCATCTGCGCAGATGAAGCTCAGGGAGATAAGGCCTCATGGGTAGATTGCCTCGAAGAATTTTCGTAAAGGAACAGGTTATGTCTGAACATTCCCAAATCGCTTTGCCAATCGCTCTGACGATTGTTGAAGTTGAATCAATTCGCCAAAACTTTTTATCTGAGCTGCCGACAAGCTTTGTTCTGGATGCGAGTGCGGTCGATCACGTTGACTCGGCCGGACTTCAGCTGTTGGCGAGCGCTTGCCTTACGGTTGCGCAAAGCGGAGGGAAGGTCGAATGGACTGGGGTAACAGCCAGTTTGGCTGAGTCCGTTGAACAGTGTGGGTTAAAACAAGTAATGGGGCTGCCGGCTATGCACTAAGCCCCAGCAGTAATAAGTGAAAAAGTATTTAGAGGATTAGATCAATGGCTACGATTCTAGTGGTTGATGACTCAACATCGTTGCGCAGCATGGTGAAGTTCAGCTTGCAGCAAGAAGGTTACACCGTGGTAGAAGCAGGCAACGGCCAGGAAGGTTTAACGCGTGCCAAGTCTGGTCGGTTCGACATGGTTTTGACCGATGTAAACATGCCTATTATGGACGGCATTACGTTTTGTGCTGAGCTACGCAAGCTGCCAGCCTTCAAATTTACCCCTATTTTGGTGTTAACAACCGAAAGTTCACCTGAAATGAAGTCACGGGGGAAAGCCGCGGGGGCGACGGGTTGGCTTGTGAAGCCTTTCAACCCTGAAAAGCTAATTTCGACCATTCGTCGAGTGATTCGTTAAGGATAAGAAAAGGGCAAAATCATGAGCATTGATCTTTCGCAATTTATACCCGCGTTCTTAGAGGAGAGTGAGGAGGGGCTGGACTTAATGGAGTCTAGTCTATTGAACCTTGATGGCGCGGACATCGAAACCATCAATGCTATATTCAGAGCGGCCCACTCCATTAAGGGCGGCGCAGGCACCTTTGGCTTTTCTCATGTGTCTGAATTTACCCATGAAATGGAAACTTTGCTCGACCAGATGCGCGCGGGAGACCGTGACGTATCGGGTGATCTCGTTAATCTTCTGCTAGAAGCAGTGGACTGTTTGCGTTTGCTTTTGGCCTCTGCAAAAGAAGGTGAGGTGTGCGAGGTGCCGCAAATTCAAGAAGTGCACCACAAAATGGTGGCCTTGCTTAAAGGTGAAGCGCCGTCGGCCACGGCTGAAACCGCAACCGAATCGGCTAGCAGCGAGTCAGCTAATACGGGTTGGCAAATCGAATTTATTGCCGAGCCCGTGTTATTTAAAACCGGTAACGAACCCATGCTGATGTTTAGGGCATTGGAGGACTTTGGCGACGTTACGGTTACAGCAAACACCGATAAGTTGCCAAACCTAAATGACCTAGAACCTGAAAACTGCTACCTCAGCTGGAGCATCATCCTCGAAGGTGAGTGTACAGAAGAGGATATCCGCGAAGTATTTGAATGGGTTGAAGACGAGTGCGAGCTTAAATTAAGCCCATTAGGTAACAGCGAAGCCGCTGCGGACGCCGAACCGCAAACTGCTGAACCCGAACAGGCCGAAGTCCCTGTAGAACCTGCAGCAACACCCGTTGAAACTGCCGAAACTAAACCAAGTGCTCCTGGCGCCAGCTCAGCCACACCGGCAAAACCCGCTGCCAGCTCTTCAGCTAGCCCTTCAACCAGCTCTTCAAACAAGAAGGCGTCTAGCAAAAAGTCATCAGGTGATGGTGCAACCATTCGCGTGGGTATCGATAAGGTCGATGCGTTGATTAACCGAGTAGGCGAATTGGTGATTACCCAATCGATGTTGGGTCAAGTGGGTCGCGAATTATCTGACGTTGAACACAAGGCACTCGAGAAACTCACCACAGGTTTACAGCAACTTGAGCGCAACACCCGCGACTTGCAAGAAGATGTGATGCGCATTCGCATGCTGCCCATCAGTTTTGTTTTTAACCGCTTTCCGCGCATGGTTCACGATGTAAGCTCAAAGCTGGGTAAAAAAGTGGAGCTGCGACTCAAGGGGGAGCAAACCGAAATTGATAAAACCGTGATGGAAAAAATTGGTGACCCACTGGTTCACCTCGTGCGCAATTCTCTCGATCACGGATTAGAAATGCCCGACGAACGTGTGGCGGCGGGCAAAGACGAAACCGGTACGGTAGAGCTGAATGCTTATCACCAAGGCGGTTACATCGTTATCGAAATCACGGATAACGGCCGCGGTTTGAATACCGCCAAAATTCAAGAAAAAGCCATCGAACGCGGTCTGATTAGCGCCGACGCGGTGATGACTGACCAAGAAATTAACGAACTTATCTTTATGCCAGGCTTCTCAACGGCCGAAGTGGTTAGTGACCTTTCGGGACGAGGTGTGGGCATGGATGTGGTGCGTCGAAATATCGAATCCTTAGGTGGTCATGTATCGGTGGACTCTCGCCCCGGTGAGGGCTCTACCTTTAGTGTTCGCTTGCCACTAACCCTCGCCATTTTGGATGGCCAGCTGGCCAAGGTGGCGGGTGATATTTACGTCGTGCCATTGATATCCATTGTCGAGTCGATTCAGGTTTCGACAGAAGAAATTAACGCCATCGCTGGGCGTGCATCCTTGTACTTTTTCCGTGATGAATACATTCCATTGATTAACGTACGCGAAGTTTTTGCACTCGGCGCCCCAGGTGAATATGACGACGGCTTGCTAGTTGTAATCGAAAACGGCGGCGTAAAGGCAGGCTTGCTGGTAGATGAGTTACTCGAACAGCAGCAAGTCGTGATTAAAAGTTTAGAAAACAACTACAAGCGAGTTGAAGGTGTGTCCGGCTCTACGATCCTCGGCGACGGAGGGGTGGCACTGATTCTAGATGTCGCAGGCATGATCGAGCTTGCATTAGAACAACGAAACTACGGCAGTGAAAACCAAGGTGTGACTGCATCGAACCACCACTAATTTGTCAGGACAGGACACGAACCAATGAGTGAACATATCGCAGAAACAGGGTTATCAGAAGGTCGGGAGTATCTCACCTTTTTGTTGGCGGATGAGGAATACGCCGTAGAGATTTTAAGGGTAGAAGAAATTCGCGTTTGGAGCCCTGTTACGCGTTTACCCAATTCACCTAAATATGTAAAAGGCGTGCTTAACCTCCGAGGCGCCATTATTCCGATTATTGATTTACGCACCCGCTTTGGCCTGCCCACCTCTGAATATGGCCCTACCACAGTCGTCATTGTTGTGAAGGTGATGTCGGGTGAAAAAGAACGCGTAATGGGCATCGTTGTTGATGCCGTGATGGAAACCTACCGCATTCTCGAGTCTCAGGTTTTGCCGCCACCTAAGGTTCATGGGCAGATTGATACGGAGTACTTACGCGGCTTGGCCACAATGGATGAGCGCATGATCGTGATCTTAGATGTGGATCATGTAATGAATTCTGGCGAATTAGCAATTGTTGAAATGCAAGGGGCGGAAGCCTAGTGACGGGCGAGTCGTAGCCTGCCCTACTCAAGCTGCTTTAATCAGGAGAACAAACAATGAAAATTAACATGCCGGTTACGGATCGCGAAGTTAAGCTGCGCGACGGTCAGCAATTGGTAACCAAAACCGACCTTAAAGGCACTATCACCTACGCGAACTCGGCTTTCATTGAGATCAGTGGGTTTAGCGAAGCCGAGCTGGTAGGCCAAAACCATAACGTGGTGCGCCACCCTGATATGCCACCTGCGGCGTTTAAAGATTTATGGGATACCCTAAAGCTAGGGCGCCCATGGAATAAGTTGGTAAAAAACCGCTGTAAATCTGGTGATTACTATTGGGTAAAAGCGAACGTTACGCCTATTTTTAAAAACGGCGAAGTCGTTGAGTACATGTCGGTCCGTACCGCACCAACCGAAGCAGAAATCTCCGCTGCGCCGGAGCTATACAAAAAGTTAAGCAACAAAGAAGCGGCCATCCCTGATCCAGCGGCGTTAAAAACTCGCACGCTTATGCGTCAGATATACACCGCAGCGGGTGTAGCAGTAGGTATTGGTGCTATTTCTACTGCGGGTGCAATAGCAGCCGATGTGCATGATGGCTTCTTTATGATTGGCCCAACACTTGGCTTCTTAGTGTTGTTAGGTACAGCTATAAAAGTGATTAAGAGCAATGTTGTTCAGCCGATGGATCAAGTGATCCGAGATATGAAGACCATTTCAGAGGGTGAATACCTCTGTGAGATGAATATCGATCAGCCTGGTGAAGTTGGCATTGTACGTCGAGCCTTAAAGTCTCTTGCAATTCGCATGGGTTACGAAGTGAACGATGCGCGCGAGCGCGCCATGAGTGCCTTGCGCATTCAAGAGGCGCTCGACAATGTGTCGTCGAGTGTCATGTTGGCGGATAACAACGGTGACATCATCTACATGAATGCTTCTGTGCAAGCCATGATGAAAGATGCCGAAGACGATATTCGCCAAGACTTACCAAACTTTGATGCATCGAAACTGGTGGGAGCAAACTTTGACTCCTTCCACAAAAACCCAGCGCACCAGCGCAACATGATTGCCGCGCTTACCAAAACCTTTAACGGCCAAATTAAGGTTGGGCCACGCTCGTTCGATTTAACGGCGAACCCTGTTGTGGCCGAAGACGGCACGCGCTTGGGCACGGTGGTTGAGTGGGCCGATGTGACCGATCAGTTAAAAGCTGAGGAAGAAGTACAGGCGCTGATTCAAGCCGCCGCACGTGGAGAGCTAAACAGCCGTTTGGATGCTGAAGCTTACGCTGGCTTTATGAAAAATGTAGCTGGTGGGGTGAATAGCCTACTGGATACGGTTGTTGAGCCATTAATGGATGTTAAAAACCTACTCAGCGATTTGTCTGAAGGTGACTTAACCCAGCGCATGGATAGCAAGTATCAAGGCGAGTTTGCTGAGCTATCCAATGCACTTAATGCCACACTCGATAAGCTGTCATCTATGGTATTCGATATTTCGAGTGCCGGAGGCTCCATCACCGTGGGTGCATCGGAAATTGCACACGGTAATGCGACCTTGAGTAACCGAACCGAAGCACAAGCTGCCAGCCTAGAAGAAACGGCGGCAAGTATGGAAGAGATGACAGGCACCGTGAAGCAAAATGCGGAAAACGCTCGTCATGCCCGTGACCTAGCGGCAGAAGCGAAGACCATGGCAACCCAAGGCAATGTGGTATCGCAGAAAGTGGTGAGCTCGATGAAAGAGATCAGTACCTCATCATCGCGCATCGTTGAGATCATTGGTGTGATTGACGAAATTGCTTTCCAAACCAACTTGTTGGCATTGAACGCAGCGGTGGAAGCCGCTCGAGCAGGCGAGCAGGGTCGTGGCTTCGCAGTGGTTGCATCCGAAGTTCGGAGCCTAGCGCAACGCAGTGCGAGCGCGGCGAAAGAAATCAAAGAGCTGATCAACGACAGCGTGAGCAAAGTGGATGAAGGCGCGGTTTACGTAGATGAGTCGGGCGCGGCACTGAACAGCATCATGGGTGCAGTGGATAAGGTGTCGGACATCATTTCTGAAATTGCCTCTGCGAGCGAAGAGCAAGCAACGGGCATCTCTCAGGTGAATACTGCGGTTTCACAAATGGATGAGGGCACCCAGCAAAATGCGGCACTGGTTCAAGAGGTGGCTGCAGCATCAGAGACCATGGAAGAGCAGGCGCAGCAGTTGCAGCGCTTGGTGGCTTTCTTCCGACTTGAGGAAGGCGCAGCCCCAGCAACGGCGTCAGCTGCTCCGGCACCGGCCCGTGCTACACGAGCACCAGTGGCGAGTGCTAAGCCTGCCGCGCCTGTGAAGTCTCCCGTAAAAGCGACCTCCTCTGCTGTGTCAGATGAATGGGAAGAGTTCTAACTCGTCGCCCCTAAGAGAAGGCGTGGCCTCTCTTGTAGTGGCACCGTTTAACCTGATTTACAGGTTGTCGGTGCCACTGTTTATACTGAACCAGGCATATGCTCGTGGTGTTTTGGGAGAATATTTATGGCTGCAGGTTCGTCAGCAACACCTAACGAGGAGATTGAGTTTTCTCAGAGCGACTATGAGAGGGCTCGCACGCTACTCTATGATTATGCGGGTATTCAGCTAGCCGATCATAAAAAGGATATGACCTACAATCGGTTGATTCGCCGCATACGCGCACTTAGGCTCAAAAGTTTTGGGCAATACTTTGCATATGTAGACTCAAATGTCGAAGAGTTCTCGCAGTTTATCAATGCGATGACCACTAATCTCACTTCGTTTTTCCGAGAAAACCACCACTTTGAATACTTGAAGAATGAGTTTTTGCTGGACCAGCAACGCAAGCAGCAAAAGCGCTTACGCGTTTGGTCGGCGGGCTGCTCAGTAGGAGAGGAGCCCTACAGTATTGCCATTGCGTTAATGAATGGTCGCGTGGATGTGAGAGATTGGGACATTCAGCTGCTCGCGACTGATATTGACTCCGATGTTTTGGCGAAAGCTGCCAGCGGCGTCTATAACTATGACAGGGTGGCTTCTTTACCTGAAGATGTTAAAAGAATTGGATTTGATCGCGGTACGGGAGCAAACCAAGGTTTGGTTAGGGTTAAACCGAGGTATTCAGACCTTATTGAGTTTAGGCGCCTTAACTTGATGGAGGACTTTCGTCTGGAGGAGCCTTTAGACGTGATCTTCTGCCGCAATGTGATGATCTATTTCGATAACGAAACACAGACCAAGCTGTTATCGAAAATGGCGAATGCACTTAAGCCAAACGGCTTGTTGTTTGTGGGGCATTCAGAGTCTCCCTATCGCCTAACAGACCGTTTTGAGTTGCTGGGGCGAACTATTTATCAACGAGTAAGGTGATTTCATGCGCGGACAACCACCAGCACAGCCCCTTCTGCCTGGCTACGAGGCGTTTCATCGTTACTGGGTGAACGCGCGTGGTAAGTATGGGGTTAAGCTCAAGCTGGGGGAGTGTTACGTGACACGAAATGACGAGGTGATCATGACAACACTTGGGTCGTGCATATCGGTATGTATGCGCGACCCTGCTGTGGGGATTGGCGGAATGAATCATTTTATTTTGCCTGCATCGGCTGATAGCCACGCGAATAGTCCTATTACGGAAGCCACTCGCTACGGTACCTTCGCAATGGAAGAGCTGGTTAACGGTATTTTACGCTTTGGTGGTCGTCGTGAACGGCTTGAAGCGAAAGTGACTGGAGGTGGACGAGTGATTGCCTCCGGTGGTGGTGTAGGTGCGGCGAATATTGAGTTTATTCAAGAGTATATGGACGCTGAAAACTTGCCTGTTTTGGCATGGGATGTGGGCGGGGATGATCCTCGCCAAGTGATTTATTTACCGCGAGAAGGGCGAATGCTGGTCAAGCGGATGGGCGGCGTGAATGTTGAACAACTTGCCCAAGAAGAAACAAGTTACCGCTCTCGGATTGAGCGGACGTTGCAGTCTAGTGATGTTGAGTTGTTCTAGCTTGACTGTGTTGGAGGTATTTAATGGAAAAAATTAAGGTGCTTGTGGTTGATGACTCGCCAGTAGTGCGGAGCATTGTTTCTGAAACCCTTGCAACAGAACCAAGGATAGACGTAGTGGGGTGTGCAGAAGACCCTTACGAAGCCCGGGATCTCATCAAAAAACTGAACCCTGATGTGCTCACGCTTGATGTGGAAATGCCGAAGATGGACGGGATCACCTTCCTGAAGAACCTGATGCGTCTTCGGCCTATGCCTGTCGTGATGTTGTCATCGTTAACGACGAAGGGCTCAGATGTAACGCTTGATGCGTTATCCCTTGGTGCAGTTGATTTTATTGCTAAGCCGTCTAGTGACTCTGTTGGTCGCCTTGATACGTTTACGACAGAGCTGGTTTCCAAAGTGTTGGCTGCAGCGAAGGCTAAAATTGGACCAAAAAATACACCTGCTCCAGTGAGTGTCGTTCAGCGCGAAGCATCTGCTGCTGACCACAAAACAGTGATTGCAATCGGAGCGTCAACGGGTGGAACGGAGGCGATTGCTGAAGTTCTCTCCCGATTACCAGGAAACCTCCCCCCAGTTGTTATTACTCAACATATTCCGCCGAAATTCAGTGAGCGCTTTGCCTTAAGGCTCGATGGTTTGTCTGAGCTGAAGGTTTGTGAAGCGAAGGATGGCCAAATGATTCGCCCAGGCCATGCTTATGTTGCGCCAGGGGATAAACACTTTGTGATTACGTCTACGGCAAATGGTCTGGTGGGGCGTTTGAGCGACGCTGAGCCTGTTAATCGCCACAAGCCATCGGTTGATGTGATGTTTTCTTCACTCGCAGAGCTAAAGGGTTATGGTGTTTGTGCCGTTATACTTACAGGTATGGGGAAAGATGGTGCGCAAGGGATGCTAGAGCTGCAACGCACTGGTGCCCTCACCATAGGTCAAGACGAGGCAACGTGTGTAGTTTATGGAATGCCCAAGGCTGCTTATGACCTTGGTGGTGTCGATAAAGTGGTTGGACTAAGCCAAGTTGCAGACGTTGTGTTAAGGCACCTTGCAGTCTCGAGCAAAAAAGTAAGTTAAGGGTCAAAATATGAAAAACTCTAAACCCGTTTGCGTAGCACTGATTATTTTATCGGTTGTATTAGTGGCTGCGGCATTACTTGAAGCATCGGCTTGGATAATTGCGAGCATAGCTGCATTGTCTGCAGTGCTATCCTTGGTGCTAATGACGGTAAAAGTAGAACCGTCTCAACACATCGAAACAACGTCATTAGACGTGGGCGTAGGTGATGGCATGCTTGAGGCATCTTCGGTTGTTTCCGGTGAAGCTGAGGTTATTGATACTGAGGTGGAGCGAGTACAAACCATAATTGCGGAGGCGGTACAGGTGCTACAGGCAAGTTTTACCGAGCTGAATAACCTCTCGGCAGAGCAAAGCCAGCTCATGAGTGAAATTATGTACCGCAGTCGTAGCCAAGACGAAGACAATCAAGGAATGAATCAGTTTGTTCACTACATAAGTGAAATTCTTGAGCAGTTTGTCGATATCATGATCGATGTGGCCAAAAAGAGCTTGGAGACGGTTCACAACATTGATGACATGGTCGAAAAACTCGACACTATATTCCAGCTTATTTCAAACGTTGAAGACTTAGCAGGGCGCACAAACCTTTTAGCTTTAAATGCGAGTATTGAAGCTGCCCGTGCGGGTGAAGCTGGACGAGGCTTTGCGGTTGTAGCTGACGAAGTTCGTTCATTGTCGATTAACTCTGGTGAACTTAACAACCAAATTCGTGACCGCATTAACGGTGCTAAAGATACTATCAGTGTCTTACGTGAAAACGTGGGCCGTATGGCGTCTGCAGATATGAGCTCGACCATTTCTACCAAGGAAAAAGTAGAAGAGGTCTTAGGCCACATGACCGAACTTAACGACTTTATGGGGTTGAGGGTCGAAAAAGCCTCGATGTTAAGTGCGAGAATCGAAAGTACAGTGGCTGATGTTGTGCGCTCAATGCAGTTTGAAGATATTTCTACGCAAGCGCTGGGTTCGATTAAGGTGAATGTAAGTGCACTACACGAACTTTCGCGCATGTTGCAAGAGACAAATACTCAACAGCTACAAATAAATGAGTTTAAAGACCAGTGCCTTGAGATGAAAGAGCGGTCTAAGCAAAGCCGAGAAGCGCGTACGGTGATGCAAGAAAGCCTTGATGAAGGCGATATCGAACTATTTTAAGGAGTGACAAGATGTCAATCACTGCAAAGCATCTAGAAAATGAAAAGAAAGTTGTCATTGACGTTCAAGGGCGTTTTGATTTCTCTTTACACGCTGATTTTCGCAAAGCTTACAAAGACTGCATGGCTGCAGGTACGTCATTTCAAATTGACTTGGGTGGAGCTAAGTATATGGACAGTTCTGCGTTGGGAATGATCTTACTACTGAAAGAGCATGCGGAAAAACTTGGGGGGAAAGTGGAAATTCTTCGCCCCAACGATGCTGTGAAAAAGATTTTGGATATTGCGAAGTTTGATCGCCTCGTCAACATAGGGTAACACTATGTATGAGAGTGGACGTGGAAAGGGTGAAGTAATTAACGAAGAAATGGATGCTTTGTTGCCTTGTGTGCTAGTCGTAAGTGACTCAGTGCACTCAAAAGGTGATTTGGTTGCAGGAATAAGCCCTCAAGGTATTCGGTTACTCGCATCAACAGACTTTACAGAAGCGGCAAGCTTAGTTCAGCTAGAGTCACCTCAGCTGTTAGTGATAGACGCGGGCACAAGACAAGATCTGGCCTTAGCGCTCTGCAGGCTTGCTCGACAAAGCGCGTCTCACGACGAATTAAAGATATTATTTATCGCCGAACAAAACGATGAGTCTTTGGTTGATGAATGTATTAGCTTTGGGGCTAGCGACTTTTTATTACGACCATTTTATCCAAGCGTTTTTCAGGCCAAAATTAAAACCCTCAGACGAACCGTTGAGGTGTTTCACGAAGCGCAGTCGCTTCTCCGAGTCCGTGAACGTGAAGAGGAAGTGGCAGAGCAGCTGTTTAGTAACGCCGTAGAAAGCCATAATGCGGCGCTCGACCAAATTAAAATTGTTAAAATGCCTGCTGAGTTGTTCAGCGGCGATGTGTTGCTTAGTGCCTTTAGGCCAAATGGCGATATCAACGTGCTGCTCGGAGACTTTACTGGACACGGTTTAACGGCTGCGATTGGTGCCTTACCCTTGTCAGAAACCTTCCATGCTATGACGCGCAAGGGCTATGACGGTTCCGATATTCTGAGCCAAATTAACCGCAAGCTAAATGGTATTTTGCCTTCGGGCATGTTCTTGGCAACGTCTTTTATTACCCTCAGTAAGGAATACGGTCGTGTGCAGGTATGGAACTGCGGCATGCCAAAGGTGTACGTGTTTTCGGTGGGACAACAAGAACCGACATTTACGGTGGCCTCTAACGACCCTCCTTTGGGGATCTTAAAAAACTTCTCGCCCATGCCGCCAGTGATCTTACCGCTTAACGCCAGTGACTCAATACTGTTAGCCAGTGACGGCATCGAAGAAGCCCGTAGCCCGAACGGAGAGATGTTTGGTGAAGAGCGCCTGATTCAAAGCGCGTTGAAAGGAATGGGTGTGCAGGGGGCTAGCCAAAAGATCGTGGCCGATCTTGAAGCCTTTATGGCTGGGCACCCGCAGGATGACGATATTTCCATGATCGAAATTCCTGGCCGAGTTGATGCACCCAAAGCTGGTTTGCCTGTTGCATCTCCAGCTATAGAGCCTGCAAGTTTAGTACACGATGACCTAGGTGGCTGGACGTGGGAATTGATCTTGCGAGGTGAGTCATTGCGCCGCATTAACCCTGTGCCAGTGATATTGAGCCAGTTGCAAGAGTTTGAAGGCCCCGGTGAGCATTGGCAGCACCTGTTTACGATTTTAACAGAGCTGTATGTGAATGCATTAGATCACGGCGTGCTGGGCCTAGATTCATCGCTGAAGCATTCGGCACTAGGTTTTGCTGAGTACTTTGAAAAGCGCCAAGCGAGCTTAGATGCGTTGACTACGGGTGAAATACACATTCGATTGACCAGCTCGCTTGCTGAGAACGGCGGGCGTATCAAGGTACGAATTAAGGACAGTGGGGTTGGCTTTGACTTTGTGAAGTGGCGCAAGGAGTTGCACCAGAAACAGGCCGACAACCCTATGTTGAGTGGCCGTGGCGTTTTGCTAGTCGAAGAGCTATGTGAATCGCTAGAGTACAATGAGACAGGCACACGTGTAGAAGCGGTTTTTGCTTGGGCGAGTAGCTAGCCCACTTAAACAAAGCTTTCTCTTTAGTAACCACTCTTCAAAGCTGACTTAGGTCAGCTTTGTTTTTTTATGGCCTCTTGGCTTTTTATGTTCTTGCGTTTGATCAATAACTGACCGCTCAAAAGCCCCTAAAGTGTTTATATGCAAACACAGAGAGGGGTGCAAAATGTTACCAGATGTTTATGTGCTAGAGGTTCTATTACCCAGTATCTTGCTGGTCATATTAATGACAGGGGCGATGACATGGGGGGTGCTAAAAGTGCGAGAACTCATTCTGCGCGATAGCGAGTCACACAAAGACGCCTAAGCCAAACCTCAAGGAAGTGAGTGCAGGGCACAAGCGCTATAGGGAAGGTGGTCGGTCGCTGAGGTGACCGACGACAAAAGGCGCGTTTAAAAACACTCGGCAGCTTCAACAATCGCTAAGGATGGCATGATCACCATTGGCCAGTAACTTGTGCTTGGGTTACTGGTTTTTTTGTGCCCGTAAAATTACAAACTTTTTATTGCTCGTGACCACTTCACAATGACCAAAAAGTGCCTTGAGAGGTTTGTGGTAGCCGAGGTGACGGTTGGCTACAACCCAAAGCTCACCTCCCTTGTTTAGGCAGCGTGCACTTTGCTTAAACATCGCGCGGGCGACTTGGTCACTAACGGTGTTTTGCTGATGGAATGGCGGGTTTACTACGACGAGGTCTTGGCTGTTCGGTGCTAGGCCACTCAGGCTGTGATTCACCAGAAACTGGTGCTGAGACACATCACCAAGGGCTGCTTGCGCGTTGAGCTCAGCAGAGGCTACGGCCATAAATGACTCGTCGGTAAAGGTGATTTTTGCCTCGGGATACTGTTTAGCCAAAGAAAGGCCGATCACCCCATTGCCGCACGCCAAGTCGACAATGTTGGAGGGGTTGTTAGCGGTGCTGTTGGAGGGATTGTTGGCTTGGAGAAGCTTTAAGTTTTGCAGCAAAAAGCGGGTGCCGATATCCAAGCTATCTCTTGAAAACACACCAGCATGGTTGCTTAAATCTAAGCCGAACTCGGGCACCTGATATTTGCTAGGGTAGCGGCCCTGCGCTGGGCACTGTTCTGCATTGGCGTATGCAAAAATAAGCTTAGCTTTCTTTTTGGCCAGTGATGTTTCGGTACTGCCCAAGTTTTGCTCGATGGTTGGCCAAATGTTACGGCTCATGTGTTTGACCATGCCGGCAAACACCACAGGTACTTTTTGGTCTAAGCATGCGTGTAATCGGGCGAGCTGATCTTCGAGCATGGCTAAGCTTTTGGGTAGCTTTACGAGCACGAGATCGGGTTTTGGCAGGGCGGCGTCGCCGAGGACAAGGCTGCTATGCAGTTGGATATCGCTGGGCTCTGCGGTGCTGGCTTCTGAGGTTGACTCAAAGTGCTTGAGGTTTCGCTCAGTGGCGGTGTGGCTAAGCCATGAGTCAGAGAAACCATAAAGGTTAAACTGGCTTAGATGGACGCTGAGAGCGCCAAACTGATCGTTCACCACCCAGATACAGGCATCAGGCGAGAGTCCTAGGCTAGCTGTATGTTCGAGCAGGTATTCATCCGCTGCGTCCCACGCGCGCAGTGACGGGTCAACCGCTTTCGGAAAGCGCTCAAGGGGGCCTTGGCCAAAGGCGGATTCAAGGATGTTCATAAATGGCTGCTCGTTCAAACAGGTTGGTGGATATTCACGTCAACAAAGGCGTTTAGCAGCCCTGTTGACGAGGGCGCTAGTGTACGCGAAGTTTTACTCGGATGCAGCGTCCGCGGTTAGCCCGCAAACTTGGTTTCGGCCACTGTTTTTGGCTTGATACAAGGCTTTGTCGGCGAGGCTAAAGAGGGATTCTGAGTCATCGCTAAGCTGGTATTGAGCCACACCAAAAGACACGGTAATAGGAATGGGCTTGCCGCTAAAGTTAAAGGGACTTAGCTCTATGGCCGAGCGAACCACATCGAGCACCTGCTCGGCGGCTTTTAGGTCGGTATCTTGCAAAATAATGGCGAACTCTTCGCCACCAAAGCGAGAGACAAAGTCGCTAGCGCGCAAGGCGTCTTGGAGTACGCGACCAATAAGCTTGAGTGCCTTGTCGCCGGTTAAGTGTCCGTAAGTATCGTTGATGCGTTTGAAGTGGTCGATGTCGCACACAGCCAAACACAAGGGCAGTTGGTTGTTTTTAGCCACATCCATACAACGAAGTAGCTTTTCGTCGTAAGCGAGACGGTTTGGTAGTCGAGTGAGCTGGTCGAGGCGCGATCGTACGCGTTCTTCCTCTACTTTTTGTTGAGTGCGCTTGGCCTCGTGCTCGGCTGCTTTTACTTTGTTGCTCAGGGTTTTGTAACGCTCTTCGGCCACTTCGATGCGGGCTTTTTCTGTGGTGCGTAGTTCTTGAACCTGATGCTGCACATGGCCAATTTGGGTTTTTACAATGTCTTTAAGCGCACTGAGTGAGGAGGCTTTTTGGGTGGTTTGTTGAATAGTTTCAACTTGCGTTGCCACCTGATTGCTTAGCTTAAGCTGCTCTTCGCCACTTTGGGTGAATAGGTCTTGTTGCTCCGATAGCTCAGCGTGCATGCCTATTAACTCACCGCTGACTTGGCGTAAATAGTTTTCAAACTCTTCGTTGAGGTGGCTGCAACTGGTGTTAACCAGTTGGATGATGCGCAGAACCACATCAGGAAGCTGGTTAATATTAATGCCTTGTTCAAGCTTTTTGGCGAGCTGCTGCGCTGTGCGCTTGCGGCTAGCGGGCATGTGTAATGTGCCGATGAGCTCCAACAACTCTTGCGATACTTTTGCTAAAAGGCGGCTTAATTCGTCATCAGAAAGGGTCTCTGAATGTATGGCTTCGACTTGTGGTCGCTCGATTTGGTCAATAAGCTCAGACTGGAGGCGAACAACACTATTAATCAGTGGCGGAATGTCGTGAAAGTGCTCCACAGCACTTTCGCTACGTTGGTTAATGGCATCTAGATTGTTGAGGTCAAAGTCGTCTTTAGTGAGCGGCCGTAGGCTGGCAATCCACTTGCGCAGGGTCGTAAGCAGCGCGTTGGCAGAGCGCTTTTTACGGCTGTCACGCTTGCGCAGCTCTTTTTCGATACTGCCGGTAATGCGCTTAAGAGTGCTTAGGTCGTTGTGCTGTAAGCTTTGGTATAGCTTTTCAAGGTGCTGATCGAGCTGCTCATCGTCACCTTGCATGGCGACTGACAGAACTTTGGTGACGTGAGTCAGTGGCTCCACGCTTTTTTGCTGAGTATTTAGCTGCTTTTCGAGCGCCATATAATCTTGGCGCAAGCTTTTAAATTTCTTTTCCCAGCTTTTCTCGTCTGCCATTGTTTAACTACCTTGAAGCCTTTATCGAGAGATACCCGAGAACACCTCGGCTGACTTCATTCTAGCCGAGTCACAAAATAAAAAAAGGCAGCCGAGGCTGCCTTATTTGCTTTAGTCGCTTTAATTGATCCTTTTTAAGGAAGGATGGGGTTTTAAAGCGCTTTTATGCTTTCCATTTGCTCGGTGAGCTGGTCACGAGAGGCTTTAAAGCCGTCTAGCTTTTCGCGCTCTTTTGCAACCACAGCCTCCGGTGCATTAGCTACAAACTTGGCGTTGTTGAGTTTGCCTTCTAGGCGACCCATTTCTTTAGCCAGTTTGTCGATTTCTTTTTGCAAACGAGCAAGCTCTTTATCTTTGTCGATAAGACCAGCCATTGGAACCAAGACTTCCATTTTGCCCGCAAGTGCAGTTGCAGACATAGGTGCTTCGTCGCCTTCGTTTAACCAAGTGATGGTTGCAAGTGAGGCAAGTTTGCAAAGGAATACTTGGTTGCTCTCAAGACGTGCTTTGTCTTGCTCACTACCTTTACGCAACAAGATGTCGAGATCTTTTGCTGGAGAAATACCCATTTCGCCACGGATGTTACGTACACCGGTAATCACGGATTGCAGCCATGCGATTTCTGATTCGGCGTCTTCGTCACACTTGCTTAGGTCAGCCTCTGGGAAAGGCTTAAGCATGATGGTGTCACCTTCAGTGCCAGCAAGGGTTTTGATTTGTTGCCAAATCTCTTCAGTGATGTAAGGCATGATGGGGTGCATCATACGCAAGATGGCTTCAAGCACACGTACCAATGTACGACGGGTACCACGCTTGGCATTCTCGCTGGCGTTGTCGTCCCACAATACCGGCTTAGATAGCTCTAGGTACCATGCACAGTAGTCGTTCCAAACAAAGTCGTAGATTAGCTGAGACGCTAGGTCGAAGCGGTACTCTTCAAAGTATCGATTTACCTCAGCTTCGGTACGTTGCAACTTACTAACAATCCAGCGGTCGGCCAATGATAGGTCGTAGTCGCCGCCGTTTTGACCACAGTCTTGCTCTTGGGTGTTCATTAGAACGTAGCGAGCAGCGTTCCAGATTTTGTTACAGAAGTTGCGGTAACCTTCAAGGCGCTTCATATCCCAGTTGATGTCGCGACCAGTTGAAGCCAGTGCCGACAAGGTAAAGCGCAATGCGTCAGTTCCGTGCGCGCTGATGCCTTCTGGGAATTCTTTCTCGGTACGTTTGCCAATCTTTTCAGCCAGTTGTGGCTGCATCATGTTACCGGTGCGTTTTTCGAGAAGGTCTGGCAGGCTGATGCCGTCGATCATGTCCAGTGGGTCAATCACGTTGCCTTTAGACTTCGACATCTTGTCGCCGTTTTCGTCACGAATAAGGCCGGTTACGTAAACGGTTTTAAACGGTACTTGTGGCTTACCATCTTCGTCTTTCATAAAGTGCATGGTCATCATGATCATGCGTGCTACCCAGAAGAAGATGATGTCGAAACCTGTTACCAAGGTGTCGGTTGGGTGGAAGGTTTTGAGGCGCTCGGTGGCTTCTGGCCAACCTAGGGTGCCAAAGGTCCAAAGTGCTGAACTAAACCAAGTGTCCAATACGTCGTTATCTTGGGTGAGCTCTAGGTCAGCTGCTAAGCTGTACTTCTCACGTGCGGCCGCTTCGTTGTTCGCAACGTAGACATTGCCTTCAGCGTCGTAAAACGCGGGGATGCGGTGGCCCCACCAAAGTTGACGAGATACACACCAATCTTGGATATCACGCATCCAAGAGAAGTACATGTTTTCGTACTGCTTAGGCACAAACTTGATGTCGCCATTTTCTACAGCTTCTACCGCAGGCTTAGCCAAAGTTTTAGCGTCAACAAACCATTGGTCAGTTAGCATTGGCTCAATAACCACACCACCACGGTCACCGTAAGGGATGGTCATGTCGTTTTCTTCGATTTTTACCAACAAGCCTGCTTCTTCAAAGTCGGCAACCACGGCTTTACGTGCAGCAAAGCGCTCGAGGCCGCGGTAAGCTTCTGGGATGTTGGTGTCGATGTCGGTTTTAACGCGACCTTTGCTGTCAAAGCCTTGGCCTTCTTCAAGAATAAAACCGCTGAGGCTAAGAATGTTGACCATAGGCAGGTCGCAACGTTTGCCGACCTCGTAGTCGTTAAAGTCGTGAGCTGGGGTGATTTTTACACAACCTGTGCCTTTTTCCATGTCGGCGTGCTCGTCGCCTACGATAGGAATGCGACGGCCAACAAATGGCAGAAGAATCTCTTTGCCAATTAGGTCTTTGTAGCGTGGGTCTTCTGGGTTAACAGCTACACCTGTGTCGCCCAAGAAGGTTTCTGGACGAGTGGTACCTACTACAAGGTGGTCTAGGCCTTCAGAGGTAGTTGCGCCGTCAGCTAATGGGTAGCGTAGGTACCACATTTTGCCTTTAACTTCGCGGTTTTCAACTTCTAGGTCTGAAATAGCGGTGTGTAGTTTAGGATCCCAGTTTACTAGGCGCTTGCCGCGGTACAGTAGGCCGTCGTCGTATAGGCGAACAAACACTTCTTGCACGGCGTGGTAAAAGCCGTCGTCCATGGTGAAACGTTCGGTTGGCCAATCCACCGAGTTACCCAAGCGACGCATCTGGCGAGTAATGGTACCGCCAGACTCTTCTTTCCATTCCCAAATTTTGTCGATAAAGGCATCACGGCCTAGGTCTTGACGTGTTTGGCTAGACTCAGCGGCCAGCTTGCGCTCAACGACCATTTGAGTAGCGATACCTGCGTGGTCGGTACCTACTTGCCAAAGGGTGTTTTTACCTTGCATGCGACGGTAGCGAATAAGCGCGTCCATGATGGTGTGCTGGAACGCGTGGCCCATGTGCAGGCTACCGGTGACGTTTGGTGGCGGAATCATGATGCTGTAGGCATCACCCTGGCCAGAAGGGGCAAAGTAGTTATTGTCTTCCCATTTTTTATAGAGGGATGCTTCAATATCTTGTGGCTTGTAGGTAGTTTCCATGGATACTCGATTCTCTAAACGCCGAAATTTGCGGAGCATGCCTAAGTTGCGGTGATGTAAAACGTCCCGTTTTGCTGATCAATAGCAAGGGAAAAGCAACGCATGCGATATAACCGCGGGATTATACCGCTTGCGTGGGTTTGAATGTAGGCTCTGAGGGAGGAAAAGCGAAAATTGGTGGAATTTAGTCTTTTTTCTATGCATAGCAAACAGAACTTTAATGCTAGCTTATTCAGAAGAGCCTAGATTAGGCATTAATGTTATGGGTGTTTAATACCCAGCCTAGAGTTTTTAGCTGCTTATAGCGCTCACGAGCCGTTTGTTTAGCCTCGGGGGTGTTAGGTACCACTTCTAATAGGCGCTCATAGGGCGACATTTCGGGTGGTAAGTCGGTGGCAAGGTTTAACAGAACAGGGCTTTCGGGCGCTTCGCTTTCGGGCCAAAAGAGCACAATAGGTGCGCTAATGTCTTTGGCTTCGGATATGAGAGTATGGGGTAAAAAGCTAGCGGGCTGATACTGCCAAAGCAGTGGGTCGATGCTTTCGGCCTGCGCTTGTGATTGGGTGTAAATCGCCAAGGATTGCTGGCTTTTTATCACTCGTTCACACAAACGGCACGTGAAGTTATCACGTGCCGATGTGTCTGCGCTGCTTAATAAGTAAAAGTCAGCTTGGGGCATGTTACTCAGCGCTATCCTCGACGCTTAGGTTCATCAAGTGTTGGCAAAGTAGTGGTACACAACGACCTGTTGCGCCTTTGTTGCTGCCGCCGCTGTGCCACGCTGTGCCTGCGATATCCAAGTGAGCCCACTTGTAGCTTTCGGTAAAGCGAGACAAGAAGCAGGCCGCAGTAATAGTACCAGCAGCAGGGCCGCCAATGTTGGCGATGTCGGCAAAGTTAGACTTTAGCTGATCTTGGTAGTCGTCGCCCATCGGCAAGCGCCATACGGTGTCGTAGGCTTGTTGGCCAGCTTCATAGAGGTGAGCGGCAAGACCATCGTCGTTACTAAGTAGGCCACTGTTGTGGTTGCCTAGTGCAACGATACATGCGCCGGTTAGAGTCGCAATATCTACTACGGTTTCTGGCTCAAAACGCTCAACGTAGGTGAGGGCGTCACACAATACAAGGCGACCTTCAGCGTCAGTGTTAAGGATTTCAACGGTTTTACCAGACATAGTAGTCACTACATCACCTGGCTTCGTTGCATGGCCGCTTGGCATGTTTTCGGCACTGGCGATCACACCGATGACGTTTAGCTCAAGGCTCATGTCGCAGATGGCCGTCATGGTGCCGAGTACAGACGCGGCACCACACATATCGAACTTCATCTCGTCCATTTTTGCGCCAGGCTTTAGGCTAATACCACCGGTATCAAAGGTAATGCCTTTACCTACAATGACGTGATTCGGTGCGTCTTCGGCGGCACCTTGGTACTTCATCACGATCAGCTTTGAAGGTTGCTCGCTGCCGTGGCCAACAGACAAGAGTGAGTTCATACCTAGCTCGGCCATTTCTACTTCGTCTAATACTTCGACGCTTAGCAGTTCATTTTCTTCACCAAGGGCAATGGCTTGTTCAGCTAAGTAAGTTGGCGTACAGAAGTTGCCAGGTAGGTTGCCGAGTTCGCGCGCTGTGCTAACACCGTTGATGATCGCGGTGGCATCTAGCAGTGCGGTTTCGGCGAGTTCTTGCTCGCTGTCATCGCTGTAAAAGTTGATTTCGCTAAACAGAGGCGCGTCTGCTTTGTCGCTTTTGGTGGTGTCATATTGGTACAAGGTTTCGCCAGCCCACTCGATAAAGTGGCGAATTTGGCGGTAGCGATCGTCATTAGGCAGTAGAGACGGTAGCAGCGCAAAGGTAATATCGGTGGAGTTTAGGCCGCTAATGGCTGACATCGCGCCGGTGATGGCTTTTTTGAGATCGCGGTCTTTTTGCTCGCCTGCTTTACCAAGGCCTAGCAGTAATACGCGTTTTGCGCTCAGGCCAGGCACGTCACGTAGCAACAAGGTTTGCGCAAGCTTGCCTTTGATATCGCCACTGGTAATGACTTCGTTGAGATAGTCGAGGGTACTTTGGTCAAATTGCCCGAGTGTAGAAAGGTCAATGTCTTCGGTGATGCCGATGATCAGGCAACCGGTGGTAAGAGAGGCGAGTTCGCCAGAGGCAATTTTAATTTCCATATGGGCTCCGTGCAGACAAGAACATAGGATTCAAGGATAATAGCGATCCACTATAAACCATTTTTGCCCGAGTTACAGAGTCTATAACGTGATCATTTACCGTTACTTAGCACGTGAGGTGCTTGTAAGCATGACCGCCGTGACGGGGATCTTGCTGTTTATTTTATTAAGTGGTCGCTTTGTGAAGTATTTAGCACAAGTGGCCGAGGGAGAGTTAGGTGCCGATGTACTGATGTTAATTATGGCGTATCGGGTGCCCGGCTTTTTAGAGCTGTTATTACCACTGGGGTTGTTTTTAGGGATCCTGCTGGGTTTTGGCCGTATGTATCTCGAAAGTGAGATGGTGGTTTTACAGGCCAGCGGTGTCGGGCAAACCACGCTGATCAAATATGTGATGGGGCCAGCGCTGTTAGTCATGGCGTTGGTGGCGGGTGTGAGCCTTTGGCTTGCGCCTTGGAGCGCTGAGCAGTCGCGTATTATTTATGAGCAGCAAAAGGCGCGCAGTGAACTCGACACGGTGATGGTGGGGCGCTTTCAGCGCTATGAAGGTGTACAAGAAAAGGTCACTTACGTTGAGTCTTTAACTGCTGATGGAAAGCTGGCTGAGGTTTTTGTGTTTCAGTCTTCTGAAAAAGGCCCCTTTGTTCTGCGAGCGCAAACAGGCCATCGCGAGCTAGATGAGGCAAGCCAAAATGCCTTTTTTGTTCTGTCTCAGGGGGAAAGCTATCGCGGTACACCAGGTACGTTTGAGTTTGAAGTGTCCGACTTTGATGCTTACGGGTTTATGATTAAAGATCCAGTGATTCGCGAGGGTATCGCGAAGATTAGCGCGGTGCCGACCTCGGCGTTGATCGGCGCTGATTCAGCTCTGGAACAGGCGCAGCTACACTGGCGATTGTCGTTACCTGTACTAGTGCTCATTGTGGTGCTGATGGCTGTGCCGCTCAGTCGAGTGAATCCACGTCAAGGGCGTTATGCAAAGCTGTTTCCATCAATTGTGCTTTACCTCTTTTATATCTCGATGTTGAGCTTTATTCGCTCTCAGTCTGAGGAGGAAGCCTTGCCAGCCTACGCCCTATGGGGCGTGCATTTGCTGTTTTTATTGTTGCCGATCAATATGATTTTTGCGGGCCGTTTTTGGCAGTCGGTGTTTGACCAGATGCCAAGCCTGAAGATTAGGAAGGCCTCATGATCTCACGGATTGATCGTTACGTTGCTCAGCAAGTGCTAGGGGCGATGTTTATTGTTGCAACAGGTGTGGTGGGGCTGGATTTAGTATTCCGTATTATCGACCAGCTGCCAGACCTGACGGAAAGTTACACCTTTATCGATTTAGTTATTGTGGTGTTGCTCACTTTTCCGCAGCGCTTGTACGAAAATATGCCTCTCTGGGTGTTGATCGGCTGTTTAGTTGGCTTAGGGGGCTTGGCGTCATCAAGTGAGTTAACCGTCATGCGTGCGGCGGGGATGTCCCCAGGGCGCATTGCGGCCGCGGTGATCAAGCCGGTAGCCGGCTTGATTGTGGTGATGGTCTTGGTGGGTGAATACATGGTGCCAAGTACTCAGCAAATGTCCATTGCACACCGAGCGGAGGCATTGCAACACAACACAGGTGCGCTATCGCGCGGTGTGTGGCATCGCGAGGGTGATACTTTTATTCATATTGATGTGGTCTACCCGTCAGGGCGATTGGGTGGCCTGACTCGTTACGAGTTTGAGGGCCATACCCTTCAGAGAGTTAGTGAGGCGAAGTACGCACTGTTTAACGATAATGAGTGGGTGCTTTCACAAGTGGTGGCGACACAGATAAGCGAGACTCAAACCTCGGTAGAGCGCCATGACGAGGAAGTATGGCAAGTAGAAATGACGCCGGGGTTGCTTAAAACTCTAGCGGCAAAGCCAGAAAACTTGTCGATTCAAGGGCTGTACTTTTACAGCCAATACCTCGCTTCTCAGGGGATTGCTGCCAGTGACTATGAGGTCGCGTTTTGGACCAAGGTACTGCAGCCAGTCGCCATGATTGGATTGGTGATTGTTGGGGTGTCGTTTATTTTTGGCCCCTTGCGCGGTGTCACACTCGGGCAGCGTTTGATGACGGGTGTTGGCGTCGGTTTGGTCTTTTCGTTATTACAAGACCTGACAGCACCGGTGACCAGTGTGTTTGGCATTCCGCCGCTGGTGGCTGTCATGACACCTATTTTATTGACACTGCTATTTGGCGCTTGGCTGATGCGTCGCGCTGACTAGCGCAGTTTAGAGGTGCAAGAGAAAGCGCCAAAAAGCGAGGGCGAGGAACATGAGAATAGGCCACCGATGTGGCCTATTTTTTTGGTAACTGAACGACACATGTACCCGAGATAAGGTCGTGCCAAGCCAGTTTGCGTGGATGAATAAACATCCATAAAAAGCCCAGCCCCAGAGCTAACCAAGATAACCCTGCCGCAAAAAAACGAATCAATGCTTGTTGCGCTGTGAGTTTTTCACCCTCGGGGGTTTGCACTCTTAAACGCCATGCCATCATGCCTAGCGTTTGGCCGCTTTTAACCCAAAAAAAGCCAAAAAAAGCAAAGGTGGCCAGAAACAAGGCGCTGCGAAAAAACGGACCTTCAATAGCTTCACCACCATTAACCGCTACACCGACAAAGCCCACCAGCATCCATAATGCCATTAAAATCAGGCTGTCATAGACCATCGCCAAGAGTCGTTTAATGGGGGAGCCTTGGCTGAGCTGGCTGTAGGTTTCGCTAAAGTAACGAGTCATAAGATTAAGGCTTTAGGTATTGGCGTTCGTAAGCACTGGCCAAGGCACGGGCCGAGTCGCCCATGTTAGCGGCATCCAGCTTAATGAGCAGGCGTTGCTCAATGGCTTGGGCTGTGCGGTTTCCGAGTTTGGCTGCATTATGCATCCACGCATAGGCAATGACGTTTTGGTCAGTGGTTTTATCTGCACCCAAGTTGTTGGAATAGAGGGTGCCGAGGTAAAAGAGTGCGTCGGTGTTGCCTTCTTTAATGGCTTTGTAGTACCAATCTTCAGCTAGGCTAAAGTCTTGAGAAACGCCTGTGCCAAAGTTGTAGGCGCGTCCTAGGTTGTAATAGGCATCGGGCAGTTGCGCTTTGGCGGCTTTTTGGTACCAAGCAAAGGCCTCAGTAGGGTTGCGCTCTAGGCCTTGGCCAAACTCTAACATCACACCATAGCGATTCATGGCCGATGCGTAGCCTTGTTCGATACGGCCTTTAATGTCGACCAGCTCTTTGCGATAGTCTTGGTTTTGTAGCTCGCGAAGGGCGTTAAGGCAGGTGAGGTCACCCACGTTGGCGCCGCGCTCGTAAAGGCTTTGGGCGCGTTGGCGATCTGCATCAATCCCTAAGCCCTTCTCGTAAATGTTGCCCAGCATCGCAAGGGCTTTAACGTCACCACCGCGGGCAAGCGGTTCGAGTAGAGAGCGTGCTTGCTCATAGTTTTGTTGCAGAAAAAGGTCGGTGGCTTTGGATAAGTCTGAGCCAAACGCCGGTGAAATGGCGAGGACAAGGCTGAGCCCTGTGGCCAAAAGGAGCGATTGCTTCATGGTGCGCTTCTCCACAATGTCGGCATGATAAGTGGTCGATATTATAACCACTCGCCAAAAGCGAGAATATAGGCCTATCGTGCCTAAGCGCGCTTAGCCTCCTACAGAGGCTAAGAATTATCACTTGAGTTGATTTGGCGCAAAAAATTGGTTGCGGTGTTGTAGCTTTTTTAAGACCAATAAAGAGCGTCCAGATCATAGAAGTCGAGCTGACTTCCGTCTGAGAAAAGGATGCTCCCAAAGACGTTATTTAAAGCAGTAAGGGAACCTGTGCTCCAATCGGTTATGGTTGCTTGCTCATTGATACTTAAGGTCCATGGTAAATCCTGATCAAGAGAGCTTAGGTATGAAGAGCTTATAACGATACTGTCCATCAAGCCCTCACCACCATAAAAAGCAGTGTAGTCAAAAGAGCTATCTACAGTCAGAGTGTCTGCTCCGTCTTGCCCGTATATAATATCGTTTCCCGAGCTGGTCACGAAAGAGTCGTTTCCGGTACCGCCGTAAAGCTCATCGTTACCTTCCCCTCCGTACAAAAAGTCGTTTCCTTCCCCGCCGAATAGAAGGTCATTTTGGGAGCCACCGACAAGCTGGTCATCACCATCCTCCCCGTATAGGGCGTTAGAGCCGCTCTGCGATGTTAAGTAGTCACTTCCTTGTCCGCCAAGAATGGTGTCATTACCTGCGCCACCGTGAATTTCATCATTACCGCCTTCACCGTAGATCAAGCTAGTGCTGTTATCATTAATGCTGTTAACTATTAATAGATCATTTCCTGAACCAAGGTATGCTGTTTGATGCCCATCGCTAATGTTAACGAAATCATCACCGCTGCCAGTGTTGATAATATTAATGCCGGAGCCGGTTGTGATAGTGTCAATTCCAGCGGAGGTATAAATGTGGTTATTTCCGTCGCCGACGGAGATGCTGTCGTCGCCCGCTCCGGTTTGGACAAAGTTATTACCGCTTTCGCTGACGACGGTGATGCTGCTGGTGTCGTTTAGGTTTTTAAGGCGAAACTCGTCGTTCCCTTGGCCTAGGTTGATGTGGCTGTTACCTGAGGTGATAGAAACATTATCATCGCCAGCGCCTGCTTGGATGAACTGTTCACCAATGCCAGCAATGATATGGTCGTTTCCGTCACCGCTAATAATGTGGTTGTTGCCGTCGCCGGCATAGAGCTGGTCATGGCCGCTGCCGGTTTTGAGGGTGTCGTCGCCGGCACCGGTTTGGACAAAGTTATTACCGCTTTCGCTGACGACGGTGATGCTGCTGGTGTCGTTTAGGTTTTTAAGGCGAAACTCGTCGTTCCCTTGGCCTAGGTTGATGTGGCTGTTACCTGAGGTGATAGAAACATTATCATCGCCAGCGCCTGCTTGGATGAACTGTTCACCAATGCCAGCAATGATATGGTCGTTTCCGTCACCGCTAATAATGTGGTTGTTGCCGTCGCCGGCATAGAGCTGGTCATGGCCGCTGCCGGTTTTGAGGGTGTCGTCGCCGGCACCGGTTTGGATAAAGTTATTGCCGCTTTCGCTGACGACGGTGATGCTACTGGTATCGTTTAAGTTCTTAAGGCGAAACTCGTCGTTCCCTTGGCCTAGGTCGATGTGGCTGTTACCTGAAGTGATAGAAACATTATCATCGCCAGCGCCTGTGAATATGGTTTGCTCGCCTGATCCGCTGACCACTATATTGTCATCGCCAGCGGCTGTTTTGATTAAGTTGTTACCCGCCTCAGCTGAAACGTAGATTGCACCGCGAGAGCTTGAGTCTATGACTTTAAAACTATTATTGCCTGAACCAAGGTGGGTGTGAGCGGAGCCCTTTTCTATAAACACCGAATCATTGCCTGCTCCGGTAATTGCGCTTAGGTGGCCTGCGGATGAGTATATTGTATCGTCGCCTGCTCCTGTTATGACATAGTCAGAGCCTGAACCAACACTTACTGTATTATTACCGCTTCCGGCGTAGACTTGGTCGTCGCCTGCGCCTGTTAGTATGGTGTTATCACCAGAGGCTGCGGTAACCAAAATATCCGTTGATGCATCCCCAAATGTAAAGAGGGTGTTGTTTCCCTCGCCTAAATGAACTTCGTTTGGAAGAAGAGATGGAGCGTTCCCAAGATTGAGTAAAACATAGTCGTCTCCTTCTCCTGTGATTAGGGTTTTCGCGCCGAAGTCAGCTAGGATAATATCGTTGCCGCCGCCAGTATTAGCGTAGTCGTCACCTGCGCCAAGTAAAAGCAGGTCGTCTCCGCTTCTAAGGTGTACAGAATCATTGGTGCTGTTAGAAAGAAAAATGTGGTCGCGATCGTCTAGGGCGTAATAAGTGACTGTGTTGTCGGGTGAGGAAAACACGCGGTGGGCGTTGGATCCGTTGTAGGAGAATAAGAATGTGCCCTCGGAGTAGCTACTGCTCTGGGCGTCTGATGCGTATTCATTAGTATATGATGTATACCAGTCGTTAAATATCGTCTGGTTAATCGGAGTAGTATTGCTCGATAGCTGAAAGAGGCTATTCAGCTGTGTGGAATTTGAGTGACCAAAATTTAACGCAATATTGTCGCCGCTGTTGGTTTGCCACCAAGAAGCAAAGTGCTGTGGCCAAATCTGGCTAATTATCATCCTTAACGCTCTCTCGAGGGTGCTTTGGGGAGGTTCTAATGAATTGAGAATCGTTAGCTAAAACTATCTCGCCCTTTGTTTGTTATACTAATATAGTATTAAATACTTGCTTTTTCAAGTTTTTTTGTGTTTTCATTGTTTGTATAAGCTGTTGTTTTTAATAGTTTTTATTTTTTGTTTTTGTTTTAATTTGGTTTTTTTGTTAGGGTTTTTTCCGTTCTAATGGCGGTTGAATACAGTTAAACGCTCTATAGTGATATTGGGCATCTAATGATAATTGCCTTGTAGCCGCTATTATCAAGGTAGGTGGCCATTCAGTAGTCGTTTTGCAGAGATATGCAGTTACAGGAAAATTTTTAATGGTGGTTCCAAAGAACTGGTTACGGCCTGATATTTTATGCGCCTCATTAGTGATCAACCTGCTTGGGTTGGTTATGCCCCTTGTTATATTGCAGGCCTACGATCGAATTATCCCAAACGAAGCCCTTGATACCCTTAGTGTGTTGATCGCCGTGCTGGTGGTGGCCGCATTAATTGAGGCGCTGCTGCGGGTGGTCAGGGCAAATGCGTTGGCGTGGTTTGGCGCCCAATGGGAACACCAAACCCATGTACACTTTTTAAAGCGACTCCTTCATGTCGATACCTTGGTTTACAACCAACATGCCCGTGGTTACTTCTTATCTAAGTTGAGCTCAGTGGATGAGCTGACGCGTTTTTGTTCTGGTCAATCAATGATCATGCTTATTGATTTTCCCTTTGCGTTGCTGTTTTTAGGGCTTATTTGGTTAGTGTGTGGCCCCTTGGTATGGGTTCCAATCGCACTACTCTGCCTTTATGCGGTGGTGAGCTTATGGGTAGCAAAGCGACTGGGCGGGGCACTTAAAGGTCGTCATGACTTAGAACAGCAGCGACAAAACTTTTTAATTGAGTCTTTGGGGTTTGTGCACACGGTTAAAGCTATGGCTTTAGAGAGCGTGATGATGCGCCGTTACGAGCGCCTACAAAAACGCTCGGCAGAAGGGGTTTCCCAAGTTAGCTTTATGAATAACTTGGTGCAAAGTTTGGGAAGTACCGTCACCCAGTTGGGGATGGTGTTAGTGGTGGGTCTTGGTAGTGCGGAAGTGCTGTCGGGTGAGCTATCACTCGGTGCTTTGGCGGCTGCGACCATGTTGACCACCCGAGCTATTGCGCCTGGCATTAAAGCGATGTCGCTTTGGACGTCGCTTCAAACCGTTAAGTTGGCCAACGCCAATGCCCAAGCCCTCGAAAAAGTAACAGAGCCAGTGCAAACTGAAGCTGCGCAAGAAGTTGATTTAAACAATGCGGTGTTGGAAGCAAAGTCAATGAGCTACCAATATCCAGGCACACAAGCGCCCGTGTTTTCAGATGTGAGTTTTCAACTGACTGTCGGTGACTCAGTTGCGGTGACAGGCGCGACAGGGTCCGGCAAAAGCACTTTGGCGATGATGTTGGCGGGTTACCTAGAGCCAACACAAGGCGAACTGCTACTCGCGGATACTGCGTTGGCAAAAGTGCCAGCCGAACAGCTGCGAGACTATTTATGCTGGGCACCCCAGCGTGGTGTGCTTTACGAAGGCACCTTGCTTGAAAATATGACTCTGTTTCGCACAGGCGAGGCGGTGAATCAAGCCTTGTATTTATCCCGTGTGCTGGGGCTAGAACCTCTAATTAACCGTTTGCCTGACGGCCTTGAAACTCGGGTGGGCGGTGCTGCGATTGAGCCTGTATCCCAAGCGGTTCGACAGTTAGTGACCTTAATTCGTGCCTTAGTAGGGCATCCCCAACTACTGGTGTTAGACGATGTAAATGCGATGTTTGACTTCCGTTTAGATCGCCATCTTTATCATTACTTACGCTCGATTCAGCCTGAAAAGGCGCTGTTTATTGTGTCGAATCGTCCTTCGTTTTTGCGTTTGTGTAAGCAGGTATATGAGTTAGACCAAGGTCGCTTTGTTGATTTGCGCGCTCAACAAGCGAAAGCTGGGGAGGCTGCCAATGACTGATGTGGTGATGCCCAATAGCTCAAATAATGAAGCTACGAGCAGAGGTGTTCGCAGTGAGCGTGTTGCCAACGCCCTACGTATTGGCGATTTAGCGACTGTTGCGCAAGAGGCCCCGTTGATTGCTTGCACGTATGAGTTGTTAACCCGCCTAGGATGGCAACAAGTCGAGCGAGATCTTATCGACGCCATGCCACACTTTAGTGATGACTTAGGCGTTGCTGCGTGCCGTAACCTGTGGGTTGAGTTGGGGTATCAAAGCCAGCCGCTAGCAGGTGGAGCCTCACAAGTTGCCGGTGAGCTATTTCCGTTGATTTTTGTGAGCCAAACCGGCGAGGCCTTGTTAGTGCTTGAGCGCGATCATTCCAGTGATCAAACGCGCTATCTGGTTTACAACCCCGCCCTAAATGCCACAGAACAGCGCTCTGCTGCGGCCCTTCGCGAAGGGGTGTTCTATCTGCTCAATAATATTCGCGAGCCAAATGACAGCGGCAGCGCCGATAGGTCAACACCTTGGTTTACCCGCTTGCTGCTTCGCTTTAAGCGCGACATTGGCTACTTGTTTGTTATGAGCTTTGTGTTGCACCTTGTGACCTTGGCGGTGCCGTTTTTTATCATGGCGGTTTACGACACGGTGATTGGTGCTGAGTCTAAAGATGCCTTGCCTATGTTCTTGCTGGGCATTCTAGCGGCGCTCGGAGTAGACCTTGTATTGCGCTGGACTCGGGCTAAAGCCCTTGGTCGTATGGCGGGTCGTGTCGACTACTTAGTGGGCGTTGAGGCCTATAAAAAAGTGGTGTCGCTAACGCCTTTACTCACCGAACGTTCGAGTGTGCAGTCGCAGCTGGCAAGGCTAAAGCAGTTTGACAGTGTGCGCGAATTTTTTACTGGCACCACTGCAACCTTGTTACTGGATGTGCCCTTTATTCCGGTGTTCTTATTGGTGCTGGGGCTTATTGCCGGCTGGATGGCGGTGATTCCCGTGGTGGTGGCGCTGATCTTCTTTTTGGTAGCGATATCCTATCAGTCGGTGCAAGAAGCTTTGGTCAATCGCTCCTCTCGGGCCAAGGTCGCACAACAACGTTTTCAGACACAAACCCTTGATGGTCGGAATGAAATTGCAGCGGCACAAGCGCAAACCGTGTGGATGGAAAAGTACCGTCGCCTAACCGCTGAGTCTTCACAAGCTAACTACCAAGCCTCAGCTAATGCTTCGCGCATGTCGAGTTTTGCCCAAGCCATTGCAGCCTTGGCTAACATCGCAGTCTTGCTGGTGGGTGTTTTTATGATTATGGCGGGCGACTTGAGTATTGGTGCGCTGATTGGTGTCATGATCATTATTGGCAAAGTGTTAGGAATGATGCAGCAGGTATTTTTGAACGAAACACGTCTGCGTCAAACCTTGACGAGCATCGATCAAATTAATCAGCTCATGGCTCTGGATAGCGAGCGAAGCATTCGCGCATTGCCCAAACCCATGGAACAAATTAAAGGGCTGGTGCAGGTCGATAAAGTCAGCTTTCGTTACAGTCCTCAGGCTGACCCCGCATTGGCTGGGGTATCCTTTGTGGCAAAACCGGGTCAGTTGGTAGCGATTGCAGGCGAAACCGGCAGTGGCAAGTCGACGCTGATTAAGATGATTGCAGGTATGTACCGGCCCCAGTCGGGCTTTGTGAGTCTTGATCAGCTGGATGTGCGTCAGTTAGGCGGCAAAACCCTACGTCGCTCCATTGCTTATGTGCCGCAGGATGCGCAACTCTTTCATGGTTCGTTAGCGCAAAATATTCGCCTAAATAACCCCATGGCGACGGATGACGACCTAGCTGCAGCCGCCGCTGCAGCAGGTATTTTGACGGATATTCAAGCGCTGCCTCAAGGCTTTGAAACCCAAGTGGGTGATGCGAAAACTGAGCAGCTCACCCCAGGGTTTGTGCGAGGTATGGCGTTGGCACGTGCCTTTGTGTCTGAGGCACAGGTGATTTTGCTGGACGAGCCAGCCAGCCACCTCGACCGCTTTGCAGACTTACACATGCGTTTACAGCTGCAACGCTTAAAAGGGCGACGTACGGTGATACTCACCACGCACCGTCCGAGCCACATCGAAATGGCAGACCACGTCATTATTATGGAACGCGGCGGTGTTGCGTTTAGTGGTGGCGCTCAAGAAGCATTAGATATTTTAAAAGGAGGTGGCCGTGGCCGCTGATTCTTCGCAAACACCGGCAAACGAAGCCGCACACGGCGTCTATCGCCCCAGCCTTTACGCTGCTGACTTATCTCAAGCGATAGAGTTGGAAGAAGCCTCGCCGCGCTACCTAGCGACGGTGACGAGCTTTGTTTGTTTACTGTTTATTGCTGGCACACTGGTGTGGAGTGCGTTTACCTATGTCAACGAAGTGGCGGTTGCCGCAGGTGCCGTGGTGCCGCAAGGCAAGGTGAACCAAGTGCAGCACCTTGATGGTGGTATTGTGGTGCAGCTACACGTTAACAATGGTGATGCGGTTAAAAAGGGCGACTTGTTGGTGAGCCTTGACCCTGCAACGGCGGAGTCTGAGCTAAAGCAAATGCTTAACCGACAGCTGAGTTTGCAATTGCAAGACACCCGCTTGTCGGCCTTGCGTGCCCGTAAAACTCCTGACTTTTCAGCGTATCCTGACGCATATAGCCATCTAGTTGCAGAGCAAGCGGCAATCTATGAGGCTCAGCTAAACAGCTTTAATGCCGAGCAGTTGCTTTTGCGTAGCCAAATTCAGCAACGCAAAGACGAGATTACTGGTCTAACCAATCAAGTTGCGTCGCTGAAAAAAGAGCTGGCGATTTACCAAGAGCAGGCAAAAATGCGCCAGGATGCATTGAGCCGAGGGATTGTGTCGCGGGCCGAGTATCTTTCGGCGAAAGCGCGCGTGGCTGAGTACGAAAACCAAATGCGACAGACTATTGATGCCTTGGCGGTGGCACGCTCATCTTTGGCAGAAAGCCAGCAGCGTGGCCGCGATTCGGTGGCGCGTTTTAATCGTGACCTTGCCTTAGAAGCAGAGCAAATTCGCAACGAGTTGGCTGAAGTGGATAGTACTCTTATTCGCCTTGAAGCACGTGGCGAGCGACAAGAAGTGCGTGCGCAAGTGACAGGTATTGTTCAAGCGCTCGAAATCAGTGGTGCGGGGGCAGTTATTAGCCCCAGCCAAGTGATAATGGAGCTGGTGCCAACGCAGGAAGAGTTTATTGTTGAGGCCCGAGTGCAGCCCATGGATATTGGTTATGTGTCGCCGGGGCAAACGGCAAAAATCAAATTTGAAAGCTACGACTTCGCTCGTTTTGGTACCTTAGAAGGAAAGGTTAAACAGCTATCGGCCTCTACCTATTTAGATGCCGAAAACATGCCTTACTACCGTGCCGAAATCACCTTACCGCGTCGTTACCTCGGGGCTAACGAGGGAGAGCTTACGGTTATTCCGGGAATGACCGTCACCGCGGATATCCAAACAGGTCAAAAGACCTTGCTTGAGTATATGCTTCGCCCAGTCACTCGTGGCCTAGACCAAGCCTTCCACGAGCGATAAACTCGTGGAAGTAGGTTCAGATAAAAGCAAAGCGGGTGTTTAGCCTTTTTTCTGAATCAGCTCGACCATATAGCCGTCGGGGTCCTTCACAAACGCAATGACGGTGGTGCCGTGTTTCATCGGCCCTGCCTCGCGTACTACATCACCGCCTCGTGCTTTAATTTGCGCGCAGGCGTCATAGGCGTCGTCCACCTCTAGGGCGATGTGGCCATAGGCATTACCCAGCTCGTAGGCATCTGTTTCCCAGTTGTGGGTGAGTTCTAACACCGCACCTTCCGACTCTGGCCCGTACCCCACAAAGGCGAGGGTGAACTTACCTTCTGGGTAGTCGTTCTTTCTCAGTAGTTGCATGCCCAAAACTTGGGTGTAAAAGTCGATTGAAGCTTGTAGATCGACCACGCGTAGCATGGTGTGCAAAATGCGCATACGAGACTCCTTGGTGTAAAGCGTCGAAAAAATGAGCCAAATACAGATTGGCGTGCGGCCAAGAGGGCGAAAAAACAAAGAAAAAGCCCCTCATTAACCGCTGGATACCCAGCTTGAGCGGGTTCCAAAGTTAAGTCAAATTTAAGGTCACGAAGTCGTTTTTCAAGTCTTTAAAACGGGGTTAGACACTTGTATAACTTGCCAAGTGCTCGTTTTCTCACTAGTTTGATGAAAGGGGCGTCACATAAGCCCCGACAACAACCAGTGTTGAAAGTCCAGAGCGCAGAGCTGATTCCTGATGCGCAACACGCGCAATGCGATGTCTTTGGCCTCAACGGGTTTACAGATGTAAGCCATGCGTTGGGCTAAATCAGCTGCCGCGTAAATGACGCCATAGGAGGAAGTATGTTTCAGGATTTTAATAAGCTATGGGGACAGCCATTTAGCCAACAAGAAGGCCCGTTGAAGGGTATTGTTGAAATTCAAACACGAATGCTAGAAAAACTGGCAAGTCAGCAAATGCAGTGTACGCAGGCTTGCATTCAAACCGCTGTCGAACAGTCTAAAGCGCTGCAGTCGTGTAGTAGCGCCAACGATGTATTAGCGGTGCAGCAAGCTTATGTTACGGCATTAGAAGCCAATATATCCAAAGTGACTCAAGCCAACCTTGAGGCGCTAAATACCGCTCGTGAGGCGCTCGAAAGTTACTCTGTCCAACTCAGGCGATGACTAATTAAGCCAACCGAACCGCTCTACATAACCGCAGCGCACGCCTACATGCCTTGTCTATCGTTTTTGTGTACAAGGCGTGAGAGGGGGGCGCTCGGCTTTTACCTCAGTTTTGGCTCGTACATACTTGGCTTATACATAGCTACTTCATATCAAATGCTTCATGCCAGCAGCCTTCACGCATATTCTATAAATTCCGCTTAATATCCATTCAAACGTTGGCCTTAATCGGGTAGAATAATGTCCCTTTTTTTCAACCAACGAGTAGTCGCCGGACGATGGAAATCAACCCAATCATCACCCGTTTAAAGGATATTGTGAGCCGCACAGAGCAGCTTCGCACCTACCTTGATTATGAAGGCAAAAAAGAGCGCCTCGAAGAAGTTGAGCGTGAGCTTGAAAGCCCTGAAGTTTGGAATGATCCTGCGAATGCCCAAGCCTTGGGTAAAGAGCGCTCGTCTCTTGATGGCATTGTTGGCACCATTGACGCTTTGTTAGCGGGTGTAGACGAAGCCAACGAGCTACTCGAAATGGCCGTTGAAGAAGACGATGAAGATACCGTCGCTGAAGTGGAAGAAGAAGTCGCAGGCCTAATGGCGCAACTTGAAAAGCTCGAGTTTCGTCGTATGTTTGCCGGTGAAGCTGACGGCAACAATGCCTATCTTGATATTCAGGCGGGTTCTGGCGGCACCGAGGCTCAAGACTGGGCCAATATGATGCTGCGTATGTACTTGCGTTGGGGTGAAGACAAAGGCTTTAAAGTTGAGCTGATCGAAGTCTCCGATGGCGATGTGGCGGGCATCAAGAGTGCGACTATTCGCTTTGAAGGCGAATACGCCTTTGGTTGGTTGCGCACCGAAACAGGTGTGCACCGCTTGGTACGCAAGTCTCCCTTTGACTCAGGCGGCCGTCGTCACACCTCTTTCTCGTCTGTATTTGTATCGCCAGAAATTGACGACAACGTTGAAATCGATATCAACCCAGCAGATCTTCGCGTCGACGTATACCGTGCCTCGGGTGCGGGTGGTCAGCACGTAAACCGAACAGAATCTGCGGTACGTATTACCCACGAACCTTCGGGCATTGTGGTGCAAAGTCAGAGCCAGCGCTCGCAGCACCAAAACAAAGACACCTGTATGAAGCAACTACGTGCCAAGCTTTACGAAATGGAAATGCTTAAGCGCAGCGAAGCCGCTCAGGAACAAGAAGACAACAAAGCCGACATTGGTTGGGGCAGCCAAATCCGCTCTTACGTGTTGGACGATCAGCGCATTAAAGACCTTCGCACCAATGTACAGTCGTCGAACTGTGACAAGGTGCTTGATGGCGACTTAGACTTATTTATTGAAGCAAGCTTAAAAGCTGGCCTTTAACAGAAACGAATTTTTATAGGTTATATCCATGTCAGATAACACGCAGCCACAAGACGAAAATCGCCTGATTGCAGAGCGCCGCGAAAAACTAGACGCGCTACGCGCTGAAGGTAAGGCATTTGTTAACGATTTCCGTCGTGATAGCTACGCTCAAGACCTACAAAACATGTACGGCGAAAAGACCAAAGAAGAGCTTGCTGAAGCAGGTATCGTTGTTTCTGTGGCCGGTCGTATCATGCTAAACCGTGGTGCTTTTATGGTGCTACAAGACATGACGGGTCGTATCCAGCTTTACGTGAATAAGCCAGCACGCCCATTCGCTAAAAGCCTAGACCTAGGTGACATTGTGGGTATCACTGGTGAGCTGCATAAGTCGGGTAAAGGCGACCTTTACGTAGACATGGGTGAGTACACACTACTGACCAAAAACCTTCGTCCGCTGCCAGACAAGCATAAAGGCCTACAAGACACCGAGATGCGTTACCGTCAGCGTTACGTTGACTTAATTACTAACGAAGACTCTCGCCGTGTCTTTGAAGTGCGTTCTAAGTTGGTATCTGCAATTCGCAACTACCTAACCGACCGTGACTTTATTGAAGCAGAAACACCGATGCTACAGGTGATTCCAGGTGGTGCAACGGCACGTCCATTCGTAACTCACCACAATGCGTTGGATCGCGACATGTACTTGCGTATCGCGCCTGAGCTTTACCTTAAGCGTTTGGTTGTCGGTGGCTTTGAGCGTGTGTTCGAAATTAACCGTAACTTCCGTAACGAAGGCTTGTCGACCCGTCACAACCCAGAGTTCACCATGTTGGAGTTCTACCAAGCTTACGCAGACTACAACGACTTGATGGACCTAACGGAAGACATGCTTCGCAGCATTGCTCGTGAAGTCTTGGGTACCACGACTTTGGTTCGCTCTGAGCGCGATGCCGACGGCGAAGTGGTATCAACGGTTGAATACGACCTAGACAAGTCTTTTGCGCGTATGAGTGTGTTTGACTCTATCTTGCACTACAACCCAGAAATCGCTGCTGAAGACCTAGCCGACGAGCAAAAAGCACGTGCAATTGCCGAAGGTATGGGCATCAACGTTCAAGATTCTTGGGGCTTGGGTAAAGTTCAAATCGAAATCTTTGAAGAAACCGTTGAGCATCGTCTAGATCAGCCAACGTTTATCACTGAGTACCCAACTGAAGTATCTCCGCTTGCACGTCGTAGCGACACTAATCCATTCGTAACTGATCGTTTCGAGTTCTTCGTGGGTGGTCGTGAGTTGGCTAATGGCTTCTCGGAGCTTAACGACTCTGAAGACCAAGCAGAGCGCTTTAAAGCACAAGTAGCTGAAAAAGACGCAGGTGATGACGAAGCAATGCACTACGATGCTGACTACATCAAAGCCCTTGAGTACGGCCTACCACCAACGGCGGGTCAAGGTATTGGCATCGACCGTTTGGTGATGCTGTTTACAGACTCACCGTCGATTCGTGACGTGATTTTATTCCCAGCGATGCGTCCACGCGGTTAATTCCCGAACTGCATTGACCTGCATAAAAAGCCACTTCATAGTGGCTTTTTTATGCCTGTTTGATGGTCTTTTAAAACTTAAACTGACAAAGCGAGAATCACGTGGCCTTAGAAAACGCTCCGAGCTGGCAGCCTTATTTACAAGCGGAATTTGACGCCCCTTATATGCAGTCTTTACGCGAGTTTTTAGCGCAAGAAAAAGCCGCACATAAGGTGATTTATCCTCACTCATCTCGTTGGTTTTCGGCGTTAGAAACAACACCGCTCGATCAGGTTAAAGTGGTGATATTGGGGCAAGACCCTTACCACGGCGACGGCCAAGCCCATGGGCTCTGCTTTTCGGTTTTACCGGGCATCAAGCCACCGCCCTCGTTGGTGAATATCTATAAAGAGCTTGAGCAGGATGTAGGTTGTACGCCTGTCAGTCATGGCTATTTGGGTACATGGGCAGAGCAGGGGGTTTTGTTACTCAACAGTGTTTTGACGGTGGAGCAAGCCCAAGCTGCATCCCATCAGGGTAAAGGTTGGGAAACCTTTACTGACCAAGTAATTAAGGTCATTAACGAGCAGTGTGAAGGTGTGGTCTTTATGCTGTGGGGCAGTTACGCTCAGAAGAAAGGGCGCGTTATTGATAAGCAAAAACACTGTGTTTTGTCATCGTCGCATCCATCGCCTTTATCGGCTTATCGCGGCTTTTTGGGCTGTGGCCATTTTGGAGAGGCGAACCGCTACCTTCAAAGCCAAGGGCGAGCGCCAATTAACTGGCAGCTTCCGCTTGAACCACCGGTGTTATCGCAACCGTAAGACTTATGGATGAATTTTGCTGATCGCAAAAGCGGTTTATGCTTGGGCAGGACAACAAGGTAACAAACTTAAACTACACTGCTTGTTGAACTGCGCAAACGAAGGTGAGTGCTAGCCCGAGCGCTCGCCGCACCCTACTCAATAAAATGAAAAACCTCTGGTCGGCCAAGGCCTATCTAAGAGGTAAAACAGGTCGGAAACAGGGATGATCAGACTGTTTAAACTAGCTTCTCGCTCGCCAGCTGCGATTTTAGCGCTTATTACTTTACTTTTGTTCATGGGGCTGTGGCTAATACTGAGCCGCCCGGCAATGGCGCAAGAGGTGGCGGTTGCAACAGTTGCAAAAAATGAGCGTGCGCCTCTTTCATTTACCGGTCACACCACCCGACCACTGCGCATTGGCATGTTTGTGTCAGACTTGTCCTTCCCATTTTGGCAGCGTGCAGCCGAGTATTCACAAAAAGCAGCCGCAGACTTAGGCATTGAGTTACAGGTTTACGATGCGCAAAATCGTCCGTCTTGGATGGTGGAGTCGGTTACTCGCGCGGCCAAAAGTGGTTTAGACGGCATTGTGTTTCAGCCGTTTCAAGGCAGTGGTCAGCAGGTGTTGGCTGTTTCTAAACGCTATCAAATTCCCGTTATTTCGTTTGACTCACCCGTAAAAGGTATTCGCTTACCACCACGCCAAGAAAACCCCTATTGGATAGGTCGAGTTAAGCCCGATAATTTTGCGGCCTCACACTTACTGACCCAACGCTTGTTAGAGGAGGCTGAAGCGCTAGGTATTCGCGAAATTAACATGCTCGCCTTACATGGCACCCTATCAGAGCAACCGGCTTTTGATCGCAAAGAGGCGTTGCTTGATGCCGTTGCGTCGCGAAGCAACCTACGTTTGCGTCATCTAGATGGTTATTGGAACCGAGAGCTGGCTCAGCAGCGCATCAGCAAGGTGCTATCCCTTGATCAAAGCGTCAATGTTATTTGGGCTGCCAACGATGAGATGGCCATAGGGGCGGCACAAGCAGTTGAGGAGGCTGGGTTAGAAGGGAAGGTTTTAATAGGCGGTATGAACTGGAATGCTGATGTGATTCCACATTTGGCACAAGGTTCATTGCTCACTAGTGTGGGCGGCCATTTTTTGGATTCGGTTTGGGCGACCGTGCTCATGCACGACTACCTAAAAGGGCACGACTTTGCCCAATGGCAGTTGAATTTCCCCTCGACCATGGCCGTAGTTGACCGAGCCAACCTATTGCAATATTCGGCGCTGTTTTTAAACAGCCCAGACGATTTAGACTTTACCCTCGCCTCCAAGGTTTATCACCCCAGCGCCACAGGCTATGACTTTTCTGTGAGCTTTCTAAAGCGCTCTGCCGCGGGCAGGAGCAAGGTGAATGTTAACCCCTTGGGCTTGACCGAAAATGAGCAGCGCTGGCTATCTGAGCACCGTGTAATTCGTGCCACCAGCGAGCGTGACTACGCCCCTTATGATTTTCGCGTAGATCAAGTGCCCACGGGTTACTCGGTGGACTTGCTAAAACTGATGGTGCAACGCCTGGGAGTTGACCTCGAATTCACCACGGGTGACTGGAATACCTTAGTAGAGAAGGCCAAGCGGCGAGAAGTGGATGTGATTCACACCATTTTTAGAGAGCCGAAAAGCCGAGAAGCATTTTTAAACTTTGTCGGCCCCTACAAAACAGCAGCCACCGCGATTATCGGTCGAGAAAACCGACCGCTTCGGCCGCAAGATGGTGGCCTAAAACAGTTAGACGGCTATCGTGTGGCGGTTGTTAAAGGCGATGCCAACTATGCCAAAATTAAGCAAAAAGCCCCCTCGGCTGTTTTTGTCGAGGTGCCCAGCTATGGCGATGCGCTAAAAGCAGTTGCCTTTGAAGGTGCCGATGCCACGGTCATTGAGCAGCCAGTGGCTAGCTATCTAATACGGCAGCTGTTGTTAAGTAACCTGCGTATTTTGGCCGAGGTGAACGAGCAGGAAGGTTTATCTAACGACTTTTACTTTGGGGTGCGCTCCGATTGGCCAGCCCTCGCCAGTATTCTTGAAAAAGCCTATGCCAGCTTAACCCCCGAAGAGCTAAGCGCCTTAGATGAGCGTTGGCTTACTTTGCCTAAACATCAAGCTCAAGCCGAGCAAGCGTCGCAAGCTGAAGACCTCTTTTGGCAAAAAGACATTGCAATGGCAGCGATGGCATTTGCTTTGGCCGTGGCCGGGCTGTTGGTGATTTGGCGCTTGGCGTATCATCCCTTAAGGTCCAAGCGTTTGTTCGAAATTAGCTCATCGTTTGGCCTAAAAGTAGTGACTTTGGGCTGCTTGAGTGTCATCGCCGTTGCGCTCTTGTTAGCGGTGTGGGCGAGCGCGACTTTACGCAGCTCAGAAACACAGAAGGTTCAAGAAACCCTAGAGACAATCCGCGATACCACGGTTGAGGCTGTGAGTTTGTGGGCCCAGGAACGCCGTCAAAATGTGCGCGATGTGGTTCGCTATAGCCCGCTTGTGGATAAAGTTCGCGCCATTCGCATTCACGAAATACTCGACCAAGCGCAGGCGCGGCAAGCGGTAGAGGAGTTAAAGCAGTTGGTCGATCAGCAAAAGCTGGGGGGCGAGTCGAATGGCTTTGTCCTGATTTCGCCCGAGGGCAAAGTGCTTGCGGCCAACTCCTCTGCATTAGTCGGTTTGCAAAGCGCAATTAGCCGTCATCGCCCTGAGTTGTTTACACGCTTGTTGGCGGGGGAGTCTTTGTTGATTCCCCCTGTGCCAGCAACGACTCCAATGGATGGCCAGCTAAATGTGGTGGGCTACGATACACCGCCTACCTTATTTTTCGCTGCTCCTGTAATCGACAGTAATGGCGAAGTACTCGCAGTGTTTGCGCAGCGTTATAACCCTCATGGTGAGTTTTCATACTTAACCTTGCTCGGGCGCATGGGCGAAACGGGCGAAACCTATAGCTTTGACCGTTCAGGTCGGCTTTTATCTGAGAGCCGCTTTGGCGAGCAACTGCTAGCCAGTGGCTTAATGGGGTTAGGTGACCAGAGCATCTTATCTATTGTGCTAAAAGACCCCGGCGTTAACTTGTTAGAACAGCCCAAGCCTCTTGTAGCGATAGACGAGCAGCCGCTGACGTTGATGGCACGTGCAGCTTTGTCGGACGGCGAAGGTGTGAATGTCGAGGGCTACCGTAACTACCGAGGTGTGCCTGTACTCGGTGCCTGGACTTGGATTCCAGAGCTGTCGATTGGTATCGCGACTGAAATTGACGAGCCTGAGGGGCTTTCATCTTTTTACACCGCTCGCAGTGTGATTGCCGTAGCGGTGGGCTTAACCACTGCCATCGCAACGATTTTAACCTTGCTGGTGATGGCGTTAGCGGGGCGTGCCAATAGAGTGTTAAAAGCAGCGGCGCACGAGCTAGAAGACCGTGTGGCTGAGCGTACACAGGCACTCGAAAAAGCCAACAGTGCTGCCAGTGAAGCGATGTTAGCTTCGCAAGCAAACGAGCGCCGTTTCCGCTCTTTGGTGGACAATATTCCAGGTGCGGTATTCCGCTCCGGCGTAGATCGTCGCAAGCCTGCGCTGTTTTTGTCTCCCTATATCGTTGAGCTAACAGGCTACACCGAGGCCGAGCTGCAACCGCCGCAACAGGCGAATTACCTTAACTTGGTGCACCCAAGTGACCAAAGCTTGTTGCACCGAGCCATGAATGAAGCCGTTGGTGGTAAAGAAACCTATCTTGTGGAATACCGACTGCTTCATAAAGAAGGCAGCGTGCGTTGGGTTTACGAGCATGGCTCTGTTGTACGAGGTGAGAAAAGCGAGTTTAAGTATATCGACGGCTTTATCCTTGATATTACGGCGCGCCGAGAAGCAGAAGCCGCACTTAATCGAACCTTAGATGAGCTCAAACGGGCTGATTATCAAATGGACCTCGTACTTGAGGCCGCACACCTTGCCCAGTGGGAGTATCACCTCGCCGACGATGCGCTCTATGCGACACAAGCAACAGAGCGGATGTGGGGGTATGCCGAGGGTGAGTTACTTGTGCGGGGTAAAGGGAAGTGGCGACCTATGAACGGTGGCTTGCCGACCTTTGAGGCGCTGCACCACCCGAATGAAGTCCAAGGGTTCTCGCAGCAACTGCTGCGCTTAGCCAAAGGTCAAGCCGAACGCATGGTGATGGAGTACCCCATTCGCCATAAAGACGGTAGCTGGCGTTGGAAGCAAAGCGTTGCCACCCTTGTGGTTGATGAAAAAACAGGCCTTCCGAAAGCTGTTTATGGCATTTTAATTGATATTGACGAGATCAAGCGGCTTCAGTTTGAACTCATTGAAGCGAAGGATAAAGCCGAGTCGGGTAGTTTGGCCAAGAGTGAGTTTTTGGCCAGCATGAGCCACGAAATTCGCACGCCGATCAATGGTGTGCTGGGCATGTTAGAACTGCTCGAAACCACGCAGTTAGATAGCGAACAGCAACGTCGTTTAACGGTGGCTAAGTCCAGTGCTTTGTCGTTACTTGCCATCATTAACGATATTTTAGACTTCTCTAAAGTAGAGGCAGGTAAGCTCGAAATTGATGAAGTGGATTTTGATATCACCGATGTTTTTGGCAGTGTGTCGCGCAGTATGGCGTTTAAGGCCGAAGAAAAAGGCCTAGAGCTGGCACTCGACTTATCTGAGTTACGCCTGCGCCTTGTTAAAGGCGACCCTGTAAGGCTGCGACAGATCTTAACTAACCTCATTGCCAACGCTATCAAGTTTACTGAACAAGGCGAAGTACTTATTAAAGCCTCTTTAGTATTTGCAAAAAACGGCCGCTGCTCGCTCAAGTGCAGTGTTACCGATACGGGTATTGGTATCGAGCCACACCAGTTAGAAGGTTTATTTGAATCCTTTAACCAAGCGGACAAGTCTACAACCCGTAAGTACGGCGGTACGGGCCTAGGGTTGGCTATTTGTCGTCGCTTGTGCGAAATGATGGGCGGGCAAATCAGTGTTTCTAGTCAAAGCGGTGTGGGGAGCAGCTTTAACTTTGAGATTGAGCTTAAAACCAGCGAATTAAATGTGCCGTCATTGCCGCAAGTCGATTTAAGTAAGCTCAGTGTCTTGATTGTGGATGACAATGCCACCAACCGCGAAATCTTTGATGCGCAAATTCGCATGTGGGGTGCATCCACACACAGTGTGAACAGCGTGGAAGCCGCATGGCAGTTGCTTGAGTCTGAGCAAGCCTCCGGGCACCCTTTTGATATGGCGTTAGTTGATATGAATATGCCTGGGGTTAACGGCTTAAGCTTTGGCCAAGCCTTGATGCAGCGTCCAGAGTATGAATCCTTGGCATGGGTGTTATTAACCTCTTCGACGGTGGGAGTTTCCCTAGAAGAAGTAAAAGCTGCTGGGTTTTTGGCTTATCTGGCTAAACCGGTAACACCGTCTGACTTGTTCGACACCCTGAGTGTAGTGGCAGCTTATGGCAAGCGAGATTTGCAAAACGGTGACTTGATTACCGAAACCTATCTACATGCGGCGCAAAGTGCACAAAACCATGTAGAGGCGCTACCGCCTCAATGGGAGGCCAGTGCGCGTATCTTGCTCGTTGAGGATAACGAGGTGAACCAACTGGTAACCCTAGGCTTGTTAGAGCGGGTGGGGCTGAGTTGTGAAATTGCCAATAACGGTGAGCAAGCCATTCATATGTTGCAAGACGCACCGGAGAATCGTCCTTACGAGCTGATATTTATGGATTGCCAAATGCCGGTGAAGGATGGTTATGAGGCGACTCAAGAAATTCGTGCCGGTGCCGCAGGCGCAGCCTATTGTAAGGTGCCGATTATCGCCATGACTGCCCATGCGATGACAGGTGATCGGGATAAATGTATTGCGGCTGGGATGGATGACTATCTCAGTAAGCCGCTCGACTTTGCCAAAGTGCAGTCCGCATTGCGCCAATATTTGCCCGACACTGACGGTGGAGATTCAGAGGTCGCAGAGGCTAAAGCCTTAAGCCAGAGTAAAGACCAGCTCGTGTTGCCAGAGACTCAAGTCATCGACTTTGAGCTACATCGCCCTAGTATTGCCGACATGCCTAAGGCCTACATTGATGTACTAAAAATGTTTATCCGTAATAACCGACACAGAGAGCCGCAGTTGCGCTCTATGTTTGCCGCACAGCAATGGTTACAAATGCGCGATGTGCTCCATAGCTTGAGAGGCTCTAGCGGGAACTTGGGCATGATGCCTTTGTTTGAAAAGTGCTCTGATCTCGAAACCGCCATTGATGCCGGAGCCGCCTTGGGTGATGTCCAGTTAGCTGAGCTACTTAACCTTTTGGCTCAAGGTATGAAGGACGCACAAGCGATCATTGATGCCAATGAGGCGCCAGCCGATCAAGCGCCCCAGAGCGCTCAAGAGGCCTTACCCCTAGAGCCCTTGGTTGCAGCGCTTAAGGTTAAGCTTCAAAACTTTAATATGATTACGAGTGAAGAGTTAGAGGATTATACCCGCGCAGCTCAAGCTCAGGGGCTCGAGCCACAAGCGGAGCTCGTCGTTGAAGCCATACAAGGCTTTGAATATGAACAGGCTTTAAAGTTGTTGGAGGATAGCAGTAGCTCAGCCCCACCTGTTTAACCAAAGAGGTTAGTTTTGCCAAAAGCAGGTTAGTCACGGGCCAGTAAGCCTTGATTAACAGGTTGGTTTTTAGGCAAAATGTGTAAATTGATGAATGCTCGTTTACTTATGGTGCTTGTGTTAAAACAAGCACTTAACTAAACCCTTGACTGCAATTAGCAGTAGGGAATTTGCTCTAGGAGAAGAGAAATGAAAAACGGTATGACAAAGGGACTCTGCGCAGTTGCCTTAGCTGGTATGATGGGTATGACTCAAGCACAAGCTGCGGATGTAAACCCATACCAAGATTGTGGTATTGGCGCTGCAATCTTCAGCGACAATGGCACAGCAGCAGCACTTTCAAATGTTATCTGGGACTTGGGTACTACTGCGGTCGCATCTGCAACACTTACCCCAGAAGCTTGTTCTGGCCAAAGCCAAAAAATGGCTCAATTCGTTATCGATAGCTATGAAAGCCTAGCAGAAGACACTGCGCGTGGTGAGGGTGAGTACCTAAACGCAGCACTTGACCTTGCAGCGTGCGAAGGCGACTTCCGTGCTCAAGCAACTAGCGATATCCGTACTGCTGTAGGCGCAATGGTTACTGCTCCTGGTTACAACGCTCAGTCTCTTACAGAGAAGGCGACTGGCTACTACGCTGCGCTAAACCAAGCATCTGCAATGTGTGCAGGCTAATCACCCTTTATAGCCCTAGGGCTTAAGGTGACGGAAAACGAGTACCCCTTTTGGGCTACTCGTTTTTTTATAGGTATTAATCAGCACGGGTACAAGGTGCTGCCTAAGAGAAAGGATTTGATAGGCCTTATGAGTTTGTTTCGCGGCTATGTAGTTGGGCTGTTCACACTCCTTTTGCTGGCGCCTCAGGTAAGCGTAGCCAGTCTTTCTAAATACGAGCTTCAGGCACTTTCAGTGTCGCCACAATGGCGAGCGTTACTGCTCTACGACATTCAATCGCAAGGTGGCCGCAGCCATTTAACAGACCCTTCTTTTTTTATCTCGCCCCATGGCCGTGTTTCGCCTCAACAAGAGTTGCTGAGCTTTTACAATGCCGTGTTAGTTGCCGAGGAGACACAAGAGTGGCAAATAGTCTGTGCTTTTCCTGCGCGACTCATTTGGTTGAGTGAGCAGCTGAAAGCCTCAGATTGGGTGATCAACTGTGATGAGTTTTTACAATGGCCTGAGCGCACCGAGACAGACTCGGTTAGCCTTTTGTATGCCGCAGGCTTTTTGGGCAACCCTGCGTCGTTTTTTGGTCATAGCTTTATTAAGCTGAACTCAGAGAACGAAAAAAAAGACCTCGATTTATTGGCGACCAGCATTAACTACGGCGCCCAAGTTCCTGACGATGAAGACCCCTTCACCTATATCGCCAAAGGTGTGACGGGTGGCTATGTTGGGCGTTTTACGGATGCTGCCTACTATGTGCAAACCCTCGCTTATGGCGAAATGGAACAGCGCGACTTGTGGGAATATGAACTCAACCTAAGTGCAAAACAAAAACGCTTGGTATTGGCACATATTTGGGAATTAAAAGAGCGCCCCTTTACTTATTATTTCTTTCGAGAAAACTGTGCTTATCGCATTATGCAGCTATTAGGCGTGCTGCCTGAGCTTGAACAAGGTGTTCCAGCGTCAGGCATTGTATTGCCTCAAGAAACCATTCGCCGAACCATGAACGCCTCGCAGTTGGGTGGCTCACTCTCTGGGCAGTCTTTGGTCAAATCCGTTACCTTTCATCCCTCGCGGCAAAAGCGGGCTTTTGAGCGCTTGGCAAAACTATCCTCCGTAACAGCCAAACAAGTGAAGCTGTTTTTAGAGAGTGAGCCTAACAGTGAATTTAGTGCCGCAGCGCTGGCAAAGCTTATGAGCTCAGTTCCTAGCGGGGAAAAGGCAGCGGTCATCGACTTTTTGCTCGAATATTTACCCACACTGGCGCGTAACGAGCCACACCCAAGTTATGCTGCTGTGTTGGCCTACCGATTTAAATTACCTCCATCGGCAGCGGAAAAGTTAACCTTTGTCGACCAAAAAGCGCCTCATAAAGCTATAAAACCCACACGTTTGTCACTCGCTATGACGCGTCGCGATACCCTCGGGCAAGGGGCGACCTTGGCGATTCGTCCGCTCATGTACGACCGTTTAGATGCTGGCTTGAGTGCAGGGCCGGAGGGTGAAATTGTGGCAGGCGTATTAGAGCTTCAGCAGTTTGCAAACGAGGCAGGTATCCATCGTTTAGATGCCTTTAGAGTGCAGTCAGTGGCTCAGTCCCCTTTGGGGATTGGTGAGGCAATGGCGGATGTGTGGTCACTTGCTGTTGGCCTAAAAGATCGCCGTCGCGATTGCGTGGGGTGCTTGTCAGTGTATCTAGCCGTTGATAAAGGCGTTCAGGTCTCACTTATGGGATTACCTGCTTATGCGCTGATGAGCGCAGAAATGCAGGATGGTCGAGGGGTTTGGTTAGGCGCGGGGCTAGAAGGTGTTATCAACTTACCCCATGCCAATAGTCGTTTACACTGGCAGCTGCCCGTGCGTTACCAATTTAAAGATGATGATACGGTTTTACTTCCAAGCCTGAGCTATCGCTTGGGTTTAAGCGAAGAGTGGGATGTACGGCTGCATTGGACGCCTGACGGGCCAGAGCAATCAACTAGCTTGAGCGTTGGTTACTACTTTTAGCGACATGCCGAAAGGAGTGATGGAGCGAGAAAGCCACTGTGCTGCTATTAGGCGAGCACAGTGGCTGAGGCGATATCAAAGCCTATGCTTAGGCTCAAACATCGCTGGGTCGAGGGTGTAAGGTAGCTCCAGTAGTTCTGCCTTTGGCCCTTGATTTGAATGGAGACGAAGGTCGTCTTGGTCGGCAATTTCTTTTGCGGCTACCGCAAGAAACACCGTGGCTGGGCCTTCAAATGTTGTTGGCTGGCCGTATGCGTCTTGGTCTGCATATGCCACGCGGACTACCTTACCAATGTTTTCGCGGCTACTGCTGCTCACACTGTCGCTGACGTTTACGTTTTGTTCTTCACTGCCTAATAAGTACATAGGGCGCTTTAGCTGGCCGCGGTGCTGTAGGCGGGTAATAATTTCCTGACCTGTGTAACAGCCTTTGCGAAAGCTTACACCCTCAAAGGCTTGTAGGTTGGTCATTTGCGGAATAAACGCCTCAGATGTTGCGGCGGTCACTTGCGGCTCGCCAGCTAAGCAGCGGTTTAGCTGCCAGTAGTTGCTGGTGGCGAGGTCGGCGTACTCAAGCCAGTCGGCAAGCTCTTTTGCTGCTTCGTCGGCAGGTAACCACAGTTCAAAGGTGTTTTTGTTTAAACGAATTGCAGTACGTTGACCAAAGTGAATCACGCCCTCGTCTTCGCTAGGTACTTGCTGTGTTAAACGTTCGACTAAGGTCGCCGCGCCACGCCCAGTAATGCCTATACCTACAAGGGTTTGGTCGATTGCAATCTCTGCTTTTGAAAACACAATGTACTTGGCCAAAGCTGCATGAGCCGTGGAGGCTGTGTCTTTTGGTAAGCGCAGTAGCATGCCGGTTTCGGTGCTAACCAAGCGAGCTAAGCTAATCATGTGGCCTTTGATATTACAGTGAGACCCCAAGCCACTGCCGAGGCTGCGAACGCGAGTGACATCACAGGTCAGCTGGCCTTGTAAAAACTTATCTGTATCTGGGCCGTCAACGCGGATGATGGCCTGATCGAGCAGGGGTACAAGGTGTAAAGACTTATTGTGAGACTTAGTGGCAACACATAGGTTTGTGTCATCGCTCAGTTGTGCGCCATATTTTGTAAGGCTGTCTATCCAAGTAGTAGTCATGTGTCGTCCTTCTACCTAATGCGAGGGAGAAAATGATTTAGGCGTCTGTGTTACGAAAACCAATGGCTTCGCCAAGGGTTACCGGTGACTCGGGCCCTAGGCTCTCTTGCCAGTGCATTACGTCTTCACCAAACAGTACGATGGCGGTTGAGCCTAACTTAAATCGGCCCATTTCTTCGCCTTTTTCTAAAGTGATTGGCTCACGGGGTTGGTTGCTGTGGTCGGTCACAATTGGCTTGCGCTGGTATGGTGCCACTTGGCCTGACCATACCGTTTCGATGCCCGCTACAATCATCGCGCCCACAAGAACAACGGCCATGGGGCCAAATTCGGTATCAAAAAAGGCCACTAGGCGCTCGTTGCGAGCAAATAAGTTCTCGACATTTTCGGCCGTTGTGCCGTTTACCGAGTAAAGATCACCTGGGATGTAAACACTGCGCGTGAGTGTGCCAGCTACTGGCATATGGACACGGTGGTAGTCTTTAGGCGATAGGTAAATGGTGGCAAATTGGCCGTTGATAAATGGCTTGCTGGCGTCAAAATCGCCACCGAGTAGCGTGGTTAAGCTGTAGCTGCGACCTTTGGCTTGAATTAGGCGACCGTGCTCAATTTTACCTAACTGGCTCACTGCGCCATCGGCAGGGCTAACAATGCTATTGCTATCGCCATCGATAGGGCGTACGCCCTCGCGCAGAGCACGGGTAAAAAAGTCGTTAAAGCTTTTGTAGGCCGTTAGTTCGGGCTCCGCGGCAATGGACATATCGATTTGATAGCGCTTTGCAAAGTGCTTAATAAAGGTGTTTTTTACCCAAGGGTTAGTACAGCTTGCGATTTTGCCCACAAGGCGAGAAAGCAAATGCTGGGGAAGTAGGTGCTGGGCACAAATAAACAGTGTTTTTTTCACGGGGTGGGCCTGTAATGCGTTGTTCTTGTTGGTTATTGCTCAACTGGGGTGTCGGAGTTATTGCCCCACTCAAACCATGAGCCATCATAACAGCGCATCTTTAAGCCTGCATGTTTTCCGGCGATATAGGTTAAGCCCGAGCGGCGGTGGGTTTGGCAGTGGGTGCTGACCCAACTATCGCCAGTGATACCTACGTCAGCAAGTTCTTTGGCAAGTTGCTCGGGTGCTTTGAGTTCGCCTGTGTCGTTAGCGAAGCACTGGGTCCATTCAAAGTTAATAGCAGAAGGAATGTGGCCACCTTTTTGCGCGTTGACGATTTTTTCGCCGCGATATTCGGCGGGTGAACGAGCATCCCAAATGAGACCGGGATGTTGGTCGCCTAACAGTGCTTCTTTGGTGATACGCAATTCTGGGTTTTGAATCGCAACATTGGGGTTATTTTCGCTACTGGCAGGAAGGTTTTCTACCTGCTCTAAGGAATAACCTTCGGCTTGCCAAGTGGCTTTATGGCCGTTTAAAAAGCTGCATTGTGTAAAGCCAAGTAGGTGCAGAGTCCAAATAAAGCGGCCAGCCAGAGGGCCCTTTTGGTCGTCGTAAGCAACGACGTGAGTGTCTTTAGATAGGTTAAGTGACATCACCAAAGCGTTGAGCTGCTCTAAGCTTGGAAGCTTGTTGGGCACTGGGCCACTGCCAAGTTGAAGTTTACTTGGCTCTAGGTGCAGTGCGCCCGGAAGGTGGCCTGCAAGGTAGTTTTCTTTACTCGAAAGGTCAACGACGCATACGTCGGGGCGGTCAATCACGGCCGCTAAGGCCTTAGCCGAAACAACTAAAGGTAAAGTCATAGAGGGAGTGCCCATCGTTATTAGAAGGCCTAAGCCTTAGGTTATAAACCATAATATATGGGCAACAGGGCAGGTTTTAAAGGCTACAAAGTGAGGCTGGATGGGATTTTATGCAGCCCCTTGGCTTGGGCTTAGCGCCTTGCGTGCATGGTTGAATAAGAGCAAGCAGGTTTTGTGGTCTTGAGTGCTCAATAGGGCGTTGGAGCGGTATAAATGGATGAGTGCAAACTTACCCTCGCCTAGGTCGAGGGAGACAAAAAGGTTGCCTTGCTGGCCCATAAAGGGGTGATAGTTTTTAGGGATAATACGCAGCATGGAAGAGTGATTGTCGGCGTTGACCCAAACAACCCCTGATTGTTTGGTGAGTTTGCCAAACAGCCCGCCTTGGTCAAGCTTGGTGGCATAGCTGCGCACTCGGTCGTTCTCTTCTAAGCCGTAGCTAAGAACGTGCTTGAGCTGCTGGCTTTGTGCTTTGTGTACAATCACTCGATCTGCGCCAAGCCCCTCATTTAGACCTTTAACAAGGTATTGCAGGACTTGTTTGGACGAGAGCTGTGATCCTTGGTGTTGCAGCGCGGTCATGATCTTTTCGAGCAGTTGTTTGTTTTTTAACGCTTCGTCATTGTTGAGCTGGTCTAGCAGTCGCTTGGCTTGCTTGCCATCGCCCTTAGAGGCTTTCGCTGCAGGTTGGGCGATTTCTGTGCTTTGGTAGCCAGGCGCTGGGTAGTTGGGTAGTAATCGCGTGAGCTCTTGTTGCGTAATGCTGTAATCAAACGCGAGGTTAGACCCCACCGGTAGCGGAATAAACAAAAACTCGGCCATGGGGCTTAATGCACCCGCCACACTAAATCGGCGACTGGCGATTAAAAGCTGCTGCGTAAAGGCGTGGTAGCAGTCTTCGGGGTCGTTTTTGAGATAAAAGGCAACCAGCTCAATTAAGTCATTTTGCAGTTGAAAATAAGCGCCGCTGCGCAAGCTATTGGCCAGTTGGTTAGCCAGTGCGACGGCAAACCCTTTGTCTTGTTGTGCGAGGCCAAACTGTCGGCTGTCTTCGTCAGAGATGGGTGTTGTGCTCTGAACCCAGCGGAACATCTTGTTAAAGCTCACCTCTTTGAGTGCGCCTTGTTGTGCAATGGCTTCTTGCACTACGTTTGGCATTTGCCACTGTTTTTGTAGTGCAAGGGCGATGTCTTTTAGCTGGCAGCCGAGCACTTTCATCTCGGCGACTTCGTTGGTTTGGCCTTGTGTGTGGACTTGTTTGTAGATGTCAGCCATGTGAACAGGTGCATAAAGCCACATCAGCCACTCATGAGCAGAGTAAAACAAGCTAGCGAGCTGACCGTCTTCTATGAACAGGCTGTGTTTGTGCTGTAACCAATGGCGAGTTAACTCGGAGGCCACAAGGCTGTTGCTACAGGCGCGAAAAAATAAGCGGTGACTCAGGGCCTGCGGGCTGACTTTGATAATGGGTAACTCCCGCACTAAGCGGGTTAGGTGGTCAAAGCCAAGGGAGTTAACTGCGTGTTCAATACCTGTGACTTGAGATTGCTTGTCGTTGTGAAAAGCTTGGGCTTTTTTAACGACGTGAAAGGCAAGGGTGGGGTCTTGTTTTACAAAGGTAATAACCGTTGCCGTGTTAGTGGCAGGGCTTGAGAGTAGTTTGAGTAGCTTGCGCTGGACACTGGAGCGAACCGGTATATCGTAACTTCCTAAGTACTTTACCCAGCTATCGAGTCCGTATAAGGGCGTTTGTTCGCTCATGTCGTATCCAGATGTATTAAGTCCTATTCATCCAACGAGGCTAATATCCTTTGATAGCTTTGCCATCGCAATGGGTGAATTTCGTTTTGTTCTAGTGCGTCTTTTATGGCACAGCCTGGTTCTTGGTCGTGCTTGCAGTCGCGAAAGCGGCAGTAGCCCTCGAGGTCGCGTAATTCACGGAAGCCGTTGATTAGCTTATCGGCTTCGATATGCCACAAACCAAACTCACGAATCCCCGGTGAGTCGATTAAATCGCCCCCTTCAGGGAAGTGGAACAGGCGCGCTGTTGTGGTTGTGTGTCGGCCTTTTCGGGTGCTTTCGGAAAGCTCACCTACTTTTATATCGGCACCGGGCAGCAAAGCATTAATCAAAGATGATTTACCCACGCCAGACTGCCCAACAAAGACACTAATGCGTTGATTTAGTTCTGCTTTTAAGTCTTTTAAGCCCTGCTCAGTAGCTGATGATGTGTAAATAATTCGATACCCAAGTGCTTCGTACGGTGCCATAAGGGATGCTATTTGAGCGCTTCGCTCCTCGTCTAGCAGGTCGCTTTTGTTAACCAGTAGTACAGGCTCAATGCCACACAGCTCGGCGGCCACGAGGTAGCGGTCAATCAGGTTGGCATGAGGATGAGGCTCCACCGCAATCGTCACTACAATTTGGTCGATATTCGCAGCCACGGGTTTGATATCGCCATAAGGGTTAGGGCGAACGAGCTCAGAGTGCCGAGGTAGGCAGGCAACCACTACGCCCGCTTGTGGGCCTTGTCGCCATACGACTTTGTCACCTGTCACCAGCTGACCAAGGTTGCTGCGCATGTGACAGCGAATAATTTCGCCTTGACGCTCGCCTTCACTGGCTTCGACATCTACTTGACGACCAAAGTGAGAAATAATGAGGCCGTGTTGTTCTGGGCCTAAATCGCCGCCTTCAACTTGCTCTTCGATTTGGGAGTCGCGCTTATTCGCTCTTTCGGTGCGCTCTTCTTGGATTTTTTTGATGCGCCAGCTTTGACGGCGGTTTAGCTTACGTTTTGCCATAGGCGATTTTAGCGGCCTTTGATGTAAATAAAGCTCAGGGGCTCTGAGTGATGGCGCCTATTCTAGCCTATTTCTAGAAGGCAGGTGTATGATGCGCTGAATATTCTCGGTGCGCGGCGAGAGCTGCTATGCTGTTTGTCGTGAATTGATACAGCACTTTGAACAACTTGATACCTAAGCGAGGCGGATGTGGATAAAAATAACTTGGTATGGATTGACCTAGAAATGACCGGGCTGGAGCCAGAAACAGACGTCATTATCGAAATTGCCACTATCGTCACCGACCAGCATTTGAACGTGATTGCAGAAGGCCCATCGTTAGCAATTCATCAGCCCGACAGTATTATGGACGGTATGGATGAGTGGTGTACTCAGCACCACGGCCAATCGGGGTTAACTCAGCGAGTAAAAGACAGTGAGATTTCGGTGGCAGAGGCCGAGGCTCAAACCATCGCGTTTTTAGAGCAGTATGTTCCGGCAGGCGCTTCGCCTATTTGTGGTAACAGTATCGGCCAAGACCGCCGCTTTTTAGTGAAGTATATGCCCGCGCTTGAAGGGTTCTTCCACTATCGTAACCTTGATGTCAGCACCGTTAAGGAGCTAGCACGTCGTTGGGCACCTGAAGTGCTAGAGGGCGTGAATAAAAAAGGCGCGCATTTGGCGCTGGACGATATTCGCGACTCCATTAACGAACTAAAGCACTACCGCAGTCACTTTTTTAAGCTGTAAACTAAGACGAAAGTTAGCCGCAATTTAAGCCGCTAATCTGCGGCTTTATGAAAGCGTGGGTGAGTCACTATGGGGTGAGACGTTTGTTGTTTCTCTGCCTCATTTTGATTGCGGTTGAGTTGCGCCAGCGCCCAGTGCACGTGCTCTTGCACTAACTCTGACGGGTAGGTTAACCGAGTTCGTAATGCCTGCTCTACGGTTTCTCCTCCTTCGCTATTGCCTAAGCCTATGGCAAGATTACGTAACCAGCCTTCATAGCCGGTACGGCGAATGGCTGAGCCTTCGGTGTGGCTTAAAAACGTTTGCTCATCCCACAAAAACAAGGTCGCTAAGTCGCTGCTGTCGAGTTGGTGGCGAGGGTAAAAGTCTGCTTCTTGGGTGATTTGCGAAAAGCGGTTCCAAGGGCAAATAATCTGACAGTCGTCGCAGCCAAAAACACGATTGCCAATGGCGGCTCTAAATTCCTCTGGAATACTGCCTTTGAGCTCGATGGTGAGATACGAGATACACCGCCGTGCATCCAAAACCCCTGGCTTGGTGAAGGCTTGCGTTGGGCAAACATCCATACACGCCGTGCAGCTGCCGCAATGGTTTTCGGTTTCAGGAGCGTCGACGGGCAAGGGTAAGTCAATCAATAGCTCGCCTAACAAAAACCAAGACCCTGCCTCCTTGTTAAGCAGTAAGCCGTGCTTGCCTATCCAGCCTAGGCCTGCCTCTCGGGCCAAGGGTCGCTCTAAAATAGGGGCGCTATCCACAAAGCCTCGATAGGAGCGAGCGCCCAGTTCTGCCTCAATTTTTTTGCCGAGTTGGGTTAGTCGCTTGCGCATCACTTTATGGTAATCGCGACCTAGGGTGTAACGGGCGATATAGGCTTTGCTGCGATTCACCAGTGTTTGCTTTTTTTGAGCGTTGGGCGGCATGTAGTCCATGCGTACGCAAATCACTCGTTGAGTATTCGGGTGCAGCAAAGCAGGATTGGTACGCTTGTCTTTATGATTAGCAAGGTAATCCATTTCGCCGTGATAACCCGCCTCTAGCCACTGCTCTAAATATGGCGCTTCTTTTGCTAGCTCAGGAAGGGTAATACCACAGTCCTGAAAGCCTAGCTCTCGCGCCCATGCTTTAATTTGGGTAGCAAAGTCAGCGAGTGCAGCGGCGGAGTTAAGTGAAGAGGGGGTGGGGTTGGGCATTGAAGGTTCCTCGTCGCGAAGCGCAAATCATACGATATTTTGGCGCTTATGAGCAGCTTGGCTGCCATTTTTAGGATAAACCCTACTCAAAGCGAACCTAGGCGCTGCTTGGCCTATGGGCGATTGGTTGCTTCTTTGCTAATCTTAAAGAAAGAGAATGTTTGTTGGGCAGCTGCCTTTAAGAGAGAGCGCAGCGGCCGATAGGTGTGAGTAACGAAACGTGAGCAGTAATGGTTATTTTTTAGCGGACGAAGCGGCAATGGTGCAGTTTGGTCAGGCGTTGGGGCAGTCGGTTTCCTCGGTGGGCACAGGTGCGGTTATCTTTTTGCACGGTGACTTGGGTATGGGCAAAACCACCCTGTGTCGCGGTGTCTTGGGGCACTTTGGTCATTCAGGTGCGGTAAAGAGTCCGACCTATACCTTGGTTGAGCCATATGAGCTGGCAGAGCGTTCGGTGTACCATTTTGACTTATATCGTTTGGGCGACCCTGAAGAGCTTGAGTTTTTTGGTATTCGCGATTATTTCGATGACGTGTCTGTGTGCCTTATCGAATGGCCAGAAAAAGGTGAAGGGGTACTCGCTAGCGCCGATTTAGAGTTGTCGTTAGTGGTCGAAGGTGAAGGTCGACAGATTAGCTGGCAAGCTAATACTCCACGAGGGCAACAGCTGAGCGCGGCTCTTGAAGGTGCAGTGAATAATTGAGCTTATCGGTTGTCGGTAAGCGCTCAGTAACAAAGTTAATTTCAGTTATCATCCCACGGGGCTGGGAGGACGGGTACTCGGGTGTTTACGGTTAAGATTAAACAATGTGTTGCGGCGTTACTGGTGTTTGCTGGCTTGTGTTTGAGTTATGCACAGGCGGCGACAGTGGAGCACATGCGTTTGTGGTTAGCGCCTGACCATACCCGACTGGTGTTTGACCTAACCGGCCCGGTAGAGCACAAGGTCTTTACTTTGGCTAAGCCTGATCGCATTGTGCTTGATATCGAAAACTCCCAGTTTAAAGCCAACGCTTCGGCGATTGATTTGAGTAAAAGTGCCATTAAACAGGTGCGCACAGGTAAACAAGGCAAAGACTTGCGTTTGGTGCTAGACCTCAAGCAAAGCATGCGCCCTAAAAGCTTTTCGTTAAAACCAAACGACAAGTACGGCCACCGTTTGGTAGTTGACCTCTACAAAAAAGAAGACGCTGAAAAAACCGTTAAAAAAGCAGTGCCTGTCACGGCACACAGCAGTGCTGCGCGAGACATTATCGTATCCATCGATGCAGGTCACGGTGGTGAAGACCCGGGTGCACTAGGCCCTAACCGTCTCAGAGAAAAAGACGTAGTGTTGGCGATCGCCAAAGACCTGAAAAAGCTCTTTGACAGAACACCCGGGTATACTGCTTATCTAACGCGCACAAATGACTACGCGGTGAGCTTGCGAGACCGAACAAAGCGTGCCCGTGAGCATGCCGCTGACCTTTTTGTGTCCATTCATGCAGACGGCTTTAAAGACCCGCGTGCGCGAGGAGCCTCTGTTTGGGTGTTATCGCCACGGGGGGCGTCCAGTGAGATTGGACGCTGGTTAGCGCAAAAAGAGAACAGTGCCGACTTAATTGGTGGTGTGGGCAGCTTAAGTCTTGAGGATAAAGACGATCACCTTGCCAAGGTATTGTTGGATATGTCGATGACGGCAACCCGTACTGACTCTCGGCAGGTGGCGGTGAATATTCATAAAAAAATCTCTGGTTTTGCCAAGATGCACAAGCCTTCTGTAGAACAAGCGGGTTTTGTGGTGCTTAAATCGCCAGATATTCCTTCTATCTTGGTTGAAACAGGCTTTATCTCTAACCCCGGTGAGGCGGCCAAGTTACGCACGCGGGCGTACCAACAAAAAATGGCAAAAGCGGTGCATCAAGGCATTGTTGACCACTTTTCGCGGAAGCCGCCAATGATGACGCAACTGGCTCAGGTGCAGCAGCAACGCCAAGCGGGCCAGCATGTTGTGCGCAGTGGCGACACACTCTCGGTTATTGCGTTAAAATATGGCGTTTCTCTATCAGACCTCCGACGTCTAAACGGCATCAAAGGTGACCGTATTCGTGTGGGACAAACGCTAAAAATTCCAAACGCATAAATATCATGATGAAAACTTTACGGCGTATTCAGCGCCTTTCGCCTCGCTTGGCAAACCAAATTGCAGCGGGTGAAGTGGTTGAACGCCCAGCCTCGGTGGTAAAAGAGCTGCTCGAAAACTGCATTGATGCAGGTGCCGACCAAATTGATATTGATGTCGAGCAAGGGGGTGTTAAACGCATCCGTATTCGCGACAATGGCCGAGGGATCGACAAAGATGACCTTCCGTTAGCCTTGAGTCGACATGCCACCTCTAAAATTATTGAGCTGCAAGACTTAGATGCGGTCGATACCTTAGGCTTTCGCGGCGAGGCGTTAGCCAGTATCAGCTCGGTATCGCGTTTGTGCCTAAGCTCTAAGCGCCCTAATGCGGACCACGCTTGGGAGGTAGAAACCCAAGGGCAAGAGATGCGGGCGACCGTTGCACCTTCCTCTTTGCCTTATGGCACCTGTGTGGATGTAAAAGACTTGTTCTTTAACACCCCAGCACGCCGAAAGTTTTTAAAAACCGAAAAAACCGAATTTAAGCACCTAGAAGATGTGCTTAAAAGACAGGCGCTTTCGTCGTTTGATGTGGGTTTTACGCTGCGCCACAACGGCAAAGTGATTCATCAGCTTAAACCTGCCGCCAGCGAGCAAGCGCAAGAGCGTCGTATTGCCTCTATTTGTGGTTCGGAGTTTGTCCGCCAGTCGGTTCATATTGATATCGCGGCTGAGGCCTCGGGCCTTCGCATGCATGGTTGGATTGGCTTGCCGACCTTTTCGCGTAGCCAAGCCGACCTTCAGTACTTTTTTGTAAACGGCCGCATTATTCGCGATAAAGTGGTGAATCACGCGGTACGCCAAGCTTATCAAGATGTGCTTTTTCACGGTCGCCATCCTGCGTATGTGCTTTATTTGGAACTGGACCCGGCGCTGGTGGACGTCAACGTTCACCCTACAAAACACGAAGTGCGCTTTCGCGAAAGCCGCCTAGTACATGACTTTTTGTTTCGCAGTCTGCATCGCGCAATTGCCGATGTTCGCCCCGACGATCAGATGGGTCAAACGCCAAGTGCTGTGGCGCCTGCTGCAACATCCAACCCTGAGGTTGTGCCTGTGCAAAACGCGATGCCTATGTGGCAAGGCAACGCCTCTTCAGGTGGGCAGGGCTCTGGTGGCTTTAGTCGAGAAAGTGGTGGCCAAAGTTGGGGTGGTAACCCTAGCCAAGGCGGTTTTACACCTCCGCCTGCGGTGGGTGTGGCGAGAGTCAAAGATGTAATTGCGGCGTATCAGTCACTACACGACGCAGCTCCTGCAGAGAATGGGGCTTTTGTTGCGGGCCCAGCGGCCACCCAAGGCGCTGCTGAAGGGCCGCCTCTGGGTTATGCGGTGGCGCAAATCCACGGGGTTTATGTGTTGGCGCAAAACGCCCAAGGGCTCATCATCGTGGATATGCATGCAGCTCATGAGCGCATTGTTTACGAGCGGATGAAAAACTCACTTGAGCAGCAAAGTGTGCGCTCACAACCTTTACTGGTGCCTTTGTCTTTTTCAGTGAGTCAGCAAGAAGCCGACCTTGCAGAAGAGCGCGCTAGCCAATTTTCAGAGTTAGGCTTTGAGTTAAGTCGCATGGGTGTCGAGACCTTAGTCGTTCGCCAAGTACCGGTGATTCTGGCTAAGGCCAATATTGAGGTTCTTGTACGTGATGTGCTCTCCGACCTAAAAACTCACGGCCAAAGTGAGCGAATCGCCAATTTTCAAAACGAGTTGCTAGCCACTATGGCCTGTCATGGCGCGGTACGAGCAAATCGACAACTGACCTTGGCAGAAATGAACGCACTGTTAAGGGATATGGAAGTCACCGAACGAAGTGGCCAGTGTAATCACGGTCGCCCCACATGGACGGCATTGAGTATGGCTGAGCTAGACAAGCTCTTTTTACGAGGGCAATAAGATGTCTAACTTACCGGTTATTTTATTGATGGGGCCAACGGCCTCGGGCAAAACCGCGCTGGCGATGTCGCTGTATGATCAGCTGGATATCGAAATAATTAGTGTCGATTCGGCGACTATTTATCGAGGTATGGATATCGGCACTGCCAAGCCAAATGCCGAAATGTTAGCCGCTTATCCTCATGCGCTAATGGATATTTGCGACCCGCTGGAGTCTTACTCTGCGGCGCAATTTCGCGACGATGCTCTTGCTTTAATAAAACAGGCACATAGCCGGGGTAAAATCCCGATGCTGGTGGGCGGAACAATGCTTTATTACAAAGCATTAATGGAGGGTATGGCCGATCTTCCTGAGTCTGTGCCTGAGGTGCGGGCCGAAATTAATGCGCTTGGCCTTGAACATGGTTGGCCTTATGTACATCAGCTATTAGCCGAGGTTGACCCTACGTCGGCACAAAGGTTAAACCCAAACGACGCACAACGCGTTCAGCGGGCACTTGAGGTTTATCGTATTAGCGGTGAAACCTTGACTCAACACTGGGCTCGTCAGCAAGAGCAAGTTCCCGACTTTAATGCGGTTTCTATTGCTGTGATGCCAGAGCATCGTGCCACACTGCATGAGCGCATCGAACAGCGCTTTGACATCATGTTAGCCGAAGGTTTTGAGGATGAGGTGCGAGCCTTAAAAGAGCGAGGTGACTTGCATTTGGGGCTGCCAAGCATGCGATGTGTGGGTTACCGCCAAATGTGGGAATACTTTGAAGGCGTTTGGGACTACGACACGATGCGCTTTAAGGGCATTGTGGCCTCTCGGCAATTAGCTAAACGTCAGGTGACTTGGCTAAGAAGTTGGCCTAAGCTGAACTGGCTAGCCACAGAAGATGCGCTAATTCTTGATAAAGCCTTGAAATTAGTAGACTCTGTCGTTGTATAATGTAAGGCTTGCCTTGAAAGCTGGGCTATTAGCCCCTATGTTAACTTCACAGTAGGTTGCAAACGCTAGAGTATCGGCGTTAAGTGAGGTTGCGGTTTGTGATCGTCTGATGACACAGCGAGTCATCAACCGCCCAAGCAGGCGTGTTTTGCTGGAATTTGCTTGAAAGAATTTTCGTGTGCTGTGGTTTATGTGTCCAACCTTTTGGGGGCTGGCCAAGGTGCGCAACCAAGTTTATAAACTACTCTATAAGAAACAGAATTTTAGGAAGGAGTTATCCAATGTCAAAAGGGCAATCATTACAAGACCCTTACCTTAACGTGCTGCGTAAGGAGCGTGTACCTGTGTCCATTTTCTTGGTCAACGGTATCAAACTGCAAGGCCAAATTGAGTCGTTTGACCAGTTTGTGATTTTGCTTAAAAACACCGTAAGCCAAATGGTTTACAAGCATGCAATCTCGACTGTTGTGCCGGCACGTCCAGTGAAGTTGCCAGCGGTTGATGAGCCTAAAGTAGGCTGAGGCAACTAATCATTGTTCTTTGATCGTCCTGATTCAGGCGAGCTAGCGGTATTAGTGCACCTCGATCTGACTGAAGAGTCAGATCGAGAAAGCCCTCGAGAACTCGAGGAGCTTGCGCTATCAGCTGGTGCCGACCCTGTCGCTTTTCTAACTGGCAAGCGTCATAAGCCAGACCCCAAATTTTATATTGGTATTGGTAAGCTAGATGAGCTGAAGCAGCTGGTTAACTTGCACCAAGCCAAGCTGGTTATCTTTAATCACACCCTCACTGCAGGCCAAGAGCGCAATATAGAGCGCGAAATTCAAGCGCGAGTGCTTGATCGTACCGGCCTGATCCTTGATATTTTTGCCCAGCGCGCCCGTACACACGAAGGTAAGTTGCAGGTTGAGCTTGCTCAGCTGGAGCATATGTCGACTCGCCTTGTGCGTGGCTGGACTCACTTGGAACGGCAAAAAGGCGGGATCGGCTTGCGAGGCCCGGGTGAAACTCAGCTAGAAACTGATCGACGCTTGCTTGGTGCCCGTATTAAAAGTATCCACAAGCGACTAGAAAAGGTGCGAAAACAGCGTGATCAAGGCCGTAGGGCGCGTTCTCGATCGGAAATTGCGACAGTGTCGCTAGTGGGCTACACCAACGCAGGCAAGTCAACGCTGTTTAATCGTATGACGACCTCTGAGGTTTATGCGGCTGATCAGCTATTCGCTACCCTAGATCCGACGCTTCGTCGCCTTGATTTAGAGAATGCTGGCCCCATAATTTTAGCGGACACCGTGGGCTTTATTCGTCACTTGCCGCACAAGTTGGTTGAGTCTTTTAGGGCGACCTTGCAAGAAACAACCGAGGCGACGCTGTTGCTCCATGTCGTTGACTGTGCTGATGAAGAACGTGCCGATAATATGGCGCAGGTGCAGTATGTGTTGGAAGAAATAAAAGCTCATGACCGACCAACGTTGTTGGTGTTTAACAAGCTCGATAAAATGCCGGGGCAAAAACCCCGTATAGATCGAGATGACATGGGTGTACCTACGCGTGTTTGGCTGTCGGCAGCGACAGGCGAGGGTGTTGATCTGTTATTTGAAGCGGTTGATGAGCTGTTATCGGATGAGTTATTTCACGATACCTTGCAGCTTAAACCGTCTGAGGGTAACTTGCGTGCAAAGCTATACGCCAACAATGCCGTGCTGGCTGAAACCGTCAGCGAGCAGGGCGAAATTTGTTTAGAAGTAAAACTGCAAAAGAAAGACTTTTTGCAGCTTTTGAGTCATTTGGGTATTGATGCTGAGCGCTTTGGTTGCGCAGAGCCTGTGCCAGAATGGCTTAAAGCATAGTTTTAATAGTTGTTTAAGAGGGGCTGAGCTTTAAGCCCAGCCTTAACTTTAAATCTGCCTGTTAACTGATAGTTACGACGGAGATGACACATGGCTTGGAATGAGCCCGGCGGTTCCAATAATAATGGTAAAGACCCTTGGGGTGGTGGCAATGGTGGCGGTGGTCGTAAAGGCCCAGAGCAAGGTCCACCTGACTTAGATGAAGCACTGCAAAAGTTTATGGAAAAGCTCGGCTTGGGTAAAAAGTCCACTGGCGGTGGTTCGGGTGGTCCGAGCTTGCCTTCAAGTGCGAGTCCAAAGCTGTTGCTTGTCGTGCTTGCAGTGGTGCTTTTGGGCTGGTTCCTAAGCGGCTGGTACACCCTCGACGAGAAAGAGCGTGGTGTTGTGTTGCGCTTGGGTAAATACTCAGAAACAGTAGGCCCAGGTTTGCAGTGGAATCCACCGTTGATTGATGAAGTACGCACAGTAAACGTGACTGAGGTTCGTACCCGTAACAACCGTGCCTTGATGCTTACAAAAGATGAAAACATTGTAGATATTGATATGGCGGTTCAATACGTCATTGAGGATCCACGTTTGTTTGAGTTGAACGTACGTGACCCAGAAGGCAGCTTGTCACACGCGTCTGAGTCTGCATTGCGTCAGGTTGTGGGTTCTACCGACATGCACTCTATCCTAACTCAAGGCCGTGAAGCCTTATCGGTACAGGTGCAAACGCGTATTCAAGATTACATGCGCAACTACGGTACCGGTTTGCAAATTTCTAAGGTCAATATCAAAGAAGCGAAAGCGCCAAGTCAGGTGCAGGATGCGTTTAACGATGTAATCCGTGCGCGAGAAGACGAAGTTCGTGTCAAGAACGAAGCTGAATCTTACGCCAACGGTATCGTGCCAGAAGCGCGTGGTCAGGCTCAGCGTATGATCGAAGAAGCTAACGCTTACCGCGAAGAAGTGATTGCACGTGCAGAGGGTGAATCTAAACGTTTCATCGCACTACTGGACGAGTACGAAAAAGCACCTGAGGTAACGCGCGAGCGCTTGTACCTAAGCACAATGGAAGAAGTCTTGTCGCAAAGTCCTAAGGTTCTCATGGACGTTGAAGGCGGTAACAACATGATGTATCTACCGCTGGATAAACTAAGCGAAATGACGGTGCAACAAAAAGCGACGTCTCCTGCTTCAACTTCATACATGAAGCTAGATGACGACAGCGTTAAACTTGTGGCTGATCAAGTGCTAGAGCAACTGCGTCAGCGTCAAGCGGCAACAACACGTAGGGAGGGTCGCTAATCATGAAACCTTCATCAACTTTTATTGTGGTGATTGCAGCGGCGCTGGCTATCATCGGTATGAAGTCAGTTTATGTGGTTAACGAAACCGAACGTGGCGTTTTGCTAAAGTTTGGTGAGATTGTTAACCCTGATATTGAGCCTGGTCTGCACTTTAAGCTGCCGTTTGTAAACCAAGTACGTATCTTTGATGGCCGTATGCTAACGCTAGATGCAACGCCACAGAGCTACCTAACACTTGAGAAGAAGACCCTGATCGTGGATTCTTTTGTTAAGTGGCGTATTGATAACGTAGGTAAGTTCTACACCGCAACATCGGGTGAAGAGCGTCGCGCGGCACAGCTGTTGTCTGACCGTGTAGATACTGGCTTGCGTAACGAGTTTGGTTCGCGCACTGTAACCGAAGTGGTTTCTGGTGAGCGTGAAGAGCTAATCCAAAACTTAACTAGCTCGCTAAGTAAAATCGCTCAAGAAGAGTTTGGTATTGTGGTAACAGATGTGCGTGTTAAGCGTATTGAGCTTCCACCTGATGTATCTGACTCTGTATATGCGCGTATGCGTACCGAGCGTGAGCGTGAAGCCCGTGAGCTACGCTCGCGTGGTAAAGAGCTAGCGGAAGGTATTCGTGCAGACGCCGATCGCCAAAAAACCGTTATCGTAGCTGAGGCTTTCCGTGAGTCTGAGTTGATTCGAGGTGAAGGTGATGCGCGTGCAACGTCTATTTACGCCGATGCATACAGCCGCAACGCTGAGTTCTTCTCGTTCCACCGTAGTTTGCAAGCTTACCGCGAATCTTTCGCAACAGGCGGCAACATGATGGTGCTAGAGCCAGACAGCGACTTCTTTAAATACCTTGCTGAGCCGAACGCTCGATAAGCTGGTTTGAGTCGATGTATTGAAAAGGGGAGCTTAGGCTGCCCTTTTTTGTGGCATCACTACTTTAGGCTGTGGGGTTGTTGCTATTAGGTCTAGCCAGATACGACTTGAGTGCAATTCCCGGCGGATTTTGTCGCAATTGTGCGTAATTAATAGCCATATACCACTATTAACGAGAGCTAACCGTGGTAAAATACTGCAACCGGGTTATGGCCCGGTTTTTTTGTGGCAATTGTTTCTCGCCTGTCGTGTGTTTGATGGGCGAATGGTATGGTTTTGGAGTACTAAATGGCATTGGCTGATCGTTGGCTACTTCCTGAAGGCGTTAGAGAAGCACTTCCTAAGGAAGCAAAAGCAATAGAGCAGATGCGTCGTCAGTTGCTCGACCTCTTTGATACATGGGGCTACGAGCTAATCATGCCTCCAATGCTTGAGCATTTGGATGCCTTGCTTACCGGTGTCGGTGGTGAGCTTGATGTAAATACCTTTAAGGTAACGGATCAACTATCTGGGCGCATGCTAGGTGTGCGAGCCGATATTACCCCGCAAGCCGCGCGTATTGATGCGCATTGCATGCGTAGCCATACGGTTAACCGTCTTTGTTACTGCGGTTCGGTACTTCATGCGCGTACGCCAGAGCCATTGGCGTCGCGTAACCCGCTACAAATTGGCGCAGAGTTATTTGGCCACTCAGGTATGGACAGTGACCTAGAAGTGATTGCGCTTATGGTGGCGACACTTCAGTCAGCAAGCCCTGACTTAGAATTGAGCCTCGATGTGGGCCATGTAAAAGTCTTTACTGGTTTGGTAGAGGCAATTGGCCTCAGCGATACCGACGCTGCGACTTACTTGGATATGCTTGAGCGTAAGTCCTTGCCAGAAATTAGTAGCTTTGTGGAGCAGCTATCGGTACCAGAAGCACACAAAGCATGGTTACACGCTTTGCCACGTTTAAATGGCGGCGTTGAAGCCCTTGCAGAAGCAAAAATAGTATTTGAAAGCGCGCCAGCCAGTGTGCTTGAGGCAATCGATTACTTAACATCTTTGGCCTCTCGCATTGCCGCGCGCTTCCCAGCCCTTGACCTCTACTTCGACTTAAGTGAGCTGCGTGGTTACAACTACCACACAGGTGTAGTGTTTGCTGCTTACTCACCAAAGCATGGTCAAGCGGTGGCTAAAGGCGGTCGTTACGACAAAATTGGTAAAGATTTTGGTCGCGCGCGTCCAGCCACAGGCTTTAGTGCCGATCTAAAAACCTTGGTAGACCTTGCCAGTGCGCAAGATGCTGCCAAGTTGCTTGTAAGAGCACCAGCGGGCGAAGACAGTCGCTTGCAAGAGAAAATCGCTAGCTTGCGTGCACAAGGCAAGCGCGTTGTTCAAACCCTTGACGGGGAAAGCGAGCAAAATAAATGTAGTGCTGAGCTGGTGCTGCAAGAGGGTGAATGGACTCTAGTGAGTCTATAACCAAAACCGTTTCTTTAATTACATCAAGAAGGCAACAATGGGCAAAAACGTCGTTGTTCTTGGCACCCAATGGGGTGACGAAGGTAAAGGTAAGATCGTAGATCTTTTAACAGACCAAGCATCCGCTGTGGCACGCTTCCAAGGCGGTCACAACGCAGGTCATACATTGGTAATCGAGGGTGAAAAAACCGTATTACACCTTATCCCATCAGGTATCTTGCGTGACAACGTAATGTGCATGATCGGTAACGGTGTTGTGCTTTCGCCTGAGGCGTTGCTAAAAGAAATGGCTCAGCTAGAAGAGCGCGGCGTGCCAGTTCGTGACCGTCTTCGCTTGAGCCCAGCATGTCCATTGATTCTTGATTACCACATCGCGCTTGATCAAGCGCGTGAGATTGCACGTGGTAACGCGAAAATCGGTACAACCGGTCGTGGTATTGGTCCTGCATACGAAGACAAGGTTGCACGCCGTGGCTTGCGCCTTGATGACCTTATGGATGCAGAGCGTTTTGCTACTAAGCTAAAAGAAGTGTTGGAATACCATAACTTCCAGTTAGAAAACTTCTACAAAGTTGAGCCAGTTAACTACGAAGCTCAACTAGAAAAAGCCTTGGCGATGGCTGAGCAGCTTCGTCCGCTTGTTGCTGACGTAACTGGCATGCTGCACGACTACCGCAAAGACGGTAAGAGCATCATGTTTGAAGGTGCTCAAGGTTCTTTGTTGGATATCGACCACGGTACTTACCCGTTCGTTACTTCTTCAAATACCACCGCTGGCGGTACATCAACAGGTAGTGGCTTTGGTCCTTTGTACCTTGATTACATCTTGGGTATCACTAAAGCATACACAACGCGTGTAGGTAGCGGTCCATTCCCAACTGAGTTGGATTGTGAGATTGGTGCGCGCTTGGCTGAGCGTGGTCACGAGTTTGGTTCAACTACAGGTCGTGCGCGTCGTTGTGGTTGGTTTGATGCGGTTGCACTAAAGCACGCTATCCAAGTGAACTCTATCTCAGGTATCTGCTTAACTAAGCTGGACGTACTTGATGGTCTAGAAACCATCAACATCTGTGTAGGTTACAAAGATGCATCGGGTGAGGTGGTTACTTCACTTAGCGGCAGTGAAGACTACGAAGCAGTCGAGCCAGTATACGAAACTATGCCAGGTTGGACTGACTCTACGGTGGGTGCTAAGTCTCTAGAAGAGCTACCTGCTGCTGCGGTTAACTACATCAAGCGTCTTGAGACCTTGATCGAAGCGCCTGTGGATATTATTTCTACTGGCCCTGATCGTGTAGAAACAATCGTACTTCGCCATCCTTTCGCTGAATAAGCGATTGTGACGTTGCGCTCTCTGATTGCCGAGGGCGCAAATGCGAGACGAAAAAAAACCAAGCCGCTGAGCTTGGTTTTTTTATGCCTAGGCGTTTTTAACACCTAGGTTTCTGTCGCTTATGCTTGAGGCTTGCGAATGCCTTGGATAAGTTGCTTAAGCATTTTGGGGCTAGCTGCAATGACGTTGCCGCTTTGGCGTACGTTGCTATTGCCTTCTAGGTCGCACGAAAGGCCGCCAGACTCTTGCAAAATAAGCAGCGCTGCATCGATTTCGGCTGAGTTTAAGCCAAACTGGAAGTAACCATCTAAACGTCCAGCTGCAGTATAAGCAATGCTTAACGCAGGTGAGCCGCAGTAATGTAGTTGGCAGTCGCTGGCAATCAGGTGCTCTGTGGTATTTTGAAGTGCTTGGAAAAAGCCTTTATCTGAAGAGCGGTTGAAGTAACCTGTGCCGATAGCCGCTTGCTCAAGCGTGCGAGCTTGGCTTACACGTAAACGACGACCGTTTAACTGTGCGCCTTTACCTAAGCTAGCAGTAAATTCTTCAGCCATCATTGGGTTGATGATAAGGGCGTGAGTAGCTTTGCCTTTGTCTTTGCCTGTGATGCATAGGGCAAAGTAAGGAAGCGCTTTAGAGAAGCTGGCAATGTTATCAACAGGGTTGATGTGCCATTCAAACTCACCTTCGCCTTCTAGGGGGTTATGAGTACCACTGAACTCACCGATCACGCGATGTTGCGGGTAAGCTTTTTGGATGGTTGCCGCAATATTACGTTCCATGCTGATGCAGGTTTCAGACACAAACTTCGCAATATTTTCTTGCTCGGCTTTCATTAAATCTAAACGTTCGATTGCGCGAACCGCTTGTTCGCCTGCAGAGCGGGCAGCTCGCAGCGCGATGTTAATCATAGGATGCATCGATGGTGTACCTAGAAGACAAATTGTTAGGGAGCGAGCCGTGCATTATAGCGCTTTATACCTCAAGTTGCATGTGACTTGTGCGTAATATGAGAGCGTTTGCACATCTATGAGACAACGGCGCGAAAGCGGTGAGACTCTGGTAGAATTTGCGCCCAAGTTCACAGAGGAAAAGTCTAATGCTAGAGAATATTCGTATCGTATTAGTGAATACGAGCCACCCCGGTAACATTGGTGGGGTTGCGCGCGCCATGAAGAACATGGGTGTGAGTGACTTGGTTTTAGTTGAGCCAAAGGAGTTTCCTAGTGATGTCGCCGTCGCGCGAGCATCGGGCGCTACCGATGTGTTAGACCAAGCAAACGTTGTTGCTTCGCTAGAAGAAGCGGTCGCTGATTGCGGTTTGGTAGTAGGTACCAGTGCTCGTAGTCGACATATACCTTGGCCGCTTGTTGATCCTCGCCAAGCAGCAGCGATTACTCACAAGAGCAATACGCGAGTGGCTTTTGTATTTGGCCGTGAAGACCGAGGCTTAACCAATGAAGAGCTAAGTTTGTGCCACCATCACGTGCATATTCCAACAAACGAAGACTTCTCGTCTCTCAATATTGCTGCGGCGGTGCAGGTTATCGTTTATGAGTTGCGAATGGCTGCGCGTGCTGAGCAGGTAGATGAAGCATTGCCTAATTGGGGTACGGACTGGGATGTTGATTTAGCTGACCATGGCGAGATGGAACGTATGTTTGCTCACTTAGAAGAAACCTTGGTCGATATTGAATTTCTCGACCCTAAAAACCCACGTCAGCTAATGCCTCGCCTTCGTCGCCTGTTTATGCGTGCGCTAGTGGATAAAATTGAGGTGAACGTGCTGCGTGGTATTTTAACGAGTGTGCAGAAGGCAGCAGGAACACACGGGGGCTCGGGTAATGCTTTAAAGAAACAGCGTGAGCAACAAGGTGGGTAGCCTTTCGTAGTAGGCGTGCGTTCTTTTGTCTTGGGGTTGTGGTAGAATTTGCGCGCCTTAATTTTGTTGTCCTGATGGGGTTTTGTATAAGCTGAGGATTTTAGTGGGCTGTTTTGCCTGTCTTTAGGCTCTTCGGCTAGGTCTTATTTCTGACTATTTTACTCAGGTATATTCTTGATAATTTTAGTCAGGTATTGCATAATGGCGGTAATTAAAATTTAGCTGCCACGACCCAAAAGCGGGCAGCATAAATAAAGAGGCTGCGCTTATGCGACTGACGACAAAAGGCAGATATGCCGTAACTGCGATGCTTGATTTGGCGCTTCACAAAGGAGAAGGCCCTATTAGCTTGGCAGATATTTCTGAGCGCCAAGGTATTTCGTTGTCTTATCTTGAGCAGCTGTTTTCTAAGTTACGTCGCGCCAAGTTGGTATGCAGCGTGCGCGGCCCCGGTGGCGGTTACCAGCTTGACCGTCAGCCCGATGATATTAGCGTTGCCCAAGTGGTAGACGCAGTAAACGAATCCGTTGACGCAACAGGTTGTAAAAACACGGGTTCTTGTCTAGGTGGTGAGATTTGCCTGACTCACCACTTATGGTGTGACCTTAGTGAGCAAATTCACTCGTTTTTAAACGATATCTCGCTAGAGCAGTTGGTCAAACGCCAAGACGTGCGTACGGTCGCGATGCGTCAAGACCAACGCAAATTAAATACAATCTTAACCACAAGTAGTTCCGAGCTTTCTGGCTCAGTAGATGAAGCGCGACTTTAAGTTTTGCGTTTGGAGAACCTTAAGATGTCCGATCCGATTTATTTAGATTATTCAGCCACTACGCCAGTTGATCCGCGTGTTGCTGAAAAGATGATGGAAGCCTTAACCCTTGACGGAAACTTTGGTAACCCTGCGTCGCGCTCGCACATTTTTGGCTGGAAAGCAGAAGAAGCGGTAGAAAACGCGCGTCGCCAAGTGGCTGACCTAATTGAAGCAGACCCACGTGAAATTGTATGGACGTCGGGTGCGACCGAGTCAGATAACTTGGCAATTAAAGGTGTGGCTCACTTCTACCAAAAGAAAGGTAAGCACATCATCACATCTAAGATCGAGCACAAAGCAGTGCTTGATACGTGTCGTCAGCTAGAGCGCGAAGGTTTTGAAGTAACTTACCTAGAGCCTGGCTCTGACGGTTTGATTACCCCAGTAATGGTTGAAGCGGCGCTGCGTGAAGATACGATTCTTGTGTCTTTGATGCACGTGAACAACGAAATTGGCACCGTGACAGATATTGCTGCCATCGGTGAAATTACCCGTGCGAACGGCGTAGTATTTCACGTTGATGCCGCGCAAAGCGCAGGCAAAGTAGAGATTAACACCAAAACAATGAAGGTTGATTTGATGTCTTTCTCTGCGCACAAAGCTTACGGCCCTAAAGGCATTGGCGCACTTTACGTTCGTCGTAAGCCACGTATTCGCCTAGAAGCACAAATGCACGGTGGTGGTCACGAGCGCGGTATGCGTTCGGGCACACTTCCAACTCACCAAATCGTGGGTATGGGTGAAGCTTTCCGTATCGCTAAAGAAGAAATGAAAGACGAGCTAGTACGCCTAACCGCGTTGCGTGATCGCTTCTTGGCTGGCTTTGAAGATATGGAAGAAGTATTTGTAAACGGCTCGCTAGATCAGCGTGTTGTTGCAAACCTAAACATCAGCTTTGCTTACGTTGAAGGTGAGTCGCTGCTTATGTCGATTAAAGACCTAGCTGTGTCTTCAGGCTCTGCATGTACATCTGCAAGCCTTGAGCCTTCATACGTTTTGCGTGCACTAGGTTTAAGCGACGAGCTAGCACACAGCTCTATTCGCTTCTCGATTGGCCGTTTCACAACAGAAGAAGATGTTGACCGCGCTATCGCGCAAGTGAAGCAAGCAGTAGATAAACTGCGCGAGCTTTCGCCGCTTTGGGATATGTACAAAGACGGTGTTGATTTAAGCAAGGTTGAGTGGGTTCACCACTAAGACTGGTAACTAACCGGTCTCTTTCCGGTTTTAATATTTCGGAGAAGTATCATGGCTTACAGTAACCAAGTAATTGACCACTACGAGAACCCTCGTAACGTAGGTAAGTTAGACGACGCAGACGATCATGTCGGTACCGGCATGGTCGGTGCGCCTGCTTGTGGCGACGTTATGCGTTTGCAAATCAAAGTGAGCGACGAAGGTGTTATCGAAGACGCTAAGTTTAAAACTTACGGCTGTGGTTCGGCGATTGCCTCTAGCTCTTTGGTAACAGAGTGGGTTAAAGGTATGACGCTTGAGCAAGCGGCTGAGTTGAAAAACACCCGTATCGCAGAAGAGTTGGCACTACCACCTGTGAAAATTCACTGTTCGGTATTGGCTGAAGACGCGATTAAAGCGGCAGTAGCTGACTACAAGCAAAAGCAAGATAAGTAAGTTATGCGCTGGGTGAGTAACCCTTACCCAGCGTTATTATAGAGAGGTGTGTATGGCTGTTACGATTACAGATGCTGCAGCAAAGCATGTAGAAAAGTACATCGCGGGTCGTGGTCACGGTATTGGTATTCGCTTAGGTGTGCGTACTTCTGGCTGCTCTGGTATGGCCTACGTACTTGAGTTTGTGGATGAGCCAGAGCAAGAAGACCAAGTGTTTGAAGCGCATGGTGTAAAGGTTGTTGTTGATCCCAAAAGCTTGCTGTATCTCGAAGGTACTGAGCTTGATTTTGTAAAAGAAGGCCTTAACGAAGGCTTTAAGTTTAACAACCCTAACGTGAGTAGCGAATGTGGTTGTGGTGAGAGCTTCAACGTCTAGTGTGAAGCGAGTCACAGATGGATATTCGAAAAAATTACTTTGAGCTTTTTGCTCTACCTGAGTCTTTTACTGTAGATCAAGCGGCGCTCTCTGAAGCCTACATTGCGCTTCAGAGAGAACAGCACCCTGATCGACATGCCCACCTTTCTGACGCGCAGGTGCGCGTATCTGAACAAAATACAGCCTACCTTAACGAAGCGTTTGCGACGCTTAAGTCGCCTTTGCGTCGTGCAATGTATCTTTTGTTGTTGCAGGGTGTTGATGTTTCGGCTGATACCAGCATGCAGTTAGCGCCTGATTTTTTGTTTCAACAAATGGAACTGCGTGAGCGCTTGGCGGATGCTGAGTCGGCGGATGATCCTTTTGAGGTGCTGGAAGCGCTAGAGCAAGAAGTTACCGAAGCTTTAGTGAGTTTGCGTAACGCATTTGAGCAAGCGTTAGCCGCTACTGATCTCAAAGAAGCCGAGGCGCTGGTGCGCAAGATGCAGTTTTTTGAGAAAGTAGGCGCCGAAGTTTCTGAGTTAGAATCGCGTTTAGACGATTGAGTAGATAAATGGCTTTATTACAAATAGCAGAACCAGGCCAAAGCGCCGCTCCTCACCAGCATAAATTGGCGGTGGGAATTGATTTGGGTACGACCAACTCCTTGGTTGCCAGTGTGAAGAGTGGTCAGGCGAGTGTCTTGCCGGACGAAAATAATGCCATGATGCTGCCGTCGGTTGTGCGTTACCTGTCGGATAAAAAAGGCGATGTGGAAGTGGGTTATGCAGCACGTGCTCACGCTACGGCTGACCCCTTCAATACCATTGTTTCGGTTAAGCGTTTAATGGGGCGCAGTTACGACGAGGCGCTACAGTTAGCTGACCAGCTTCCTTATAACTTTGTCGGCGGTCGTGGCAACTTGCCATACATCGACACCGTGGCTGGCCCTAAAGGTGCCATTGAAACTTCGGCCGAAATCCTAAAAGTACTTCGTGCTCGTGCTGAAAGTAGCTTGGGTGGCGAATTGGTAGGTGCGGTTATTACGGTTCCGGCCTACTTTGATGATGCTCAGCGTCAAGCGACTAAAGATGCTGCAAAGCTCGCAGGTTTAAATGTTCTTCGCTTACTAAATGAGCCCACTGCAGCTGCGGTGGCTTATGGTTTAGATACCCGTGACGAAGGCGTAGTGGTCGTTTACGACCTTGGCGGCGGCACCTTTGATGTGTCGGTGTTGCGCTTAAAAGGAGGTGTATTTGAAGTTTTGGCTACCGGTGGCGATAGCGCTCTGGGTGGTGATGACTTTGACGATAAGCTGGTTGCTTACTTCAAAGAGCAGCTCAATAGTGAGCAGCCGTTGAGTGCCAGTGACAAACGTGCCCTTGCCGAAACGGCGCGCTCGGTTAAAGAGCAGTTGACTGATCAGCCAGAAGTGGCGGTTAGCGTTAACCTATCTGCTCAAACCCTCACTTGCGATATTACCAAAGACGCCTTTGATGCCATGGTTAAACCTTTGGTATCTAAAACCATTCGTGCTTGTAAGCGCGCCCTTAAAGATGCGTCCATTGATCTTGAAGGGGTTGATGAAGTGGTGATGGTGGGTGGCTCTACGCGTGTGCCAACTGTTCGTGCACAGGTTGAGGCTTTCTTTAAGCGCCCATTGCACGTAGATATTGACCCAGACCAAGTGGTCGCCATTGGTGCAGCCTTGCAAGCCGACGTGCTGGCAGGTAACAAGCCAGACAGCGATATGTTGCTTTTGGATGTTATTCCGCTGTCCTTGGGTATTGAAACCATGGGTGGCTTGGCTGAGAAGCTAATTCCTCGTAACACGGTGATTCCAGCAGCCCGTGCTCAAGAGTTTACGACCTACCAAGACGGTCAGTCGGCGATGGCGTTTCATGTCGTTCAGGGTGACCGAGAATTGGTTGAAGACTGTCGCTCACTGGCTCGCTTTGAGTTGCGTGGTATTCCTCCGATGGCGGCGGGAGCTGCAAAGATTCGCGTGACCTTTCAAGTCGATGCTGATGGTCTGTTGAGCGTTACAGCCAAAGAGTTATCAACAGGTATCGAGAGCAAGATTGAGGTTAAACCGTCCTACGGCCTCAGTGATGCAGATATTGCTGATATGCTGAAAGACTCTTTCGGTCGTGCGCAAGACGATATGGCGGCGCGCCGCTTACGTGAGCAGCAGGTTGAAGCTGATCGTCTGATTGTTGCGCTAACACAAGCGCTAGAGGCGGATGGTGATCGATTGCTGTCGCAGGACGAGATTCAGGGCTTGGTGAGTGAAATTGCTAAGCTGGACGAAATCAAACAAAATGAAGATGCAGCCACCATTGAAAAAGCGGTGGAGCATTTGGCTAAAGTGAGTGACTTTTTTGCGTCGCGTCGTATGGATGATGGTATCTCGCGCGCGTTGCAGGGTAAAACAGTCGACTCTATTGGAGAACTTGAGTAATGCCACAAATTATCTTTCTTCCACACGAAGATCTTTGTCCTGAAGGTGCTGTTGTAGAGGCTGACGCAGGCCAGACAATTTGTGATGCGGCCTTGGCTAATGGTATTCATATTGAGCACGCGTGTGAAAAGTCGTGTGCGTGTACTACCTGTCACGTGGTTGTTCGTGAAGGCTTTGAGTCTATGGAAGAGTCTGATGAGCTAGAAGATGACATGCTTGATAAAGCGTGGGGTCTTGAGCCTGAGTCACGCTTGAGTTGTCAGGCGGTGGTAGCAGACGAAGACCTAGTGGTTGAGATTCCTCGTTACACCATCAACCAAGTGTCTGAGCGCCACTAAGTCTACATAGCCAGTTGGCTTTAACCTAAACAAAGGTAAAACAGCAATGAAGTGGGTTGATGTAAACGATATTGCCATCGAATTGGCAGACAACCACCCTGAAATTGATCCGTTAACGATTAGTTTTCCTGCGCTGATGAAGCTTGTGTCATCGTTGCCAGAGTTTGATGATGAAGACGGCCGTTGCGGTGAAAAGATCCTTGAAGCCATTCAAATGGCGTGGATCGAAGAGCGCGATTAAATGCTTGTTATTAGCTCTACTCAATGCCCAGCTTTGCTGGGCGTTTTTGTATTTGCTGGGTATAAAAAGACTTGTTGCAAGATCGCTGTGTATGGCGCTGTTCAGCGTCATTACACTCACGTATAATTGCGGGTTTGATTCAACCTCCTTTAGATAATTGGAAAATATAGACATGGCGATCGAACGTACTCTATCTATCATCAAGCCTGACGCTGTTGCTAAAAACGTAATTGGTCAAATCGAAACTCGTTTCGAAGAAGCTGGCCTAAAAATCGTTGAGCTAGAAATGAAAACTCTTTCTCAAGAAGAAGCTGAAGGTTTCTACGCTGAACACAAAGAGCGTCCTTTCTTCGCTGATCTTGTTAAATTCATGACTTCTGGTCCTGTTGTTGTACAAGTACTAGAAGGTGAAAACGCTGTATTGGCGAACCGTGAATTGATGGGTGCGACTAACCCAGCAGAAGCTGCTGAAGGCACTATCCGTCGTGACTTCGCTTCTTCTATCGATGCGAACGCTGTACACGGTTCTGACTCTACTACATCTGCAGAACGCGAAATCGCTTACTTCTTCTCTAAGTAAGAATTTGCGATACCGGAGTGAGCGCTGTACTTGCTCACTCCACCTTTTAGTTTTATCCGGTTTATGTGCCTTATGACTGACTCCACACAAAAAATTAATTTACTAGGTCTCTCACCTCAAGCCTTGGAAGAGTTTTTCGACTCGATTGGCGAAAAGCGTTTCCGTGCCATTCAGGTGATGAAGTGGATGCATCAGTTGGGCGCAACCAGCTTTGACGAAATGACCAACATCAGTAAAGCATTACGTCAAAAACTAAACGAGATTGCTGAGCTTAAAGAGCCAGAGGTTCTTCTCGAAAATATTTCTGCCGACGGTACCCGTAAATGGGTTATTAAAACCGAGGGTGGCTCAAGTGTCGAAACCGTTCTGATTCCAGAAGGTGACCGGGCAACCTTGTGTGTATCGTCGCAAATTGGCTGTGCACTTGATTGCAGCTTTTGTTCTACCGGTAAGCAGGGCTTTAACCGTAACCTTTCTACGGCCGAAATCATCGCCCAGTTGCGTATCGCTATTCGCTCATTTGGCCCTTTTGATCCTTCTGGTGATCGCCGTGTGACAAACGTGGTTTTGATGGGCATGGGCGAGCCGTTGCTCAACTACGAAAACGTGGTTGCTGCGGTAAAACTTATGATGGAAGATAACGCTTACGGTTTGTCTAAGCGTCGCGTGACCCTGTCTACAGCGGGTGTTGTACCTGCACTAGATAAACTACGTGAAGAGGTTGACGTCTCTTTGGCGGTGTCTTTACATGCGCCAAACGATGAGCTGCGTAACCAGCTGGTACCTGTAAACAAAAAGTACCCCATTAAAGAGCTGATGGATGCGTGTCATCGTTACCTTACGGTATTGGGCGAGCGTCGTGTTATTACCATCGAGTACACCCTTATTGCGGGCGTAAACGATCAACCAGAACATGCACGCCAGTTGGTTAAACTGCTCAAGACCTTACCGAGCAAGCTAAACCTTATTCCGTTTAACCCTTTCCCAAATTCGGGTTATAAGCGTCCATCAAACAATGCCATTATGGCGTTTAAGCAGGTGATGCTGAACGGTGGCATTCTAACCACAGTGCGTAAGACCCGTGGTGACGAAATTGACGCGGCCTGTGGCCAGTTGGTGGGTCAGGTAGAAGACCGTACACGCCGTAGCGAAAAATACATTCCGGTGGTGAATCACGAAACACCGGAGCAAACAGGGTTGGCGTAAACACATGAAGTGGTGGGTGGTTGTTGTATTATCAGTGTTGCTATCGGCCTGTGCGGGTCAGGTGGCACAGACTGCTGATGGCACCACTGCAGACAGCGCAGCTTATACCCGCCTCGGCATGCAATATATTCAAAGTGGTAACTTGGCCGGCGCCAAAGCTGCTTTTCAAAAAGCGATTACAGTTGCGCCAAACGATGCGCTAGCGCTGAATGGTCTTGCGCTGGCTTTTCAAATTGAAGGTGAAACAGAGTTAGCTAATAGCTACTTTAAAAAAGCCGTCACTTACGCCCCTGAATCAGCAACGATTCATAACAACTATGGTGCATTTCTTTTTGCGCAAGCAGACTACAAAAATGCATGCCGTATATTAGCGGTAGCGACCCAAGACCCTTTTTACCCCCGTCGCGATACTGCATTTGAAAACCTTGGGCGCTGTTACCTTAAATTAGGCCAAAACGATGCCGCAAAGCATGCGTTTACGCGCGTGCTTAGTTTGTCTCCCAACCGTCTTTCGACGTCTGTTTTGTTGGCAGACTTGGCTTTAAAAGAAAACGATTTAGAAGAAGCGATTGCCCGCTTTGCCCCTATGGAAGAGGCGGTGAGCGAACGGCAAGTTGAGCATGTGCCCTTAAGTTTGTGGGTAGGGGTGCGAATAGCGCGTGCGATTGGTAATGCACAAGATGCAACGACCTATGCATTAATGCTAAAAAACTTATTTCCCAATTCAGCAGAATTTAAAGAGTTTCAGGAGAGTGGCCAATGAGCCAAGCTGATGATGTATTAGATGAAGGATTAGATGGATTTGATTGGGAATCCTTAAAAGTTACCCGTGAAGCGGCGGGTTATACCCTAGAAAGCCTATCTAAAGAACTTCGCATCACCAAAGAAAGTATTGTTGCTATTGAATCCGGTGATGTGGATAAGTTACCTTCGCCTGTGTTTGCGAAGGGCTATATTCGCCAATATGCGGCGCTCTTAGGCTTAAATGCCGATGAAATTTTGGCTGCATATGAAGACTTAATGTCATTAAGTCAGCCGCAAACCCGAAAATCGGCCTCCCGTGCAGCAGCAAAAAAGGCACCCAAAATAGACCCTAAGCGTCATCATGACGCAACACCGTCGGGAAGCAGTTCCGGCGGCGGTGGCAAAATCGTTGTAGTGCTATTGTTCTTGCTGCTACTGGCAGGTGGCGGTTATGCCGTGCTACACCCAAGCAGCCCTGTCTCTGGTCTTGTTGCATCAATTCTTAACAAGGACTCTGTGGACGAAGAGCCTTCTGAACAGGGAGCTCCACTGTCGTTGCCGAATATGCAAAATGACACTGTGCCAGCCGAAACAGATGAAGTGAGCGGTTTGCCAGCGGTTGATTTACCGAGTGACGCACTGGGTGCAGATACTTCGGTGCTGTCTGATTCAGCGCTTGGCGAAGCCCCTGAAACTGATCTTTTGAATGAAGAAACAGAAGCGAACATTGCAGAAGAGCTTGAACCTGCCAACACTGAGGTAGCACCGAATGAGCTATCATCTTCGGTAGCGGCTGCAGAGTCGCTTGAAGAGCAAGCAGCTGTTGAAGAGCAGGCTACGGCTGAAGCCCAAGCTTCGCTATTGGCTGAGCAAGAAAATAGCGCGCCAACGACTTTGTCTGAAACGCGAGAGCAAGAGGTAACAGAGGCCGCGCCTTTAACGTCTGAATCTCTGGGTGTCGACTTAGATGAGCTTGCAGCACCCGTGAATGAGCCAGTCCAGCCAGCCGCTGAGCCAACTGAGCGTTTAGTCATTGGTTTTACTGACGACTGCTGGGTTGAGGTGCGTGACGGTGAAGGTAAGTTGTTGGTTGCAAGTATTCGCAACGCCGAGCGAGGTGTTGATGTATCGACAGCAGCGCTTCCTCTCAATGTAACCTTGGGCGCTTTGTCGGCCGTGGCGTTTGTAGAATTTAACGGTGAGCTTGTTGAGTTAAGCGACACCGGCCGAGGTAACGTGTCGCGTTTAACCCTTGGCGAATAACTGATTAAACAGGTTTTAAGGTAGCAACATTGGCTAAAGTGAAAGCAATTCGCGGGATGAACGATATTCTTCCTGCTCAAACTCCCGTATGGCAGTACCTAGAAGCACAAGTTAAAGGTGTGCTGGCAACCTACGGTTATGATGAAATTCGTATGCCAGTCGTGGAGTCAACTGACCTATTTAAGCGCTCTATCGGCGAAGTGACTGATATTGTCGAAAAAGAAATGTACACCTTTGATGATCGCAACGGCGATAGCCTGACATTGCGACCAGAGGGAACAGCCAGCTGTGTCCGTGCGGGCGAAGAACACGGTTTGCTATACAACCAAACACAGCGTTTGTGGTACATGGGGCCAATGTTCCGCCACGAGCGTCCGCAAAAAGGCCGATACCGCCAGTTTCACCAAATTGGTGTAGAAACCTTTGGCATGAAAGGTCCAGATATTGATGCTGAGTTGATTGTTATGACAGCACGTCTGTGGCGTCAGCTTGATTTGTTAGATGCTGTGACTTTGCAGATCAACACTCTAGGCAGTACTGAAGCACGAGCAGCCTTTAAAGAGGCCTTGGTTGCTTACTTGTCTGAGCATAAAGATGCCTTGGATGCAGATAGTCAGCGTCGTTTAGACACGAACCCGCTACGTATCTTGGATTCAAAAGATGCTAATACTCAAGCTTTGCTAGACAGTGCACCTGTTTTTCACGATTACCTTGATGAAGAGTCCCAGGTTCACTTTGAGCAGCTCAAGTCATTGCTAGATGCAGCTGGCGTTGCTTATGAAGTAAACCCGAAACTGGTACGTGGTCTCGATTACTACTCCAAAACAGTATTCGAGTGGGTAACGGATAAGCTAGGTGCTCAGGGTACCGTTTGTGCAGGTGGTCGTTACGACGGTCTAGTTCAACAACTAGGTGGTAAGGCGACACCAGCCGTTGGCTTTGCGATGGGGGTTGAGCGCCTGATTCTCTTGCTTGAGTCTCTTGAGTGTGTGCCTGAATCTATTCGCAAGACGGTAGATGTGTATGTATGCACGATTGGTGGTGGTGAAACAGCGGATGCGCTTAAGCTTGCAGAAATGTTGCGCAACGAAACCAATTACCGTGTACAACTGCACTGTGGTGGTGGCTCGGATAAGAGCCAAATGAAAAAAGCCGACAAGAGCGGTGCAGACGTCGCTATTATGGTTAACCGCGAGTTTGCAGAGAACCAAGCGGTGGTGTTAAAACCGATGCGCTCAGGTGCTGAGCAGCAAACCATTGCAACAGCTGAGTTAATTGCGGCGTTGGCTAACGAAATTTAACGGTCATACCGCGCTAACTGCGGTGTGAGTCTTAGTATTTGATAGGAGCTCGGGCGTGTCTGAGATTCGTACAGAAGAAGAACAAGTACAAGCCATCAAAAACTGGTGGAAAGAAAACGGTAAGTCCCTTTTGCTTGGTATTGCGGGCGCAGCAGCGATTACCGTTGGCTGGCAGCAATGGCAAAGTAACCAAGCGGCTTACGCTGAGGCAGCGTCTATCAGCTACCTAAACTACGTTGATGCGGTTTCTGGTTACATGTCGAGTGGTGATCAAGCGCTTCTTACTACTGCGGGTACTCTTGCTGATGAAATCAAAGCAGAGTACGACGATACTGTTTATGCACAATACACTGCGCTGATTCAAGCAAAGCTTGATGTTGAAGCAGGTGAGTTGGCTGAAGCGGTATCTGAACTTGAGTGGATTAAGGCGCAAGAGCCAAGTGCTCGTTTGGCTACTGTCGCCGACTTGCGTCTGGCAAAGGTACACTTTGCTGCGGGCGATCTCGACGCTGCACTAAGCACCTTGGTATCAGTAAAAGGTCAAGGCTTTGATGAGTTGGCTTATGAGCTAGAAGGTGATGTTCTTGTTGCTCAAGGTAAGCTAGCGCTTGCTCGTGATGCTTATGAACAAGCACAGGCAGCCGGTACTGCAGGTGCATCGCGTGGTCTGTTAGCTCTTAAGTTAAGCGACCTAGCGGTAGAGGAAGGTTAATGAAAAACTTGTCTTTGCGGGTAGCGGCCTTAGGGATGGCGGCGCTGATGTCGGGATGTAGTCTCTTTGGTGAAAGCGAGACAAGTATTCAGCCAGACCCTGTTGTATTTGAAGCGACCCATAAGCTGCAAACAAAATGGTCCAAGACACTTGGACAAGGCTTGGGGCATAAGTATCACCAGTTTTCACCTGCTTTGGTGCAAGACTACGTGGTTGCGCTCTCGAAATCGGGAAAAGTTAACGCTTACCAAAAAGCCGACGGCAAGCTAGCGTGGGAATACGAAAGCGCAGAGCCGCTAAGTTCTGGCTTGGGCGCAAGTGATTCTGCGTTGGCGTTTGTGAGCCGCTCAGGTGTGTTAACGCTGCTTTCGTCTGAAGGTGAAGAGCAGTGGAGTACCCAACTGGATAGCGAAGTCATTTCGGTGCCGCAGCTGTTGGGTGACCTTCTAGTGGTTCAGCAGGTAAATGGCGCGGTTCGTGCCTTTGATGTGCAGTCCGGTGAGTCGTTATGGCGCTATGATGCCAGCATCCCTAATCTAACATTTCGTGGTACAGCGTCGCCGCGCGTCACGCTAGATTACACCTTTGCAGCGCTCGATAACGGAAAGCTTGTGGCGTTGCAAAACGCCAATGGCAACGCTGTTTTTGAGCGAACCTTGGTTGAACCTCGGGGTCGTACTGACCTAGAGCGAGTTGTGGACATTGATGGGCAACCTGTGGTCGATCAGCGTGTTGTATACCTTGCATCTTTTGGCGACACTGTAACGGCCATTGACCTGACTGATGGTACTCAGCTATGGGATCGTAAGCTAGCTAGCTTCTATCCAGTGGCAACGGCATTATCTCGTGTCTTTGTATCCGGTGATGATGGTGTGGTGACAGGCTTAGATCAGGCATCTGGTGCTGATGTTTGGAGTCAAACTGCGCTCAAGCATCGCTTTTTAAGCGCGCCGGTACTTTGGAATCAGTTTGTATTCCTGTCCGATACGGACGGCAACCTTTTTGCTTTGTCCCAGTTAGACGGTGGCCTAGCGGCTATGACTCAAGGCGCAGCACAAGGCCAAGCGGCCGCATTGATCGCAGACGATACCTCCCTTTACTTTTTAACCCAAGGCGGCAAGCTATCCGCCTTGTCGTTAATTGATCTACAATAAACACTTTACGGGTGATGCCTTAGCGTCACCCTGACCTGCCTCGTTTGGGGCTGCATTCGCAGAAGAGAAATATGTTACCTGTTATCGCTTTAGTTGGGCGTCCCAACGTTGGAAAATCGACCCTTTTTAACCGCCTAACGCGCTCCCGTGATGCTCTAGTAGCTGACCTTCCGGGCGTTACCCGAGACCGTAAATACGGCGAAGGAAAAATGGGCGAGCAACCTTATATCGTTGTGGATACCGGCGGTATTACAGGTGGCGAAGTTGGTTTAGACCTTGAAATGGCACAGCAATCGTTGGCTGCGGTTGAAGAGGCTGATGTCGTACTGTTTTTGGTTGACGGTCGTGCGGGTATTAACCCGTCTGATGAAATGGTGGCTGATCGCCTGCGTCGACAAGACAAACCTGTTTACATGGTGGTGAACAAAACTGACGGCATTAACGCCGAAGTTGCAACCAGTGACTTTTTCAGTCTCGGGCTAGGTGAACCTATTCCTATTGCGGCAGCTCATGGTCGTGGTGTGAATGTGCTCATTGAGCATGTTCTGAGTCAAATCGACTACAGTGACGATGTATTACCAGACGACGTTGAGCAGGGGATCAAAATTTCGATTTCTGGTCGCCCTAACGTAGGTAAGTCGACGTTGGTTAACCGCATGTTAGGTGAAGACCGTGTTGTGGTATACGACAAGGCAGGAACAACGCGCGACAGTGTATATATTCCATATGAGCGAAACGAAAAGAACTACACCCTGATCGATACTGCGGGTATTCGCCGTCGTAAAAATATTAAAGAAGCGGTAGAAAAATTCTCTATCGTGAAGACCCTTCAGGCTATCCGTGACTCTCATGTTTCTGTGGTTGTGATTGATGCGCACGAAGGTGTGACCGATCAAGACCTTAGCATGATCAGCTTCGTGGTTGACTCTGGTCGTGCGCTAGTCATCGCCCTTAATAAGTGGGATGGCATGACAGGTGAGCAAAAAGAAGTCGTGCGTGAACAAATTCGTCGTAAGCTAGACTTTGCGACGTTTGCGCGTATGCACTTTATTTCTGCTAAGCACGGTACGGGTGTAGGTGATCTCTACAAGTCGATCGAAGAAGCTTATGAATTCTCGATGATGAAGTGGAGTACGAACTATCTCACGCGCTTGCTTGAAGATATGACCGCAAACCATCAGCCGCCAATGGTTAATGGTCGTCGTATTAAGCTTCGTTATGCTCACCAAGGTGGCTCTAACCCGCCTATTATTGTTGTGCATGGTAACCAAACGGATTCTTTGCCGGGCAGTTATGTGCGCTACCTCGAAAACAAGTTCTGTGATGTGCTTGCAATTAAAGGTACACCGGTGCGTTTTGAGTTCCGAACGGGTAGCAACCCGTATGAGGGCAAAAAGAACGTGCTAACACCACGCCAAGAAGCAAAAAAAGCACGTCAAGCACGATTTATTCGTGAACGACGTCAGGCAAGCAAAAAGAAGAAGGCGCGTAAGTAGTGCTAGAAGGGCAAGGTGATAACCGTCCAATCGGTGTCTTTGATTCTGGCGTAGGTGGCCTTACGGTTCTTGATGCAATTCATCGCCTTTTACCCAATGAGCATTTGGTTTATTTGGGAGATACCGCGCGAGTACCCTATGGTACAAAAAGCAGTGACTCAGTGGTGAAGTACGCATGCCAAGCCGCCGAAGCATTGGTTTCCAAAGATATTAAAGCGCTTGTTATTGCGTGTAATACTGCATCGGCAAGTGCTTTGCCTAAGCTGTGTGAAACTTACCCAGATATTCCCGTTATTGGTGTAGTAGTTCCTGGAGCTGAGGCGAGTGTTCGTCAGACGAGCTCGTACCATGTAGGGGTGATTGCAACAGAAGGCACTATTAACAATGGTGCCTATCATCGCGAAATTGCGGCTCGTTTACCAAATGCTACGGTCAAGGGAGTTGCTTGCTCCCTGTTTGTTGCTTTGGCAGAAGAGGGGTGGTGCGATGGCGATCTGGTCGAGTCTATTGTCGCTAAATGTCTTACACCGATATTGGATGATGCTCAAATCGATACTTTGGTTTTGGGCTGTACGCACTTTCCTGCGCTAAAAGGGGCAATTGCCAATGTGGTTGGCGAAAAGGTTGCATTGGTGGATTCCGCGCAGACAACGGCCATGAGTTTAAAAGCCTCATTAGCTGATAAGGCGATGTTGGCCGATGCGGCGCAAGTTGCTGACGTTGCTTTTATGGTAACCGATGGCGTAGAGCGTTTTAGCCGTGTCGCGAAGCACTTTATTAGTATCCCCGTGAAGCCAAGTAGTGTGCAGTTGGTTGATGTTTAACCAATTAATGGGCTTTAACATTATTTTCATAAAAGTACTTGCAACCCCATCTGAATCGCGTATTATTCGCGTCCTCGCTTGAGATGGCAGCCACTAAGGCGGCTAATCAAGCAGTTGAAAACACCCGTTTTCTTCAGTGTTGGATGCTTAGCTTTCTCTTTGAATTAGCTAATACAATCAACCCGTTAGCGTTAGTTTCGATTAACACTAACCACTGAGAAAAACTTCAAAAAAGGTGTTGACAACAACACGGTGCAATGTAGAATACGCACCTCGCTTGAGACAACAAACAACGCTTCGCAGCGCTGAGTACTCAAGCCGCTCTTTAACAAATTGATCAGATAATTCGTGTGGGCGCTTGTCGAGATGAAGCTCAAAAGCTTTATCAAGGTAAGCAACCTAATGTGAATTCATTTACAGTACAGTTGTTTAACAAAACCTTGAGCACAAATTTGAACTTTCTAAAAGTTCGCTTGATTAAAACTGAAGAGTTTGATCATGGCTCAGAT
>JBMYSW010000010.1:0-121476 GCA_049603715.1 Pontibacterium sp. | reverse complement strand
GCCAATAAGCCTGAAGATATTACTCGCGACTTGTACTCGTATCTCCCAAAGGCCATCAGTGTTAACGAGCTTTTTTAAGTAACGCGTTGGAACAACTTCTAGCTCTTCTATAAGCTGCAAAACCCAAACTACTTTTTGTGCCTGCTTGGCATCCAGCGCATCTAAGAAGCGCTCGACCGGGCAGTTACCTTCATCCGTGCGGTAAAAAATGATTTCCCTCATCACTAGATGTTAACACCCATGTGAACTCTGTCAACCTGAGTGCGCTCGTAACGAGGTATAGAAAGGTTACCGCTTAATCCACCCCTGCCCTTTCATGCAGCGGTTTACATCTGCAACAAAGGCTTGTTTGCGGTAAGCGGAATAAGGTGTGGAGTAGATACAGCCAATGAGCGCATCGACGGGGTTTTGATACTGTTCGTGAGTAAACAGGCCTTCAATTTCTTTTTTGGAGTCATACTCCGTATTGATCGGCACTTTTAAGTAGCCCATGTAAGCCAGGTATTTTTCGCGGGTTTCTTCCATTTCGCCCGCCATAAGGCTGCTTGAAAGTGCTAAAGAGGAAAGTAAAAGTAGGGTTTTCATTGTCGTTTTCGGCTGTCTATGCACGCAGACCCAGTCGTCCTTTGAGGTACACACCTTAGGTGTGATGGCCCAACCACATGTCTACTCGGTATTAAGTTTATTGCCTAAAAAGCCTCACGTACCAATGAGGATTGTAAGCAAACATCCAGAAGCAACGCTCAACGGAGTACAGCCAGTAAAACAAGACACACTCCCCTGTGCTAAAGATTTCTGAAGTTCAGTTTAATGATCTGTTGCCACGCTGCAAGCACCTGAAGGCTAAACCGACACCAAAGATGCATTTTGCTTACATATCGCGTGAAAAACAGAGGAAGGAGGTAAAGAACAAAGAAAGGAAGCTGAAAGTCGCCAGCCCATAACAATAGGCTGGCGTTAGCGCGTTATACCCAACGGCGTGTGCGGCGGCAGTATTTGCTGTATTCGTCTGTAAACGAGCTGGCAAGAATGCGCTCTTCTGGAATGATTTGAAAGCGTGTGATGTAGCTGACAAATAACCACACGCAGGCAATGGCATAATAGCTATCTAGGTGCACGCCCCATGCGATAAGCCCCCAAGCTAAGCCAAGGTACATTGGGTTGCGGGTAAAGTGATAAATACCGGTAGTGACAAGACGTGATGTACGACGAGGGCTAGCGGGGTTAACCGTGGTTCTTGCCTTACGAAAGCTAATGACCGCAGTTACTCCCAAAAAGCCTGCAAACGCTATAAACATAAACCGCAAAGCCAGTCGGTTGTCATGCTCAAGGCCTATTCGGGGCAGCACTTGGGCTACGCCATACATTAATGCGGCTACAACAAAAACAACCAAAACAGGGGGAACTTTTAGCTCAAGTTTTGCCATAGGACTACCTCTAAATGCCGCTGTGTACTCTTGGTTAATTTCGCTCATCATCATGTCCTTGTTTTATTGGATTAGGCTCATCCATGTGCATGATGTGTGAGGCTAAAACTCCCAACATGAAGCACCACACGTCCCATTTCGATCCATGCTGTGTCTTACATTATCAACAGAATTAAAAAATGAAAAGTGTTAAGGTGTTTTAAAGTTGATTTTTAGGTCAACAGGGTCTAGCGAGACTGTTTTTTGAACAGACATTCGCTGAAAGAAAATTACACAAAGGTAACCAGTTGATATATATAAGATTTTACGAAACTAAAAAATACGACTAAAAACCTGAGGATTTTAAGGGCAGCCGCACAAGGGGTACTATTGGTGAAAAAACCTATACACCAAAGCATTAGCGCGAACGAGCCAAGCGTCTAAACTCGCTAGGCGTCATGCCTTTGACCTCCATAAAGCGGCGATTAAAGTTCGCCACATTATTAAAACCAACGTTGTAGCACACAGTACTTATATACTGCTCCGTTTCAAGTAGGAGCTGGCAGGCACGATTAATTCGGATCTGGCTGACAAAGTTGGTAAAAGTATTGCCGGTAGACTTACGAAAAAAACGAGAGAAACGGCTTTCGCTCATATCAAACTTTTCCGCCACGTCGGCCATAGATAGACGCTCATGATAGTGCTCAGAAATGTAGTCAACAACGGTACTGATTTGTCGCAACGACTGATCGTCTTCAAAGCTTTGCAGCTTCACACTGGACAGCAATTTGTAGTCGCCGTGACGTGTTAGCACACGCATCAACGCACAAAACTCAATAAACCGCTCCATACCTTGGGTATTCCGCACGGCGTATATTCTGGCGATAAGGTCACTGTCGACGTTTTTAAATTCAATTCCGTGTTCAGCACGGTCGAGTAAAGGCAAAATTTCTTTGAACTCTGGCAGCAGTTCAGCTGCTTTGCGAATAGGGTCGCCGGAAAACTGCATCACCAAGTCACGCTTGGGCGAGCCCTCGGGCGGTACCTCTGAGCTGATCCAGTTGTGGGGTAAGCGCGGACCGGTTAGCACAAGATGGCCGGGTTCGAAGTGACCAATGTAGTCACCCACAAACACCTTGCCTCGTGTTTCGGTAATGAGGTGAAGTTCATACTCTTCATGAAAATGCCAGCGTACCAAAGGGTTGGGGTAGCCGTGCTCAAGAATACGTATGGAGCCAAAAGAGCCGTCGGCTTCGTAACCTAAGTCTGGGTCACGTTGAAAGTCGCACTCTTGTTCGGGTGCGTTTTTTAGACGAGAAACACTAGAACTACTCATCACGCTACTCTCTGCTTTTATTATTTTAATTTTGCCAAAAACCCACCCGCCCGGCAAAAGCCGAGGCGAGTAGAAAAGCGCGTCACCCCCGACAAGGTGACGCTAAGTACCAGTCGGACTGAGCCGCCACTCAGTTACACTGGCAAACGCTGATAAGCAGTCTTCAATGCGGCGAAAAGCTGCTCATCACCAGCGCACTCTTGGAACAAAAGTGCCTCGTTAACAAGCGCTTCGATTGGGTCTTGTGCAGTCACAATTCGCTCGAAGCTTTCAAGATCCATGGCCTGATCTTGATACTCAAAACGAATCTCATCGTTTTTGAGTGCTTGTAAAAACTTCAAGAACAAACCAAACACGTTGGCCAAAGCGCCAAAGTCGCGGCCTTGTGCGATGCAGTCACGAAGGGTCGGTACCAAAAAGCCCGGAAGCTTAGAGTAACCATCCATCGCAACACGCTGGTTAGTATCTTGAATATTCGGGTTCCCAAAACGGTCGAGCACTACATCACGGTAGTCTTCCAAGTCCAGCGGACATGGCGTAAGCGCGGGAATGACCGTATCGGTGACATAATCGTATGCCAACTGACGAATCTCTGGGTCGAGTGTACCTTGGTGAATATAGTCATAACCTTTCAGCGCCCCTGCCCAAGCAATACAGCTATGCGACGCATTAAGGATACGAATTTTCGCTTCCTCGTAAGGCATAACATCTTTAACCATCTCCACGCCAACAGTTTCCCAGGCTGGGCGACCGGCAATAAAGTGGTCTTCAACCACCCACTGAATAAAGGATTCACCCATCAGTGCTGCGCCATCGTCACGACCTGTGGCCGCTAATACACGCTCGCGCACTTCGTCGTTTGGTCTCGGTGTAATACGGTCAACCATAGAGTCTGGTGACGTCGTATTTTCTTCGACCCAAGCCAATAGTTCAGTCATGCCCTTTGCCGTAAGGAACTGCTTAAGGCCACGAGTAAACTTTTGACCGTTACAACGCAGGTTATCGCAGTTAAGCAAGGTCACGGGGCCAGCCTCAGCAACACGACGCGCCTCGAGTAAACGTGCAAGTGCGCCGTAAATGGTGCAACACGTACGACCGGATAGGTCGCTGGCGATATCGTCAAACGAAGCATCAAGGTCATCGTTGCCGTCTAGGTAGTAACCTGCCTCGGTTACGGTAAACGAAATAATACGCGTGGCTGGGTCAACGGCCCACGTGGTTAAGCCTTCTAGCTCGGCATCGTAGTGCACCACGTATTTGATCGACTCGATGTACTGGTAGGTGCGCTCGCCTTTTGGTGTTACCGTTTCAAGGGTATAGCCGCCTTGTGCTTTGATGGCGGTTAACACCTCGGCCATGTCTGGGCGGATATTTCCGCCCACAATTTGCCACGAGGTATCGCCCTGATCAAACAGCGCCTGCAAGTACACGGCTTGGTGCGCACGATGAAAAGAGCCTAAACCAATATGTAGCTGGGTATAGGTCGCCTTAGGTTGTGTCATAGCTTTTTACCTATCGAATCGCGTTGGTTTGCGCGTCAAAGAAGTGGACTTGGTCTGCTTCCCAATCAACACTCACTTGGTCACCAGGACGCAGAGAACAGCGGTCGTATTGGCGAACGATAATTTGAGTTTCCGAGTTGCCATTCACATTAACGTGAATCAGGGTCTCGTTACCCAACGATTCCACCATTTCAACGTCACCTTTAATCGCGCCAGAGTTGCCTTCTGCAATCACTAGGTGTTCAGGACGAATACCCACCTCTACTGCCGCCTCAGGGCCTGTGCCAAACGCGGCTTTTGGCAGAATATTCATTTGCGGCATACCAATAAATTGGGCCACAAACTTGTTGGTTGGCGTATCGTAAAGCTCAAGTGGCGTACCTACTTGCTCGATAATACCGCCTTGCAATACAACCACACGGTCGGCCAAGGTCATCGCCTCAACTTGGTCGTGGGTTACGTAAATGGTGGTGGCACCTAGTTCACGGTGAAGGTGAGCGATCTCAACACGGGTTTGGCCACGCAGCGCCGCATCCAAGTTAGACAACGGCTCGTCAAACAAGAACACCTTAGGTGAGCGTACAATCGAACGGCCAATTGCCACACGCTGACGCTGACCACCAGAAAGATCTTTAGGCAAGCGATCTAGGTACTGAGTAAGGTTCAATTTAGCCGCCGCAGTTTTGATTTTTTCATCAATAACTTTTGGGTCTTCTTTCGCTAAGCGCAGCGCAAATGACATGTTGTCAGCAACGGTCATGTGCGGGTAAAGCGCGTACGATTGGAACACCATGGCCAAGTCACGCTTTGATGATGGCAAGTCTGTAATATCACGACCGTCCAATACCAAGTTACCGCCGTTAATGTCTTCAAGGCCAGCAATCATGCGAAGTAGCGTCGACTTACCACAGCCGGACGGGCCAACAAATACAATAAACTCGCCCTTTTCAATCGACAGGTCGATACCCTTGATTGCGTGAAAATCGTCGTAGTACTTCTCAACGCCTTGTAAATCTAAAAATGACATATCAATAACTCCAAATTCTTTACTTCACAGCGCCGAAAGTCAGGCCCTGAACCAGCTGCTTTTGACAGAACCAACCAAATACAACGATTGGTGCGATAGCGATTAACGATGCGGCAGATAACTTCGCCCAGAACAAGCCTTCAGGGCTTGAGTAAGACGCCACAAGAGTGGCTAGGGTGCCAGCATCAGCTGAGGTTAAATTAAGTGACCAGAAAGCTTCGTTCCAAGACAACACAAGGCAAAGCAAACCGGTTGAAGCCAAACCACCCATACCGAGCGGCAGCAATACATGACGGAACTCTTGCCACACGGTGGCGCCGTCCATACGACAGGCTTCTAAGATTTCGCTGGGGATGTCTTTAAAGTAGGAGTAAAGCATCCACACCATAATTGGCAGGTTCATCAGCGTAAAAATCACGATCAAGGCAAACTTGGTATCCAGCAACCCCATGCTTTGACAGATAACATAGATAGGTACCAAAGCACCCACCGCTGGCATCATTTTGGTCGATAGCATCCACATCAAAATGTTTTTGGTTTGACGTGTTGGGTTAAACGCCATGCTGTAGGCCGCAGGTGCCGCGATCGCTAGACCAATCACCGTAGAAACCACACTGGTGACGATGGAGTTGTAAGCGTAAAGCAGGTAGTTACTGCGTTCTTGCACCTCGGCAAAGTTCTCAAGCGTTGGTGTAAAGAACCAAATCGAAGGTACAGAAATCGCCTGTAACTCTGTTTTAAACGCGGTAACCGCCATAAAAAACAGTGGGAAGAAGATTAAGAGTGCCACTACCCATGCCACGATGGTTCGAGTAATCAGCGCTGGAGTCCAATAAGGTTTTTTGTTTTTCATCATTAGTTCTCCAAGTTTTTACCGACCATGCGGATCAAGAAGATCGCCACGATGTTGGCCAAAATAATGGCAAACAAGGCACCCGCTGAAGCCACACCTACGTCAAAGTTAAGTAGCGCTTCGGTAAAGATTAGGAACGCAAAGTTCGTACTTTCGGTACCTGGGCCACCGGCTGTTGTGGTGTAAATTTCGGCAAAAATACTGAGTAAGAAGATCACCTCAATCATGATCACGACAGAAATTGAGCGCGCCATGTGAGGCAGGTATAAGAAACGGAATTTTTGAAAGTAATTCGCACCATCCATATCGGCCGCTTCAAGTTGCTCGCGGTCCATAGACTGAAGTGCAGTAATAAAAATCAAACAAGCAAACGGTAACCACTGCCAGCTCACCATAATGATGATGGAGCCCAGCGGGAAATCAGTTAACCAATCGATTGGCTCTAGACCAAAGAAGGTCCAAACCTGCGCCAAAACACCGTAAATCGGGTTCATCATCATGTGTTTCCACAAAAGCGCGTTTACCGTTGGCATCACAAAGAAAGGTGAAATGAGCAACACACGGACAATGCCACGGCCAGGAATGGGGTCGTTGATTAAAAGCGCCAACGCCAAGCCGAGTACTACAGTAATCACAACCACCGATACCAAAAGCAACAGGGTGTTCCATACCGCATCTGTAAATGCTGGATTGGTAATAAAGAATTCATAGTTCATCCAGCCTGCAAAGCCCGAAACGTCTGGCTGCATAAGGTTGTAATAGATGGATGAAAAGTAGATGGTCATGGCCAAAGGCACGATCATCCAAAGTAGCAACATAATGACTGCAGGGCTCATTAATAAGCGAGGCAGTGCACGGCTATGAGTGTTGGTTGAGGACATAAAAAATACCATCAATAGATACACCTACCCCTCACTAGGACGGAGTATAGGTATATTTATATGGAGAAAGGGCCAGCAAAGCCGGCCCTCAGATCAGAACCTAAAAGTCGATTCAGCTGTTACTTAGTAGTAACGCGCTTTACGCATTTCGCGATCGGCAGAACGCTGACCCGCTTCTAGTGCTTTTTTGACAGAAACACGACCTGCAAGTGCAGAGCTCATTTGCTGACCCACTGCGATACCAATCGCTTGGAACTCAGGGATAGCAGCGAACTGAACACCTACGTATGGTGAAGGGTTAAGTGTGCTGTCGTTAGGGTTAGCACTTTGGATAGCGGCCAACTCGGCATCAGCAAACTTAGCAGCAGCTTTAAACTCAGGTGTTAGGTAAGTAGAGGTACGAGTACCTGTTGGCACTTTGCCCCAACCTAGGTTTTCAGCAACTAGTTTTACGTAGTCTTTAGAAGTAGACCACTCGATGAACTTCTGTGCAGCTTCAGCGTTTTTAGACGATTCTGGTACTGCCAAAGACCAAGCCCACAACCAGTTAGCACCCTTTTCGGTTACTTTGATTGGCGCTTGAGCAAACTTCACGTCGTCCGCCACTTTAGACTGAGCAGGATCGGTGATGAAAGACGCTGCGATAGTCGCATCGATCCACATACCACACTTGCCTTCGTTGTAAAGCGCTAGGATTTCGTTAAAGCTGTTGTTAGCAGAACCTGGAGGGCCGTACTTAGTGAGTAGGTCAACATAGAAGCTAATCGCATCGTTCCACTCTTTAGAGTCGATGGTTGGCTTCCAGTCCATACCAAACCATTGGCCGCCGTAGGTGTTAACCAAGGTCGATAGGAACGCCATGTTGTCGCCCCAACCTGGCTTACCGCGTAGACAGATGCCGTAAACACCTTCATCAGGGTTATGGATCTTTTCGATAACCTTCGCCACGTGGTCCCACGTTGGCTGCATAGGAATGCTCATACCTGCTTTTTCTACGAGGTCAGAACGGTACATAAGCATTGAGCTTTCGCCGTAGAAAGGTGCAGCGTATAGATTGCCGTTTGCAGAAAGACCGTTACGGATAGATGGTAGTACGTCGTCTAGGTCGTAAGAAGCACTGAAAGAAAGTGGCTTAAGCCAGCCCTTTTCACCCCAGATAGGCGCTTCGTACATACCGATGGTCATAATATCGAATTGACCACCTTTTGTTGCGATGTCAGTTGTTACACGCTGACGTAGAACGTTCTCTTCAAGCGTTACCCACTTTAATGAAATGTCTGGATTAGCTGTTTCAAAGTGCTTAGACAACTTTTGCATTTCGATCATGTGACCGTTGTTAACAGTCGCGATAACCAACTCAGTTTGAGCTTGAGCAGAAATTGCAGAGCTTAGAACCAACGCACCAGCGGCGCCTGTCATTAGACGATTGAATTTCATGAGTGACTCCAAATCTATTATTTTTATGGTTGTGATCGTCTGAGTGATAGCTTTATGCACATTGCGCGACTTAGCTATCCTTGTTCCCAGTTCGTGATCGACGTAAAAGAGAGTACCAACTTATTCTGCACACTATTTATACGCTAATAACAAACTCTTGTACTTTTATGCATACTAAACATCAAAGTTTAGAAATCAGCGCATTAAAGTGTTAGAAAACATCATCCAATAAAAAGAATAGTTTAATTTTTGAGCGCGTCAACCACCGTTCAAAAATATCATTTCAGGAGTTTCTTATGTTTTTAGGCATCGACCTTGGCACATCAGGCGTCAAAGCGATATTAATTGACGCGCAACAAAGTATCATTGCATCGGGCCACGGTGCCCTTACTGTGCAACGCCCCCACCCCAATTGGAGCGAACAATCGCCCGAAGATTGGGTCAACGCAGCAAAGCAAGCCATTGATACCCTTCGTAAAAATGCCCCTGACGCCTTTGGCCAGCTCAAGGCAATTTCGTTTTCAGGGCAAATGCACGGTGCCACCTTATTAGATAAAAACGGCGAGGTTATTCGCCCTGCAATTTTGTGGAACGACACCCGTGCCCACCTTGAGGCCAAACAGCTAGACGAGCACCCTTCCTTTCGAGATATATCAGGCAATATTGTTTTTCCCGGCTTTACCGCACCTAAACTCATGTGGCTAAAAACCCATGAAACCGAGGCCTTTGCCCGTGTTGCCAAGGTACTTTTGCCGAAAGACTATTTGCGTTTTTGGCTTTCGGGCGACTACGCCACCGACGTATCAGACGCATCGGGCACCGCATGGTTAGACGTAGCCAACCGATGCTGGTCTAACGAATTGCTCGAAGCCAGCGGCATGACACTCGCCCAAATGCCTACCCTAGTGGAAGGCAACCACACAAGTGGAGTGCTAAAAAAAGAGATTGCCCAGCAATGGGGTATCAACCATGAGGTTTTGATTGGCGGCGGTGGTGGCGACAATGCCGCATCGGCTGTAGGTATGGGCGTTTTAGAAGAAGGCCACGCGTTTGTGTCCTTAGGCACCTCAGGTGTGTTGTTTGCAGCCACTTCGGCTTATCAACCTAACGCAGCCAGTGCGGTACATACTTTTTGTCATGCCATTGAAAACACGTGGCACCAGATGGGTGTGATTCTTTCGGCCGCCGATGCCATTAACTGGTATGCCAAGCTCGTTGACAAACCCGCTGCCGAGCTAACACAGGCATTACCCGCCTACATCACTGAACCAAGCGATGTGACCTTTTTGCCTTACTTATCGGGCGAGCGAACTCCTCATAATAACGCCATGGCCAAGGGTATGTTTTTTGGCATGAGCCATAACAGCGACCAAGAGACACTCACCCAAGCAGTGTTAGAAGGTGTTGCTTTTGCCCTTAAAGACAATCAGCTTGCGCTAGAAGCCGCAGGAACAAAGCTACAAGGGGTTACGGCCATTGGTGGCGGCGCACAGTCGCGGGCTTGGTTAAGCATCTTGGCCAATGTGCTCAACGTCCCGGTCTCCATCCCTGCTGCCGGTGACTATGGCGCAGCCTTTGGTGCTGCACGCTTGGCGTTACTCACGGTAAACGACTCTTCACCGCAAACGGTTTGCGCACCACCGCCTGTGGCCGAGGTAATAGAGCCACAACCCGATATAGTTGCACGCTATCACAGCGCACATCAGCGCTATCAAGCCTTGTACCAAAAAACAAAAGACCTGCTCTAGAGCAGGCCTTCTAAACGAGTCATATCACACTAGGCGCCAAATACCGACCATCCGGTTTTGTGTACGAGGCGCTCTAGCGCCTGGGTGCCAAGCTTGCTGTTGCCCACCTCGTCTAAACCCGGCGACCAAACCGCAATGGATGCTTTGCCGGGAGCCACCGCCAAAATACCACCGCCTACGCCACTTTTTCCGGGTAAGCCCACACGATACGCAAACTCTCCCGAGCCATCGTAATGGCCACATAACATCATTAACGAGTTAATACGACGCGCACGACGGGCTGACACCACTTGTGCGCCGGTTACTGGATTAACACCATCACCCGCCAAAAACAGCCCCGCTTTGGCAAGCTGCTGGGTATTCATCGCAATCGAGCAATGGTGAAAGTAGGTACCTAATACCGACGGCACAGGGTTTTGGATACGCCCAAACGACGACATGAAGTGAGCCAATGCGGCATTACGCTCGCCCGTACTCAATTCAGACCTTGCCACTTTATCATCGATACAAATGGAGTCATCGTCGGCAATAAAGCGAACAAAGCTTAAGATCTCTGCCAAGGCTTCCTTCGGCTGGTGTCCCATTAATACCGCGTCTGCAATCGCAATGGCACCCGCATTAATAAAGGGGTTACGCGGGCGGCCCTGTTCGTGCTCCAGCTGAACGATAGAGTTGAAAGGGTCGCCTGAGGGCTCTCGCCCTACCCTTGTCCAAACATCGTCACCCATTTTCCCCAGTGCCAGCGTTAACGTGAACACCTTCGAAATACTTTGAATCGAAAACAGCTGTTCACTTTGGCCAGCATGAAACATGCGACCGTCGTTCATGGCGACCGAAATAGCAAATTGGTTGGGGTCTACACAGGCAAGCTGTGGAATGTAATCGGCAACTTTGCCGCGGTCGGTGCTTGCACCAACCGTGGCGACAATGTCATCAAGAATATCTTGCACGGGGGTACCTAAATGGGTGATTTATCGCGGGCGAATACCCGTTCATTTTTAAAGGGGCGCGAAGATTAGAGACTTATGGCTCGCTTGTCTAGAGCGCATTGACGCTTTTTTGCCCCAGGCTTTCTAGCTTGGCTAAAAAGTCTTTTTCGGGCAACGGTTTACTAAAGAAGTATCCCTGCATGACATGACAATTTTCTTGCAATAAGAACTCAAGCTGCGATTGGTTCTCTACCCCTTCTGCCACCACATTAAGCTTAAGGCTTCGGCCTAGGGCGATAATGGCTTGTGCAATCGCGCGATCGTTTTCATCAACATCGATGTCACGAATAAAGGCGCGATCAATTTTGAGCTTACTAATAGGGAATAGCTTTAAGTAACTTAGCGACGAATAACCTTGGCCAAAATCGTCAATCGCCAAATCAATGCCCATGTCACTTAGCTGACCCAGTACTTGTCGCGACAGCTCTGGGTTTTCCATCAAGGCGCTCTCGGTAATCTCAAACTCTATTTGATGGGCGTTGGTATCGGTTCGCGCCAAAATATCCGCCACTTCTTGGGCAACCGTTGGGCTAATTTGTTGGGTCGAGAAGTTAATGGATAGTTTATCAAGCTCATACCCTTGGGCCTTCCAAGCCTTCATATCCATTAACGCTTTTTCGATCACCCATTTGCCAATGGGGTTAATCAAACCGTTCTCTTCAGCGTAGGGAATAAACTGGTCTGGCGAGACCATGCCCCGCTGCGGGTGATTCCAGCGGATCAATGCCTCGGCCCCTACCACTCGACCAAGACTTGCGTCGGTAAGTGGCTGATAGTGGAGTTCAAACTGGTTTAACTTGAGCGCTTCGTTTAGCTGGTCTAACAGGTTAAAACGTTTAGACACGGCCTCAGTCATGGACGGGTCGTAAAAACAAAAGCCATTACGGCCATTGCGCTTGGCCTGATACATGGCCGAATCGCCGTTTCGCAAAATCACATCCACACTGCGCCCGTCTTGTGGAAACAGGCTAATGCCGACACTGGCGGTGACATAAAACGAGTGAGCATGAATCTCAAAGGGTTTTTTGAGCTGGTCGAGTAACTCCTGAGCAATTTCTGCGGCTTCTTCTTGGCTTTTGAGTACGCCCGTCACCACCGTAAATTCATCACCCCCAAGGCGGGCAACACAATCCTCTTTTCGCAGCACATGGCAAAAACGCTCGGACACTTTTTGCAGTAACTCATCACCCGCTCCATGACCTAAGGTATCGTTAATCTCTTTAAAGTGGTCAAGGTCGATAAACATTAACGCGCCATTGCGACGCTGGCGCGCCGCCTTTACAAGCATTTCATCCAAGTGGTTGGATACATAGCGGCGATTAGGCAAGGCTGTTAAGTGATCGTGTAATGCGCGATGACGCAACTCGTCCGACTGCTTATTTAAGCCGTCGATCATGGTGTTAACGTTCTCGCCCACCTCTTTAAACTCATTAAAGTAAATATCGTTAGTATTGAGCGGCGTTAAACTACCGACTGACTCGGCCACATTGGACTGAAATACGCGCAAGTTTTGCGACAACATGCGGGTCATCACCGAATACAAAACGGCAATTAATACCACGGTAAACGACAGCGCACTGAAGGTACTCACTATGTCCTTTTTAAATTCAGCGGTTCGCTTATCTTGGTGCTGAGCTACGCGACTCAGTAAAGTATCTGTGTAAATGCCGGTGCCGATAAATACCTGCCATTCGTCCATACCCAAAATAAACGAGATTTTTTCGGCGGTTTCACCGGTGTTTTTGCGCCACACATAGGTACTAAAAGCACCATCGGGGTTTTCTTGGGCCAAGCGTGCATTTTCTTGAACGACCTTGGTGCCGTTCGCGTCCTCAACGTCCCAAATATTTCGTATACCACCGTAATATTGGCCATTGGTAACGTACAAATCGCCGGTGTAGGAGTTCACAAAAAAGTAACCTTCGTTTTTGGCTCCAAAGGTCATTTGTGAAATACGGCTAAAGATGTTCTTTTTAAGCTCTTCTTCAAAAAGCTCTAAATAATCGCCTGTGCCAATCACCCAATTAAAAGGCTCAAAGCGTTTAACGTAGCTGTACTTTTGATTGAGGTCTGAGTTGTAAGGGTCTGACCAGGTGTAGCGGATAAAGCCCTCATCGGCTTCGGCAAAAAGGCTATCCATTTGGCTCAGCATACTGTCGCCCAATGGTGTGCTGGCCTCAAACAGTGCGACTTGCTCGCGTTTGTTATCAGGTGGGTAAAGAAACAGCTGCTCATTGGCATCAAGGATAAAGTAATAACCTCGGCCATCGTTAAAACGCATATTTTTAAGCGCAGCGTAGATCATCTGCTGAATTTCAGCATCGCTGTAGGCACTGCGATGGGTTGCATACAGGCTTTGGGCGAGGGCGTAGGCTTCGTTGACTCGCTCTTGGAGCTCGCCGCGTAAGGTGTTTTCGGCCGACTGTTTTTCGGCCATGAGGTACTCTTTTGCTTGGCGAACTTTATACTCAAGCTCTTGCTTTTCGATAGCGAGGTATTCACTAGCAAAAAATTCGCCATCTCGTTCGAGCGAAGTGTACTCTTGGCTTACCCAAAAATAGCCAATAACACCAAAGGCAAGCAAAAACACCGCGGTAGTGGCTAAAAAGTAGCCCACCACGCTAATGGCCATTCGCCTTCCAACTAATCGCTCAATACTTCGACTCAACAAGAGACTACCCTACTTCCTTACTTCCTTCGCTCGTCGCGTTTAGCAACTGTTCTGCGCTCGGGTGATTGATTCATTTAAGTGATCTGGTCACTAAGCTAGCAGAGATTTGCTCGTCTGACCAAAAAATTCATACTTAGTTTGAATTTTATTTCACCCTCGCCCCTCACTCCTGCCTCTTTATATTAGCTGCGAGGTACCAAAGTGCGTTGAAACAGCGCCACCGCTTGCTGATACATTTGCAACGCAAGGGCACCATCGTAACGGTCGCCCTCATCGCGCATAAACGCATGAACACCGTTTACTTCGCACCACTGGTAGTTAAGACCCGAGCTAACACTGGCACTATAAATGGCTGCTCGCCCTTCGTTAGGAACATGAGGATCTTGCTTGCCCCATACAAAAACCACTTCGCCTTTAATCTCCGCAAAGCGATTAATGGTTTGCTCTGTATTACCCGCCGGAATACCATGACTGTGAAGGTCCGTCGCATACAAGCAAAAGGCGCTGGCCACGGCTGGATTAAGTGCCGCACGACAGGCTAAATGGCCGCCTAAACAAACGCCCATTGCACCAATTTGACCGCCAATGAACGGCTGTGCTTGGCAATATTCAACCAGTGCTTGAGTATCGGTATCGTGGTCGCTTAACGGCTTGGTCCACTTGTCTTGGTTGCCCTTATCCTTACCCGCATCGTCATAGCCCAACACAGTGCCTATCGGGTTTAGCTCGTGAAACACCTCGGGCACTAAAACAACAAAGCCATGACACGCCATCATCGCGGCAGATCGTGCAATGGGTGCGGTGTGCTGAAAAATCTCAGAATAGAAAATAATGGCAGGGTAACGCCCCTCTTCAACCGGGCGGTAAACATAACAGCGCATCGGACCTGTGGGTGTTGTTAAGTCCACTTGTGTTTGTGTAATTTGCATAAAACGCTCTATCGTAATTAGGGCCAGTAAAAATCATAAATAAGGTACTAAAGCAAGGTACTAGAACCAGATACTAAAAGTAAGGTGCTCAAATAAGGTAATGAGTGGTGCGATTTACTTGCGTAAAACACACGCCGCGGCTTTATATTCTTAGCGGCGACGGTGCCTAACTCTTTAAAGCCTAGCTCTTTAAAAATAGCTTTCCGATGTAGCCAGTCGAAGTCGCTATTAGAAAGAGCCGACAAAAAGCAGCATTAGAGCGGGCGAGTTAACGACCTTTCATGAAGGCCGACGGCACGCCCTAAAATGTGACGGTATTGTGACATAAAGCCACGATAGACTGCCCAGTGATTTGGATCATTCCTCGCAGCTTTTTTACAGCTTTACGTAGTGGGCAAGGGCATTAATTGACCTACCAGCGACTTAGAAGCCTTGCCCCCTCTTACCGCAAGCTCAACAAGCACTAAGAGCCTAAGACCATGGTCTTAAAGTCGGCATCTAAGCGCGCCATCACATCAGCTGTGCGCGCAGCGACAATCGTGCCTTTTGTAATGGACGGAGAATACTCCCTGCCATCAAGCATTTTGACCAGACCACCGGCTTCTTGGTAAGCGATAATACCTGCCGCGTGATCCCACACATTCGGCTTTGGCTGTACAAAGAAGTCGTAGGCTCCTTGCACCAAGCTGCGATATTCGTGGCAAGCGCAACGCAAGGTACTAATGCGAGCATACTCTAGGTGCTTGAGCACCATGGCAGGTTTAATATCGTCGGCAAATAACGCAGGCGACATAAGGCCCGTAAGTCGCGGCTCACTCACCTCTGCATCCAAAGAAATGCGTACATCCTCAGCATTTGGCTTTCCATACCAGCAACCACGGCCTAAGCTCGCCCTCACCCAATCGTCATTTACTGGGTCGTAAAGTAAGCCAAACACCGTTTTGCCATAGGCCACGCCCGCAATTAACACACCAAAGGTCGATAACCCATGAGCAAAGTTCCATGTGCCATCAATAGGGTCGATAACAATCGTCATGGCTTGCTCATCAAAGCCACCGAGCAAAGAAGGGTCGTCGGTGACACACTCTTCGCCAATGACTTTTGCATCGGGCAACAGCGCACTAAACTTTTCGATCAATGCGCGTTCAGAGGCCAAATCAGCCACCGTTACCAAGTCGTCGTAGGCACTTTTGGTTTTCACTTCGCCCGAAGACAAAGCCCGAAAATGCGGCAAAATTTCAGCCTTGGCGACCTCTCTAACACATTGAATTAAGGCATCTTCTTGCGCGGTGGTAAGCATCTTGTTTCTCCTTGAGGGCATTGTTTACAGCCAGTAACGCGGCATTTTATGAACAACCGCTTGGCTTTAGCACATAAAACTCTACGCTCACTTTATGACCAGCATGCGAAAGAAGCAATGAGCCTGAACCACGCTAAGCGCCGTGCTGATCCATAATTTGAATAATTTGCTCAATATCCAAGTGTTCTTCAAAGGTGTCGGCTAAACGCTCTATTTGCTGCTCACGCAGCGTCTCCATATCAAAGGCTTGTGCCTGCGCCAGGCCCGCCCAAGATAAAACCAACTGTAGAGCTTCGCCTTGACTAAACAAGTCATGCAAGTACGTACTAAACACTTGGTTATCGGCCGATAAACAACCGTCGGGCTGGCCTTCCAGCCAAACCGCTGCACTTTGGCTAGGGTAACTCGTTTGCCCTGCGTGAATTTCATAACCTTTAACCCCACAGCTTTGGCCGTTTAGCGTTAAAGTGCCCGATACGTTTTTTAACTGTTTCTGCGCCGCCAACCTGGTGGTGTAATCAAATACCCCTAGCCCTTCCGACACCGCTTGCTCGCTTTCTACCTGCTCCGGGTCGTAAATCGCCTTACCCAACATTTGTAAGCCACCACAAATACCAATGAGCTTACCGCCATAACGCAAGTGGCGATTAATAACCGCTGGCCAACCTTGGCTTTTAAGCCACTGCAAATCAAAGGCGATGTTTTTGCTACCGGGCAAAATAATTAAGTCCGCCTCGGGTATCGGGTCTTCGTGCTTCGCCCACATAAACTCCACTTGTGGGTGATGAATCAAAGGGTCTAAATCGGTGTGATTCGAAATATGAGGCAACAGCGGGCACACCACTTTTAAGGCTTGCTGAGCCGTTGCCGCACAGGTGTGAGCATCACTGATGGCGTCTTCGGCATCCAGTGCCAGCCCATGCAAATAGGGCAACACCCCTAACACTGGCTTGTTGGTTTTTTCTTCTAACCACGTCAGGCCGTCTTCCAGCAGTTTAATATCACCGCGAAAGCGATTAATGACAAAACCCTTAATGCGGTTTTGCTCCGTCTCACTCAAACACGCCAAGGTGCCAACAAAGTGGGCAAACACCCCGCCTTTATCAATATCGGCAATTAAAATAACCGGGCAATCCACCTCTTCGGCAAAGCCCATATTGGCAATATCACCTGCCCGCAAATTCACCTCTGCCGGCGACCCCGCCCCTTCTACCAACACATTGGGGTAACGTGATAGCAGCTTTTCAAAAGAATCAAATACCGCCGCGGCGGCTTTAGGCTTATAGGCGTGGTAGTCCATGGCGTTTAAGTTACCAATCGACTGCCCTTGCAAAATAACCTGCGCCCCCGTGTCGGTATTGGGTTTGAGCAACACAGGGTTCATATGCACCGACAAAGGCACCTTTGCTGCCATGGCCTGCAACGCTTGTGCCCGACCAATCTCGCCGCCATCTTCAGTCACTGCGCTGTTTAATGCCATATTTTGCGGTTTAAACGGCGCGACTTGTTTACCTAAGCGATAAAAAACACGGCAAAGCCCCGCAACTAACGTGCTTTTACCTGCATCCGACGTGCAGCCTTGAACCATTAAAGAAGGCATTTAAAAAGTCCTTAATTTGGGAGGGTTTTATCTGAGAGTGTATATAGTGGTTTGAGACGACAAGCTACTCTAAGCCTTAAAGCTGTAGGCCTTGGCTATCTTTAATACAGGACAAAAACATGTATGAATGTAGGCCCGAGATAAAGCTCACCTGAAAGGTTTCGTTTACCAAGTTATTAAACTCTTCCATGGTTTTGCAGTAAACCCGAAGCATAAAGTCATATTCGCCCGTAATAGAATGGCATTCATAGATGATTGGCGTTTGCTGAATCACTTCAATTGCCCGCTGTCGTGCGTCAACTTCACTCTTGCGGTACTGCACCATAATCGCAGCAGACACACCAATGCCCGCCTTCTTCTTATCCAATACCGCCACATAGCGATCAATAATGCCCTCTTCTTCAAGCCTTTTGAGGCGCCGAAAGCATTGAGATGAAGAGAGCCCAACTCGTTCCGCCAGCTCCAAACGCGGTATCTGGCTATTTTGCTGAAGGAAATTAAGGATGCGAACATCCTGTCTATCTAAAGCGATACTATGCATTAAATCAGTCTCAATTTAATAATTTATGCAAGGCTTTATTACAGCGATAGCAAACCCCAAAGGATGGGCATTTATGATCTCGCTGCTTCCCCCGTTTATCGACGAAAACCAACCGCTGCTCCTTCAGCTAGCTGTTCTGGTCAGTATCATTATGTTTTTTGAGTTTGTTTGTATGAGCATCTATGCAACGGGCGGAAAAAGCTTAAAACACCTACTTGGACGCTCAGAAAACGTTCGCACAATGAACAAGGTGTCTGGCCTACTGATTATGGGCGTGAGTATCTGGCTATGGCTAAGTTAGCTAACAAGGTGAGTCAGCTTTGAGGGGAACGTTTAGCCTAGATAAAAAACGAGAAATACAACCGATTACGGAAGCGCAAGACTCTGATATTTAATGGTTATTTTGAAAAAAAAGATAAATGGCGGTGAGTGAGAGATTCGAACTCTCGATACGTTTCCGTATACACACTTTCCAGGCGTGCTCCTTCGGCCACTCGGACAACTCACCGGAGACGATCAAGCCATATGACATAGCCCGTCGATTTGAAGGCGCGTATATTACCCCTTCGAAAACTAATGGGCAAGAAAATTTGCCGAAAAATCAGGTTGTTAAGCTTTGTAAGTGACTGGTAAGTAACTGGCGAGCAACTTCAATTGCTCTAATCATCTAGCCAATTCGCCAAAAAGTGAGCTAAAAGCGGGCAGCATTCCGGCGCCATAGCTCCCCTCCTCAAAACTTCTATCGGCACTCATCGTCACCACGCCCCAAAATTGACCACTAACCCTGCTATTTTTAGCCCAAAACGAGACAATATTTTGCTGCAGACTTATTTTCAAACAGTTGTGTTAACTCTTTTTAAACGAGTCATGCGCTATTAAGCTGCCAGAAACTCGCGCTCAAAAAGCTAAAATATCATCTCCCTACAGAGCTTATGGATATTGGAACACAGCAAATTAAGACTACAGTAAAACGAAGGAATTAAAGGGGGAATTGAGTAATTTTTATGTTGTGACCTAGGCCAAAGTCTAATTTTTGAGCGCTCAAATGCAACAAGCTATAAAATTTTGCACCAAACACGGGCATTAAGCACCAACAAGCCTCATAATAACGACTGATTTTTGATATTAATTTCGTAATATTTGATCACTAGGCTAACGCTCCCAGAGGTTTATTAAGGATGACAAAGGTTTTGGGCCAAAATTTGCGCAAACGCAAATTTTCACCACCTTGGCATGTAATTTGATAGAACCCCCGACAGCGAAGGATTATTTTTAGAGACGCGGAGGCTTCATGTTCTCATTAGCAGAATTAGGTAAATATCGTGCAATCGTAGGTGCGATCGCGATGTTCATCTTCCTTGATTTAGGTGTACTTGTACTTAACTTCTATATTTCGTCGCAAATTGCCGACGATGCCGTAAACGTAAACTTGGCCGGTCGTCAGCGGATGCTTTCGCAGAAGGCGACCAAAGCACTTTACGATTACAACACTGCCCGCCTTCTTGGCGAATCAGGCGACCAAGCATTTAAAGAGCTTGAGGGCGCGATTAGCCTGTTTGACCAAACACTCACGGCATTTGATGTGGGCGCTCAAACAATGAACGCAGCTGGTAACAACATTCAGCTGGGACAAGTTTCTACGCCATTGGCACGAGCCGCTGTAGACGAGGCTAAAAAGATCTGGACGCCCATCAAAGACGATTTGGAAAAGCTTCGATCTGCGCCTGCTAGTAGCCCTGTTCACCAAGAATACCTCGACGACCTCTTGGTGATCATGAAGGGTAACAACCTTACCCTGCTAAAATTGATGAACGACCTGACTAACGAACTTGAGCAAATCGCTAAAGACAAGTCGTTTAACTTGCGTATGATTCAAACCGGTGCAATTACCTTCGCGATCATTAACTTCTTTGTTATCTTGGTCCACTTTGTAGGCCAGCTCCGCCGCAGTGATGCGCAGACAGAGGAAGCTCGTCGTGAGACCGAGGAGATTCTTGATACGGTACAAGAGGGCCTGCTCCTCATCGATACTGACTTAACCATCGGAACTCAGTACTCTAGCTCTCTTAACCAGATCTTTGGTGAACGAGAGTATGCAGGCATGTCCTTCAGAGCCCTCCTCCAATCACTGGTACTTGAGTCAGAGATGGAAACGGCCGAGGAATACATCAAGCTACTGCTTAACCCAACGGTAAAAGAGAACTTGGTAGGCTCACTTAACCCGTTAAGCGACCTTGAGGTTAACCTGCTTGAAAGCAATGGCCACTACAGCGTTAAGCACCTGTCGTTCGTATTTAACCGCGTTATTATGGAAGGCGAAATTCGTCACATCTTGGTAACCGTTCAGGATATTACTGAGAACGTAGAACTACGTGCAGCACTAGAGCGCGAGCGTCAAAACAGTGGCATGCAAGCCGGTGCGCTTAAAAAGCTGCTTCACATTGAGGCAGACACCTTCCGTACCTTCTTGGCTGAAACAGACAAGAGCTTAAGTGCTATTAACGATATCCTGCGTGACAAAGCAGCCCATGCGCATCAGTACGCGAGCAAGATCGACAGCACCTACCGCCTAATGCATCGCATTAAAGGCGATGCGGGCGCATTGAGCCTGACCCACGTAGTCGATGCAGCGCACAAGTTTGAAGACCAGCTTGAAACTCTAAAAGGTAAAGCAGACCTTCAGGGTGGTGACTTCTTGCCACTAACCCTAGGTCTTAATGGCTTCTACTCTATGTTAGCCGAGCTGCAGGAGCTGTTTGACCTTATCCACAGTGGTAACAAAAACGCTGAAATTACCGCAGAGATCAGCCTTGAAGCTCCAAAAGAACGCAAACTAAACCGAGGCAAAATCTCAAGCCTTGTAGCTACTATTGCGTCTGAAAAAGGCAAACAAATTAAGGTCGAGTTTGAAGACGACGCTTACAAAACGCTTACTGAAGCGCAAGCTGCCATGATTGATGACTGTGTACTACAGATGGCGCGCAACTCAGCTGTTCACGGCATTGAAGAGTCCGTCGACCGCGAGCTTTTAGGTAAGAGCAGCAGTGGTACGATTAAAGTCATGGTGAAGCAAGACGAAGGCGGTATTCGCGTCGGCGTACGCGATGATGGTCGCGGCCTTGACTTGGACCAGATTCGCGAGCGCGCGCACAAACAAGGCATGTACTCAGCAGCTGAGCTAGAGTCATTTAGCTCTAGCAAAGTGATGAGCCTTATCTTTATGCCGGGCTTCTCTACCCTTGACTCAGCCGACAGCCATGGTGGCCGTGGCGTAGGTATGGATCTGGTGCGTAGTCACGTAAATGACCTTAAAGGCCGCTTGCGAATTTCTAGCCGCGCAACCAAACACTGTGAGATTTCATTCCTCATTCCAACTTCAGCGGCTTAAAAAAGGACTATTTATTTTATGAAACGCTTGATGATTGTTGACGACTCTACGGTTATTCGTCGTCGTATTTCACGTACCCACGGTCTTGAGGACTACACGGTGGTAGGTACGGCGGCTGATGGTGCTGAAGCCATCGAACTTGCCAAACAGACGTCGCCTGACATGATTACCATTGACCTGACCATGCCAACGATGGACGGCATTGATGCCATTCCTGTACTGGCTTCGGTATGTCCACACGCACGAATCTTAGTGGTTTCGGCGTTGGCCGACAAAGCTACAGCCATTCGTGCCCTGAGCAATGGCGCACATGGCTTTTTGTGCAAGCCCTTTAGCGATGAAGAGCTCAAAAAGTCACTTTTAGAGCTTGCTAACTAACGCCAATCATAACTCGATATCGTGCTTTGGCTGATTAGCGGCCAAAGCACGCAGAAGGAACTTCCACCATGGATCAAAAAGCAATCGAAGTCTTTATCGAGAGCTTGTCTCACTTTTACAAGCAAATTGGCGTTGATGAAGTTGAAATCGGCGTCCCTTACCTTCTCGACTCAAAAGAGCCAGTGGTGTCAGACTTTACCGGCATTATTGGCGTATCAGGCAAAAACAAAGGCTGTGTTTACTACACCTGCCCGCAAGCACTTTTAAGCTACATTTTGCTTACCATGGGCGAAAGCGAAGTGACTAACGAGCACCTATGTGACGTGGCTGGCGAAATTGCCAACACCATTGCAGGTAATGCACGAAAAGCGTTTGGCTCGGAGTTTTTAATCTCGGTACCTGTGGTCGTACAAGGCTCACCTGAGCGAATCCGCTTACCAGAAAACACCCGATGCGTAGTCATTCCGACGCGCTGGAAGGTGTACCAGTCGATTATCGTGGTTGCCTTGCAGTAACCACAAAAGGTAACAAAAAAGACCCGCTCATTGAGCGGGCAAATGTTCTTTGCTGACGAATCGCTAAACAAAGAATGATAGGACTAGAAGAACGGCCACCCAGCGTGGCCGTTTTTGTGTCGCCGCGACGGCTAGCGAAGCGGCTTACAACAGGGTGCGGCTTGGGGGTATAACGAGAGCGCTATACCGAAGCGATGAGGCTAGCGTTACCGCCTGCTGCTGTGGTGTCGATACACAAGTGACGTTCAAGCACAAAGCGCTCTGGTTGGTTCCACTCCGTGATCAACGGAATTAACGCCCCATCTCGCTGCGCCAGCGCCTTGCGCACAGTCGCTAAGCTGCTCGGGTTACCGTTGCAACACACAGCATCAACATTCGCTCCAATAATCCCCTTCTCATCGAGCATGCCGTTAGCGCCCTGCACTGGCAAGCCATACTGCTGGCACTGCTGTACAAAGTCACTAACACCTGTACTTACCAGCACCACGCCATTACCTTGTAGCAAGGCTGCCACGGCTTGGCGTTTAGCGCTTTCAAGGTCTGGCCCCAAACACAGCACCACTCCGCGGCTTGCGTGTGATAGCAAGTTAAGCTCGCCTGTTGGCCCAGGCATTTCTTCGCTACCTAGTGCTCCTGTGCGCAAAGGTGCAACGGCCTCTAAAACACCAGAAAATACCGATAAACGCGCACTCGGATCAGTTTCGTTTTGCCACGAGGTAGTATCCAAAGCAGCCACCAACTTTGCGACCACTTCGCTAGAAACAACGCTACCCGAAAACCCTTTTTTACCCGCCGGAACCGTTGGCTGAGTAAAACGCTTCACATAGTGAGGGCCACCCGCTTTTGGTCCCGTACCTGAAAGCCCTTCGCCACCAAACGGCTGCGAACCGACAATGGCACCAATTTGGTTGCGGTTGACGTAAACGTTACCCACGTTAATGCGATTCACCACCTGCTCGACTCGATTATCAACACGCGTGTGCAGACCAAAGGTCAAACCAAAGCCCTTGGCGTTAATTGCATCTACGACGTTATCAAGCTGCCCCGCCGCAAAGGTCGCCACATGTAATACAGGGCCAAAAATTTCTTCATCCAGCTCTGCAATGCCATCAATTTTTAGTACCGTAGGCGCCACATAGGTGCCTTTTGACGGAATGCCTACTGATTTTAATAAGCGACCAGAGGCTTCGTACTTAGCGATATGCTGGGTAATCTTTTGCTGTGCCGCCACATCAATGACTGGACCAATATCACTGCTAAGTAGCCAAGGGTTACCTAAACGAAGCTCGTCCATCGCGCCATACAACATCGGCAAAACGATGTGGGCGATGTCTTCTTGCAAATAAAGCACGCGAAGCGCCGAACAGCGTTGACCCGCACTTTGGAAAGCCGACATCAATACATCGCGTACCACTTGCTCAGGTAATGCAGTGGAATCCACGATCATCGCATTCATACCACCCGTTTCGGCCACTAGCGGTGCTTGTGGTGCCATGTTGGCGGCCATCGCACGGTTAATGTGCTGAGCCGTGGCAGTCGAACCAGTAAAACATACACCAGCAATACGCTCGTCAGAGGTCAGCGGCACACCCACATTCAAACCAGAACCAGGCAAAAGCTGAATCACATCAACAGGGATACCTGCTTCATGCATCAGCGCCACAGCGCGTGCTGCAATAAGTGGCGTTTGATCGGCTGGCTTAGCCAATACGCTGTTACCCGCGGCTACCGCGGCCAGCACTTGGCCTGAGAAAATCGCCAACGGAAAGTTCCATGGCGAAATACAAGTCAACACACCACGCGGCTCATCAAGTGCATGTTTTTCGGCTTGGTTGGCATAGTAACGAGCAAAGTCTACGGCCTCGCGCACTTCGCCAACGGCGTCGAGTAGCGTTTTACCGGCTTCACGACACGCCAGTGCCATCAGCTCAGGTGTGTGGGCTTCAAACAAGTCTGCCACTTTGCGCAAACATTTTGCTCGTGCATGCGCCGAAGTCGCACGCCAGCGACCAAAACCCAAACGCGCGGCACTAATCGCCGCTTCAATTTCTGCAGGCTGAGTTTCTGACAAGTAACCCACCACATCGTCAGGATTAGCAGGGTTACGCACTTCGACTGCGTCGCCAGACGCGGTTAAACCAGCGATCATTGGCTTAGCACGCCACTTGTGTTGGGCAAAGGTATCGCGCAAAGGTTCTAAACGCGCCAGCGTGGTTGGGTCAGTAATATCCCAGCCTTTCGCATTTAAACGGCCTTCACCAAAAAGCGCCAAAGGTGCAACGATGGCAGGGTTAGCGACCTGCTGGCCGTAGCCTTGTACTTGATCAAAAGGATCTTTCGCAATTTCTTGAGGCGCAATGCGGTGGTCAACAATTTGGTTTACAAACGAGCTGTTCGCGCCGTTTTCTAGCAGTCGACGAACCAAGTAAGCCAGAAGGTCTTCGTGCGCACCAACAGGTGCGTAAATACGACAACGCGTGCCTTGAGTGGTCAAAATCTCATCGTGTAACGATTCGCCCATGCCGTGAAGACGCTGGAACTCAAAGTGGGTCACACCGTGTTTTTTAGCAAGGTAAAGTACCGTTGCCGTAGAGTGCGCATTGTGTGTAGCAAATTGCGGATAAATGCGGTCGGTCATAGTCATTAGCTTTTCAGCACAGCACATGTACGACAGGTCAGAATTGACCTTGCGGGTGTACACCGGGAAGCTTTCTAAGCCCAGCACTTGTGCGCGCTTGATCTCCGCATCCCAGTAAGCACCTTTAACCAAACGCACCATAATTTGGCGATCAAGCTGAGTCGCCAGTGTATGCAACCAGTCCAAGACATAGCTTGCCCGTTGACCAAAGGCTTGTACCACCACGCCAAAGCCGGTCCAGCCTTTTAAACGCTCATCGGCCAATACAGCCTCAATCACATCCAAAGATAGATCTAAGCGATCAGCCTCTTCGGCATCAATATTAAAGCCCATGTTCGCTTGCTTGGCTTGCAATGCCAAAGACAAGGTGCGCTCCACCAGCTCTTCCATAACACGGGCTTTTTGGCCCATCTCATAACGAGGGTGCAAAGCGGACAGCTTCACCGAAATACCAGGGTTCTGGCGAATGTCTTGATGCACACAAGCAGGTGTTAGACCGCTAATGGCATCACTGTAGGCGGCATGATAACGCAAGGCATCAGCATCGGTACGCGCGGCTTCACCCAACATATCGTAAGAGTAGGTGTAGCCTTTCGACTCCAGCTTCGTTGCACGCTTGGCCGCAGACTCAATCGTTTGCCCCAATACAAATTGGCGGCCCAATTCCTTCATCGCCTGACCAACGGCTTTGCGAATCAACGGTTCGCCAAGGCGCTTAAACATGCCACGCAGGTGGGTTTGTAAACTCTGGTGCTCGCTCTCTTTCAGCAGCTTGCCGGTTACAAGCAATGCCCAAGTTGAGCTATTCACCAAAGAAGAAGCGGACTGCCCAAGGTGCTCTTTCCAGTTACCCGTCGCCACCTTGTCTTCAATTAGGTCATCAATGGTGGTGTTATCGGGCACACGAAGCAATGCTTCGGCAAGGCACATCAGCGCGACGCCTTCTTTGGTGGTTAGACCATATTCAGCTAAAAATTTTTCCATCAGCGAGGGCGTACTCTCGGTACGCACACGACTCACGAGCTCTGCTGCATCTGAAGAAATATGTGCGCGGTCAGCTTGTGTCAGCTCAGAACGCTGCATCAAGCGCGATAAGATTTGGTGCTCGTCGGCCAAATAGTGATCTCGAATCACTTGGCGAAGTTGGGTTGTAGTTAGACTCATAAAAAATACCTCATCAATATTGGTACAATTTTAACGAGACAACAAAAGTCATATTCTTTGTATTAGTGACAAATACATGACTATTTAACTAAATTTTTTATAATTTTTAGACTTTATATAAATAAAAACACCCACTTTATAAACAAAAGCCCCAGCAAGATAACTTACTGGGGCTTCAGAGAAAGACGAATCGTCTTACGTGAATTAAGCGATTATTGCTTAATCTCAGCGTCTACTTCGTCAAACTTTGCCAACACACGGGCAGAAGGCGCTTGGCTAAACTTAGACACCACCACAATGGCGATAAAGCCTAAGATAACACCTGGAATGATCTCGTAAAGATCGAACCAACCACCTGAAAGCTGCTTCCAAACCACAACAGTTAAGCCACCAACAACAATACCTGCCAGTGCGCCCGCTTTCGTCATCTGTTTCCAGTATAGAGACAGAATCAACGCAGGACCAAACGCCGCACCAAAACCAGCCCAAGCGTAAGATACAAGCTCAAGTACTTGCGAGTCTTTATCCAGCGCTAGCCCAGTCGCGATCACTGCGATCACAACCACCGCAATACGGCCTACTTTAACAAGCTGTGCAGGTGTTGCATCTTTGTTGAAAAGCGCCTTGTAAAAGTCTTCCGCCAATGCAGATGAAGACACCAACAATTGCGAGTCTGCGGTACTCATTACCGCCGCCAAAATAGCCGCTAGCAAGATACCTGCGATGGTTGGGTGGAACAGCGCATCTACCATTACCATAAATACAGTTTCGTTATCGCCTAGGCCTTCTGGTAGGAAACCAATAGCAGCCAAGCCGATAAAACACGCACCCGCCATAGACACGGCAGACCAAATAACCGCAATGCGACGTGCCGCAGGTACAGCATCTTTGCTCTTAATACCTTTAAAGCGCGCCAAAACGTGTGGCTGGCCAAAGTAACCCAAGCCCCAGCCTACCAACGACAAGGTACCAATCAGTGTGATGGTTTCACCGTCAGTATTGGTAAACATGTTTAATAGCTCTGGGTTTTTCGCTTCAACTGCCGCCAAAGTACCGCTTAGGCCACCAATTTCGCCCATCGCGATAAGAGGAACCAAAATAAGCGCGCCAACCATTAGCAAGCCTTGCACTACATCCGTCCAAGACACCGCCAAGAAGCCACCAAATAAGGTGTAAGAGATCACCGCTGCAGCACCAATAAGTACAGCAATGGTGTAATCAAAGCCGAATACGGTTTCGAATAGCTTACCGCCTGCTACCAAGCCTGAGCTGGTGTAGAACAGGAAGAAAACCAATACAAATACCGCCGAAATCACACGCAGTGAGTGGCTGTTGTCTTCAAAACGTTTCTCAAAAAATGCCGGTAGCGTTAGGGCATCGTCTGCACGTTGCGAGTACACACGCAAACGCTGTGCTACCAGTAACCAGTTAAGCCAAGTACCGACCAACAGGCCGCCAGCTAACCAAAAAGAACCAAAGCCTGCAGCCATGGCATATCCAGGAAGGCCCATAAGTAGCCAACCACTCATGTCTGATGCGCCAGCACTCAACGCACTTGGGATCGGCCCAAGATTACGGCCACCTAGGACGTAATCGGACAGATCCTGAGTGCGACGGTATGCGACTATACCGATGCCAAGCATCAGAATCAGATAAAGAACAAAAGTCAGGGTAATCATAAAAATCCTCTGTGTTTTGTAAAAACTTATTATTGTTGGTATGCCCTACACTCAGTTTAGGCGAGGTCATTTTTTCTCCCTTTATCCAGCCTCCAGAAGAAAAAGTGACTACTGATCAATAAAGATACAACAGGATAAAATGTTACAGGGATATGATTAGTTTATTTCCCTTAAATGGCTCTATTTTTAGGATATTGTTCTTTTATTACACCTAAAAATCGAATTAAGCCCTAAATTAGCGCCTCATATAGTATTTTTTACATTTTTTACCCTATTCCACAGGCTAAACCCCTACAATAGATAAGCAGAAAGGCCAAACTGCTCACCTGCTGTTGTCAGAGTATATGCAAAAGACCTTTTAACGAACGAGAGACGACCGAAAGGAGAGGAATGTGGACCTGTTAGATAAGCTCGATATGTCGATTTTGCGCGAGCTGCAAAAAAATGCGCGCGTGACGATTACCGAACTCGCATCCACGGTGGGCCTGTCCAAAACCCCCTGTCAGGTTCGTGTAAAGCGCCTAGAAGAGCAAAAGTTTATTCAGGGCTATACCGCCATTATCGACCAAAAGAAGCTGGGCGCTCGCCATGTCGCATTTGTGCAAGTCACCATGAACGACACCAAAACAAAAGCGCTGGTCGCGTTTAATGAAGCGATTCGAGAAGTGCCCGAGGTAGAGCAGTGTCATATGATCGCCGGCAACTTTGATTACCTTGTAAAGGTACGTACCGCCGATATTGAGAGCTTTCGAGAAGTGTTAGGTGAGAAGATATCTAGCCTGCCCAATGTTAAGCAAACCAGTACCTTTGTGGTAATGGAAGACGTAAAAGACGTGGCCTCTCGAGAGATTTAAGTGTTGCCCTAACCACTTGAGTTAGGGCAACGCGGGTTTACTCAACGAGTAAAAGGCTTAACTGCGCTTAACCTGCGAAAGTTAGCACGCCACACAAAGCTACAACGCCCGCTACAAGCTTAGCGTGTAGTTTAGGTGCAACTTGAATAAGCAACGCATTCGTACGGTAGCCCAGTGCTACCAAACCCGCACAGGCAATTGAGAAGCCCAGTACATACATAACTTGTACAGAATCTGCTGGCATTTCATGGCCGTGAGCAATACCGTGGAACACAGCAATACTTGCTAGCACAGCAGCCACCAACTTGGTGTTAAAGGCTTTGCCCGTTAGCAGTACCGCTGCTGCAACAAATACAGACAGCAAAATCACCTGTTCTACGGCAACGCCGGCTGCCAAACCAGAAACTGCGCCTAACGCCAAAGCACCCACAAAGATCGCTGACATACGTGTAGACGTTACGCCTGCGTATTTACCTGCCATCCAGTAACCTACTGCAAACATAACCGCAAGGTGGTCTAAACCTAAAAGTGGGTGCACTAGGCCCGCAGCAAAACCATGAGGAACATAATGAACTGCCGACTCATGAGCAAAAACCGCCGCAGGTGAAAGCGCCAAAAGCGCGGCCATTAAACGAGAAACCATATCAAATCCTTAACTTATTTATCTAAAAACAAACAAAGCTACAAAGGCTGTTTAAGCTTGAGACTGCTCTGGGTAACCTTCGTGCTTAACCACGGCTTGGGCAGGTGCCAAGTCACGTTTCTCTAGCATACCTTCTTCAACGATAAACTGAATAATATCGTCTAGGCCTTTTGCTTCTTTTAAGTTAGAAAACACAAAAGGACGATCGCCACGCATTTTACGCGCATCACGATCCATCACCTCTAGTGATGCACCCACCAACGGCGCTAAGTCGGTTTTGTTAATAATTAACAGGTCTGACTTAGTAATACCTGGGCCACCTTTACGTGGAATTTTGTCGCCCGCGGATACGTCAATCACGTAAATGGTCAGGTCCGATAACTCTGGGCTAAAGGTCGCACTCAGGTTATCGCCACCACTTTCAACAAAAACCACATCCAACTCACCAAAGCGCGCCAACAGCTGATCAATAGCTGCAAGGTTCATAGAGGCATCTTCACGAATTGCAGTGTGTGGGCAACCACCTGTCTCGACACCGATAATACGGTCTTGCGACAAGGCTTCGTGCTCGGTCAAAAACTTAGCGTCTTCTTGGGTATAAATATCGTTCGTTACCACTGCAATGTCGTAGTGGTCACGCATGGCTGCACACAAAGAGCGCAATAGCGCCGTTTTACCTGAGCCGACAGGACCGCCGACACCTACACGTAATGTTTGTTTTTTCATTTTTTTGTCCTCAATTTCAGGTCAATAATTTAAGACCGAAATAGTCGTGAATACTGGGTCTCGTGGCGAGCGCTGGCGATGGCTAGCATCGGCAAGGCTGCACCCACTTCGTCTTGATCTACCGCTAAGCTGTCGTTAATGGTTTCGCATAGCGCGGGCTGTAATTCGCCAAGGAGTGTTTGCGCTTGGGTTTGTCCCAAAGGCACCAATTTGGTAGCCGCTGCGACTTGGTTTTCTAACCAAGCCCAAACAAAGCCCTTGAGCGTGTCTGGGGTATTGATGTTCCAGTGGGCTGCAGCGACCGCAAAGAGCACAACAAAGCTAACTGGCTCAGCGACCGCAAAAGGTACATCTACGCCTTGGCTTCGCAGCAAACGCGCAAGCGCCTCACCCATTGCCGTATCGTTTAAGCGTAACTCTTTGGTTTCTCGACACGCCAACGCCAAATCGTTTAGGGCCATTAAGGCAACAAGGTCATGATGCTCGGCTGCGTCTTTAGCTAAACGCAACAAGGGTAAATCCACCCACGCCACCGAATGCTCTAGTTGGTCTTCGAGCCATGCCTTCGTTTGCGCGTAGTTTTTTACCCAACCAGCATCAATGGCGTATTCCATCCCTTGCGAGAAGGCAAAGCCCCCTACCGGCAAGCTGACACTACTTAGCTGTAACAGCCGAAACAGCTGCGTATCAGTGTGCATGGCTGTGCCCGTGATGGTCGTGGTCATGATCGTCATCGTGGTGATGGTGGTGATGACCGCCACCGCTGTAGGCACCCGGCTCAGGCACAAACACCGCCTGAGCGTGAGTAACGGTTAAACCCAGCTGCACGAGCATATCTTCAAGCACATGGTCGGGCTTAATCAGAAGCTTGCGCTCCAACACTTGCAAACGCACATGGCGGTTACCCAAGTGGTAACACGCACGAGCAAAGGTAAACCAGTCTTCACAGCTGGCCTCAGCCACAGACTCTGTCGCACCAACCACTTGCACGTATTTGCCACACTCCGACTTAAGCCATTCACCCACCAGCAGAGGCTTACCACGCTCTAAGAATACGCGCACTTCTTCGCCGGTGTTTTTACCAAATAAACGCAAGCGACCACGGTCACGCTGCAAGTGGTCAAGCTCAACAACGTCGTAGCAGCTTTCGTGACAATGAGTGCCTAGGCGTTCGTAAATATCTATCATTAAAACCTCAGAACAAGCAGTACAATTGTGCCAATGGTAATTCAGTGGCGGGTTCACACGTCAGTAACTCGCCGTCGGCACGTACTTCATAGGTTTGTGGGTCAACACTAATGGTGGGCTGCCAATCGTTGAGCACCATATCTGACTTGCGAATATTACGGGTGTTTTTACACGCCACCAGCTTACGCTTTAGGCCAAGCTCTTGGCCGATGTCTTTATCCAGCGCCGCTTGCGATACAAAGGTCACAGACGTTTGCGACGCCGCTAAACCGTGGGCACCAAACATTGGGCGGTAATGCACTGGCTGCGGTGTTGGAATCGAAGCGTTAGGGTCGCCCATCGGCGCAGCGGCAATCATGCCACCTTTAATAATCATGGAAGGTTTCACTGCAAAGAAGGCAGGCTTCCACAGTACCAAGTCCGCCAATTTACCCACCTCAATAGAGCCCACTTCATGAGAAATACCATGGGTAATGGCTGGGTTAATGGTGTACTTAGCGATGTAGCGTTTTGCGCGAAGGTTGTCGGCGCCCACACTTTCATCTTCTTTTAGCAAACCAAATTGGGTTTTCATTTTGTGTGCGGTTTGCCAAGTACGGGTGACCACCTCGCCCACACGGCCCATGGCCTGCGAGTCAGAAGAAATCATGCTGAAAGCACCACGGTCGTGAAAAATATCTTCCGCGGCAATGGTTTCTTTACGAATACGCGAGTCAGCAAAGGCCACGTCTTCTGGAATACTGCTATCAAGGTGGTGGCACACCATCAACATGTCCAAGTGCTCGTCTACGGTGTTAACCGTGTAAGGGCGCGTTGGGTTAGTAGAAGACGGCAATACATTCGGGTAACCACAAGCACGGATAATATCCGGCGCGTGACCACCGCCTGCACCTTCAGTGTGGTAAGTGTGAATAACACGGTCTTTAAAGGCACCAATGGTGTCATCAACAAAACCAGACTCGTTTAGCGTATCTGTGTGAATCGCCACCTGCACATCGTACTTTTCGGCGACGCTCAAACAGGTATCAATCGATGCAGGGGTAGTACCCCAGTCTTCGTGCAGTTTAAGACCACATGCACCCGCTTCTAGTTGTTCCTCAAGTGAGCCGGGCAAACTTGCATTACCTTTACCTAAAAAGCCTAGGTTCATTGGCATGTCGTCTGTTGCCTGCAACATCTTGCCCATATACCAAGGGCCAGGTGTACAGGTGGTTGCATTCGTTCCGGTTGCTGGGCCGGTGCCGCCACCAATCATGGTGGTCACACCCGACATTAAAGCTTCTTCAATTTGCTGCGGGCAAATAAAGTGAATGTGCGCATCAATACCGCCTGCGGTTAAAATAGAGCCTTCGCCCGCAATTACTTCAGTACCTGGGCCAATCACAATATCAACGTTATCTTGAACGTCTGGGTTACCCGCCTTACCAATAGCGGCTACACGCCCTTCTTTAATACCGACGTCGGCTTTTACAATACCCCAGTGATCCAAAATCAAGGCATTGGTGATGACTAGGTCAACGGCAATATCGTTGGTGCATTGGCTTTGGCCCATGCCATCACGAATCACCTTACCGCCACCAAACTTCACCTCATCGCCGTAGGTGGTAAAATCTTTCTCGACTTGAATCCAAAGCTCGGTATCACCTAAACGAACACGGTCGCCGGTGGTTGGGCCGAACATTTGAGCATAACTTTCGCGATCCATCTCAGCCATTAGTTCGCCTCCTCTTCTAACGAGCCCATCACTTCACCACGGAAACCATAAATGGTTTTGGTGCCCGCATATTCAACCAGCTCTACCTCGCGGCCTTGGCCAGGCTCAAAACGTACAGCCGTGCCCGAAGCGATATTCAGGCGGTAACCTTTCGTTAACTCACGGTCAAAAATAAGCGCGGGGTTCACTTCAAAAAAGTGATAATGAGAGCCCACCTGAACAGGACGATCGCCACTGTTTTCAACCCGTAGCGTCACGGTTTTGCGCCCTTCGTTAAGCTGAATGCTGCCTTCGGCAACTTGGATTTCTCCAGGAATCATACTGCCTCCTTGTGTGTGCCTAGCGGCTTAGCTGATTGGGTTGTGAACAGTGACAAGCTTTGTGCCGTCAGGAAAGGTGGCTTCGACTTGTACTTCGTGAATAAGCTCCGGTACGCCATCCATTACCTGCTCGGCCGTTAATAGCTCTTTACCGTAGCTCATTAGCTCAGCGACGGTTTTACCATCGCGCGCCCCTTCAATAATCTCCATGGTGATGTACGCCATGGCTTCTGGGTAATTCAGCTTTAAACCACGATTTAGGCGACGTTCAGCCAAAAGCGCAGCAGTAAAAACCAATAGTTTGTCTTTTTCTCTGGGTAACAGTTCCATTACGTAACCTATTCTGTGTCTTTTGTTATGCCGTTAGGTTGCCCAAATACGAGGCTTACACGCCGGCTTGCCGGTAAGTGCTGGCCGCAATATCTGCCAGCAATCAGTAAATAAAAAGCGCGCCCGCTCAGAACAAACGCCCACACAACGAATCGTTAAAAAACCATCCACATCACTGGCACCTGCAGCCAAGTTACCTTCTTTTTGTTGCCAGTCATCGCAACAGGCTTGCAGCGCCGGCATCACCTCTTCGGGTACGCCTTCAGGCCAAGGGCCAGCGACCATCAAGCCATTCACATCTTGATGGTCTAGCCCCGCTTTGGAGGCCATGATCTGACGGTTTTTGTCATTAACTCGCAATACCTCGCGCAGTACCAAGCGGCCTTGCTGATAAATATTAAAGCCTTGAGACAGGCTGCCATTGGTAAAAGGCTCTTTGCGAGCAGGCAGACCTAGACAGGTAACATCCCATGCAATTACTTGGGCGCCGTCTGCTAGTTTTATTTCTGTTTTGAGGTTGGCATGGGCATCGTTAAACACGATGTTTTCGAGGGGCATCCACTCCATTAAGCCATCTTGTTCAACGTTTAGCTCAACGGTTTGATACTGGGTCAGACGGTCGGGGCGGGCGCGATAAACACGGCCCGCGCCTGGTGTAGTGACCAAACAGCCTGCATTTTGGTCGACATTCACTTGAATACTTAAATGATCGCCCGACACCATGCCGCCCGGCGGATGTAAAATATACAAGTGCGGGTGGCTTTTACCTTCGGGGTAAAACGCCTTTTGAATATACAAAGGGCCTTGGTGACGCGCACGCTTGAGCACACTGCCCCGTGGCGTCATTGCCACATCAAGCGAGATAAAGGCTTGCCAGCGCGAAGCTTCGGTCGCCGGCGCAGCGGCCGACGGTTTCTCTAATAACACCGAGTTCCTTCCTATACCGCCAAGTACTGACGGATCAGTTCTTCTGAGAGGTTTTCCATCTGGTCGCTGGCAACAACATGGCCTTTTTCCATGAGTTTAAATTCCTTGCCAACACGACGAGCAAACCCCAGTTTCTGCTCCACAAGGATCACCGTCAACCCCTCTTCTTCATTTAGCTTTAAAATAACATCGCCAATTTGTTTAACGATGTTGGGCTGAATACCTTCATTGGGCTCGTCTAAAATCAAAACCTTAGGCTCAATGACCAGTGCTCGGCCAATGGCTAGCTGCTGTTGCTGACCACCCGACAGATCACCGCCACGGCGATGAAGCATCTCTTTTAACACCGGAAAAAGCTCAAAGATTTTTTCTGGGATTTCTTTGCTTTTATCCTTTCGAACCGGCAAGCCAATACGTAGATTTTCCTCTACGGTGAGCATCGGAAAAATGTCACGACCTTGCGGTACATAACCAATACCTGCAGGCGCGCGATACTCGGCCATTTTTCCTTGAATTGGCTCACCCTGATACAAAATTTCGCCGTCTTTAACCGGCAAAAGCCCCATCAGGCACTTGAGCAAGGTGGTTTTACCCACGCCGTTTCGGCCCATAATGCAGGTAATCGAGCCTTCTTTAATTTCTAGATTTAAGTCCCAAAGGATTTGGGTGCCACCGTAAAGCTGGTTAACGTTTTTAATGCTAATCAATGGTCTTCTCCCAAATACACTTCGATCACGTCTGGGTCGTTTTGAACTTCGTCCATGGTGCCTTCGGCCAGTACCGAGCCTTGGTGTAACACTGTCACCGTGCGAGCAATGCTACGAACAAATTCCATATCGTGCTCAACCACGACCACGGTTCGCTCACCTGCCAAAGACGTTAGCAGCTCAGCGGTACGCTCTGTTTCTTGGGCCGTCATGCCGGCTACGGGCTCGTCCACCAGCAATAAACGCGGGTCTGAAGCCAACAACATACCAATCTCCAGCCATTGCTTTTGGCCATGAGAAAGCGAGCCTGCTTGTAAAAAGCGCTGCTCTTTTAAGCCGATAATTTCGAGCACATGATCAATACGATCAATCTCGGTAGGCGATAAACGAGTGAAGATAGAGTGCACCACACTCTTGTTTGCCTTAAGCGATAGCTCGATGTTGTCGAAGACTGAATGAGCCTCAAACACCGTTGGTTTTTGAAACTTGCGGCCAATACCCAGCTCAGCAATTTCAGCTTCGCTATGGTTTAGCAAGTTGATGTTTTGGCCAAAATAAACCGTGCCCGAGTCCGCCGTCGTTTTGCCGGTAATCACGTCCATCAGCGTGGTTTTACCCGCACCGTTAGCACCAATTAAGCAACGCAATTCGCCGTCATTAATGTAAAGGTTAAGGTCGTTAAGGGCTTTAAAGCCGTCAAAGCTAAGGTTAAGACCCTCAACGTAAAGCAGCACTTGGTGAGAAACATCCACATGTGCCGTGTTTTCATTCAAAAACGGCCACACTTGGTCGCGACGCATAAAGTCGCGAACGTTATCTAACGACTTCATTGAGCACCTCCTTCCGCACGGTTACCTTTAAAGAGCTTGTTTTTAATTTGGTCAAATAGTCCCATCAAGCCCTTTGGCAAGAACAAGGTAACCAACACAAACATGGCACCCAGGGCGAACAACCAACCGTCAGGTAAAATCGCAGTAAAACGAGTTTTGGCATAGTTAACTAGCAGCGCCCCAATAACCGCGCCAATTAAGGTACCGCGACCACCCACTGCGACCCAAATCACAATCTCAATTGAGTTAAGTGGCGAAAATTCACCTGGGTTAATAATGCCCACTTGCGGCACATACAAAGCACCAGCAATCGCCGCGATTAGCGCTGAGAATACGAACAAGTACACCTTGTAATGGTCGGTTCGGTAACCCAAGAAACGGGCGCGTGGTTCGCCGTCTCGCACAGCAACAACAATGCGACCAAACTTAGAGCGCATGAGCCAGCTGCTGAGTAATAACACCAGTGATAGCACCACCGCCGTAGTGATAAACAAGCCAATACGCGTGGCATCAGACTGAAGGTCGAAGCCTAAAATGTCTTTAAAGTCGGTTAGACCGTTGTTACCCCCAAAGCCCATTTCGTTGCGGAAGAAAGCCAGCAACAAGGCATAGGTAAGTGCTTGCGTCATAATCGACAAGTAAACACCGGTTACACGGGAGCGGAATGCCAACCAGCCAAACACAAAGGCCAAGATACCCGGCACAAGCAGCGCCATTAGCATGGCAAACCAGAATTGATCAAAGCCATACCAAAACCACGGTAACTCCTTCCAGTTTAAGAACACCATAAAGTCAGGAAGGATAGGGTCGCCGTACACACCACGGTCGCCAATTTGGCGCATAAGGTACATGCCCATGGCATAACCACCCAATGCGAAAAACGCACCATGGCCCAAGCTCAATATGCCGCAGTAGCCCCAAATAACATCAACGGCGAGCGCCAACATGGCATAACACAGGTATTTACCCAGCAAGGTAATGGTGTAAGTAGAAACGTAGAGCGGTGAGTCTGGCGACAACGCCAAGTTACAAAACGAAGCGTACGCTGTCACAATCACCAACAAAATCACAAAGGGTGCAACACGCCCGCCCGGGCGATGGCTGCTCGAAAATAGCTGAGATACTAGGCTCATTCTGCAGCCCTCCCCTTCTGCGGGAACAACCCTTTAGGTCGTTTTTGAATAAACAGGATAATAAATACAAGAATCAAAATGCTGGCTAAGACCGAACCAGTCACCGGCTCGAGGAACTTGTTCGCCACACCCAACGAGAAAGCGGCAACAAGGGTACCCAGCAAGTTACCTACCCCACCAAACACTACGACCATAAAAGAGTCGATAATGTAGGCTTGGCCTAGGTTTGGCCCCACGTTAGTAAGCTGGCTCAATGCCACACCTGCGATACCGGCGATGCCCGACCCCAAACCAAAGGTAAGCGCATCCACTCGGTCGGTACGAATACCCATAGCCTTGGCCATGGCGCGGTTTTGCGATACCGCACGGACATTCAAACCTAAGTTGGTTTTTTTAAGCACTAGCATTAGGGCAAAGAACACAATCAGCGCAAACGCTAGAATGTATAAGCGGTTTAAGGTGAGAGACAGCACAGGGTTAATTTCCCAAGAGCCACTCATCCACGTTGGTGTATCCACCTGACGGTTCAGTGGAGAGAAAACGGTGCGCACCAGCTGTTGTAAAATCAAGCTGATACCAAAGGTCGCCAAAAGTGTTTCTAGCGGTCGACCGTGTAAGAAGCGGATAACGCCCCGCTCAATAGCAATACCAAACAAACCCGACACTACAAAAGCCGCCGGAATTGCCACCCAAATAGAAAGGTCAATAGAGTTAGGCATTAATAGCTGCACCACATAGGTGGTGTAGGCACCCAGCATAATCATCTCGCCGTGGGCCATATTAATCACGCCCATCACACCAAAGGTAATGGCAAGTCCAATCGCGGCCAAAAGTAATACTGAGCCAAGGCTTAAACCAAAGAAGAGCTGGTCAACAAAGCCATACCATTCAATCTTGCTTTGGATACCGTCAAGAGCATCTTGCGCAGCCGCGGCGATCACAGGGTCTTTGTCACCGTCGGCAAGGGCTTGAAGCTTGTTTCGCACATCACTTTCTAAGCGGCCATCCAGAATGGCTACCGCTGCCAGGCGCTCGTCTGTGTCTTTGAGTGCCGTTACATCAAACATGGCACTGGCCAACGCCATAGCCGCGAGTACATTCTCGTCGGTTTCAGTGGCTTGGCGTGCACGAATGGCTTCAACCGTGGTTTTATCAAGCTTGCCAATTAACGACATAATGGCTGACTCACGCTCGATGGGGTCAGCCGCAGAAATCTGAATTCGGGCAATAGCGCCCCTTAAAAAGATACGTAACTGATTATTAACACGTATTTTTTTAATCTTAGACTTAGAAAGGGTTTCAACCTGCTCGCCCGTGGACATTGATGTATGAACGGTTTCACCATCAATTTTTTGGACTTGCAGCAAGTTACTGCGGTTGGCTTTTTCGTAATACAGCTGCCCTTCTAACATCACAGAAAAGATGGGTAACATCGCTTCTGCGCCAGACTGTTCCAGCTGTTCAAGTATCGGCTTAACTTTGCTGAGCTTTGCTTTGGTTAACTCCAAAAGCAAGGCTTCGGTCGAAGCTGAGTCGGGTGAGGCGGCTTGGCTTGTTGACGGCATCAGCCCAAACATCAGCAAGCAAGCAACAAGTGCAAGGAAGTGTTTCACGATAAGCTCCGCAAAAAAACTAAAAGGCCCGAGGAATCTCAGGCCGGGATAGTGCCCCCACGAGTATGCTTACTTAGGGGGCTCAGTAGTGCAGTCTTAGTAGTTCTGACCAGAACACTCTTTAGTTTCAGTGTTGTAGTTGCCACACTTGATTGGCGCAGTCCAGTCAGAGATAAGTGCTTTAGAGCTAGGTAGGAAGTCAGACCAAGCATCGCCAGGTACTACACCTTCAGTTTCCCAAACCACTTCAAATTGACCATCTTCTTGAATCTCACCGATAAGAACTGGCTTGCTCAAGTGGTGGTTTTTGTTCATGACAGCGATGCCGCCCGTTAGGTTTGGAGTTTCTTGACCGATCATTGCTTGTTCTACAGCGTCAACATCTGTAGTACCTGCATCAGTTACCGCTTGAGCCCACATGTTGAAGCCGATGTAAGTTGCTTCCATTGGGTCGTTGGTTACACGGTCAGGGTTGCCGATGAACGCTTTCCAGCTTTCGATGAAGGCTTCGTTTTCTTCGCTTTCAACGCTCTGGAAGTAGTTCCAAGCCGCTAGGTGACCGAGTAGAGGCTTAGTATCGAAACCAGAAAGTTCTTCCTCACCTACAGAGAAGGCAACAACAGGGATGTCTTCTGCAGAGATACCTTGGTTACCCAATTCTTTGTAGAAAGGTACGTTAGCGTCACCGTTGATAGTAGAAACTACGCCGGTTTTCTTGCCTTCGCTACCGAACTTCTTAACATCAGATACGATTGACTGCCAGTCAGAGTGACCGAAAGGCGTGTAGTTGATCATGATGTCTTCTTCAGCTACGCCCTTAGACTTAAGGTAAGCTTCTAGAATTTTGTTAGTGGTACGTGGGTAAACGTAGTCAGTACCCGCTAGAACCCAACGCTCAACGCCAAGGTCGTTCATTAGGTAATCAACCGCTGGGATCGCTTGTTGGTTAGGCGCAGCACCTGTGTAGAATACGTTTTTAGAAGACTCTTCGCCTTCGTACTGTACTGGGTAGAAAAGAAGACCGTTGAGCTCTTCGATTACAGGCAATACAGACTTACGAGATACTGAAGTCCAGCAGCCGAAGATAACGTCTACTTCTTCTTTAGTTAGAAGCTCACGTGTTTTCTCAGCAAACAAAGGCCAGTCAGATGCAGGGTCAACAACCACTGCTTCAAGCTTTTTACCTAGCAAGCCACCTTTTTTGTTTTGCTCTTCGATCATCATCAAAACGGTGTCTTTTAGCGTCGTTTCAGAGATCGCCATCGTACCGGATAATGAGTGAAGAACACCCACTTTGATGGTGTCTGCAGCCATTGCACTCATGGTTAGCACAGAAGCACCCAAGCCCAACGCTACGCCTTTTACTAGCTTATTCAGTTTCATCTTTAGGTTCCTTGAATATTAAATTTGCCCAAACGCATTAGCGTTAGCGCGGTCAAACATGTGTTAGATAGGCCTTCCAAGCTAATGCTTGGGGCTTATCTGCTAAGAAGTCTCAAGGATTATTGAAAAATAAGGCGAGCAGCACCATGCGCTAAATAACGCAGTGATATACGTCATTTAACGTATACGCTGTAATAATGCCGTCACAGATACGACGTGACGCGGCTGAGTAGCCACCGCACAGTCGAGATTGGGCATCAAAAAACGCAAATAAAGTGCAGATGGAGCGAGTTAGAAAAACAGAAGGAGTTGGAGATAAGGAAAAGCAGAGCAGAAACCGGACAATCAATAGCACCCTTCGCTCAGGCTAATGAGCAAAGGGCATTCGTCAGCGCCATCATTAAAGCTTTGGCGATGTCTCATCTTTTGAGTTGGTAGATTCATCCGAAGTCTGGTTCGGAATTTCATCTACTTTGAGCAGGGTTTGCGCGTCGGCAACGGTTTGGGCATCAGTCGCACCTGTGCCTAAGTCTTCGTTAATGTAGCGGTTGATAAACTTGCTCGCACGACGATGAGTTTGGTAAAACCAAAACAGCAATACGGCACCAAACACACCTGCCGCCAATTGGTATTCTGGAAACACTAAGGCCAAAACACCCGTTACCACCAACACAAACATAGCGCCGACTTTAGTACGGCTTTTTACACTCGCGAGGGCTTCCTCGGCTTGAGCTTGAGTGGTCACACCCGCTTTCGAAAGAGATTCACGAAACGAACGGTAATGGTTTTCGTCGCGCGCCTCCATGCGATTGAAGGGGTCATGTAGCTTCATCTGATAGCTCTCGTTTTTATATTGTCACTTTATCGTTTTAATTATCGGCTCATAAGAGAGTACGCATACCCCCTTCTTATCACCTTGGCGCGACATTATACCTGAGGCGTACCTAATAATAACCACTCTCTCGGTTTCACTGTCGACCCATCACCTAAGAAAACTTACAAAAAGCGTTAGACTTGGGCTTTAACCATGAGCCGCAGCGCCACACCAGCCGCCGCCGTTCGGTTTTCTACACCAAGCTTGGGGAACACCTGCTCAAGGTGTTTGTTAACGGTCCGAGGACTCATGTCTAGTATTTCAGCCACTTCGCGATTGGTTTTGCCGTTCGCAATCCAAAACAGCACTTCTGACTCTCGTTGGGTAAGTGTCAACGATGCTTGTAACAATGCAGCGCCCGATGCTCGATTACCATCAAGCAGCTTAACTAATATCTCGTCTGGCGAGGCTTGGCTAACCAGTCGTAATGAAAGAGGATAACTTAAGCTGCCCAGCACTAGCTCGTCGCCCTCTTGTCGCGATTGCGCGAGCCACTGTGCCACTTGCGGCTTAAGCTCACTGCCTTGCTCATCCACTTGGGCTTTAGCCAAAACACCTCGCGCTTGTGGTGTTGCCCAAACAATATCCCCTGTCGCCGACAAGGTCATTAAAAATTGCCCCGTAGAGTCTAATGCCGATTGCGCACTGCGGGTCAGGCGCGCATTGTTTAAGTGTACGCGCATACGCGCAATCAACTCATCCGGCGCGATGGGTTTTACGAGGTAGTCTACGCCGCCAGCCTCAAGGCCCTTGACGATATCTTGAGTATCGTTGAGCCCCGTCATAAAAATTACAGGAATAGACGCCAAGGCAGGATCAGCCTTGATCGCTCGGCAGGCCTCAAAGCCATCCATTACGGGCATGGTTGCATCCATAAGCACCATATCCGGACGCATTCGCCGAGCAATGGTGAGTGCCTGTTTGCCTTCGAGGGCCACCAATACATCCATACCCTCGTCTTCTAATGCATCGTTGATAAGGCTAAGCGCCTCGGGCGAGTCATCTACTACTAAAACTAGGTCATTACGGGTGACAGGTTTCATTCGTCTGCTACATCCAAGCTGTCGGCCATTAAAGTGTATTGAAAGGTTTTATGAAGGTGCTGCAAATGAGCGAGGCACGCCTCGGGTACCGAGCCCGTTTGTGCCATTTGAGCCAACGTCGCATCAACTCCCTTGCGATAGCCCATTTCTGCCATCGCCAGCAGTTCCCGCACTTCGGGCGAGTTAGTCACTGGCCAGCGCTGGCTGGTGTCCGATAGGTTTGGCGCTTTGACAGCAAGGTTATCTGCCGCCTGATGCATCACCGAGTTAACATCTGAAACTGTTATTTCGGGCACCGCCGCAGTTTTCCAAGTAATGTCTAAATGCTTCGCGACCTTATCAAGCAGCTCGCGGTTGCTTACAGGCTTCACCAAATAATCATCAAACGCCAATGGGCGACTCGGCTTTAGCTCTTCGTACTCATGAGCATTGGCCGATAACATCACGATTTTTGACTGCACGCCTTGCTCCCTGAGCGTTTTTGCCAAGGTTAATCCACTCATTCCTGGCATAGAGATATCAAGTAAAAACAAGTCTGGCTGGGCTGAGCTTAACAAAGATAAACACGCTTGGGCATTGTGTGCTTCTAAGGTATTAAACCCAAGCGGTGCAAATAAATCGACTAGCAAACCTCGCAATACAGGGTCGTCATCCACAATACACAGGGTCTTTTGATCACCTTCGTAACCTGTCATCGCCACCTGCTCTTGATCATTATCTGTAGGCGAACTGACCCACGGTAACATTAGGCTAACAGTAAAACGACTGCCTTGTTTTGGCTGACTTTCGACTCTTAAATCACCACCCATAATCTCGGTCAATAGCTTTACAATGGTCAGACCAAGGCCCGTACCCGGCAGGTGCGCATTATCCGTCGAGCGAATACGCTCAAAAGGCTCAAATATCCGCTCTAGGTGCTGCGGCTCTATCCCCAAACCTGTATCGGTAATCGAAAACTCCGCCACTTGGTTGCGGTACTTCACTTCAAAAACCACCTGCCCAGACGGCGTGTATTTAATCGCATTACTGAGCAGGTTAATTAACACCTGCCTTAAGCGTTTCTCATCCGCAGTGACATAGTCCGGCAAGGTATCGGTCACACGGCACTCAAAACCAATACCTCGCTGCTTGGCTTGCATCGCAAACATGGCGCTGAGCTGCTCAATTAATACGGGCAGTTGAACACTACCGCGTAACAACTCCAAACGCCCCGCCTCAATCTTTGAAATATCGAGTAAACCCTCTATTAAGTCCGACAAGTATTGGCCACTGCGATGGATAATACCCAAGCCATTTTTGTATTTATCGGGCATATCAGGCTTGTCGCCGAGTAACTGAGCGTACCCCAAGACGGACTGAAGCGGCGTTCTTAACTCATGGCTCATACCCGTCATGTAGCGAGTTTTTGCAGCACTGGCGTGCTCGGCATGTTCCTTAGCTGCTTGTAGAGCCATGTCGGTAATTTGGTGCGCCTCAATTTCTTGAGTCAGCTTTTCGGTCTGGCGGTTCGACTCCTGTTGCGCCACCACACGGCTTTCATGTGCCAACAAAAACAGCCAAGACACCACACCCGAGGCAATTAACAAGGTGAAAAACAGGGTTAACATGGTGGTATTAAGCAATACCAATTCGCCTTCGGTACTTGGTGACATGTGACGATAAATTACCGCCAATAAGGCCGCATTCAACGAGTTAACGATCACCAACAAACCTAAAAATCGCGCAAAGCGAGAGCTCATCCACTTCACTACCCGAGGGCTAAAGTAAGCCGACAGCTGGTCTAAAAACTGGTTTGAGGCCCGTGCATGAGGCTTACAGCTATCAAGACAGCGCGCATCCAACGAGCAGCACAAAGAACAAATAGGTAAGGCGTAAGCTGTGCAATAGCTCATATCCTCGCTTTCAAACTCGTTCTCACAAATACCACAAACCAAAGAGGGTCGATGATAAGGACTGGTCGCCAACGGGTGCTGTGCTTGCTCACTGATCAACGGGATCAATTGCGGCGACTGGCGCGCCAAGTAATAGCGGCCTTTGGTGGCTATGGCGATTAGCGGCACCGCCACAAAGCAGGTCGCCAAACTAATAAAATGACACAGGGTTTTTGCAGCTTCACCGGCAAAGCCGAGGTAACTGATAAGCCCCACCGCCGTTGCCAACAACATCGACCCTAAGCCCACTGGGTTAATATCGTATAAATGGGCACGCTTAAATTCGATCACCGATGGGCTCAAGCCCAAAGGTTTGTTCACCATTAGGTCGGCCGCCAAGGAGCCTAACCAGCTCACCGCTACAATGGCAAAAATCCCTAAAATGGCCTCAAGCGCCTGGTAAATACCCAACTCCATCAGCAGCAGAGCAATGGTGACATTAAACACCAACCACACCACGCGCCCCGGGTGGCTGTGAGTTAGCCGCGAAAAAAAGTTAGACCATGCAATAGAGCCTGCATAGGCGTTGGTTACATTGATCTTCATTTGACAGATAATCACCATCACAGCGGCCAACACCAGCGCCGTGCTGGGCGATTGGGTCACGTAACCAAAGATTTTTTGATACATATAAACAGGGTCAGAGGCCTCCAAACTCGACGAACCCGCGGTCAAAGCGATGTAGGCCATAAACGAGCCCAGCAGCATCTTGAGCAAGCCCATAAAGACCCAACCCGGCCCTGCCACAATCAGCCAAAACCACCACTGCTTTTTATTTTCTTCGGTTTTTGGTGGCATAAAGCGTAAGTAATCCACCTGCTCGCCAATTTGCGCCACAAGCGCAAAAAATACCGATGCCGCCGCCCCAAAAAGGAGCAGATCAAAACCACCCGTAGATTGCGGGTGAGGCTCAAACGATGCCCAGTCACCCAGCTGCTCAAACTCATAACCGATGACAATGGCGACGGCCGCCACTTGTAATACCAACCAGATCCATTGGGTACTCGACTGAAAGCGACTGATGGCCGAAATGCCGTGGGTCACAATGGGAATAACCGCTACCGCACATAAAAAGTACCCAATAAAGATTGGAATACCAAACAACGCTTTAAGGGCGCTGGCCAAAATGGCCGCCTCTATGGCAAAAAATATAAAGGTGAAGGATGCGTAGATAAGCGACGTGATGGTGGAACCGAGATAGCCAAAGCCCGCACCCCGTGTTAATAAATCAATATCGAGGCCGTGCTTTGCCGAATAATAGGTGATAGGAAAACCGGTGATAAAAAACAGCACACATACCACCACCATGGCGGTCACTGTGTTAACAAAACCATAGTTGAGAGTCACCGCCGCGGCGATACCTTCTAGTGCTAAAAAGGCACTGGCACCTAGGGCTGTGTTACCCACACGCGAGATACTTTGCTGACGACCTTTGTGCGCAGTAAAGCGCAACGCGTAGTCTTCTAGGGTTTGGTCTGCGACCCACTGGTTATATTTTCGACGAACTTTGTAGATTCGGTGTGTCGCTGCCATGAGTTTTTCCGTTACTTACTTCAACAACGATAACAGCTAGATGGCTATCGCAACCCTTTTGACCAGCAATATTTAAGCCATTTCACCGCTAAGCTCGATTCATAGCAAGGTAGACTAGGTACAAACGAAAAAGCCGCCTACCGGTGCTCCGGTAGGCGGCCAAGTCCTGGTAATTGGATGCGGAGTTTTTAGTCCGCTGCGCGACGCAAGAAGGTAGGAACGTCTACCATATCGATGTCACGCACAGCCGATCCAGAGCGGACCGGACGAGTACGGGTAGGCTGAGCCGATTTACGACCTGCTTCACCTAGTACTGATTGGCTAAGGTCAAGCTGCTCACCACCGCGAGGTGTTTTAGCTGTACCCTTCACCGTTTGTAGTTCAGGTGCTGTAGATTTTGGCACCTCAGCGTTTTGCTTCTCACGCAAACCTGTAGCAACCACGGTTACCATCAAGTCGCCGTCCATTTCTGGATCAAGTACTGAGCCAATCACAACGGTTGCATCCTCAGATGCGTACTCGTGAATGGTTTCGCCCACCTCGTGGAACTCACCCAAGGTTAGGTCAAAACCACAGGTGACGTTAACCAGCAGGCCTTTAGCACCCGACAGGTCAACATCTTCAAGCAACTGGTTTTCAATCGCTGCGGTAGCGGCTTTTACTGCACGACCTTCGCCATTGGCTTGGCCTGTGCCCATCATCGCTAGGCCTTCTACCGACATAACAGCTTGCACGTCGGCGAAGTCGACGTTGATTTGACCCGGACGGGTAATCAAGTCGGTGATGCCTTGTACAGCGTCTTTAAGTACAGTGTTGGCTACGTCAAACGCTTGGCTTAGCGGCGTATCTTTACCCAACACGTGAAGTAATTTGTCGTTTGGAATGATGATCAAAGAATCAACATTCTCTTTTAGGCGATTGATACCGTCCATCGCCACACCGCTGCGCTTCTTACCTTCAAATTTAAAAGGAGAAGTCACCACAGCAACGGTTAGAATACCCATATCGCGGGCAATCTCTGCCACAACGGGTGCGCCACCTGTACCGGTACCGCCACCCATGCCTGCTGCGATAAACACCATATCGGTGCCCGCCAGAGCATTGGCAATGCGCTCACGATCATGCTGCGCTGCGTCTCGGCCTACATTTGGGTTTGCGCCAGCGCCCAAACCTTTCGTAGTGTCGCCGCCAAGTTGAATGATATTCTCAACTTCAACTTTTTTAAGCGCTTGTGCATCTGTGTTTGCACAAATAAATTCTACGCCCTCAACATCTGAGGTCTTCATGTGGTTTACAGCGTTACCGCCACCACCACCAACGCCGATCACTTTAATGACCGCTTCTAGTTCATCATTACTGTCAACGATATCAAACATCGATTAACCCTCCGATCTACGCTTACCAGGATGCGTATGCGCCTAAACGCGCCTTTATAACAAATTTTGTTTAAAACTTCTGTTTTATTGTAGAAATTATTGTGTCAACCAAGCCGCGCCTGTCTGGCACGTACTCTTGCTGTTCAGGCACGCTGCTCATTCGATACTGCGCGCCTCGCTGATCATCCTGGATAGCGTACATCAACAACCCAACAACAGTGGCATAGTTGGGGACATCTAAAACCCCTGCCATCTTACTGCCCACATCCGGAGATGCGACCCGGGCAGGTGCATGAATCACCTGCTCCGCTAAGTATTCTAAATTTTCGATGCGCGAGGCACCGCCCGTTAGTACAACCCCCGCAGGGATTCGGCTGGAATAGCCAGAGCGCTGAATCTCTTGCAGCACCTGCTCAAACAAGTTGTCGTATACATGCCAAACAATGTCAGAGACGTCTTGTTGGCTAACCTCTTGTGATGAGCGACCATCGTAAGAGTTGATAACGATGGTTTCGTCGTCGCCTTCTGCCAACGCTATGCTGGCATGTTTTACTTTTAACGCCTCGGCTTGGCGCTTGCTGATTTTTAACCGCTCAGCAAGCTGATGGGTGACATAATCACCACCAAAGGCAATGGCGCTCGAATAACGAATCGAGCCACCTGAAAAAATTGCGATATCAGCCGAACCCGCACCAATATCAATCAAACACACCCCAAGCTCTTTTTCGGCATCGGTAAGCACCGCTTCTGCCGAGGCTAACTGAGCCATGACTCGCATATCGATATCGACATTACATTGGCGAGTACAGTTCTCTATATTCTGCAGTGCATTTTGGTTAGCTAACACCATATGCACTGACATATCTAAACGTGTGCAAGACATACCGATAGGGTCTTGCACCCCCGATAAGTTATCGAGGGTATATTCTTGCGGCAAGATATGAAGAATGGCTTTATCTTGCGGCAAAATACGCGCTTTAGATGATTCAATGGCGCGTTCAAGGGTGTCTTCAGTTACAACACCGGAGGATACACCTGCCATGCCTTCGTGGTTTTGCGAAGAGGTCACGGCCCCCGACACACTTACCACTGCAGACTCGATCACACAGTTTGCCATTAACTCGGCATTGGATATGGCTCGTTTGATGGACTGAACTAAAATCTCCAACGAACGAAAGGTTGCCCCATCTCTAAGACCACCCGAGCTTTGCTCCCCTACACCCACGATCTGTAGATCGCCTTCACTGGATACTTCGGCCACTAAGCACACAACTTTAGATGTTCCAACATCCAAGGCCACGATCATTTCTTTTTGCTCAGCTGTACTCATGGGTAATTCCAATGGTTGTTTGTTCTTTAGCCAAAAAAACAAACTTTTTGGGCCTAAATCAATTTTTTAAACACGCTGTTAAATAGTAAAGCACGATTTGAGTAACAATCAATCAAAAACTAAGCTTTTTATCTAAATATTCAAATAATTGTTTTATTTTTATAAAAAGCCAATATTTTCAATCATTTATGAATGCACGCTTTTTTACCGCTGGTCAGAGTTCAGCACTTTAACAGGGCAGCTGTTGGCTTACTGAAGCGCAAAAACCAGTGAATATTCAATATTTAGTTTTGACGATTTTTATAATTTTCAATATTTAGTTTTGATTATTCGCAGGAGATATCAAAAATTAATTTTGATTAGTCGCGCAATATTCAAAAATTGATCTTGATTTTTCATCGCATTCCCTATTCCTCACCAAAAGATTCATCGAGCGCACGATTAACTAAATCTTTTGGTAGTTCTTTTTTACCCTGCGCACCCAATTCCTTTAACATGATGGCCTGACGTACCAAGTTGCCACGGCCTTGAATAAGGCGTGAAACCGCCGTTGAGTGAGCAACCTGTGCCTTATCGAGTGCCGCACCTACATCCTCTAGCGCCTCTACAAAGTTCACAAACTTATCGTGAAGTTCACCACCACGACGGGCGATATCTCGTGCGTTTTGGCTTTGATCTTCATAGCGCCAGATGTTGTGAATGGTTCGCAGAGTCACCAACAAGGTCGCAGGGCTGACAATGATAATGTTTTGATCGAAGGCGTAACGGAACAACTCCTCATCCGCTTCAATAGCGGTATGGAAGGCCCCTTCGATGGGAATAAACAGCAAAACAAAGTCTAATGAGCGCACGCCTTCTAGGTCGTGGTAGCGCTTTGCACTTAAGCCTTTGACGTGGCCTTTTACCGATTGCGCGTGCTGCTTAAGAGCCAGGCTTCGCACCCCGTCATCGTCGCTATTGCAATAGCGCTCATAGGCGGTGAGGGAAACTTTGGCATCAACGATAATGTCTTTCTGCTCAGGCAGGCGAATCACCACATCTGGCTGATAGCGGCGTGTATCCTGCTGCAGTGCGACTTGCATCTCAAACTCTTTGCCACGACGCAGACCCGATGCTTCAAGCACTCGCTCTAAGATCACCTCGCCCCAGTTACCTTGGGTTTTGCTGTCACCTTTTAGCGCTTGAGTCAGGTTATTCGCATCTTCACACATCTGCTGATTCAGCTGTTTAAGGTATACAAGCTGCTCGGCCAGCGCGCGTCGGTCCTTTGCTTCTTTGTCGTAGCTGTCTTCTACCTTCTTTTTAAAGTCAGTTAACTGATCTTTAAGCGGCGCCAAAATTAACCCCAGCCCCTGCTGTGACGCTTGCTGGAACTGCTCGCTGTTTTTCTGAAACAACTGCCCTGCTACCGCTTCAAATTCGGTTTTCAGCTGAGTTTTCGCTTTTTCTAACAGCTCTAGCTTTTCTTTTGCCGCTTGGGTTTCGGCCACATAACGGCTTTTTAGCGCTGCGAGCTGAGCACCTGTTTCTGATCCTTCTTTTTGAGCCTGCTGTAGTTGCTGCGCTTTCTCAGAAAGCTCTTCTTCCAGCCGATCCAAATGACGACAGCGCTCATTAAGGCGTGCGACCTGTGTTTGGCTGTCCAGAAGTTGTGCTTGCAAGTCTTGAAGCTCATCATCCAGTCGGCGCTCACTTCTCTGAAGGTCTTCAAGGCGCGTTTCGAGCATGGCTTTTTCTTGGCTCACCTGTGCTAAGGCATGTTGCTGCGCCAACTGCTGCTGACTACTTTGTTGTGCGTAGTCTTGCTCAAGACGCTCATAACGGATACGTGACTGGCGCAGTATGGCAATAAGCACCAATACGGCAATGACGACTACAAAGGTGCCGCCCATAAGGCCCGAGCTCATATCAAAGTTGGCGAGTAGCTGTGTCATATCCACCTTATATTCTCCTTTTATTCGATTAGGCGACTACTGATTTGCTCACATCAAAAGCGCTGGCTAACAAGCCTAACTAATAAGCACCGGACCTATTCGCTCGTTCCTAAAACAAAAAAGCGACCGCAGCACACTGGGGTCGCTTTTTATCACGCCCTAGGCGCTTACCACTGAATGTACAAAAACACACAAGCCACAACACAGGCAGGTGCGGCGATCATTAAACCTTTAATCGGCCCTAAAAAGCGCTGTACAACCAACATGTGTAATAAAGGAAAGCTGATAATGAGACAAAGCAGAGGAATCCACCAGCCTAACAAACGCACACCATAGGCTGCGGCAAAAATAAGCGTGGCCGCCGACAGGTTACCCGCCATCACCACGGCCAATAAGCCATTGCGTGTTTGGGCAAACGCAGGGCGCTCGCTTTCAGGCAACTTATTAATGGCTCCAGCGCTTAGCGCCCCAGACATGGCCACAAAGCCCGACAAAATAAACAATACTAAAGGGTCCACGCTGCGTCTCCTCGGTTGCCCAAAAATTTAAAAATCAATGCCTTACATTGGCGGCCTATTGTAGGCCATGCGAGCGCAAATGTAATTACTGGCAACTCATCACAAGACTCAGTATCATTTACCGCAATTTTCACGAGCGTATTTCATCAACCTCTAACCTGTGCGGAAGCCAACTTGGTCATCTCAGTTTTTACCTATGTAAAAAGAGTCATTAATCGCCATTTAAAGCAGCTCAATGGTCGCACCATCACGGTCGCAGTGCTGGTATATGCGTTGATTTCTTGGTTTTTATTGCACCTAGCGGGCGAAGAATCCCTCACAGGCCAAGACTTTTTTTACTGGCTTGTGGTCACAGCCTCTACCGTTGGTTATGGCGACTTATCGCCTACGACCAACGCAGGCAAGTGGATTACCATCCTGTTTATCATACCCACTGGCTTAAGCTTATTTGCCCTGTCGGCAGGTAAAATCGCGGCGATTAGCGCCCAGCAATGGAGAAAAGGCATTATGGGACTTAAAACTCTAAATTTAGATGACCACATTTTAGTCATTGGCTGGAGCGAGCAGCACACCGCAAACTTATTAAAGCTGCTGATCGTCGAAGCAAAACACAATCGCGGCCGCAAAATTTGTTTGGCTGCCAGCAAAGTACTCGAAAACCCCTTACCCGGTGATATCGAGTTTGTGCGCACCCTAAGTTACAACGACGAAAAGGGCCTACAACGCGCAAGCATTGATCGCGCATCCACCATTATTGTGTATTGCGACCAAGACGACTTTACCCTTACGGCTGCCTTGTATGCGTATAGCCAAAACAAAAAAGCTCATATCATTGCGCACTTTCAAGACGAGTCGTTAAGCGACTTGTTAAAACAACACTGCCCTACGGTAGAGTGTGCACCCTCGGTTGAAACCGAGCTGATGGTAAAGGCAGCCATGGACCCAGGCTCAAGCGTGCTGCACAAAGAGCTATTAAGTGCGGGCACTGGCATGACGCAATACGCAGTGGCCTACCCAGAAAACCGCCCAGCAACCACAGTAGAAGCTTTATTTGAAACCTTTAAGCGTGAGCACGACGCCACCCTTATTGGCTTAGACCTCGAAAATGACGGCGTGCTTGAGGTGAACCCACCGCTAAGCACCCGTATCACCCACGGCTGTACCATTTATTACATTGCCCAAAAACGCATTTTGCAGTTTAAGTGGCCCAACTAAGTACCCAGCCTCAAGACTTTTTAAGCGCCAGCCAACCCAATGTTGGCTGCCATGTAAGCAAAGCAAAAGACCTTTATGACAGATTTTTTAGTAAACGAAGCCATTGAAGACTACGCCTTTTTAAACACAGGCGAAGAGCCAGAACTGCTTCGTGAATTGATTGACGAAACCAACAAAAACATGGGCTGGCCACAAAAGCTGTCTGGCCGCTTAGTGGGCCGCACATTAAAGATGTTCAGCCAGCTCACCCAGCCTGTTAACGCCCTCGAAATTGGTATGTTTACTGGCTACTCGGCTCTATCCATTGCCGAAGGCATGCCAGAAAACGGCAAGCTGATTTGCTGCGAAACCAACCCTCGTGCCATTGAGTTTGCGCAAACCTTTTTTGATCGTAGCCCCCATGGCCATAAAATTGATGCACGCTTTGGTAAAGCATTGGATACCTTAGCAACCATCGAAGGGCCACTGGACTTTACCTTTATCGATGCCGATAAGCGCAACTACCTTAACTATTACGAGCAAGTGCTCGAAAAGACGCGTGTTGGTGGTTTGATTATTTTGGACAACGTACTTTGGTCAGGCAAAGTGGTGCAGCCCGAGTCTGAAATTGATGACGTATTGGTTGAGATGAACGAACGAATCGCCAAAGACCCGAACGTTGAGAACGTATTTTTAACCGTTCGCGACGGCTTAAACGTAGTACGCAAAATCGCTTAAGCAGCGGCTCCTTGCTGCAAAAAAGCGCTACTGCCAGTGGCTATCGACAAAGTGTTGCGATAGCCACTCTCCTACCGCATCGGCCAGCGCAATACCTAATGTAAAGTGGCCTTGCTCTTCAAGGCACACGCCTTGGTGAGCCTCTTCTAGCACTTTACTGCTCTCAAAAAAGTGGCAATTATCTTGCTCGCAAACCTGCTTAAGCGCGACATTAAGCTCATCTTGCTGAACACGCTTTTCAAGCAATGGCGAAACCAGCAAAACATCTGGTGTTGGCATACCCGGTAAATGAGGCGCTATACGCACCTGCTTAACTAGCGCCGACAGGTGCTCTGCTAACGCAGGCACCTCGCTATTTAACGAGTGAATATCATGATAGCCCAACATCAAAATGACGAGCTCAACTGGCGCGTGCGTCTCCAGTGCTAAAGGCAGCGTACTCATCGCAAAACGCCCAGCCGCTTTAGGGTTATCAGCACCGGCACAACGGCCGATTAGGCAATCTTCGATCACTCGAACATTTAAGCCCGACACCGTTAAGGCGTTTTCAAGTACACCGGGCCAGCGCTTCTCGAATGTCAGCCGTTCTCCGTCAACAGGCATTCGCCCCCAACTAAGGTCGTCTGAATACACTAAGAGTTGTCGCATCGCTTGCTGCTCCTAACGCTGGCTCGTGCTTTATTAGAGTTTGCCAAACATGCCGCTGGCTAGGGCTTTTTGCACATCTAAAATGGCCGAGCCACCGCTAAATTCGCGCACGATAGGCTCTGAGCGACCAGAAACCCAAAGCTTTAACTCAGCATCGGCGTCAAAGCTACCAGCCGTCTCGACCGCAAAGTTAGTCACCGACTTGTACGGAATCGTTAGATACTCTTTCTTTTTACCGGTCACACCCTGAACATCCACCATAATAAGGCGGTGGTTGGTAAACACGTATTGGTCACGAATCACCTGATAAGCAAGCACCACAGACTCACCGTCAATCAATACAGGGGCAAGAGACTCGGCTACTTCTTCTACATCTACGTCGCTGGCATTTCCTAGCAAACCATCAAACAATCCCATGGTGGGCGTCTCCTTCTATTATTAAAACGCTTTCAAGCGACCATATGAGATAAACCCCAAACACGCAACACAATTACACGAGAGTTCATAAAAAGGTCTCGATAACGTAAACGCTAGGCAGGCAACAACGTAAATTCGGCACTGGCTTTTACCTCACCATTTACCCGAATCGCGACGCGATGCAACCCCGCATAGTGCACACGAGTACTCATTTGCCGAAAGCTCTGGCGTCGGCTAAGCCTTACCTCTGGCGCAGCGTAATCGGCCTCACTGAGTTTAAATACCTTGCTTTGATGCTTACCGTTGGCTTTGAGGTAATCGACCACGTATTCGATACGCAACTTACCCAGCGCCTCAGCTAAAAGACTGCGCAGAGTAAAAGAAAAACTCAGCTCTTCACCAATCGGAATACTACTGGACGACAACTCAAGTGCTTCAACCTGAACATGAGACGACGCGCTATAACCATAAAACGCCATCACCTCTGGGTGCGCTTGTTTAAGTAAGGTACGGCTGGCATGTCGAATCACCCAATCAGTAATCTTGGACTCACCTTGATACTGCTTGGCCCACGCCACCACAATATCAGGGTGGTCTTTAGCAATATCGTTGAGGTTATTCGCAACACTGCGGTGAACATAGTCGCTTGGGTCGTTTCTGAGTTGCGCCAGAATCGGCAAAATTAAGCTGGGGTCCTTTTTAAATGCGGGTAACGCCTGCGCCCAAGGTAATCGAGGCCTACAGCCCTCACTCGCTAAACGACGTACATGGTAGTTGTCGCTGAGGCTCCATTGCTGCATTTGCGCCATCATGCGGGGCGTATCTTTTAAAATAAAGGGTCGCACCGCAAACTCAGACGAAGAATAAGCGGTCAGCACTTCTAAGGCTTGAATAGAAAGCTCCCAATCATCTAAGCCATACTCGCTAATATAGTCAGGAAAAAACATGCCTTCGTAGCTACCAAACTCAGGCGCAGCCGCTAAAACAACAGGTACCGCCTCGGCATAAGGTAAAGCCAAAAAGCGATGAATACCTTCGCGAATACGTGCCATTCGAGCTTTGAGTGCTAACTCTGGCCACTCGCCCTGCTGTACCCACTCAACAAAGCCTTGATCATCAAAATGTGGCGCTTCACGCTTAAATGCCTGGCCAACCTTCGCAAGGTAAGCAGGCGAATAAATATCTTTTAGCAACTCCGCCATGTTAGCTCCTTTATTATCCTTCTATTGTCAGGCGCCATGCCTAATCTACTTCGCTGCCGATGAGCGACGGCTACCCGAGCGAGTTGAACGGGCACTGGATGACGAGGCACGCTTAGCTGTCGTGCTCGTTTTAGTCGCCCGAGCCCCAGCTTTGCCTCGAGTCGTGGTTTTGCGGGTGCCTTTTCGCCCTTTACCTTTACTTGGTGTTTGCGCACCTAATACCGCCAGTTGCTGTGATACATGGGCCGGTAAGGGTGCTCGTTTGTCTTCAAGCAGCTGATCTAGCGCCCGCTGCATATCCGCCATAAACACCTCGTAGTTAGCGGATTTAGCCGCCATCAACGAGAGTTCCCGCTCCCACCTCGCGGTCATATCCGGCTTCACAACAGGGGTGGGTAAAACACCAATAAAGGTCGTACCCAGTTCGGTGGCATTAATCACCTTGCCTTGTCGGCGAATAAAACCGCGACGAAGTAATAGCTCAATCATGCCCGCCCGTGTCGCCTCTGTACCAAGGCCATCGGTTTCTCGCAAAACGCTTTTTAGCTCGGCGTCCTCAATAAAGCGAGCGATGCCTGTCATGGCCGCCAGTAACGTTGCCTCAGTAAAATGTTTAGGTGGCTGGGTTTGTTTAATGAGCACTTCGGCGCTGTCGCATAGCAAAGCTTGGCCCACTCGCAAAGGCGGCAACTGTGTCAGCACGGCTTCTTCAGCATCCTCACCGTCTTGTTGGCCGCGCTGACCTGCTCGGCCACCCTGACCAGCACTAAGCTGCGCGTTTACGCCGCGACTGTCGGTGACTTGTTTCCAACCCAATTGCTTTACTTGCTTGGCCGAGGCTTTAAAAACACCGCCTTCGACTTCACAGGTAACATGGGTATGAAACGTAATTAGGTCAGGATAAAACTGGGCCAAATAAAAGCGAGCAATCAGCTCATAGACTTTTTGCTCAGTGGCCGATAAACCTGCCGGTGGCGTTTTACCTGTGGGAATAATCGCGTGGTGAGCACCCACTTGCTTGTCATTCCAAGCACGGGACACCTTCGCCGCATCGGCGCATTGGGCCGCCTCGCTTAGTGCTGATACTCGACCAATGGCCACAAGCACCTCAGGCACTTGGCTCAAATGTTCTTTTGGCAAATAACGACAGTCTGAACGCGGATACGTAATGACTTGGTGGCGTTCATAAAGCCCTTGGCATGTGTCTAACACTTGTTGTGCGCTCAGGCTAAAACGTTTGTTGGCCTCCATTTGCAATGCCGACAAACTAAACGGTAACGGCGCCTTTTGATGTTTGTCTTTGCTGTCTAGGTGCGTCACTTTTGCGGGTTTACCCGAAACGCGCTGCACCACATTCTCAGCCAAGGGGCGAGACAGCACACGACCCTCCTCGTCTAGCCATTTGGCGCACGCTTCACTCGGTACCCAACGGGCCTTAAAGCTGCCCGGCTCATCGGGCACTTGGGTTAAAAAAGTTGCCTCAACCGGAAAATAGTCTTTGGGCTTAAAGTCGGCGATGCTGCGATCACGCTCTACCACCAAACCCAATAGCGGAGTTTGCACACGGCCAACCGATAGCACGCCTTTAAAACCAGCCTGCTGGCCACGGAGGGTATAAGCTCGGGTGAGGTTTAAGCCATACAGCCAATCTGCCCGTGCACGGGCCAAAGCGGATACCGATAAAGGAATAAAGGCGCGGTTATCTTGTAGGCTGTTAACGGCTTTTTTAACAGCGTTAGGGGTTAAGTCGCTGATAAGGCAACGCTGAACAGAAGCCGCCTTCGCTTTGGTAAGCTTGACGTGGTTAATCACCTCGTCCACCAGCAACTGTCCTTCGCGGTCTGGGTCGCCCGCATGAACAATTTGCGTCGCTTCTTTCGATAGCTTTTTAATAACACTTAACTGCTTTTTGGTGTCTTTACGCGGCGTTAATTGCCACTGTTCAGGCACAATCGGCAAGTCATCAAGGTGCCAACGTTTATATTTAGGGTCATAGGCTTCAGGCTCGGCCTGCTCTAATAAATGACCCAAGCACCAAGTCACACGGTCACCGTCGCCGCTTTCAAAATAGCCTTCGCTTTTTTTATGGGGCTTTGGCAGCACCGCTAAAATCGCACGCGCCAAACTGGGTTTTTCGGCAATAAATAAACGCACAAGCAGCCTTTACTGTATATAAAAACAGTAGGCTAACTTATTTATCAATAAAAAACCAGCGGAACAGCGAGCACAAAAAAGCCGCACTAAAGCGGCTCTTCATCAGGTGAGAAATTACCAATAAGCCAGTCTCTAAAGACGCTCATCTCGTAAGTTGGCTGGCGCTTGTTAGAGTACACCAGATAAAAGGCACGACCGATATCCAAGCTCAAGTCGAATGGACGGCACAAGTGCCCCAATTCCACTTCTCGCGTTACCAACTGGCGATCGGATAGAGCGATACCCAAGCCCTCCATCGCCGCACTCAAGGCCAAAGCCGTACTCGAAAAGGTTAAGCTCTTTTGCTCGTTTGACCAAGGAATACCCGCACTTTCAAAAAACTGCGGCCATTCATTGCGACGACTCGCCACATGAATAAGGGTGTGATGGCGCACATCAGACGGATTATGCAGCGGATGGTCGCCATGCATAATAAGCGGGCTACACACTGGGATGACCTCGGCCTTGCGAAGGAAGTGCTCATGGGTGTTACGCCAACCACCTGAGCCAAGGTAAATGGCCATTTCAATGTCAGAGTGCTCAAAGTCTGCATCACCCATTAAAGAGGTTAAACGCAGCTCAACATCTGGATATTGGCGCTGAAAGTCCGCCAAACGTGGCACTAACCAACGCGTCAAAAACGCAGGCACCACACTGATGTTCACGGAGCCCGCATTTTGGCTCGATAACAAACGACGTGTTGCCGAGTCAATTTCATCAAGGGCATGTTGCACGGATACAAGGTAACGCTCGCCCGGCGCGGTTAAAAACACACGACGCTTTTCACGACGAAACAAGGTGCAGTTGAGGTACGACTCCAAAGTTTTAATTTGGTGACTGACCGCAGAAGGCGTCACAAAAAGCTCTTCAGCCGCTTGGTTAAAACTTCCTAAGCGCGCAGCAGACTCAAAGCTTCGCAGTGCGTTTAGTGGTGGTAACTTACGTGCCGACATTAAAATTTTTCACCCTCTTTGAAACCGGTTAGAACACGATGGCATCATGCCTGATCACATACTCAAGGAAGTTGTTAAGGACTAAGGCCATTAACCGCAAGCTGCGCCTAAAATCTACAAGCTTAAGGGCTTACAGAGCACACGCAGGCTTTTACGCACCTTCCTTTACGGCTTCCCGCCTTAAAAGAATAGACACAACAAGGAATATTGGGAGAATTTTTAACGCCAATAACAGCAAGTAAATCCGATCAATAACCCAAAAAGGCGCCACATATCCATATAATAGTAGCACTTTCCGTGAGTTATACTAATCATTTGGCCCTTTAGATTAGCACTTTCGCATACGCTATCAGACAAATAACCTAGTCAACAAAAGTACGGGCTCAAAAGCGGCCATATTTGGCTAAAACAAAGATTAAATGCTGTAACCGACAAACAGATTGGTGTGTTTAGTTAACGTTTCAATAACAACGAAAGCACACAAAAGCTAGAGCGCAGCAGGTCAGGCGAGAGAGGCAAAGAACAGAATAAAAGCAGGGATATGTATTGGGGGCGACCCCGCCAGCCACATCTCGGCACATGAAACCATCGCTGTGGCTGCTCCCTTCCGGGCCTGACCAGGTTCACGACTTATCATTGCGAGAGGACCAACGAGGCCACCATAACGCACGCTTATGTTCGCACAATTTGCACAAAAGGCTTTGTACTCAAGCGAGGCGCGCAGTATACCAAGCTTGTCGACCATTTCAAATTCGATTTTGGATTTTTTTCGTTAAGTGCCTGAAAAAGATAAAATTTTACTCAAAAAAAACACTAGCCCATCATCATAGCCCTTAGTCATCGTGATAACGACGAATCACTCGGCGCATATACAGCCACAAGGCGCCCCCAATAAACGGCACACTAAAGCTTAACCCCATCAACAAGGTGGTGCGAATATCGTCATTGGGCATTGTGTTACGAATGGTACGTTCAAGCATGTCGAAGCCATAATAAGCAGCCACAATGATGGTAATACTTTCTAGCTTTGCTTGCAGGCCTAGCTGTCGCGACGCACGACTGTTGAGGGTTTTAAGCAAATCTCGGTTTTGCTGCTCTATCGATAGGTCGACTTGCGAACGAATAAGCTCGGTTACCCTCGCCACTCGAGAAGATAAGCGCTCAATGCGAATATCGGCGGCACGGCACGTTCGGCGTGCCGGCTCTAAGCGTCGCTCCATAAACTGCGACACAGTTTGCAACCCTTCTATACGTTCTTCGCGCAACTCAGACAAACGTGTATCAAGCATGGCAAAATACGCTTCTGTTGCCGAAAAGCGATTTGCCGTTTCGGCAGATAGCTCGCCAAGCTTCGCAGCCAACGTCATTAACTCCGATAGCAGCTCAGCAGGCTCTCGCTCATCTTCGCCCTTTTGGGCTAATTTATGGGTAATGTCGGCCAACTCACCATCTAGTTCTGTAATCAAAGGCATCGCTGCCTGTGCTTGTGGCAACGCAAGTAAAGCGACATGGCGATACGACTCGATCTCACAAATGCGTTGAAGCAGTCGTCCAGCCTGAAATGGAAACAGTGACCGATCTTCCACGTAGATGCGACTAAAGCCCGTTTCTTTACGTGGCACAAAGTCAGTCCACAGCAATGCTGCTCCGTTCATGACCTCACTGGCAATAATTTGGTTATGGGTGTCGTTTTCATGAAGCAGTGTTTCTAAATCAGCAGAGTTTTTTCTAAACACCACATCAACGCCACAAATCAGCTCACCAGGCAAACAGTCTATCCAACTTCTGTCGGCATTTAAGTCCAAGTCGAACCGCAAAAGGCTCACGCTGTAAAACTCGTTATGGGTTTCAAAGCGTACCGCCATTTTTTCACCGCGAATGAAGAAAAACTGGCTTTCCTCGCCCTCTCCTAACAAACCATAGCTCGCCGCCATGGCACGAACCGCCTCGGCCGCCAAAGGCAACATATGGTTTGGGTAAGCCACCGCTAGGTGAGTAATAATGATGGGGGCTTTGAGTCTTTGGAAAGGTCTGGCATGTACTTCAGAGGTAATTACATCATGAAGCCTATGGGTTTTCATTAAATCAGTATCCTTGGGTTATCCCTAAACGATTAAGTTTTAACTTTTGTTATTATTTATAAAGGCTTTGCCTTGCACGCACGCAAATCTGAACCATACTTTAATTTAGCCTTTATAGGCAGATGGTACTACTTGAGGTAAAGCGATGCGATTCTTGTATCTTGTTTTTTCAGCAATTCTTACATCGTTGACTTGACTCAGCGGTCAGTTCTGAAAAGATACCAACATCGAGTGGAAATGGGTTTAGCAATACACAGCTAACGCCACCTTAAAATAGGCTTCAATCACCAATGCTGTGATGTTTCGCCTACTGGAGCACGCTGTACCTAACGAAGGACGTAACGAACAGTGACACAGTCTAATGACGAAATCTTAATGGCTCGCCAGCCGATCTACGATAAAGACTTAAACGTGGTAGCTTACGAGCTACTTTATCGATGTGCAAAAGGTCGCGGCCCCGGCTCTATGTTTGACGGTAATCGAGCTACGTCGCAAATTTTGGTCAGTAACTTTACCAGTATTTTTGAACGCGGTGACGTTGTATCCGTACCTGCGTTTGTTAACCTAACTGAAGACTTGCTCACCTTTGACAACATTCCAGGTTTGCCCAACGACCAAGTGGTACTAGAGGTGCTTGAGGACGTCGCAGCAACTAACGAAGTAGTCTTATCGGTTGCTCGCCTTGCAAAAGCGGGCTATCGAATTGCTCTCGACGACTACGAACACCACCCCAGCTTTGAGCCTTTGTTAGAGCTCGCTGACATTGTGAAAGTTGACCTCACCCTAACCAAAGGCGAAGAGCTCACCCGCCTCGTCAATACATTGGCACCGTTTAACGTTAAGCTACTTGCTGAAAAAATAGAGACCTTTGAAGAGTTTGAAGAAACTAAAGCACTTGGCTTTAGTCTGTTCCAGGGTTACTTTTTATCTAAGCCCACCAATATTAAGGGCCGAAAGCTTAAAAATAATGCCACTGTGCTCACCCAGTTACTGGGCGCGCTTGAAGACCCTAAAACCATGCCCGAGGATATTGAGCGAATTATCGTTCAAGACCCGGCACTGAGTTTTAAACTTCTGCGCATCGTTAACTCATCCTACTATGGTTTATCTCGCGAAATAAGCAGCCTTGCGCAAGCGGTTGTTCTTATTGGCCTTAACGATATTAAAAAATGGTCTACGCTCATTTCGATGAGTGAATCATCACAAAAGCCATCCGATATTTCCCGTCAGGCTTTATTAATGAGCGCAATGTGTGAGTATGTCGCTAAAGAAACTCTCCTGGCACAGCCTGGCACAGCCTTTTTAACAGGGCTTCTGTCGATGCTTCACTTGCTCCTAGATACCGACAAAAACGAGCTACTTAGTTCGGTGAGTTTGTCGGAGGAAATTTTATTCGCAATTCAGCAATACCAAGGCCCACTCGGCGATGTGCTATACGCATGTGAGGCCTATGTTGCAGGTAATTGGGAAGCGGTAGAAAGTACCGTCGAAACCAGTAAAGCCATTGAAGAGCGGGTGTTAATTGAAGGCTATCACAAGGCCATGGAGTGGTCACAAGAGGCCATGTCGCTAATGTATAACGCCTAAGTAACACTGGCGCGCCTTGGTTTACTAACGGCGCGCCTCCTCTAATAGTGAAAACAGCTCTTTTCGTACCCACCGACACAATGGGTCGTTGTGATGGCGATGATGCCAATACAGGTACAAAATAATATTTGGCATTTGTATTTCTGAAGGAAGCTCTGTTAACGCAATTTTTCGATGCTGCGCCAAAGCGTTTGCGATCGGGCGAGGCAAAGCAAAAATAAGATCAGAACCCTCGCAAAACTCCCCCACCGACATAAAACTTGTAAGCCTCAAGTTAACCCGACGTTTAAGCCCCATCCTCTTGAGTTGATCATCAATCACCCCTGGCCCTTTACCCGTAATGGAAACCAGGCCGTGAGCGGCCGTTAAGTAGTTTTCGAGCGTTAAGCCTGTTGCTCTTGGGTTGTTTTCATCCATCACCGCGACCGAATCAAACTCACCAATCTTCATGCGGTGAAATTGGTCATCGGCAAAGTCTGGTGAAAACCCACTCACACAAAAATGTACATCCCCACTATCAAGCATTTTAAAGTGCTCGCCGGCTAGCTGGACGATTTCGACTTTAAGTTTAGGTGCTTTATCAAACAACCGCTTAGCCAACTGCGACATCTGCGGCAACAGCTCTAAGTCCACCCCTGTAAGATACAAGGTTTGCGTCGTTTTACTGGGCTCAAAGACCACGGGTTTAATCATTTGCGACACTTCACCCAGCACCCTGTCTAGGCTAGGCTCAAGGCGCTTGGCACGCTCGGTTAACTGGTAGCCTGACTGGGTGCGCACCAATAGCTCGTCGTCAAAGCTCTCTCGTAACCGAGACAAAGCTCGGCTCACAGCCGGCTGACTCATATTCAACTGCTTGGCAGCTTGTGAAATATGCCGAAGGCTTAATAGCGCCTGCAGCACAACAAGAAGATTAAGATCTACACTGCGTAAATCCACTTCTTTCATACACGTTTACCCCTCAAAACCATCAAAATTATGCGCTTATTTCATAAGCGCTCATATTATTACATGCATAAAACACATAACATAAATACTAAATATGCATTATACGCATTAGCACCACCACACTATAGTTAACCCATTGCCAAGGCATCCATTATTCGCCTACTAAGAGACATTAGAATGAGCCAACGGGTTAATCACCTAAAAAACACCGAAAGCCAATACGGCTGAGCCTCCATTAGCTTTCATTGGATTAGCGCCCTAACCATTATTGGTATGTATCCACTCGGTTGGTATATCGACACGCTAACTTACTACGATCCAGCCTACCGCACAGTGCCAGATATTCACCGCAGCATTGGCATCATTCTCGCGATGGTTATTGTCGGTCGTTTAGCATGGCGCTGGATTTCACCGCCTCCCAAATCACTACCACAACCAGCCGCACTTAAAGCCATTAGCCACCTTGTTCATCTCGGCTTACTTGCACTCACCGTGGCGGTATTGATTTCGGGTTACATGATTTCAACTGCCGACGGCCGTGCCATCAGCGTTTTTGGTTGGTTTAGCGTCGGCGCCATTGATTTTGGCATCGACCAACAAGAAGACATTGCCGGCGCCATTCATTGGTATGGTGCAACGACTCTCGTTTGTTTAGCCGGCCTACACGCGGCAGCGGCTATCAAACATCACCTAATAGACAAGGATGCAACTTTTAAACGCATGCTTGGCATTAAACAGTAACAGGAGCTCCCATGAAAAAATTATTATTGTCTACACTAATCGCCGCTAGCGCCGTTAGCGCAACTGCCAACGCTGCAGATTATGTGATTGATACTAAAGGCGCGCACGCAAGTATTGAGTTTCGCATCAGCCACCTAGGTGTCAGCTATGTTGCAGGACGCTTTAACACGTTTGAAGGCGAATTTAGCTACGACAGCAAAAATGCAGCCGATGCGAGCGTTGAAGTCACTGTAGAAACTAGCTCTATCGACTCTAACCACGCAGAGCGTGATAAGCACCTCCGCTCTGGTGACTTCTTAGATGTGGCTAAGTTCCCAACTGCAACCTTCAAAAGCACAAGCTACACCCCTGCTTCTGACACCACAGGTACTCTTGTTGGTGATTTAACACTTCACGGCGTAACCAAGCCACTAACCGTTGAGGTATCTAAAGTAGGCGAAGGTAAAGACCCATGGGGTGGATACCGTGCAGGCTTTACAGGCACTGGCGAAATCAAATTGAAAGATTTTGGCATTAACTACAACCTTGGCCCAGCGTCTGAAACCCTTTACCTTGATATCATCATTGAAGGGATTGCCAAGTAACCTTGCTCGCTTAAATAGAGTAATCACGCTTACTCTTATATCGCCCATTGGCGATTAAAAACAAAGCCCGCGTCCACTCGACAGTGATCGCGGGCTTTTTATTGCGACTGTCACCCATACAGCTCAGTCGTAATCCTTAGAAACAACGGGTTTGGTTTTAGGTCTTACCCTGAGGCGATTGCCCAGCTTGGCGAGCAATGCGACAATGCCGTTACATCGGAGGGACCTGCCAGCATGACTTCATTACCTGCCATCTATGTTTGGGACAACGATTACTTTAATGTGCGATCGACGATGCTTCGCCGCTGCTCTGTTGCGCTTGTTATCTTCACTTTAGCCTTACTATTGTTTGGCAGCAGTGTTTTACTCACTGTTCCGCTAGTGGTGCTTTTAATTGTGTTAGTGGTACTTCAAAAGCGCTTTGATAAAATCATTCGCGACTGTACCGACGCATCAGTCGCCTTTTCACCGCTCTCTTTTGTAGTCTACTTCCCTCGACAAAACTATGAGCAGAGCTTTTCGCTTGAGCAAGTTGCTCGCGTCGAACCCATCACCCAACTTGGATACTCAGGCCTGAAGCTCACACTGACCGAAACAGAAGACCCAAACGACTCAGCCCCACAATCACTAAAGCTCATTGGCTTCTCTAAAACCCCTGACCTAGCACAGCGGTTAAGCGAGCATCTCACCTCCTCGGCTTAACGAGCTGCTTTACGGTTGAGCAAATGTTCTGGCTTAAAGCCCATAATCAATGCTCCCCAGTGCTGCCCGTTGACATACAGTGGCACAGATAGATCGTTTAGCACTTCTCCGGTGTCGCGAATAAAGGTTTGCAGTAAAAAGGGGGCTGTGCTTTGCGCACGACGTGTTTCAGCGCGGTTTCCGTTAAACATGCGACGGTGACGGCTCTTTGCTAGGTCAACATCCACGTTTCCCGTTAAAGGTTGTGAAAGCTTAGAATGGTGCGCAGGCGCATAGCCGTTCACGTCCACAGCGATGGCATAAATAAACTCAGGCCGAGCTTGAATAAAGCCATCAAATGCGGGGCGCAAAACTTCCTCAAAGCGTTTAACGTAACTTACATCAAACTTCTCAGGCATCTGCCCAGAATTGGTAGGTTGGTATTTTCGGTCGAATAGGTCGTGCCCCTCGCCCGCCACTTTCGCCAAACACTCTTCCACCTCGGTAGCCCACTGCTTGCCCGTTTGAATCATGTCCTCAAAGCCACCAAAGCCAATAATAAAGCGCGATAATAGCTCTTGGGATTCCTGTGTCGCCAGTTCCAGCTCATGGGAATATTTTTGCGACTCCGACATTTCCGCTTTAATATCGGCAGAAATACCCGTGATCTTTTCGACGTGCGCATGGCTATTGCGGTTGGTGTAAGCCAGTTCATCAATCGCCGCACTAATACTACTTAACTGGCCATTGAGCGCCTCAAAGTCCTCCATCATGTGATCAAACTGCGCATGTGTTGTATGTATAAATGCAGAAGTATCTGAAACGTTCAATTGAATTTTATCAGCCCCTTGGCGAGTACTATCTACCAGCATCACCATCTCGGTGACATTGCGGTCGATTTCGCCCGCCGCTTCATTAACTTTTTGCGCTAGGGTTCGCACTTCATCCGCGACCACCGAAAAACCACGCCCCGCATCACCGGCACGCGCCGCTTCGATGGATGCGTTAAGCGCGAGTAAGTTGGTTTGGTCTGAAAAGTCTTGTACGGTGCTCACCACCTTCATGATGGTGTCCGATTTATCCGTCAAGCTCGCTACCACTTCGCTGAACCCTTTCACCTGCCCAGACATTTGCTCGATTTGCGCCTTAATACGACTTAACTCGTTACAAGAACTTCTGATCTCTTCAACATTACTTCCATTTTTTTCCGATATGCGAAGTGTATGACTGGCTATTTCATCAATTGCTTGTGTCGCTTCGGCACTTGCCTGAAACACTTGTTGAGCTTGTAATTCCTGCTCGCCGACGCTTACCTCAACGGAACCAAGCGCTCTTTGTAACTGGGTCGCACTCAGCGATACATGCACACTCTTTTCTCTCGTATCCGCGATCATGCCTTTTATGTTGTTTGAAAACGCATTATAGCTTCGAGCAACTCGCGAAATTTCATCATGAGACTCCTCAGGCAATACTGCAGAGATATCACCATTAGAGCCTTTAATCGACTCCAAACGTTGCGCCATAGCCAATAGAGTTTTTGGAATCATCCGCCGCAACATCATTAAACAAACCAGCGACAATACACCAGTTACTGCGGCGGCAATAAATGCCCCAGTAAGCAGCTTATCTAACTCACTTGCGGTTAACAGCACAGTCCCGCTGGCGCTGATCGCCGCGGTCATTTTAGGAAAGGTAATCGCCAGCCAAACAACGTAAACGAGCATAGGGGTGGCACACACCGCCAAGGCTAATAGCAACTTACGGGTGAGAGAGTTTAAAAACAGTGATTCAAACTTACGGAACACCGACATACGCGCCCTGCTTCTTTTATCGTTATCATTAAGCGCCTTTTTGTTAGCTACACCGGCTCAGTTTTGGGGCCAAGTAGTTGCTGCTAAAAGACACTTTTAGTTTAGTAGAGACATAAAAAAAGCACGGTTTTTGAGCCCAAAATGCGAGAAAACTCGACTAAAGTACCAAGAAAATTGCCTATATTACCAAGCTAACCAGCCTGTAGAGGCCTGAAACTGGTCTTGCGCCCAGTGCCGATTTGGATACCAACGCTCTACCTCAGCCCAAAAGGCAGGACTGTGGTTAAAGTGTTTGAGGTGACATAGCTCATGCACAATCACGTAATCCACCATGGCATCGCTGGCATGTACCAGCCGCCAATTCAGGCTCACCTGTCCGCTGTGGCTACAGCTTCCCCAGCGGGCTTTGTAATCACGAATGTGTAAGCCTTTTGGGTCAACCTGCATATACGCAACCCATTCATCAAAGGCCCGAGACAGTCGGCTTTCTGCTTCAACTTTTAGGTGAGCTTTTAGTGCCTTTGCCACCCGTTGCGGCTCGGGTAACGACCCACGTGGCGATAGCTCAACCGCAAGGGTTTGTGAGTTTTGATGAACACGCGTTTTTTGGCCCGTGTGCCAAGTGAGTGTGTGATGCTGCCCGTTAATAGGGATGAGCGCCCCTTGAGCAATTTCAAAGCCCGCATCAGGGCGTGCATCAATCGCGGATAAATGACGCATTACCCAAGATCGCTGTGAAAGCAGCCATTGCTCCACCCAAGCGTAGGATGTCCCCACGGGCACACTAATCACCAAACAAGCTTTCTTAACCGTCATGGACGAGGTTTTACGGTATTTTTCGAGTACTTCACAGCGCGTATTGGCCAACAAAACGCGCTGCTCTTCTGAAGCCACACCTCTAAACACGGCCGCCAAGTCTACGGGGTAGCGCGCTTGAATCGCTCGTGGACTTGGCCGACGCGAACGGGGCTTTTGACTTCGTTTAAACATATTTGTATCCGTAACATGGGATATAGCCCGGCGGCTTAGTTTTAGCGTTGTTGGCGCAAGTACTTTTTGAGTTGGACGATCAACTGCTGCACCTTTGTTTGCATGTGAGTGCGCTCTTGAGCACTCACTGTTGGCGGTGCGTAGTGTAGCCACTCCACCTGCTGCTGAATAGCCAATACCCAGCTTCCGAGTGCATCATCGTTTGCCGAAACTCGTTGGCAAAACTGCTTAAAGGTTTCTCGCTTGCGCCGTTCAAAGCCATGTTTTATTAACAAAGCTTCGCACTGGTTTTGCCATTTAACCGCAGGGTTTGTCGCTCGACGTTTAGGCGGCGTAAACAGCCACCACGCCACAACCACAAGGGTTACCGCCAGTGGCACCAAAAGAAGCAACGCAAGCTTCAGCCCCGACAACCCACCTAGCCAACCACTGAGCCACGCCAGTTGCTGTTTATCGTAATTGACCACCCAACGCTGCCAACCGTAGTTAAAAGCCGCCCAGCGCAAACGCAGCTCAGACAGCACCGGCGAGTTACGCCCCCATTTAATGAGCTGATCATTGGCCAAAAATGCAGGGTCATTTGCAAAGCTGGCATCGCTCGATGCCGCAAGGCGACTAGGCATCACCACCGCAGTGGGGTCAAAACGGCGCCAGTATTGACGCTCTTCGTCCCATGCCTCAACCCATGCATGGGCATCATATTGGCGTACCTGAAAAAAGCCTTCGTAAGGGTTCCACTCGCCCCCCTGATAGCCACCCACTACACGGGCTGGAATACCCGCCATGCGAAACACCACGGCCGCAGCCGACGCATAGTGACCACAAAAGCCTTCTTGGGTATCAAACATAAAGCTATCAATGGGCGCTCGACCCAACTGGCTTGGCGAAAGACTATAGCGAAAACCATTGGCAAAGGTATCGCTGAGTAATTCGATAATATCATCCACGCTCGCCCCCGCTGGCAACTGCTCACGCAGCCAAGCTTGGGTACGCGGGTTACCCTCCGGGAGCTGCGTTAAGCTTGCAAGGTAACGAGCCAAGCGCTGACGCGATTGACCTGACGTTAGGTCACTATAACCTTCGGCTGCGCCTAAGGCGGACACCAAGTCGTAATCGCCACTAATGCCTTGATCCAGCTTGCCGAGGGTATTATCTGGCAAAACCGCTCGCCCCTGCGGATTCATTGCCACATCCAAGCGGGGTAGATAGTGAGGTTTGCTTTGAGCACCCAACTGATAATGAACCACTCGGGCCTCGATCACGTCATCACGGGAGACATCACCCGCTAGCGGCACCGCATTTACAAGGACAGATACCCCCTCATCTCCGAGGTGCCACTGACGACCATCAAAGTGGCTATACGTTAGAGCCTTCCAGTACAGTTGATCTTGGGCTGGCGGCTCACTGTCAAAGCTGACTCGAAACGCGGGGTCACTAATGCGGGTTAACTGCGAAATGTCACCCGGGCTCATCACATCTGATAAGCCCGTGGTCGCCGATGACTGGTTAACGCTCACCTGCCATAACGGCGTAATGCGCGGAAACACCATAAACAAAACGGCCGCAATCGGCAGAGCTTGCAGCAACACCCCGAGCACCAGCTTTGCATTTCGCCACCCCAAGCCACGGCCACGCACAGGCGCTTGGCCAAAGCTCAAATAAGCCGCTGGTTGCGCTTCGGCCGCTTGGTGGGTGGTATTTAATAAGGCCCACAGCAGTACCAACACACCCAACAAGCTATAAATCACCGCAAACACTGAGTCTAATAACAGCAGCTGAGTGGCGGCGACCAATAGGCCAAGGTAGATAAAGGCACGGCGATCACGGGCGCTCGTTAACTCTACCAACTTGAGATAAAACCCCACCACCAACAAGGTGATCATACTCTGGGGGCCCGGTGAGCCAGCTGCGCTGATAAAGGTGAGTACAACGCCTACCGCCAAACACAGCAACTTAATACTGGCGGGTAGTGTTCGTTGGCGATGTAAGCAAAAGTACCCCAAAAAGGCGCTTTCGATGAGCAGCACCAGTACCAACCAAGGTTCTAAAAAGAACCAATGAGGCAATGTCATCAAAGCCGCCAGCAAAACGGCTAGCTGTAAAAAAGGGCCATCTTGCCGCCGATCAAATGTCGATTGTCGCTTAGCTTTTTGCATCGGCAAGGGCCTTTAGTGCCATATTAAGCTGGGTAGTCTCTCTAATATCTAACACCTGCTGATGAGGTAACAATAAGTTAACTGGGTGCCCTTCTCGAAAGCGTTTCAGTAACCAAAAGCACAGATAAGACAAACACATCTCATGGGTAGCCGTCGGGTAGGCCTGCGCAAACATCTGATAGTCCAAAGTTTGATGACTGACCGACTGAGGGACTTCTTCGCGATAGTCCGCGACCACAAGCCCCGCACCACGGGCGTAAGCTGGCCAAAAAATTTGGCTGGGTTTATCTGCGCCATGAAAAGGTCGAAACTGATAAAGTACATCGCCCAAACTCCTCACTGCTTGCTTGGGACGTGTAAGCTTGGGTTGATCCTGCTCATCTTCGGGTGTAGCGGCCACAGCTTGAGGCCACTGACACGCCAAGGGCAGCGGATAGGCGAAAACCGAAGCCTTTAATGACACACGCGCCCAAGTGGTAAACAAGCCCAGGGGGTAATGGCTTTTTACCCATAGCCGTGGCAAGTCATGTCGTCCTCGCACAGGCATGGTTAGCGGCAACGTAAATTCGGCTTGTTCAGCCCGCTTTGGATAAAGAGTTAAGCGGGTCGAAGGGTTATCCCTAAACCCTAACACCACATCTTCGCAATGACCCGTATCGACACAGATAGGCACACCTTGCACACTCCCCGTCGCACCTAGTGTTTCACCCATCGTTGATACCGTGAGGCCTCTGATGTTGGCAAAACTGTGCAAAATGGTCACAACAAAAACACACAACAGCACAAAGAGCAGTATGTAAATCAGGTTGTTTTGGTAGTTAACGGCCATCACCCACAAGAGCACACATAGCAACAAATAGCCAAACCCCGCCAAATTGGGAAAAATATAAATGTTTTTATGAGTGAGACGAACCAAAGGTTTTGCGGCAGGTACGGCAAATAGCCAGCGTGGCCGACGCTGCCAAACGCGCTGGCTAAGGTCACTTAGGCGAGCCATGGTTTAACCTTTATCTTGTTCGACAGAAACTTGCTCCAGTAAACGCGCGACCAAGCTCTGCGCCTCTTGCGTGTGTTGAATAGGCAAGCGATGGGCAAACACATCAGCGGCTACTGCCTGTATATCTTCTGGCACCACAAACAAACGCCCTTCAATGAGCGCCCACGCCTTAGCAGCCTGCACCAAAGCCTTGGTCCCGCGAGGCGATACACCATAAGCAAGGTTCATTTCTCGACTACGCGTGGCATGTACCAGACGAACCGCATAGGCTAACACTTCGTCGCTGGCGTAGACGCCTCTCACCTTGGTCTTAAGGTTGGCTAAGCTGAGCGGGCTCGCTGATGAAGAGCTTGAGTCTAAGGCAGAAAGACCCGATGAGATATTCGTATCACCCGACTTCAACATATCCATTTCAGAATCAAAGCTCGGGTAACCCAGCTGTAAACACATCATAAAGCGGTCGAGCTGAGACTCCGGCAACGCATAAGCGCCCGCTTGCTCTTGCGGGTTTTGTGTCGCTATAACCGAAAAGTCGTCATCCAGCGGATAGCTGACACCATCCACTGAGACCTGCTGTTCTGCCATTGCCTCTAGCAATGCACTTTGGGTTCGCGCAGGCGCGCGGTTAATTTCGTCGGCGAGTAACACCTGACTAAACACAGGCCCTGGGCGAAAATTAAAGCTAACTTTTGCTGGGTCATAGAGGTTAGTGCCTAGCAAGTCAGCCGGTAAGAGGTCGCTGGTAAACTGTACACGCTTAAAGCTAAGACCTAAGGAATCGGCAAGCGCTTTAGACAAGGTGGTTTTTCCTAACCCGGGCAGGTCGTTAAACAGTAAATGTCCACCCGCTATTAGGCAGGCAAACGCTTTTTTAACCACCAGTGGCTTACCCAAAATCGTATTGTCTAGGCGAGCTAAGGCGGCCTTTATACTGGCATGTGTTTGGCCATCTAAATAGCCTTCTCCCGCTTGTCCTGCAAGTGCCTCACTGGGTTGATTCAACTTCGCACTCATTGCATCAAATACTTTCATTGCTTCTCCCTGCCGGAACCATCACCCAATATCCAATTCATGCAAACACTCCACTTATACTCACCCACTACTCACCTAAAACCAAAACGTTATACGTATAAGCACTCTTTCAGTTTAATACTGGCTAACGACCTTTAATAACCCCGTTTTTTGTAAATCTTCACTATTTTTCAGCATAGACCATTGCCATAGGTTATCCGAGCTTTTGCTTTTGTCGACGGGTGTATTTTGCAGCTTACATCACCACATTTCGTACAGAGCAAACACAAAAAAACCCCAACTAGTCTCGAAGACCAATTGGGGTTCTTAAAAAGTCGCTGGGACTTAGTGGTGATGACCACCTTCACCGTGTGAGTGACCGTGATCTAGCTCTTCTGCAGACGCTTCACGTACACCTACTACTTCAACGCTGAAGTTAAGCACCTGACCCGCCAAAGGATGGTTACCGTCTACAACCACTGTGTTTTCTTCAACAGCGATGACTTTAACAGGTTGAGGGCCCCACGGCGCTTGCGCCATGAATTCCATACCTACTTCGATCTCATCGATGCCTTGGAAGTTTTCACGAGGTACTTCTTGCACCATTTCTTCCTGAACTTCGCCGTAACCTTCTTCTGGAGAAACCGTCACATCCAGCTTGTCGCCCACTTGCTTGCCAAGAAGAGCATTTTCAAGGCCTGCAACAATGTTTTTTGCGCCACACAAAAAAGCCAGTGATTCTCGTCCTTCAGACGAGTCTAGCACTTCGCCTGCTTCGTTTTTTAGTGTGTAGTGAATGTTTACAACGGTTTTGTCTGCAATTTGCATTTAAGACTCCAAGAATTAAAGAGTAAGCGGTCCGCTCAAGCAAACTCCGCCAACCCATGAAAGCACCGATAATACGGCAAGACGCTCTACAGGATATCGACCTGAGTTAGAAACTGCTACCCAAGGAGCCAAAATATTGTTTTTAAGCACGCGTTTTGTCTTTTTCATGGTCTGCCTTCCTTTTTAATGCTTTAAAACGTGAAAACAAAGTAAGAAAAAAAACGCGGCTGGGGTGCCGCGTTAAAATCCTTCAGAGGAATCGTTTAGGCCCAAACGATGCTTTCTACACCGCAGAAGGCGAGTTCTGAGCCATCAGCGAAAGTGACTGTGCCGCTAGATTCTGGAGAAAGGCTCAAGGCACCATCGCCAACACAAAAATCAACTGCTTGGCCGTTAACTGTGATACCAAACGCCACACCTTCGGTGCACAATTCAACAGTATCGGTATCGCAATGACCGTAACCACCGATGAAGGTGTCATGACCGTCGCCTGCTGAAAAGTGGTAGGTATCGCTACCGCGACCGCCTTTAGCCACATCGTTGCCAGTACCACCAACCATCCAGTCATCACCAGAGCCAGCGTTTAGGTAGTCGTTACCAGAGCCACCATTAAGTGCATCGTCGCCGCGGCCTCCATAAAGCTTATCGCAACCTTCGTCGCCAAAAATAACATCGTTACCAGAGCCACCTTTTGCGATGTCATTGCCTTCACCTGCGAGCAAAACGTCATCACCGCGACCACCTAGAAGCTTGTCATACCCCTCACCACCTACGAGCAGGTCATTTCCGCTACCGCCCTTCAGGTAATCGTTGCCTTCGCCACCTTTCAGCGTATCGTTACCACTGCCACCAAACAGCTTGTCATGCCCCTCACCGCCATAAAGAACATCGTCACCACGTCCGCCTTTAAGTACGTCACAGCCCTCTTCACCTAGCAATACATCGTTACCGGAGCCACCTTTCAGGTAGTCATTGCCTTGACCGCCTTCAATGTAATCATTACCACAACCGCCTTTGATGACATCTGAACCTTCACCGCCACGGATTACGTCGTTACCTCGGCCACCAAAAATTTTATCGTCGCCCGCACCGCCATCAAGTGTATCGTTGCCCGCACCACCAAATACATAATCATTGCCAGAGCCTGAGTAAACGACATCGTTACCTGCACCAGCGAACACATAGTCTCGCCCAGAACCCGTTAAAATAGCGTCATTACCAGCCCCACCAAACACATAATCTGAACCGTTTCCGTAACAACTAGCACTGTAGAAGTCATCTCCAGCTCCCAGAAAAGTTAGATTAGAACCTTTCACGTTTTTAACTACATCATTCCCAGCACCGGCATGAACGACCTTGCCGCCAGTAACGTTTCCGAAGTATTCGTTGGCAGCGGTGCCCTTAAAGTTATATACCGCTGTGTGAAGCTGAGGTTGGTTGCTAGGACCACAAGGAACACATGATTCGTTTGACATTTTAATATAACCCATTGAATTTATTTAATTTTAAAAAAAAATTACGTTTTACTTGCAAATAATTATAGTAAAATTCAGAAGGCTTGCAACCAATTTTTAAAATGTAGTTTTAATAGTTATTATAAATTACTGTTTTTTAAGGATTTATTTTTATATCTTTGTTTAACATCTGTTTGTATTTTGCTATAAATCCCAGTACCTTTCCAGCCCCCCAAAAAAAGCTAAAGCTTGAAGCAAACGTAGGCACGGCGAAAAAACGAGAGACAGCCCTCCCCTCAAATCAACGCCTGTCAGCAGGCACTCTTGCGACAGGAAGGGACGCTAAAAGGGAAAAAACAAAGAACAGGGTAGGAAACGACAGGCAAAAAAAAGCCCGCTAAACGCGGGCGATAACACAACAAAGCTCAGCTAAGTATTCGGGGCTGAAGCGGCTCGGCCACTTCAAAAAATTAGAGTTTGCCTTTTTGGCGTCGATTGCACTGATGGGCAATCAGCTTTTGAAAACTTACCGCGCGGCTCGATGCCGCTCGCACTCATCAAGGGCTTGAAGCACTTGAAGGTTGTAACAACACTGTCGCCAAATAAGACTAAATGCATACCTCTCAGGCTAGTATATAAACGGGCGTTTGACAAAATAACCGTTCAAAAACCGTCCAAAATGCGACTTTTTCTTAGGTTTTTAGCCTTAATCAGTAGCTAATTAAGCTATTAATAGCTCAATAACCTAAACCAGAAAGCACACAAAGCTATACACAGCACGACAGGCGCTTGCCATTTAACACTTCATCTTAACTAGGGCCTAGCGCTCTTGGTTGCTAGTAGTAAACTTACCTAATTAATCTGCGATAGGGTTAGAATAATGCACTTGTAACGTAAGAAACAAACGAAGCCTTTTCACTAATAGTTGAATTAATTTAACCTTTTAACCGCTTTTTAGATGCCCACTGTTTTTTTTAGTACATGAATAAGGTAAAACAGGAGGCAAATTTAATAACTAAACACCCTCAAATACAGGCCAACCCCCTTGATTAGAAATTTTCTTTTATCCCGTCTGTTTTTAGTTGTCATTATTATTACTTGTTTAGCCGCCCTCGGTGTTGCTTGGTATTATCAATACCAACTTGGCTATGGTCCTTGTGTGCTCTGCATTCACATTCGCATGGCGATTATGCTGGTCATTGCAATTGCACTACTCGGGCTAGTGTTACCCAAGTCCAAATTATCCTTGTCGTTTGTTTTTGCGACCATGGCAGCCAGCGCTGTTTGGATGTTTGAGCGGAGCTTTAAAACCTTGAGCGTTGAGCGTGGCTGGGCCGAAGGCGCATGCACCATGGACTTAGGTCTACCCGCATGGCTACCGGTGGATCAATGGTTACCCACGTTATTTGAGGCGTGGGAACCTTGTGGTTACACCCCTTATGTATTCGACAGTCAGGTGACGATGGCCGAAGCTCTTGTCGCAGCCTCGGGGCTACTTACCCTAGTCACTTTTGCCTGCCTTGCTTGTGCAACTGTGTTTAAGCGACGTGGCGATATTATTTCTTTAAAACCCGGCCGATAACCCATTGCATGGCTCACTTATTTAGATAAGGCATATTATGTTTTTTAACCTAACACCCCCAAAAAGCATGCTCGTTTCGGCTTGCACATTGGCTACACTCATCGCAACAAGCCAAAGCCATGCACAAAGTCTGCTGTCGGTTTATGAGCAAGCGCTGCAAAACGATGCAACTCTGTTATCAGCTGAAGCCACACTTGGCGCTAATCTAGAACAAGTGACCCAAAGCCGCAGCGCCTTGCTCCCTAACATTTCGGCCAGCGGCAACCTTAGCTACATAGATACAGAAAACAGCGACTTTACTAACACAGGTCTCACCCTGTCTCTTACCCAACCCCTGTTTGACGCAGGCGCTTGGTTCCAGCTTGAGCGCGCCCAAGCACTCACCGACGCAGCACAATTGCAGTTTGAAGCAGAACAACAGAGCTTAATCCAACGAGTAGTCAACGCTTACATTCAGGTTTTGGTTGCCAAAAACAATTTAGACTCGGCGCAAGACCAAGAGGCAGCGATTCGCCAACGCCTAGAAAAAGCAGAAACTGAGCTATCGACGGGCACCAGCCAAATCACCAGTGTACTAGACGCACAAGCGAGCTTAGACTCAGCACGAGTCAGCACCATTGAAGCCGAAGGCGCACTGGACAACGCACTCACCAGCTTAAGCCAGCTAACGGGTAAACCTGTCCACACGGCTAAAGGGCTAGCCGCAAATTACCCTATTAAGCTACCTACCCCTGCTGCCGCTCAGCCTTGGGTTGATAAGGCACTCACCGAAAACAAAACGGTGGCGATTGCCGCACTGAATACAGAGTCGGCGCGACTAAACGCTAAAGCAACCCGTGCAAACCGCTACCCAACGGTGGCACTGAGCGCTAGCCACGATATCGATAAAGGCACCGCTAATAGCGATGACCGCTCTAGCACCTCCTCTGTCGCACTTACCTTGTCGGTACCTTTGTATCAAGGTGGCTCACTGTCATCTCAGTCACGCGCAGCAGCTTACGGCTACACCGCCGCACAGTTTGACTACGACGATGCACGACGCACAACGAAGCAAGCGGTCACCGCCCTCTTGCGCGACCTAAAAACCTCTGAAAGCGCCATTAAAGCGCGCAAGCAAAGCATTTTATCTAACCAGCGGGCGCTACTCGCCACCGAAGAGGGCGTTGTACAAGGTAACCGTGATTTGTCTGACGTGTTGAGTGTAGAGCAGCAGCTATACGCAGCCGAGCGTGATTACGAAAATGCTCGATTAGCCCACATCAACAACTTAGTGCTGTTTAAGCAGCAACTAGGGACACTGAGCCCTGCCGATGTGGCGGAGCTTAATCGCTGGCTCAACCAATAGCCCGCTGCCGATAATGCAAAAAGGCCGCCGTATGGTGATACATAACGGCGGCCTTTTTTGTCATGACGAATGCAATAAATAACAATTAATGCATAGTAAACCCAATGGGTTGCACCTGGTACTGGTCAAAGTCATCACGTACAAAACGCAACAACTGGAGGCCGTAGTCCTCTGGCATCTCGGGCAGCTCAAACCAATCGAGCTGCGATATCCGCGTCATCACTTCATATTCACCAATTAAGGTGTCTAAAAAGATCATAACCCCTTCAACTCGCGGGTCTAGGTCCAGCACTTTGGGCAGGTGCTTCATGTAAACCTCTAGTAGCAAACGCCCTTCTACAAGGCGCAAGCGATACCAGTAGTCGTTAATGTTGCAACACTCATCGCCCACATAAACATCGTTGGGAATAGGGTTACTGCGCTGATTAAACGCCTTAAAGCGAATGCCATCCAACACGGGTGCTTCGCCAACGAGGCTCAGCACGCTTTGAATAGACTCAGGGAAGCCATCACACCCAAACACCATTTCGATCTCCGTACCCTCACCTTCCGTTTGAAAGTGAAAGGTCAGGTTGCGATCGATCTGATGCAGCCGGTGGCGATAGTCTTCTAGCAAAAAGTCAGCATCAAACTCATTCTCCGAACGGCTGGTTAACAGCTGATCGATGGTTTGTTCTAACTGAGTCCAAAAGGTCGCAATGTCTTTACGAGTGGGCTTCATTTACAGCAACGTCTAAAACAGGATTTAAGCATATAGCGAATAACGCCCCACACACTGTTAACTTGCGGGGGCACGAGTGAACGCTGGATTAGGTGCGAGGTACAACCACACCGGTTTGACCTTGGTATTTACCACCGCGGTCTTTGTAGGAGGTTTCACACACTTCATCCGCACCTAAGAACAACATTTGCGCAACACCTTCGTTTGCGTAAATTTTTGCTGGAAGCGGTGTGGTGTTAGAGAACTCAAGGGTAACGTGACCTTCCCACTCAGGCTCAAGTGGCGTGACGTTAACGATAATACCGCAACGGGCATAGGTGCTTTTGCCTAGGCAAATGGTCAAAACATCACGAGGAATGCGGAAGTACTCTACCGTACGAGCAAGTGCGAATGAGTTAGGCGGAATGATGCAAACATCAGACTTAACATCAACAAAGCTGCCGTCATCAAAGTTTTTTGGGTCAACCACAGACGAGTTAATGTTGGTGAAAATTTTAAACTCGTCAGCACAACGCACGTCGTAGCCGTAACTTGAAGTGCCGTAAGAGACGATTTTTTCGCCATTAGCCACACGTACTTGCTGCGGCTCAAACGGCTCAATCATCTTATGCTCAGCGGCCTGACGACGAATCCAAGAATCTGACTTAATACCCATAATGCGTTGTTCCAATAATCGATACAAAATAGTGCGACAGTATACCTTTTTTGGCGCAAAAAATCAGAATTCTTTTTGTTGGTCCCAGACTGGAGATAACCCTTTGATGCCATTAAGCCTTAGCCCGCCAGCAGTTGTGTACAGCACTGCTGACAAGCCAAGTTAGGCTCAAAAAGTCGATACAAGAAGATGGATGCTACAAGGCATTGAAATGCCTGTTGGCTCAGTCTTGCTCGATAGAAATATCAGGGAAGCCAGCAGCGGCACTGTCGGCAAAGAAGAGTGCGCGCGACAAACCACGTGCAATATCGGTGTAACGCGCTGCGATATCACCTTGAGGATCCGCTTTTACCACAGGCAAACCTTCGTCAGCCTGTTTGCGGACCGATAAGTTAAGTGGCAATTGGCCTAACACCTCGGTGTGGTATTGCTCGGCGATTTTTACACCGCCACCCTCGCCAAATAGATGCGACTCATGACCACAGTTTTCACAAATATGGGTGCTCATGTTTTCCACTACACCCAATACGGGGATATCCACTTTCGCAAACATCTCAATGCCTTTTTTCGCATCGAGCAAGGCAATATCTTGCGGCGTCGTCACAATCACAGCTCCCGCCACCGGCACTTTTTGAGACAGGGTAAGCTGAATGTCACCCGTACCCGGCGGCATATCAATAAACAAGAAGTCCAAATCGCGCCAAAGGGTTTGAGTTAAAATTTGCTGTAAGGCACCACTCACCATAGGTCCACGCCACACCATGGGTGTGTTTTCATCGACGAGGTATGCCATTGACATGGTTTGTACACCTAATACATCAATTGGATGCATATGATGCTGACCTTCAGGGCGCGGCTTGATGCCAGGCTGCACACCCATCATCTGACCAAGACTTGGACCGTAAATATCGGCATCCAAAATACCTACACGAGCACCTTCAGCAGCCATAGCGAGCGCTAAGTTAACCGTGGTGGTTGACTTGCCCACACCACCTTTACCCGAGGCCACAGCGATAATGTTTTTAACTGCCTTCATATTTGGCAGCTGATGCTGAACAGGGTAAGCATGCACTTCACTGCTGATATGAAGGGTCACATCCAGCGCAAGAGCGGCTGTAATTTGTTGGGTAATTTGCTCTGTAAGGCCTTGGCAAGGGTATGGCAACACCAAGTCAATCACCACGCTGGCTTCTCTTGCCTCAACGCCTTTCACCACGCCCGCAGAGATGTAATCAATGCCCAGTACAGGGTCGATAAGCTGCCCTAACTGCTGTTCAATACTCGCTAAATCTGTCATTACCTACCTCACAAAGCTCATTCACTCGGCTACGTATGCCTAAATCGCACACTTTATAACCGAGTAATTTAGTCAGGATTATCCCTTGCTTGGCGTCGAAGGTCTAGGGCTTATTTTGTGGTTTACCAAACGAGGCTCAATCGACAGCGGCCCCAACTGAGTCAGGACCAAGTAGCCCTCTTTGTCTAAATAACCGCGATCTGTTGTCTTAAACCACTGCAAGCCAGCCTTTGTAAAAAACGCAGAAGCAGCCTCGTCGGAGCTGCTTGATGCGCTTAAATACCCTTGTGCGACTTGGGCACCGCCAATACAGATTTCGCCTTCTTCACCCCAAGCACAGGCTTCACCTTGCGCGTTGATAATGTGAATGGCGCATCCCGGCAAAGGTTGGCCGAGCGTTCCCTGCCGCGACACTGGTTGAACACTCGCCCATTGCGGAATAAACACATCGGGCAGGTTACAACTCACCGCAGCCACCACTTCGTGGCGACCATAGCCGACCAAGACATCACAACCAAATCGCTGAGCGAAGGCAATATTCGCCTTTTCATCGTGACTGCCCACTAACAACACCGAGGTTAAAGCCGAAAGCAGTTTGGGGTGCAGCCGAGGCGTTGTCATTAGTGCCTCCAAGTCTTGAGGCTGGGCCAACATCAAAGTGGCTTCATGAAAAGCCAATGCCCGTGCGACGCGGCGCGATGTTTGCCCTTGTGCCATCGATAACAGCGGCAAACCGTTAAGTATCGGCATCCAAACGCCTAATACCAAACCAGGCGTGGTATTAAGCGCCAAGTTAGACAATAAACGATCGCTTGGCTGTGCATCGAGCATGTCGCCCGACTGCATCACACTGGAAGAGACATTACGATGGCTCAGGCTAATCGCCTGCACACCATAACCCCGCGTTGCCGCGATAAAGACCAGTGCATCTTGATCTTGCTCTGATACACGACTGGTCATACGCCAAAGTGTTACTCGTGCTAGCCAAGTATGAGGCAACCAACGCAAATGCTTAAGCGCACGACAGGTGCTTGACCTTGGCTTACAGCAGCCATAGCTCACCAAGTTAAGAGGCGCTGTTATGGGTGACAAATCGCCTACTTTACTCGACAGCGCCATTAAGTAATCTAAATCACTCACTAACTCAGAAACGCCTTGAGCGGCGAGTAAATCGGCAACCTTAGCTGCGTACTTTCCTTTGAGTAGTTCCGGCGTGATCATGACAGGCACTTTGCCCACACAGACCAAAGCAAGCTGTGCCACCACTGCCTTATAGTCCTTCGGCAAAATGACGGCGACATATTTACCTTTCAGACGACGATACGGCCGAGTCATTCCCACCACATCACACAGTAGTTTGTGGTGAGAAACATATTTAGACATTCCCTGCACCATAGCCCACTTAGTTGGCGCCTTTAATAGCGCTCGCACCAGCTGCTCAGGGAGTGGCTTAAAGGTATCGGTATGGGCCTGCCAAGCGCTGACCGACAAGGTGGATACCGCCTGCTTGACCTCGGCAGCACTAGACCTAAGAGGAATAGGCTCACCAAAAGCGATAATCAGTTCGCGCCTTGGGCCGCGATGCCCTAGTGGCTTAACTCGGCGTGTGGCACGAGAAAATCGGCTGCCCCACAAACCACGTAAGTAAAAGGGTACAATTTGCCCCTGGGCGTTTTGTGTTGCTCGCTCAAACCCCTTTTTAAACTCACCCAACTGCCCAGTAAAGCTAATCATTCCCTCAGGGAAGATACACACCACTTTACCCTCGTTTAGGCGAGCTTCTACTTGTTTTAGTGCCCCACGACTGCTGGTATCAGAGATAGGAATGACACCGTTGATATCCAAAAACCAGCGCAAATACCATTTAGAATAAATCTGCTTATCCATGACAAAGTGCACTTGTCGTGGGCAAGCCAATTGCACCATTGCCCAGTCTAGCCAGCTAACGTGATTGCCCAAAAGCAACACACCTTTGCCGCTTTCAGGCAGATGCTCAAAGCCAATCACATCCACCTTATAGCCCAGCCGAACTAACACAGCCACTAGGCCTCGGCACAAAGCATCGGGGGCAGCGATAAGCGCCATCAGTAAGGCCACAACCGCAAAACCCACCACAAGCCAAATGACATACACCGCTGGCCACTGCAGCCACGCCATCGCCACAGTAAGACTCAAGCCAAAAATCATCAGCCAGTTTTGAATCAAATTGCTGGTGGCAATCACTCGCCCCAAGCTCCCTTTAGGGCTATGAAATTGCATTAACGCATTAAGTGGCACATTGGCTAACGCCCCAAAAAAGCCAACGGCAAAAAACACGCCGCTGTGAATGAGTACACCGTCAAACCAAGGCAATAGGATAAGAGCCAAAGCCAAGCCTAGCGCCCCTGCAGGAATCAAACTTAAGTTGATATGGTGGCGAGAGTAACGACCGGCGCACAGTGATCCGAGCATTATGCCGATACCCGACAGGCCCATCACTGCTTGCACATAAAACGCATTATCCAGTCCAAACTCTGCTTTCGCATAAGCCGGGTAAACCGCCAGCAACACCTGACAAATGGTCCAAAAAATAGCGATGCCAACAATAGATAACCAAACAGGCCGACGGCTTAACACCAGTCCAAGATTACGTGTAAGAAGCCGCCCTTTAACATAGGCCTTGGTATCAAACGCCAATGTACCCTGCGCTGCCGGACGCTCGGGTAAGCGCCAAGCTAAAATCGCCTCAAGGGTACAGGCCGCCCAGAGTAAAATACCCAAGGGCGTCATCTGCGCCAAAATTTGCTGAGGCGAGTCAGTCTCTATGGCAAGCAGCGCCTCAAAACCCGCCGAGAACAGCAAAATACCCAATAAAATAGCGACCATGGTCACCGCTTGCAGCCAAGCATTACCCTCGCTGATTTGGTTTACGCCTACCAGCTCGCGAACAAAGCCGTATTTTGCGGGAGAATAAAGCGCGCTTTGCAGGGCAAGTACAAAGGTTAAGGCAAAGCTAAGCTCAAACCAGCCTTGCCAATAACTGAGGGTAACAAGTGCTGCGATGACCACAGAAAGCAGTGCAGAACAGCGCATTACCAAAGGTTTGGCGAGTCGGTCCGATAAGTAGCCACTGGGCGAAAAAAGAAGAATAAAAGGTAAAAGCACTAAGCCGTTAACGATAGCCGTGAGCAAGACTTGCTCGTTGCCGTCGTAGGCCTTAAACAACACACTTTGAATAATGACCTTGTGGCCTGAATCAACCATTGCGTTGATAAAAGCCACAAGAAGAAAGGCCGCAAAGCCTCTGACTGCAAACAGTTCGCGCATTCCTATATCCCTTACTACAGCGCTAAAACAGGCGGCTCCCTGCGCCCTACCCTGATGCGAGAACCGGACTATTTTCGGCGACTATCGGCGACTAAGATAAACCCCACACTCTACGTGATGAGTGTATGGAAATTGGTCAAACATCGCAAAACGCTCCACCTTATGGGTTTCGCAAATAACCTTCAAATTCTCTTGCAGTGTCTCAGGGTTACACGAAATATACAAAATATTATCGTAGCACTGCACCTGCTGAACCGTATCATCATCAAGGCCAGCACGAGGCGGGTCCACTAGCACTGTTTTAAAGTCACAAGTTTCTAGCTTGAGGTCTTTGGTACGGCGCTTTTCTAACTTGCCTGCCAATACCTGCGAGAACTCCTCAGAACTGATACGCACCACATCGATGTTATCGATGCCGTTGGCCTCAATGTTGTACTGGGCAGCATGCACAGACGACTTAGAAATCTCAGTTGCCACCACACGGCCAAAGTTTTGCGCCAATGCAATGGTAAAGTTTCCGTTACCACAGTAAAGCTCAACCAAGTCACCACCGGTGTTTGCTGTCGCTTCTAGCGCCCACTCCAGCATGTTGCCACACACCTTGCCATTGGGCTGGCTAAAGGCGTTTTCAATTTGCTTATAAGTGAAGACTTGGTCGTTAACCGGCATCTTTTCAATTACAAAGTCACGACTCATTACCTTCTTTTGCTTGCGTGCACGACCAACCACATGAATGCCAAACTCGCTTTCTAACGCTTTTGCGTGCTCATCCCATGCATCGGTCAGCTGGCGGTGGTAAAGCAGGCTCACCAAAAGCTCGCCGCTTAGGGTGCTTAAAAAGTCGATTTGGAATAAGCGGTGGCGTAGCTCAGGCTCACCTTTGATGCGATCAAGCAAAACAAACATCACATCGTAAATAGGCTTGGCCACCATGGGGCAGTCTTCGACCTTTTCCCAGTCATGCTTACTGCCTTTTTGGAACATGATGTAAAAAAGGTCGTCATCCTCGTGCCAGGTGCGAAACTCAGCACGTAATCGGTAATGGTTTGGCTCAGAGGCAAAAACCTCTACCTCAGGAATATCAAACTCAGCAAATAGCTCAGTCACCTCAGCCACTTTAGTGGCCAATAGCCCGTCATATTTAGCAGGATTAACATCAGGTAGAGCAGCCATTGAAACCTCACGTACGCCGCGCAAGAGCACAGCAAAAAGCGCTGCCATCATATATTCGGGTTATTCAAAACCAAGCGGCAAGCGGTGTAGAAAAGAAAGAGCGGCGAATTTTAACAGGACTCGTACAGCAATCAACTTTGCAGCCTCAAAGGCGCAGAATAATCCAGGAAATGCAGCCTAGGCTGCTATACCGCTTCTGTTTTGGCCAGTTTACACGTAAAATCTGTGGCCTTTATTTTTGAACATATTTTAGCGATTCACTTTAGCGACTAAGCGACAATTATGACTGATAACGTGCGCAATATTTTAGTAACCAGTGCCCTTCCCTACGCTAATGGCCCTATTCACCTAGGCCACTTGGTAGAGTATATCCAAACCGATATTTGGGTTAGGTTCCAAAAACAACGCGGTCACAACTGCACCTACGTCTGTGCAGACGATGCGCACGGCACCCCTATCATGCTAAAAGCAGACTCTTTGGGTGTATCACCACAAGTCCTTATTGACCAAGTGACGCAAGAGCACCAGCGCGACTTTGCCTCGTTTTTAGTGGGTTTTGATAACTACCACTCAACTCACTCACCAGAAAACCAAGAACTGGCGTCGATGATCTACACTCGCCTGCGTGATAAAGGCCATATTCATCGCCAAACCATCACGCAAGCCTACGACCCAGAAAAAGAAATGTTCTTGCCAGACCGCTTCATTAAGGGTGACTGCCCTAAGTGTAGCGCACCTGACCAATACGGCGACTCATGTGAAAAGTGTGGTGCTACTTACGCACCCACTGAGCTTAAAAACGCTTACTCGGCAGTATCGGGCGCGACGCCAATTGAAAAAGAGACCGAGCATTTCTTCTTTAAACTCGGCGACTTTGAAGACTTTTTACGTCAGTGGGTGGACCAAAACGTTCAACCACAAATGATTAACAAGCTAAACGAGTGGTTTGAGTCTGGCCTTAAAAACTGGGACATCAGCCGCGATGCGCCTTACTGGGGTTTTGAAATTCCAGACGAGCCAGGCAAATACTTCTATGTTTGGCTGGACGCACCAATCGGCTACATCGCTAGCTTCAAAAACTACTGCGATAAAACCGGCTTAGACTTTGACAGCTACTTTGCCAAAGACTCAGATGCCGAGCTTTACCACTTTATCGGTAAAGACATCGCCTACTTCCACACCCTATTCTGGCCAGCCATGCTAGAAGGTGCAGACCTTCGCAAGCCAAACGGCGTTTTCTGTCACGGCTTTTTGACCGTCGACGGCGAAAAGATGTCGAAGTCTCGTGGCACCTTTATCATGGCCGAAACCTACGCCAAGCACTTGCGCCCTGAATACCTTCGTTACTACTTCGCAGCCAAATTGGGCTCAGGCCTAGACGACCTTGATCTTAACCTCGACGACTTCCGCGCGCGCGTAAACGCCGACTTGGTTAACAAAGTGATCAACATCGCCTCTCGCTGTGCTGGCTTTATCAAAAAGCTATCCGGTGGCGAGCTTGCCGACAGTTTGGCTGACGAAGCCCTTTACCAATATGCATTAGACCAGAGTGAGTCAATTGCTGCGGCTTACGAAGGTCGCGAGTTTGCTAAAGCGATGCGCGAGATTATGGCGATTGCCGACAAAGCAAACCAATACATCGATACCGCTGAGCCTTGGGTACTTGCCAAACAAGAAGGCAAAGAAGCCGAAGTTATCGCTTGCTGCACCATGGGTATTAACCTATTCCGTGTCATCGTTAGCTACCTTGCGCCTGTACTGCCACAAATCGCAGAAGACGCACAAGCTTTCTTAAACATCGATAACATGGCTTGGGATGCGATCCAAACACCGCTGCTTGGCCACAAAATCAACAAGTTTAAAGCGATGATGCAACGTGTAGACGCCGACAAGATCGACGCTATGAAGCAAGACAGCATCAAAACCCTAGAAGCCATTGCGAACGCCGCGCCCGCTAAAGCGCCGGTAAAAGCAAAAGCAGAAGCGAGCATTGAACCAATTGCCGACGAAATCACCTTTGATGACTTCGCTAAAATTGATCTACGCATCGTAAAAATTGCCAACGCTGAGCACGTTGATGGCGCTAAAAAGCTACTCAAGCTAACACTAGATATTGGCGATGGTAGCCGCCAGGTATTTGCCGGCATTAAAGCCGCTTACGCGCCTGAGGACTTGATTGGTAAGCACACAGTCATGGTAGCGAACCTTGCGCCACGCAAAATGAAGTTTGGCATGTCTGAGGGTATGGTACTGGCAGCAGGCCCAGGTGGTGAGTCTTTGTGGATTCTTGAGCCGCACCAAGGCGCTCAACCAGGTATGCGCGTTAAGTAATACCTCGCTATCGGCTGCTTGAGTTAGTTAAAAACCCGTATCGCTTTAAAGGCGATACGGGTTTTTTGATGCTTCAAACAAAACGAAAAGCCAGGAACAATGTGAGTTAAAGCGTGCGCAAAAATTGCTGTGTGTGGTTCACTTCTTTATCAATCAGCTCTGTGACATGGTCAAAAAAGTCATCGCCCGATACATGAATCACCTCAGGATCGATAAGCTCACTTTTTACCTTAGCAACCAAGCCTCGACCTCCGGCATTAAGCACAGTAGAGTCGGCCACCTGCTTAGATAAATACTGCAACTGTACCTTCAAGCCTAACGGGCAAGTGCCCAAATTTGCTGCTCGACTTCCTAGCCCTCGAATGCGTGCCAGGCACTCAGTGTACTGGGGGCGAACCGTTAGATGCGTCCATATATCCCCTTTATCCTTCGAATCAAAGTCAGCGGTAAGGCCAGACTCATCAGCAATGGTTACAAGCTCTGCCAAAGTTGACTCAATTAAGACACAATGCAACACGAAACTATTTTCAGGTTTGCCCTTAATTTCTGACCAACGACGTGAAAAAAGCGCCGACACCTCGCCCGTGCCCAAATAGTTGGCATCGGCAAAGGTTTTTTTAGCCAAACTTTCGATCTGAATAATTAGTTGACGACGAGCGTCAGAGTCGCGCTTTTCGGGGTTGGCACACATGCCACGATGGCGTTGCAACATTTGCGTTAATCGCACTAAGGCCGATAGTTGGGATACACCTCGCTCGTACAAGCCCGCCTGCTGGCCGGTTCGGTCGCGATAACACAAAATCAACAAAATCACGGGCAAACTTAAGGCTAACCAGAACTCAATGGGATAGGTCATTTCTTATCCTCCGCAAGCTGCTGTAAATGCACGGTTAAATCTTTTAAATCAGATACTTTGTCGCTATGGGACGAAAGAGATTGACTGATGCGTTGAAGCTGTTCGCTAATTTCATCATTAGCCGTTACATGCTCCTCCATGACCTCTTCAACACGACGAACGTAATCAAGTGTCCGATGACTTTCGGCATCAATATCCTTGAGCGCGGTGGCTAGGCCTGCACAAGTGTCAACACCACCTTGAAGTGAGTCGCGATTTTTCACCGTATCCTGATTTACCCGTTTAACCGCGTTTTGCATATTTTCAATTAACTGCACAATATCACCCGCCGCAGCGGCTGTACTGGTAGCCAGGTCTCGCACCTCATCGGCCACCACCGAAAAGCCTCGCCCTGCTTCACCAGCCCTTGCCGCCTCAATTGCTGCGTTTAACGCCAGCAAGTTCGTTTGCTCCGACACGCCCTCAATAATGGTGACAAACTCGCGAATAGAGTCGGCTTCTTGCGCAAGAGAATTCACCGTCTGGCAAGTTTCATCAAAGGAGTGGGATAACTGCCCCAACTGCATACGCAAGGCATCAGCTTGTTCGCCGCCCTGGGCACTCAAGTCGCTCGAGGTTATGGCTGCCTCACGGGTGGTTTGTACATGTTCGCGAATGTTATGGAGGGTTTGGGCAATTTCTTCTGAGGCGCCTGCAATGGTGAGTACGTCGCTTTGCTGTTCTTTTGCCGCACTGGATAGCTGACTCACCAGCTGTTGCATGGCATCACTGGCGAAGAGCATTTCGCTGTTCATACGCTCATTGTGATGGCGCATATTATCAACATCGCGCGCGATCGAGTTCAACCATGTCAGCTGCTCTTTGAGTGAACGGTCACCCGTGGCCGAAATGCGAGTTTGCCACTGGTGCACCGATAAAGCCGAGAGAAAGCGCGACAACCTTGAGCGATGATCTTCGATGCTCCACCAAAACAAAAAAAGCATCACAAACGCCACCGACATTGACACGAGTGTGGCCACCATATGCTGTTGCCATGCACAAAACACCGTGATGGCCATAACAATGGCTAAAAAGAACCAGTTAACCCAGTGGCTCGACGACAACCGAAACAACCCCAAATTCACCATAGCAAACCCTGCCTTAAGGATTGACCTAAAGTTGTATATGAAGCAATAAGCTCGCCAACCCAGCCCAAACGCCCCAAAAACAGCCACAGAATCGCTCATTTTTCGCCCAGCTACTAAAAACCATCTAAGAAAAACGACTGAGTTTGATACTCCACGGCCCACCACAAAGCACTCCACTCACCAAAACAGTGCACTTACTCACCTTGGTGTGAAAAGGTCGCCACCCTTGGCCCTAGTGCTTGTGTTCATCCTCCATTGTTTTATGATTCACTTCCCTAACCAAGACCACATTTAGCGGGTCGTTTTAAGTGAGTCAGCCATGCAAGATATTTTGGACGCGTTACGCGAGCATCAACAAGCCACGACCTCTTATGTTGAGTTGCCCGACGAAGACGACTTTGTGAGGGTGCAAGAAGAAATTTTGATTCACGTACCTAGAGAGTTTCAGTACTTCTTATCAGAGGCCGGCGATATTATTTTAGGTGCCATTGAGCTGGCCTCAGCAAACGACAACTTTGCGCATAACTACCTGCCGGAGCTGTGCGCAAACTATTGGCAGTTGGGCTTACCTCGTCACCTCATTCCCATTTGCGCAAGCGAGTCTCCCATGTATGCCATTAGCCAAGAAGGTGAAGTCATTGAGTGGGACGTGCGTACCCAAGAGCAAGGCGAAAGCTGGGAAAATATTTGGTACTGGGCGCGAGATTGCTGGTTAGAGCAAGCCTAGTAACTGCTTAACGCCGCAGTGGTTAGCGGTGCGATAGAGCCGCCCACACGATAAGCGTCGTGCCGTGTAAACAACCACTGATGAATATCAGCAAAAGACGACACCTCGGCAGCCTGCGCCTTAAAAGAGGCAAGGCCTTGGGCTTCTTTTTGCTTACGCGCTGCGACAGCTTGCTCAGAGAGGCCACGATTGTCTGTCTGTTGAAAAGACAACTGACATTGAGAGTCAGTCCAGCGTGGATCAAACATTAGCTCAAACATCGCCTGCGTTCGCGGCAAGTGGAACTCCGAGGTAATGATATGAAGGCGCTTGAGCTGGAGTGGTTCAATATGGATGGTGCGGGCAAAATAGGCATTGCCAAGGGTGTCTAACGAGCTGGTTTCGTAAAGCAGTTGGCTAGCGTTAACGCCGCGTGCCAGTAGATACTCGGCAGCTAACTTGGATTCGTAAAGGCTTCGCCCTTGCGTGTCTAGCGGCGAGACTTTATGTGGCGATCCGGCGCTGAGTAACAGGTAGTAACGTGTTTCACCACAAGTCAGTGCCGCCTCTAAACGAGCGATTGTCCATGGCGGTAGCCCCTCGTATTCACCAAAACCGCCACCGGGTACTATCACCGCATCGTATTTAGGTTCAGTTACCGTATCACTCGCCATTCTTAAGGCCCTTTCCCTTTTTGTCCTTGTATCACACATGGTTCAGCATTTGCGGTTCGCCGCATTGCTGCGCATAATGTCGCACCCGCGGTTTTGCTTACTCATCTCTTTTTTAGGATGACCAACAGAATAGCAAACCGCTCATTCATTTTTGCATTAGGACACACACCATGAATAAAGCCGACTTTATCAGCCAGCTTGGCAATAATCCATCGCTAGACTTTGAAGACACCATGGCCGTTATTGAAGCCAACTACGACTACACTCCGGCTGCATTTACCAATGGTGATGTTGAAAACGATGCGCAAAGCAACCAAGGCAGCGCTAAGATTTTAGCTTTTGCGCTACTCAATCAGCTTTCTGACGCGCAAACACTCGCTTGCTTCGGCCGCTTTTACCAAGACGTGCTTAACACTCCAGAAGGCAGCGACCACGGCAACATTCGCGCCGTGATGAAAACCGGTCTAGCGGGCGTTACCTTAGCGGGTGAGGTTCTTACGGCCAAGTAAAAGGCTCATAACTAGCCGTTAATGCAGCACGTAAAACTAACGCGCTTTATTCCGTGTTCGTGCTGCTTTGCATCAATGAGGGTTTGAGCGCCCGCTCAGGCACTACTTTGTCACGACCTGTTTTCTTCGCTTGATACAAACAGTCATCAGCACGAGTAATCACCTGCGCCAGCGCTTCGTCTTTTTGCGCAGTAGCAACCCCCGCACTCAAGGTCACACTAAAGTGCTGGCCCTTGTCGCCCCTGAAGTTAAACGCCGCAACCTTAGCTCGAATTTGCTCAGCAAGGGCAATGGCACCCTCTTCGTCTTTTGGCGTTAATACCACCAGCTCTTCACCGCCATAACGAATGGCATAGTCAGCATCCGATAAAACTTTTCGAATCAGTTTACCCATGCGACTCAGCACCTTGTCGCCGACACTGTGGCCGTATTGATCGTTCACCTTTTTAAAGAAGTCGACATCTAAAAAAATCACCGCCAACGGGTGATTAGGGCTGACATTCACCAGCAGGTCTTGCTCTAGCTCTACAAGGTAACGGCGGCTGTAGAGACCCGTTAAGTTATCAAACAGTGCATCGTGACGAAGGTCCGAAAAATACTCTTTCGACAACCGCAAAAAAATGAACACACTTGCCAACGAAAGTGCTGCGATAACTGCCACACCTAGCGCGATATTTCTGAGCACATAATCAATCAGGTCATCCGCGTACAAACCCGAGCCCACCACCAAAGACCAAGGCTCAAACAGCTCAACATAACCTACTTTTGTGACCGGAATATCGCTACCTGGCTTAGGCCATTCGTAATCAACAAAGCCACCACCGTCGATTGACGTGGCGATAAATTCCTGCACAAAGTATTTACCCGTGCTGTCCTGAATATCAATGAGAGAGCGACCGATAATTTGATCGCCTAGAGGGTGAGCCAGTAAATAACCGTCAACATCAGCAATCCAGATATAACCAGAATTGAGATAATTGATTGATGCGATTTGGCCAAACACACGCTGTTTGGCCTGCTCCTCGCTGATGAGGCCTTCGCTGTAGGCGTTATAGGCTGTATCTAGCAAACCCAGCACAGATTCCACCTGGGTTTCGATAATGGCTTTACGCTCGTTTAGGACACTGTGATGCAGCCACCAAATAACCACTGCGAGTAAAATAACCATGTTGCCGATACACACCAGCGACAGGGTCATCATTTTTTGTTTTACGTCGGAATTTCGCACATACACCTCAAAAAGCACGTGGTGCTTTTATCTAAACAATGCTTTGTAACACCCTGTGTAACATCTAAAACGATAACACCCAAAATAAAAAGGGCTGACGCTATCAACGTCAGCCCTTTTCCCTAGTGCTTTAGTCCTGTTTTAAATCGCTGTGTTCGGCAAAAACCTATGCCAAACGATCTGTCGCGACTTTGTAGTCAGGGTCTTCAATCAAGTTAACCTCAACCAAGTCACCGGCTTTTTCCAGCAACTGACGACACTCAGGGCTCAAATGACGAAACTGAAGGTGCTTGCCCGCTTCTTGGTAACGATCCGCCAAGGCATCAATTGCTTCTAGACCTGAGTGGTCGGCCACACGAGAGTTTTTAAAATCAACAATCACGTGGTCTGGGTCTTCGCTCGGGTTAAAATTGTCACGAAACGCCTGAATTGAACCAAAGAACAGAGGGCCATTAGGTACGTAAACCTTCGACTCACCTTCAGTTAGAATATCCATGCGCATGTGCTGTGCGTGTTTCCAAGCGAATACCAATGCCGAAATAATCACACCCACCATGACCGCAATCGCCAAGTCGGAAAGTACGGTTACCACCATCACCGACAAGCCTACGAGCAAGTCTGAAAGAGGGATACGGCCTAACAAACGCAAGCTTGCCCACTCAAAGGTGCCAATGACCACGATAAACATAACGCCGACGAGTGCAGCCACTGGAATCATTTCGATCCAAGATGAGCCAACCAAAATAAACAGCAACAAGAAAAGCGCAGCTGAAATACCCGACAAACGGCCTCGACCACCTGAGTTAATATTAATCATGCTTTGGCCGATCATGGCACAGCCGCCCATACCGCCAAAGAAGCCTGTCACCACGTTTGCAACGCCTTGGCCCACACATTCTTTGTTACCACGACCGCGAGTTTGGGTAATTTCGTCAATCAGCGTTAGTGTTAACAACGACTCGATTAAACCAATCGCCGCCAAAATCAGCGCATAAGGAAAAATGATGTAAAGAGTTTCTAGCGTAAACGGCACCATTGGGATATTAAACTGAGGTAAACCGCCCGCCATGGTTGCCAGCGGGTCGCCGGTCATATCAGCCAACACCGCTTGTACACTGCGCGCATCTAGGTCTAAACCAATTACGAGCAACGTTACGGTTACAATCGCAGCTAAAGATGACGGGATAGCACGGGTTAGCTTAGGCAGTAAGAAGATGATTGCCATCGTCAATGCGATTAGACCTAACATGGTGAACATTTCGCTGCCCTGCAGCCATACAAGCTCGCCAGTTACTTCGTCCACGGCCTGAAACTGCTTGAGCTGAGCCAAGAAGATGACAATCGCCAAGCCATTTACAAAGCCTAGCATTACTGGGTGAGGCACTAAGCGAATAAACTTACCCAGCCTAAACGCACCCGCCAATATCTGCAAAATTCCCATGAGTACCACGGTGGCAAAGAGATACTGAACGCCGTGCTGAGCCACTAAGCTCACCATTACCACCGCAAGTGCACCCGTTGCACCGGAAATCATACCCGGACGGCCACCAATAGCCGCCGTAATTAAGCCAATTAAAAAAGCAGCATAAAGGCCAACAAGGGGCTCTACGCCCGCAACAAAGGCAAAAGCCACGGCTTCTGGCACAAGCGCCAATGCCACCGTAAGCCCAGACAGCAGGTCGCTCTTAGCGGAGCGAGTGCGCGAAGCAATAAGGTCAATCATTATTTTCTCAGAAGTAGTAGTAAGACGAAGAAGAGATGCCAAATGGTACCAGAAAAGGCCCTATAAAATGACCCTTAATCGACTTAATTTTAGACGCACTACTAAAGCGCAGCCAGTTTAGTCGCCCGCTTAATAGCAAGCCTCAGGGTGTCACACAAACGCAATCCAACGGTCAGTCAACTGTCACAGAACCGCCATAGAGTAGCCACATAACCTCTTCTTTATTTGTACAAGGCTAACGGCCTACCAAGGTGTCACCGTGATAGATCTCGAAAAAGCGATTGCTCATAAATACCCCGCTTTTGAACAAAAGCCCGCGCTCTTTAAGCGAGCAGCGCTATTTACCCTGCGCAAGCTAACCCACGAGCGGGAGATCAACGCTTTTTTAGAGCACAACAAACACGTCGATGGTGTGGAATTTGTAGACCGAGTGCTCGACCACTTCAACTTTAGCTACACCATGAGCAACAAAGACCGAATGAATATCCCTTCGACAGGGCGTGTGGTGATTATTGCCAACCATCCGTTAGGCGCGCTAGATGGCCTCGCCCTACTCAAAGCGGTAGGCGAGGTGCGCCGGGATGTTCGCATTGTTGCCAACGACTTATTAATGAACTTTAAGCCGTTGCAAAACCTGTTTTTACCCGTAGACAACATGGGCCATAGCACCCGAAAACAAGACATTGCCCGCATTGTTGATTGCCTACAAAACGAAGAGGCCATCATTGTATTTCCGGCAGGCGAAGTGTCACGCGCCAGCATCACCGGCATTAAAGACGGCAAATGGAACAGTGGCTTTTTACGTTTTGCTCGCAAGGCCAATGCGCCCATTTTGCCGATTTTTTTAGGCGGTAAAAATTCATCGCTGTTTTACGGTGCTAGCTACTTATACAAGCAGTTTTCTACCTTGCTGCTAGTACGTGAAATGTTTAACAAAGATTCCCGTACCATCAAAATGAAGGTGGGCGAGCCGATTCCTTTTGCCCAGCTTGATGCCGTGCCTGTCTCAACCCAAGACAAAACCAAGCTGCTCAAAAAGCACTTGTACCGAATCGCAAAAAACAAAAAGCCGCTGTTTATCACCGAAAAGACCATCGCTCACCCACAAAGTCGCCAAGCCATTAAAAAAGAGCTCAAAGCATCTGAGCTTTTAGGCGAAACAAGCGACGGCAAAAAAATCTACCTGTTTGACTACCAAACCGATTCAGCCGTGGTACAAGAAATTGGCCGACTAAGGGAAGTCGCCTTTCGCCAAGTGGGTGAAGGCACGGGTAGCCACAAAGACTTAGACAAGTACGATAAATACTACCGCCACCTTATTCTATGGGACGAAGACGCCCTCGAAATTGCAGGCGCATATCGCATTGGTGAAGCAAAGCAGCTACTCGCCAAAGACTCCCTTTCAGCAGGCCTGTACAGCACCACCCTGTTTCAATACAGCGAGCAAATGACACCTTACTTTGAGCAAGGTATTGAGCTTGGTCGCAGTTTTGTACAGCCCAAATACTGGGGCAAGCGCAGCCTCGATTACTTGTGGTGTGGTATTGGTGCCTACCTCGCCAAACACCCTCACGTTCGCTACATGTTTGGCCCTGTCAGCCTAAGCGCCAGCTATCCAAAAGCTGCTCGTGACCTACTCGTATACTTTTACAGCCACTACTTTCCAGACAACGAGCAGCTGGGGCGCTCTTTTTCGCCTTACAAAATGGACGACGCCACCCTCAACAACCTCAATGCCTTATTTGACGGCAACGATGTGAAGGCCGATTTTAAAAAGTTAAAAGAGCAGCTGGAGTTTTTAGGTGTCAGCGTACCCACGCTTTACAAACAATACAGCGAGCTGTGTGTTGACGGTGGCGTGCGCTTCCTCGACTTTGGTGTAGATGCCGACTTTAACTACTGTATCGACGGCTTAGTTATGGTGGATATTGAGCAAATTAAGCCCAAAAAGTTTAATCGCTACATTGGCTGCCACCTAAGCGACTCAGTGTGTGAGCAACGCCAAGCTGAATTTGCTCGCAATCAGCTTAAGCAACTTGACTCCCCTTCCAACGCCCTTCACTAACAACGGGTAAGAGCAAGCGGTTTGGAGCCTCACCCCTAGGCCTCCAAACCGTTTGCAACAAAAGTACGTAAACTTGATACAATAGCCTTTCAGCAACGACCCAAGCACTGTCCCTGTTGGTTTTTATCTTTATTTACGTGAGTCTTTATGCCCGTTCTAATTATTTTGGTTACTTTGTTTGTTGTGTGGGGCATCTTTATTTACCGCGCACAGTCTAAAAAACAGCAAAAAGCAGCCACTCAAGCACCGGTGTCCAACACCGTTACATGGCTTTGGGTCGTCATGTTTGGTTTATCCGTGCTGATTATCCTACTCACAGTACTCGGTCGCCTGCCTTGGCTATTTGGCCTGATCGCCAGTGCTGCACCCGTGATTATGCGACTGGTATTGGCCAATAAACTAAAAGTGCTAACCGCGCTGACCAGTGTCATTGGCATGTTGTTAAAGCGACGTAAAGCCGCTAAGTCCTCGTCGTCACCTGAGGCCATTGAAGACACAACCTTAGGGCACGAGATCTCAGGCTTACTTGTCACCCTTTATCTGCCGGGGCACCCCAAGGCTGACAAAGGAGAACACGGGCAACTCAACGCGACCCTGCCCACCGACGGCCAAACCGCCCTTGAAGCCCTCTCGCCAGAGCAATATGTGCGTTGCTTTAAAGAATGTCAGTCCCAAGACGCCCTTAGTGCAGAGTTACTTAGTCATTACCTCAGTGCACGCTTTGGCGACGACTGGAAAGCCGATTGTGATATCACCGCTCCTGCGCTAGAGCGCCCAATGACCTTAGAGGACGCACATCGCCTACTGGGCACCTCAAACAGTCATTCACCAAGCCAGTTGCGCCTCGCTCATCAGCGCTTGGTCACTTACTTTAGTGATGACAAAGACCAAAATGCCTACCTGCTCGACCAACTAGAGCAAGCCTTCGCGTTGGTGACCAAGTAAGGCTAGATAGAGCGCAGGCCTTCCAAAGCAAGGTTATTCATACATTCACCTTGACGTAGCGCTGTCTATACGACGTTTTATGCATAAATTTGTTGTATACGAATTTTTTATCGCAGGTAAAATGCTTTAATGCATACGCAGCAATCGAACTTGTAAATTTGTAGATTTGGCTGTGAACTTGATGCTTCAGAGCAGCGCCTGCATCAGCACCTGTAGCAGTTACTGATACTAAGTTTAACAGCGAAGAATACGCCTGCTGTCGTTGAAGGAGTCATCGATAGCAGGCTAGAAAACTACCAACACGTACAACCTCAAAGCAAAACAGCGTTAAACGCTTCAAGCACCACGCTTATCAGCTAAGCATTGGATTTAGGTAACCCCTAAGCAGTAACAAAGTGCCCCTACCTCGTTTGCCGAATAGGGTGCAGAGTTACTTGAAGGAATAATACAAGGAGAGAACAATGGCCCGTCCCGTTGAATTTAATCGCGAAGATGTCGTTAAAAAGGCCATGGCTGCTTTTTGGCGCTCTGGTTTTCAAGCCACATCTGTCACAGACCTCGTTAGTGCCACTCAAATTAACCCAGGCTCTTTATATGGCGCCTTCACAAACAAGCGCGGCCTTTTTATCGAGGTCATTGAAGCCTACGCCTCCGAGCAACTGAGTCGTATCACTGAATGCTTCCACCAAGAAATCAGCCCCCTGTCACGCATCGCATCCTTTTTGCACGGATACTGCGACACCCTCGCGGCGAATGAGCAAGGCCACGGCTGCTTGATTGTAAACACCCTGCTTGAACTCTCTGACCAAGACCCAGAGATTCAAAATCGCATCGAGCGCTACCACGCTCAAATTGAGGCAGAGTTAGTCGACAGCCTAGAGCGCGCACGCCTAATGGGCGAGTTGCCTGAAGATATTCGCCCAGAAGACCACGCCAAGTGCCTCATGACCGGGCTTTGGGGCCTTCAAGTATTTAGTAGCAAGCGCCCTTGTCGCCAAGAGTATGATGTCATCATCGAGAGCATGCTCTCATCGTTGGGTCATCGCCTGAACAACGCTTAAACCGCGACTCCAGCTGACTCCTCGTTTGCACCGTATGACGAGCGCCACACTCCATTGTGCTGGCGCTTTTTTACGCCCGTTGATTACCGATCACCTCGGCCTCTCGCCCCTTGCCGTAAAAAGTACGCCTTATAAAAAGCAACTTCAGGCGAAGCTCTCGCTTTTAAAACTAATCATATATACTCCATTAGATAGTACATAACCAAAATAAGAGCAGGATCTGCGGGCACTTATGACAGCCAAATCATAAAAGTGACCACCCAACAGGCAAAGTTCCCTGCTTATAAACTAAGGATACCTAATGAAGCTGATTCGTTTTGAGCACCAAGGCACCCAAGGTGTCGGCGCGCTAATCAACAACAAAGTCTACTCAGACCCAAAGATTGCAACACAAATGGAACAGCTGCTGTGCAATACCCAAGCGCTGAATCAGCTAAGCGAATTAAGCGATGAAGACAACGGAATTCCTGTTGACGAGGTCACCTTGTTAGCCCCCATCGCCGCACCTGAAAAGTACCTAGGGGTTGGCCTAAACTATGCGGACCACATTGAAGAGACAGGCTTAGAAAAACCTGATTTTCCGGCGATTTTTAACAAACAAAGTAGCTGTGTCGTCGGCCCCAACGAAGCCATTCACCGTCCAAAAGTATCGGAAAAGCTTGATTACGAAGGAGAGCTAGCCTTTGTGATTGGTAAGACCTGCCGCCACGTACCCGCCAGCGAAGCCCACAAAGTCATCGCCGGATACACTATTGTCAACGACGTATCCGTGCGCGATTGGCAAATCAAAGCTCCCACGTGGACCTTAGGTAAATCCTTTGATACACACGGCCCTATGGGCCCATGGATTGTTACCGAAGACGAAATTCCTGATCCACACGCCCTAGAGTTAAAAACATGGGTCAACGACGAGCTACGCCAGCACTCAAATACCAAGCATCTGATTTTTGACTGCTACCAACTCGTCGAGACACTCTCAACGGTATGTACCCTTAAGCCTGGCGATGTGATCGCCACGGGTACCTGTTCAGGTGTCGGTGTAAAGATGAAGCCGCGTGGTTATATGAAGCCTGGTGATACAGTCACCATCGAAATTGAAGGTATTGGCCGCCTTAGTAACCCAGTGATTGAGGAGCCCGACACCACGCTTTATTAAGCTCAGTCCGCTTAAGCAGCAAAGCCGGCACCGGCGGCCCTCACTCAAGAGCCAGCCGGTGTTTGCGAGCGAATCGCACAGCTAAAAAGTGCTTTTTAGCAAAGACCTGTTAATGCCCAAAAGTAACCAGTAACACACTGGCCACAATCATCGCACCGCCCCACCACTGTTGAGGCTTAATGGCTTCACCAAATCGACGTTTTGAAAAGTACAATGTACCCAAGATCTCTATTTGGCCTAAGGTTTTAACCAACGCTGGGTTAACAAGTGCAAAGCCGGTAAACCACCCAATCGAGCCAAGAGAACTCAATACCCCAACCTGCCAACTGAGTTTTTTATTACCGCGAAACGAGGCGAAGGCATCTTTTTGCTTGAACGCCTGCAAGCTACACAAAATCACCGACTGTAACGCCAACACATACCACAGAGTCAGTGCTGCACGGGTCATTACTGAACCTTCTAAAGCATGACTGGCCATCGCCGCAGCCACCGAAGTAACCGCAAAACATAAGCCACTACCTAACCCCGCCCACAATGACGAGTCTTTGTGTAATTGCCCAAGGGTCTCGCGCTTAAGGCTCATCACCAAGGCGCCGAGTACGCCAACAAATACGCCAAGCCAACCCCAGTGACTTAAGGGGTAATGCAAAACAAATATACCCAACACGGCGGCTAACACAGCCTCGGTTTTGGCCAACAAAGTACCCAAAGCAAAGCTACCGCTCTGGAACACCCGCAGCATCAAATAAGTCGCCATAACTTGGGCAATGGCACAAACCGTCGCAGCGGCCAAAAACAACGCCAAGTTGTCAAAAGCTATGCCGCCAAACACGCCGTAACACACCGCAAGATACACAGTAACCAGTGGTAAGCCGTAGAGTGATCGCGCCATGGTGGCATGTAAAAAGCCTTGCTCTTTAGCAAGGGAGTTTTGATAGGCCGTGCGCATCGACTGACACGCAGCGGCAAAAAGCGTCACCAAAATCCACATAATGCGCAACCTCAGAAGGGATTAAGGCACTATTGTGGGTGGCAAATAGACAAGAGTAAAAGGAATTATATTCGTAGTAATCATTCCCTTTAGGCATGATTTATTTGGCGATGGCCGCAAAGCTAGCGCGAGTCACCTTGGCTAAATCGGCAGGTACTAAACAAATTTCCATGCCACGACGACCACCGCTGGCGTAGATTTCGTCAAAGCTATTGGCCGAGGCATCCACAACGGTGGGCAGTGCTCGCTTTTGGCCTACAGGGCTGATACCACCAACAATGTAACCACTGCTGCGCTCTGCGGCTTTTGGGTCGGCCATTTCTACCTTTTTAACACCCACTGCCGCCGCCATGGCTTTTAGGTTGAGTTGCCCAGCCACAGGCACAACTGCAACGGCCAGTTTTTTTTGATCGCCATTTAACGCCACCAACAAGGTTTTAAACACCTGTTGCGGATTAAGCCCCAGTGCCTCAGCCGCCTCGGTGCCATACGCCGCAACACTGGGGTCATGGTCATACGTCACCACACGGTGAGCAATCTTTTGTTTTTTTAACGCATTAATTGCAGGTGTCACCGACGCATCCTTTAAGTGAAAAGAGATAGATTTAAATTAGCGATTATTAAACGGCTTTCGCTCCGTGCTTACAAGTCCAAGCTCGAAGCTCAAGCCCTAAGCCACAGCCTTTAAACAAAAGCCCTTAAGCAAAAGCCACTAAGTAAAAGATTAGGCCCACCGCTATTCACAGCCCGCTAGAACCAAGGCAAAATAGCCCCTTTTTTAGCCCTCGTGAAGCTGTGTGCCTACCGCCTGCTATCGCGCTATTGTTACTGACTATGTCGATTCAAGATACCCTGACTCAGGCCCTTGGCCTTATTAGCCAAGGCAAATATGCCAAAGCACGTGCCCTTTGCCGCAAGTGTTTACACAAAGCGCCCGATCATTTTCATGCAAACCTGATTTACGGCGTTGCACTGCTCAAAAGCTTTGAAGTCGACAAAGCCATTAACGCCCTGCAAACCGCACTTAGCAAAACAAACACACCGGCTTTACTAGCGCAGGCTCACGGCAACTTGTCGGCTTGTTACTTGCAAAACCACCAAAGCGAACACGCCGCCGAAAGTGCTCAAGCGGCCATTCGCCTTGATAACAGCAAAGTGGATTACCACCTAAACCTCATTGCCGCTCAAGAGCAACAACAAGCATGGCCCGCGATGCAGCAAGCCTGTTTACGTCTGTTACAGTTATGGCCCGACGAAACCTCTGCTAGCCTTAGCCTCTCCATCGCCTGTCGCCAGCTTCAACAGCACACCATGGCGCTTAAAGCGATTAGCCAAAGCACCGCACAACAAGGTACGCCATTAACCGAAGAGCTAACATCATGGTTTACGCGGCCCAACCAAGGGTTACCGGCTCAGGCGGCCGCACTCAAAAGCTCGATACCCACAGAATGGTTGTTTGAGTGGGCACTCAACAGCTTATTAGCCACCAGTAGCGCAGGTTCAGCGCTTTTTAGCCGTGAAGAGTATGGGATGCAGCTGGCCTTTTTGCACTTCGCCATTGACCGCCCAGAAACACCTCAACCGCTACTGGCCAGCCAATGTGCCGACTATTTTGCCGAAGCAAACCAAGCGGATCTTACCATGCAGTGGTATGAACTCGCCCACCAGCTAAACCCCAACGACAGCTACAGCCACCACATGGCCAATGCACTCAAGGGCGAAAGCAGCAGCCACGCACCCAGTACCTATGTTGAGGCGCTGTATAACCAAAGCGCTAATGCTTTTGAGCAACGACTCGTCAAACAACTGGGCTATCAAGCCCCCAGCATTTTGGTGGACGCACTCCTACAGCAAGGCCTCACCAAATTTAGCCATATTCTCGACTTAGGATGTGGAACGGGGCTTTTAGGTGATGCGCTAAAAGGCAAAATAAAAACCGACTGGCTGGTCGGCCAAGACCTATCCAGCGCCATGCTAAAACAAGCTGAGGACAAAGGTGAGTACCAGCACCTAATCAAAGGCGACCTGCTCGCCCCATGGCCAAGCCACACCAGCCCTTGGCCGCTTATTTGTGCCACCGATGTATTTATTTACATGGGCGATTTAGCACCGCTCTTTGCTCAAGCCAAAGCACAGCTGGCGCCTAACGGCTACTTTGCCTTTACCACTGAGCAAATGCCGCGTTCAGCCAACAGCCAAGCAGCATTTCGCCTAGCCACCAGTGGCCGCTACCAACACGCCACACAAGCCGTGTTAGACTTAGCCCAACAACAAGGTTTTGAATCCCAAGTACAAAAAACCTTTTTGCTACGCAACGAGGGGCAAAAGCCTCTGCTCGGCGATTTATTTATTTTTAAGCGGTGCGCTTAGCACCTAAACCACTGAGGCGAGGCCTAATAGCAGCGCCACTTACGGTATTCAACCCAAAGGAACAGGCATGAGCGATATTCGCGTCAGTGATTTATGGATCTACCCAATCAAGTCAACTCGCGGTATTTCTATGAGCCGCAGCTGGGCTGAAGATAAGGGCCTCAGTTTTGATCGCCGTTGGATGCTTGTAGACGACCAAGGCCTGTTCGTGACGGCGCGTAAAGACCCTAAACTGCTCAGCATTCATGTCGCCCTTGGCGAAAACGCTTTACACCTAAGCAGCGAGCAAATGAGCACCCCACTTACCATCTCTCCACAGCAGCTGAGCGGGCAAACACAACAAGCCGAGGTTTGGGGCAGTCAAGTGCAGGCCCAAGGCTATGTAAAAGAAGTGAATGAATGGTTTAGCAGCCTTTTAGGTAAGTCTGTTCATTTGGTTTATTTTGGCGAACAGAGCCAACGCCCAACTTCTCGAGCCCCTGAACACCAAGTCGCCTTTGCCGACGGTTACCCTATTTTGTTGGTATCCAAGGCCTCGTTAGACGACCTAAGTACCCGCGCTCAACAAAACTTTAGCATGGAACAGTTTCGCCCCAATATCGTAGTCGACGGCTGCGAAGCCTTTGCTGAAGATACTTGGGAGCGCCTGCAAATTGGCGATGCGATTTTACGTCGTATCAAACCCTGCAGCCGTTGTGTGCTCACCACCTACAGTGCCGACGGCCGAGAGCGTTTCCCTAAAGGCGAGCCTCTCAAAACACTCGCCACCTACCGACGTGGCGAAGGCGATGATAAAAACGAAGTCTACTTCGGCCAAAATATTCTGGTTGAAAAACCGGGAATTATTGAAGTGGGTATGACTATTTCCCTGATTTCTTGATTACCCCAAATCATTAAAAGCGAGCTACGCCTGCGGGTAGCTCGTTGTTAATTACAGCCTTACGTCAACATCAACTCAGCTTCACTCGCATCCTTTGCTTTATTAAAGTCCCAATCTTTACGGGCAGCGTTAATCACCACGCCAATTACAAACTTAATGGCGTAGTACTCCACCCATTCAGGTACGTAGGGAATATCAATTTTGTCGTTAGCAAGCTGACTTAAACGGTGGATCAGGCGTGTTGCTTCGGATTCGTCGATGCCTTTGTCAGTGCTGCGTGCGAGGTCATAAATTTCGTTGGGTAGGTTGTCGTATAAAAACGTATCAACTTTAAGAATGACTTTATAAAAAATCTTCTCTTCCTTTTGCTCATTAGCCAATGGAATATTGTGCTTGGCAGCCAGTTTACTCGCTAAAGCCGTAATCTCTTCTTGCGTCATTTGATGACGCTTTTCGGCCGGTGCAAAGTACGCAGATAACAACTCATTAAACTCATCGGCGCTTAACTCGGTCAGTACACGAGGCGTATCACACATCTGAGCCTCCTTGCTGCGCCGAGCTATCAGTTTCGGTCGCGGCAACGCTAGAGGCCACCGGCACCATTAAGTCGGGCGCTAAAGGTAGGTTAGGTACCAAATCCGCCTCGTTTCTCAAACGGTTTTCATTCCATGCCGCCTTACCACCCACAACCAAAGCAAACCATGCCAATGCGTTGAGCGCAGGAAGCTGGTTCACCTCGGTGGCCACATCTTTAAAAAGTAAATCCCAATACTCGCGGCCATTGCCGTATTGATATTGATAGGCCTCACCTTTGTCATTAATGGCCCAAAGGTAGTCATATCGGTACGCATAGTCATGAATCAAACCGGGAATGAGCAAAAGCCCTGTGGGCGACAGTAAAAACCAAAGCGGCTTGGGAATTGAAGCGCCATCAAACAAAAAATCTTTAGGAATAACAATTTTAGGGCCGCCATTAGGCAGCTGGTAAGTCCAATCGTCTACCACATTCCACCAACGAACATAGGTAATCCAGCGACGTAGCTTAGCGCACATACACTGCCCTTTGGTTTTGATAGGGACGGGACGAAGTGACGGGTGTTCACTCATAAACAAACCTCCTTTCCTTGAGGGCTGGCTGGGTTTCTAGCCCTTACTATGGTTGGTGTTACGACAAAGCATCGTATGCAGACAACCGTCACGACCTCACTTTGCTCACCTCTGTGCCATACATTTAATCGTTTGTATGTTCATAATCAGGGCCGAGTGAAGCGGACCTTGCATCCTTGCACGCCTTAGCGTTAGATAAGTCTTGTAAACCTTTCATACCTAAGCGCTCAGTGCAACGCAGAGGCTCAGCCAAATGTATCAGCCCAGTAAAATTCTCTTAGAGACCTTACCCCCGTCACTCGACCGCTTAGACCTAGAGGCAAAGGCCCACCAGCTCAGCGATAAAAAGCAGTACAAAAAGCAACTCAAGCATTGGCAAACGCAACTGCTTCATATTCAGCAAGCCTATTTCCACCAAGGCCGAAACGCCATTATTGTCCTGCAAGGTTGGGATGCCAGCGGTAAAGGGGGTGCGATTCGGCGACTAACGGAAAAACTCGACCCGCGTGGCTTTCAAGTTCACCCCATCGCTGCGCCCAACAGCCTAGAAGCGCAACAACACTACCTGCAGCGATTTGCACAACGGCTGCCTCAAAAAGGCAGCATCGCAATATTTGATCGGTCTTGGTACGAACGAGTATTAGTAGAGCGTGTGGAGGGCTTTGCCACAGAGCAGGAATGGCAAAGGGCCTATCAAGAAATTAACGAATTTGAGCGAACCCAGCTGGATAACGGTACTCGCATCGTAAAGCTGTTTTTGCACATTTCGCCACAAGAGCAGCTCAACCGCTTTGAAGAGCGGCTACACAACCCCGTTAAGCAATGGAAGTTGACGGCTGAGGACCTACGCAACCGCAAAAAGTGGCCAGATTACCAAACGGCGACCAACGACATGTTTAGCTACACTTCGACCCAAGCCGCGCCATGGCACCTCATCGCTGCAAATAAGAAGTGGTATGCCCGAACACAAGTGCTGCAAAAGGTCGTAGAGGTGTTAGCTCAAGATGTGAACCTAACGCCTCCGCCGCTTGACGAGGCCTTGGTCAAAGCTGCGGAGGCAGAGCTTAGTGTGAAGGTAGCCACACGCTAGGCCCGACACTAAGCTAAACCAAGTGAGCTAGCTTGCTTTAGCTAACAACTGCCCTGCAATCGTTGCTAGGTTAACCTCGGCTTGCTGGTAGTTGATAGACATACGCTGCACGCTGCCGTCTCGCTTAGCTAACACCAAGCTAGGAAAACGTTTTGCGCCGGTTTGGCGAAACAAGCGCTCACGCAATTCGATTTCGTCAAACAGCGCATGGTTTACCGCTTCACTGTGAAGGTCTGCGGCAAACTGTTGCGTATCAAGGCCGATAAACTCAGCGCAGCTTACAAGCGCTTCATCACTCACGGGCATTACCGCCTGTAAATAATAACGCTGCTGAATCACAAGGCACATCGCCTCTTTATAGTCTTCGCCCTGAAGGCCCGCCGCCAATATCGCTCTGCACGCAGGGTAAGTAGGCGCACGCATCGACTGTCCGGGCTGCCACAAATCGTAATTAAACTTAGTGCCAGGAATACCCTGCTGAATACGCTGCCACGTGACTTGAGCATTATTTTTTGCTGGCTCCGACATAAAGGGTGCGTCGTCGGCACGTAAACCGCCAAGTACAGGCACCACTTTTATCGGTTCACCCTGCTCGTCTTGCATGGCACTCAATGCCTCTTGCATCTGCTGCCATGTCTCTCTAAAACCCCAGCACCAACTGCACATAGGGTCGTAGATATAATACAAATGGGTTTGGGTTACGGCGGGGGTACGGTTAAAAATTGCGGTTAAAAAGCTCATGTGGCCTCTCCTAAGTGCTCGCTGCACTATCTCTCACTTGCTGATGTAGGCTAGTCAGCCACCGCTTCCAGTCCGCACAGTTGCCAACGCCCGTTTAATCCTTCTACTCTTTAGCTAAGCAGCTTATTGATGTAAATCAAGCAAAAACTCAAAAGCCGTCAAACTTCTTTGCCCCACCTAGCCGCATAGGCAAAATCCTCTCCTTTGTCGTACGACACTCCGTTCACTAACAGACCAACCATCACTATGCGATCACCCGAACTTCTCTCTCCTGCCGGTACCCTTAAAAACATGAAGTACGCCTTTGCTTACGGCGCCGATGCTGTATACGCAGGCCAACCTCGTTACAGCCTAAGGGTTAGAAACAACGACTTTAATATGGAAAACCTAGGTCAGGGGATCGACCTCGCCCACAAGCTTGGCCGTAAGTTTTTTGTGGCAAGCAATATCATGCCTCACAACGCCAAGCTTAAAACCTACATCGACGACATGCGCCCTGTGGTCGAAATGGGCCCAGATGCACTGATCATGTCGGACCCAGGTTTAATTATGTTAGTGAAAGAGCAGTTCCCCGATATCCCTATTCATTTGTCGGTACAGTCGAACACCATGAACTGGGCAACGGTGAAGTTTTGGCACCAAGCCGGCGTAGAACGCGTAATTCTCTCGCGTGAGCTTTCCCTTGATGAAGTCGAAGAGATTCGTCAACGCTGCCCAGAAATGGAGCTAGAGGTATTTGTACACGGCTCTTTATGTATCGCCTACTCTGGACGTTGCTTACTCTCGGGTTACATCAACCACCGCGACCCTAACCAAGGCACCTGCACCAATGCTTGCCGCTGGAAGTACGACGCTCACGAAGCCAAAGAAGATGCCTCGGGCGACTTAATTCCGGTACAAAACTTTGACCCACAAGCCCCCACGACCGACCTAGGGTTAGGCGAGCCCACCGATGGCGTATACTTGCTTCAAGAACAAAGTCGCCCCAACGACTTTATGCCTGCCTTTGAAGACGAGCACGGCACCTACATCATGAACTCTAAAGACCTACGTGCCATTCAGCACGTGCAACGCCTAACCGAAATTGGCGTCGACTCCCTTAAAATTGAAGGGCGTACTAAATCACACTACTACGCAGCGCGCACCGCTCAAGCCTACCGCCGCGCCATTGATGATGCCGTTGCGGGCCGCCCTTTTGATATGCGTTTAATGGACGAGCTAGAAAACTTGGCTAATCGCGGTTACACCGAAGGCTTTTACCGCCGCCATGTTCACGACGAATACCAAAACTACGAAACGGGCTCATCAGTGGGTGTACACCAACAGTTTGTTGGCGAAGTATTGGGCTACGAAAACGGTGAATTGATTATCGACGTAAAAAATCGTTTTGAGAAAGGCGATACCCTTGAGTTGATGACACCGCAGGGTAATCGCAAATTTAAGCTAGAAACGCTGACTAATAAAAAGGGCCAAAGCATAGATGCGGCACCAGGCTCCGGCCATCGCGTACATATCCCAATGGCACTGAACACTGATATGGAGTTTGCGCTGTTAATGCGTGATTTGCCGCAAGCCGCTCATGCCATGAGTACAGCCTCTTAAGACGGTTATCTTAAGACCACTATTTTTAAGGCCACTATCTTGAGGCATATATTGGCCGCTTGGCTTTACATTGAAAACCAAGCGGCCCTCCCGTACGACCTAGCGGTCTGTTGCGAGCTTAATGCCCAAACCAACCAACAAAGTGCCGGTTAAACGGTTTACAAGCACCAAGCTCTTTGGGTTTTCGCGAAGCTTACGGCTAAGCGCTGCAGAAGAGTACGCCAAAAAGAAACCCCACAAGGTACTCGTGGCCACAAAGGTCAGGCCTAAAACCATAAAGCTCACAAAGTGAGAGCTAGCCTGCGCCGTAATAAACTGGGGTAAAAATGCCAAGAAAAACAGCGCTACTTTTGGGTTGAGTAGGTTCGTTAGCAAACCTTGCTTAACCACAAACACAAAGCCCTGCTCGCTGCTCGCCTTTGTTGTGTCTTTAAGCGCCGCACGACTAAGCAGCATTTTGGCACCTAAAAACACAAGGTAAGCCGCCCCCAGCCACTTTACCAACATAAACGCCGTGGGCGAGGCAGTAATTAAAGCGGAAAGACCAACAGCAGCTAACAAGGTATGACAAAAAGCGCCGGCAGATATACCCAGCGTCGAGGCCATACCCACACCACGGCCTTGCGCCATGCTTCGACCTAGTACATAAAAGGTATCTGGGCCGGGCACCAAATTAAGCATAATGCTGGCGACCACAAACGCCGCAAAATTGATAATGCCTAAATCAAACATGACAACCTCCACACACAGGCACTCGCCAGACTGACTCGTCTTAGCTTAAGCGCGTTTCACAAACTTAGCAGTGACCATCATCTCGCCTGCACCGTCTAAACGACAGTCAAGTTCGTGATCTTTACCTTCTACGATACGCTTAACAAGGCCCTTGGTGCCAATCTTTAGCACTTGTGAGCTACCTTTTACTTTAAGGTCTTTGGCTAAGGTGATTTTGTCGCCTTCAGCAAGCTCTGTGCCGTTTGCGTCGCGCACCACAAAAACCGCATCTTCCTCAGCGACTTGATCAGGGTTCCACTCATGGGCACATTCTGGGCAAATCAACATGGCTTGGTCTTGGTAAACGTATTCAGATTCACACTTAGGGCACGGCGGCAAAGACATAAAAAATATCCACTCAAATTAAAGGGGCATAGATGATAATGCCTTGCCTCACCAATGGCGAGCAATTACCAAAGAAAGACCTGTATTGATGACTAATCACCACGACTCACAGCCACCTCGGCAAAACTCACCGATCCACCTTGGGTGTTTTTTGCCGCCGCATAAGCTCCATACTTAAGGTAGTAATAGAGGTTTTCATCGGCTCCACGCTGTCCTGCTCTGCGATCGTTTTGGGCCACACAGGTGTTATCGCCCAACGTAAATTCAGGAGAGCCGCCTGCTTCAACTCTTGCAGTGAGCGGATACCATTGGTCTGCCATAATGGTAAAACCACAGTATTGATTACCCTGCTCAATCGATACCCGATACTCATTCGCCGCCAGCGGGCGATCTAAGCCACTGTCTGAACGATCAAAAACGAATTGAGCAATGGCCTCAGAGCTACCGGATTTTTTACCGAGCTTTCGTACATTCAAAAACTGAACAATCGAGACATTGTCGCCGCTATGAATTTTCACCTTGGCTGCAAACACCAGCGCTTCATTTTGTACCGAGCCACATCGCTTTTCAGACCGTGTAGGCTTTACCTTACCTTTCGAATCGGCTTTGAGTGCACCCGCATTTAAGCTAAAGGTTCCCACATCGCCTTGAGGAATCGCCGCTTCGTTCCAGACGCTGTTAGCACAGCTCGCCACAGCCACACCTGAAAACGCCCCCGCTAAAACAACACTCGTACCCAAAATTAGTTTCTTATAAACCGTCATCGCCAAACCCCAACCTATTGATCACTAAACCTTATTAAGCCTAGCGGTGATCAACGCGATCTCAAGGCAAAAACGATACGAAAAAGGCATAAGCAAAACGCCATCCATAAAGAAATAAACTTGCCTAACGCCAACCTTCGTGGCATAGGTGAAGCTTCAAATTCCCTAACTCGGCGAAAACAAAAATAAGGAGAGCCAGTGAAGGACGTTATTAGTCTGACACCTCAGATAGAGGAGGTGTACTTTGGCCAGGTGAAATATCCACCTAGCGGCCACCTAGCTCCTCGTATTCAGCGAGGCATCGAATTCGTTTATCTTATCTCGGGCAGTGTAACCATCACCGTTGATGGCCATGACCAAACACTGCTGCCCGGCTACATGGCGATGATGCTGCCCGGCAAAGAGGAGCAATACCAATTTCATCGTGAGCAAACCAGCGAACACGCATGGTGCCAGCTCGACTTTTACGATATTCCAGAGGCCTTGGTTGCGCAGCTTTCAGAGCTCCCTAGCCAACTGCCCGTTACCCCCGCCATCGAAGACCTTATTCGACTGGGGCTGAGCATGACCGAAAGCCAGCAAAGCAGCGAGATAAACCAGCAAGCGGTGTTAATCAAACTCGGGGAAGCCTTGGTACAAAGTTACTTGGCGCTAAGTGAGTTAGACGAAAGCCATCGACCACAACCGACCTCACGGGTTATTCGTGCCGCATGCCATTTAATGAGTGAGCAACTCGACCAGCCACTGAGCCTCGAAACCCTCGCGCAGCATAGCCATTGCTCGGTGAATCACCTCATCAATCAATTTAACCAACAAATGGCGATGCCACCCATGCGTTATTTATGGCGACTAAGAGTCGAGCGCGGCGCCAGCTTGCTACGCCATACCCGACTCTCTATTGCGGCCATTTCTGAGCAATGCGGCTTTAGTTCTCAGTTTCACTTTTCGCGGCAATTTAAAGCCGCTTATGAATGTTCGCCAAGCCAATACCGCAAAGAAAACACAAGGTAATGTGATTTTAGATATATTTTAAAAGATTATAGCCATGGTTTAGCCTAGGGTTATTTCGTCAAAATAGGCAGCACTTAAGGGGGCTTAAATAGAGCTCAAGTGCTGCCATTTGTCCTCTTTCTCATACAAAAACAATAACGCCGAATACGACTTTTAGCCGTAATTGGCATGAGAAAAAGGACACGCCCATGCGCCGTGACTATAGCTTAACGGGTGCCGCCAGCGAGCACGCCAAAGCCACAGGTCTTGCCTCTGCCCAGTGGTACCAGACCGATATTCCCCGCAAAACCATGAAGCAGCTAATGAAGCGCAGCGACGGCCCCGGCTTGCGCGATACCGCACTTTGGCTCGCTTTGCTGTTTACCTTTGCCATCGCAACATGGCTCAGCTGGGGTAGCCTATGGGCCGCTCCCTGCCTATTTATTTACGCGCTTTTGTACGGCACCGCCTCAGACAGCCGCTGGCATGAATGCAGCCACGGCACCGCTTTTAAAACCCCGTGGATCAATAACGCGGTTTACTACCTCGCCAGCTTTATGGTCATTCGTGAACCCAAAGTGTGGAAGTGGAGCCATGCTCGCCACCACACAGATACGATTATTGTAGGCCGCGACCAAGAAATCATGGGCCACCGCCCAACACGTATCGCCCGTCACCTATTGGGGTTGCTTGGTATTCCACAAACCTACAACACCTTTAAAAGCCTTACCCGCCACGCTCTCGGTCGCCTATCTGCGGACGAGCAAGACTTCATTCCTGAAATGGAGCAGCCCGCAGTGTTTAAAACGGCACGCCTGATGCTATTGGGCTATGGCCTTACCACAGGTTTGTCGGTGTATTTTCAGTCATGGTTTATCGCCTGCATTATTGGCGTCTTGCCAGCCATGATGGGCGTATGGCTGGCTTACCTCTTTGGCTTAACACAGCACGCAGGCCTTGCCGAAAATGTGTTAGACCATCGCAAAAACTGTCGCACCATTTTAATGGGGCCTGTATTTCGGTTTTTATACTGGAATATGAACTATCACACCGAGCACCACATGTACCCCATGGTGCCTTACCACCAGTTACCAGCTCTTCACGCCTTGATGAAGGACGACTGCCCAGCGCCTTACACCAGCACATGGCAAGCCCTTAAAGAGGTTGCCTCTGCGATGTGGGCTCAGCGCCAAGACCCCAACTTTTATATTGATCGCACATTACCTGACCCAAAGCCGTTGGACGCCTAGCGACAGGGCAGCGCTCGCCCCCACCACATCAAAAATAAAAACGAGCCCAAAAACTAACCCCAAAACGAGCCCAAAAACCAACTAAAGGATCTCCGTATGACTGACTGGATTGAAGTATGTGAACTTGACGACATCGATGAAGAGGATGTCCTGCGCTTTGACCACCAAGCCAATACCTACGCCATTTATCGCTGCCCCGAAGGTCAAGTCTTTGCCACCAGCGGCCACTGCACCCACGAACAAGTACACCTCGCTGACGGGTTAGTGATGGACGACATTATCGAATGCCCAAAGCACAACGGCCGCTTTAACTACAAAACCGGCAAAGCCTTAGGAGCTCCTGTGTGCGAGCACATTAAAACCTTTGCCACCAAGGTTGAGGACGACCGTATTTATTTGAAGGAAGTACCGCTATGACAAGCTACGTTATTATCGGTGCCGGAGAAGCAGGCGTGAGAGCCGCATTGACACTGCGAGCCGAGGGCTTTGCAGGCAAGGTGGTTTTGCTCAGCGAGGAGCCTTTTGCACCTTACGAACGCCCTCCTCTCTCAAAAGCAGGCTTATTGAGCCCAAACAGCGAACCACAATGGATTGCCACGGCCGAGCAGTTAAGCCAAGCTGCCATTAAGTTTCGTGCCAACAGCCCGGTGCTTTCCATCAACAAAGAAGAGCGGTTAATCACTCTAGGCCAAGGCGAATGCTTGCACTACGATAAGCTACTGATCGCCACCGGTGCTCGCCCGCGTAAACTGGCGCTCAGCCAAGCACCCGCTGAGCGCGTCCACTACCTTCGCACCCTTGCCGATTGCCAGCGTATTCAAAGCACTGCCAAAGCTGGTCAAACCGTTGCGCTGATCGGCGCCGGCTTTATCGGTTTAGAGCTCGCCGCTAGCCTGACGCAGCTAGGAATTAAGGTACACCTCATTGAGTCTCAGCCCCGGCTGCTGAGCCGGGCTGTTGATAGTGCCCTAGCCGAAATATTGGCCAAGAACCAAGTGGAGCATGGCGTCACTCTACACCTCAATACCTGTGTTGAAACCGCCTACTTCACTACTCCCGAAGCAAAGCAGCTCACCTTATCCTTGGCCTCAGTGAACGCACAATCTATTCATTGCAAGGTCGACTGGCTACTAATCGGCATTGGCTCAGAGCCCAATACTCAGCTGGCCCAAGAGGCTGGCCTCGCCGTAAACGACGGCTTGTGTGTCACTGATCAAATGCAAACCAGCGACCCGCATATCTATGGCGCCGGTGATGTTTGCCGTTTTACTCACCCCCTTTACCCCAACGAACCTATTCGACTGGAGTCTTGGCGCTGTGCTCAAGAGCAAGGCGAAATAGCCGCTCAAAATATGATGGGGCAAAACCAAAACTACCGTGCGGCACCTTGGTTTTGGTCAGATCAGTTCGACTTAGGCTTGCAAAAAGTCGGTATGAGCATAGGCGTGAGTCAGCGCATTGTGCGCCAAATTGCGCCCAAGCAGCGCGTGGTTTTTGAACTCAACAACCAAAATAGACTCGTGGCTGCCTGCGGTGTGGGCCCGGGTAATGGCATTGCTAAAGACATCAAAGTGGCCGAGCGGCTGATTAACCAGCAAGTAATCGTCGATGCCAACCAACTTGCCGACCCAAATTTTAAATTAAAAAGCTTACTCAAAAACTCACTTAAGCCCTCAATTACCCCCCCCCTTAATTAACCCCTTACTTAAGTCCTAAAGGCAGCCTATGAAGTTAACGGTTTTACAATCCATGTGGGCCATGGATAATATTCTGCCCAACGGCGAAACCCTGCCCATGCCCGAAGCACTGGCGCGTATAAAAGCACATGGTTTTGATGGTGTGACAGATCACCTAATGGAGCGCAACAAAGCACTACCGCTGTTGCGTGAGCTAGAAAGCCAAGGCCTCACCCTAGAAGCTCAATGCTTTCCTACCAGCATTGATGCACTGGCGCCAACCATTGAGCTTGCTGAGGAATTTCGCCCTCACCACATTACGATTCAGCCTAATGTGCGCACCCGAGACATGGCCGAAGCCGTTCGCCTGCTAGAGGGCTGGCAACGCCTCGCCGAACAAACTCAAGTACCCGTATACGTTGAAACCCACCGCTACCGGCTGACCAACGACTTGTGGTTTACCCTAGAGCTGCTTGAACAACTGCCCAACCTTAAATTGCTTGGCGATTTGTCCCATTACGTTGCTGGCCACGAAATCCCCTTCGACGAGGGCGGCACCGCGCCAGAAGAAGCCATGCTGAAAAAAGTGATGCAACACTGTTACGCCTATCACGGCCGTGTTGCTAATCGTGAGCAGGTGCAAGTGCCTATCAGCTTTGCCCAGCATCAGCTATGGGTTGATGCCTTTAAACGCCTGTGGTTATGGGGTTTTAAAGACTGGATTAGCCGAGCCCACGCCGATGATGATTTATCTTTTACCTGCGAGCTAGGCACCCGCCCCTATTCCATCACCGACCGTAACAACCAAGACATTACCGACCGCTGGGCCGAATCGCTGCAACTCAAAGATATGGCCCAAGCCCTATGGCAACAGGCAGATACAGCACCCTAATGATCTTTACAAACGCGGCACGAACAACGTGGGGCAGATCGCTCGCTGCTCCTCCCTAGACGAGCCCCATTAAATAACCAGCAACCCACATTCTTAAATTAAAATTTTTTGTAGTATTTAATAGACATAAATCAATCACACCATTTAATTAGCCATAACTAAACTAAGCTCACTGGCAAGTTTGGGCATTTAGCGCTTTACTTATAGATAGGTACTGTCGTTTATTCATCGCCGTGCAAGCCCATGGCAGGAGCCGTTCACACCAGTGATTCTTCGTTATTTAGGGACTCAAAACGACAAAGACATCGAACCTCAAAAAGCCCTCGTTGGTGTGCTTTACAGCCAACTGCCCATGGTCGCTTTAGGTAACTTTGTGCTTTGTGCAGCCAACCTCGTCAGCTATTCAACACGAGCAAACATAATTGCACTGTTGCTCTTTGGTTGTTCAGTACTTTTTCTTACTTCTTTACGGCTAATCAACTTTCGCCGTTTTAATGAACAACAATTCTCAAAACTAAAAATTGAGAGCCACTACGCTCGGCTTATCGGTTCGTCACTCATCAGCGGCCTTATTTGGGGCAGCTGGGGTGCCTATATCGCACTTAACCTTCCTTTTGAAGACGCACTCATCATGCTGGTGATTCAATGCGGCATTTGTGCAGGCACGGTTTCTACCTCCTCGGCCTCACGCATTGGCTTAATGGCTTTTGTCATTCCAGTTTTGGCACCGCTCGTTTTCATTTATGCCCAACTTAACAGCACCGACGGTTTGGTGCTTGCAACCGTTACTCTGCTTTATTTAATTTTGGTAATCAGCTCGGCTAAACGATCTTACGAAACCCTTTACGATAGCGTCATTCTTGCCCACAAAAACCAAATGCTGGCCAACCAACTCTTTATTTCATCAAATACCGACGGGCTCACCAATATTGCTAATCGACGCAGCTTTGACGCCGAACTTGAACGCCTCCACAACCAATGCGCTTTAGAACAAAGCCAATACGGCGTCATATTATTCGACGTTGACTGGTTTAAGTCCTACAACGATACTAAAGGCCACATCGCCGGTGATGAGTGCCTAAAACAACTAGCAAAAGCCGCCCAAGCGTCTTTTCCACCAGACTGCTTGATTGCCCGATATGGCGGCGAAGAGTTTGTTGTGCTTGCCCCCAACGCAAGCTACGAAGAGGCCGAAGCACTCGCGCAAGGCTACCGGCAAGCCGTATTCGACCTAAACATTGACCATGAAGCGGCAGAACCTCTCCACCGCGTCACCATTTCGGTCGGTGTCAGCCATTGCGAGTTTCCAACAACTTGCAAGTCATGCGACCTAGTAAACACAGCCGACCAAGCGCTTTACCAAGCTAAACGAAGTGGGCGAAATAAGGTGTGCAGTGCTAAGCAGCTACCGCAACCTTACGACGACCAAACCTAAATGACTCATGCTGCACCCTGCAGGGGTGTGGCCGACCACTTTTCAGGCTCTTCGATAAAACTCGCTTTACCATTGGCAAATGACCAATCAATGTCGTGGTTTTCGGCAAAGTTGATCACCACGTTTTCGGGTGGGATACCCGGATTCACCGCCAAATCAGCCACTACTCGGCGATAAAACGCCTGCTTAGCTTCATCTGCTCGGCCGCCACGCATCACCAAATTAATGATCGCACGCTCACCTTGGCGTTGTTGAATTTGCAACGCGTATTCAGGTAATTCGTTCACAACTTGGTAGCGGTCATCTTCCGGAAAGTTCATGGTTTCAATCACCGCTTGGTTGACCACGTCACTCACCGCTTGACCGTATGCTTCACCTCGACCACTTAAAATATTAATCGTTACCATTGGCATAATGTGTTTCCTCTTAAACTGTTATTTCTGTTGAGGCTGCTCCTCAACTGCTTGATAACCAGTATAAATTCACACAAAATAGAAACAATACACACAATTGGAACATTATTTATTCCAATTAAAGAACAATAAAACAACCAATAAGCAATGAAGCATCATAGAGGCCCAAGATGTCGCAAAGTGATGACCTAGTGGTATTTGCCCTTGTGGCCGAAGCAGGCTCATTCAGCCAAGTGGCTGGCAACCTAAATATTGCCAAATCAGCGGTGAGTAAACAGATATCGCGGCTCGAAAAACAACTCGGGGCACGACTGTTTAACCGCACCACCCGTCGCCTAAGTCTGACCGAAGCGGGCCTACGTGTGCTGCCTCATGCTCAGCGCATCCAAGAGGAACTTGGCGGCATTAACGATGCAGTGCTCGGCCTACAAAGCAAAGCCACGGGCACCCTGCGAGTCAGCGCCCCTGTTGCATTAGGCAACCGTTACCTCGCCGCACTAGCGCCGCGCTTTTTAGAGGCCTACCCAGAGGTAGAGTTAGTGCTCAGCCTGAACGACCGACGTGTGGATATGGTGGCAGAAGGCTTTGATTTGAGTATTCGCTTAACTCAGTCGCCACCCGACAATTGGCAAGCACGTAAGCTCAAACAAATTAGCTATCACATATGTGCGACACCGGCTTATTGGGATGAACACGGTCGCCCTTCTCATCCTTCGGAGCTCGCAAACCATCGTTGTTTGCTCAGTCAAGAGAGCAATAGCGTACCTTGGCGTTTTAGCCATGCGGTTGAAGGAGAAATAGAACAGAGCATCAGCAGTGGTTTAATCATTAACACCAGCGAGGGGCTAAGAGCCGCTACCATCGAAAACGCAGGGGTAGCGTTACTGCCCGATTACGCCATTGAAGACGACTGCCAACAAGGGCGTTTAGAAACCGTATTGAGCGACTATCAGGTTGAAGGCCCCTACGGCGATACCTTGTATGCACTGTATTTGCCCAACCGCTACTTACCGCCAAAAGCGCGGGTGTTTATCGACTTTTTGGCTCAGGAGTTAAGCTCCTCTTAGCAAGGAGCTCAAGCAAGCACGCAGCTCAATCAACTAATGCGCTTTTAGTGAGCTTTGGGCTTTGTCCCGTGCTCTTCTTCATAGTGCCCAACATACCATTCAGGTAATTCGCGGTTGCCGTCGTAAAGGTATTCAGCCACAAGGCGCACTTTGGCAGGCTCGTAAGGTAGCTTAGGCATCACGCCAAACTTTCGCACTGCACCTGGCATAAGCGCATCATCCGCATTAGGGTTAGCAACCCAAGCCACGATTCGCTCGACAAAGTCTTCTTTAGCGGGGTATGCGGCTCGAACATGGTCAACCATACCCACCACAGGCGGCGCGACGGTTGGCTTGCCAGAGGTGACATGACAGCTTCCACACAGTTGATTAAATACCTGCTCGGCATCTTCAGAGGCATAAGATGTCATCGACGTAGCCGCTAGTAACACAACGGCACTCAATAAAGCGTTCATTGGCTTATCCTTTTATGTCATCACTTAAGGTTATGTACGCCACGCACAGCCCACGCCATGGTGTCTATGAACGTCATCATACTCGCCACAATAATAAACAAAAAGAATAAGCTTATATCAACTGGCTATTAAAACTAAGACTCTTCACCTGTGGGAGCGTTAAGCGGGAAGGTCATGGTAAAAGTCACTCCTTTGCCTTCTTCACTTGTAAACGTCAGCTCGCCACCTAGTTTTTTCACAATGTTAAACGTCACCGATAACCCTAGCCCGGTGCCCTCCCCCACCGGTTTGGTGGTAAAAAACGGCTCAAACACTTTCGACTGTTTATCTTTAGGAATGCCTGGGCCATTGTCTCTGACCACCAAAGTCACAACACCGCCCGCTTCTTTACCAATAATCTCAATCAATGGCTTAGCGGTTGCGGCTGAGTTGAGCGCTTGAATAGCGTTTTTTACAAGATTAGTTAACACCTGCCCTAACAAGCCGGGGTGAGATTGAAACGCCATCGACACACTGAGTGATTGTCGAATTTCAATTTTGCTATCTAGGTCGTAGCGCAGCACCTTGAGTGTCTCATCAACCACCGTCACTAAATCACATGCTTGTCGGTCCGCTTGATGATAGGTAAAGGTTCGCAAGTCGGTGATTATATTTTTGACCCGTTGCAGGCCTTGAAAAGAGTCATCCACCACGGCACGAATATCCTCAAGAATAAACGGCATATCAGCCTCTTCTTCAAACATCGAGATATTCTGCTTCAGTTGTGATGCTTTATGATCTTGCTCGTGATCAATCGACGACAGCAACTCCGCCTGCATGGCTTGCAGCTTCATGATGTTTTCAAGGTAAGTGTCCATCGACGAAATGTTGCTGATGACAAACGACAGTGGGTTGTTAATTTCGTGCGCAATACCTGCTGCCATTCGGCCAATAGAGGCCATTTTTTCGCTATGGGCAAGCTCTTCACGGGCGCTTTTTAGCTCCAGCATGGTGCTTTTTAGTCGCTTATACTGTTTGCGAAGGCTGCTTTCCGCCTGTTTACGCTCAAGCAAAATGGTGAGCTGCTCTGCCGCCTTGTTAATGATATTGATCTGCTTCATTGAGACGCTTTCCATATCAATCTCAGGAATCAAATACAACATCACGCAAATCACATTGCCATACACCACCAACGGAAATGAAAAATAGCTGCCAATACGTTCTGGTAATTGCTGGGTCACAGGCCTAAGGCCCGCATCATCATCCAGCAAATTAATTTGAGGTCGCTTTTCGTCGAGTGCATGACGCAAACAAGCAGGCAACTCAGCTTGGCCTAGCGCCGACTTCATCCCTTTTATCGCTTCATCAGGAAGGCCCGAGGTATAAGCTAACAACCATTTACCCTGCATATTAGGCTGAATATGCAAATAACCACTGGCACGACACAAGCCAGCTAACGTGGCAGAAAACGCTTTAACTAACTCACCCACGCTTTCATCTGAGCGAGAAAAGCGAGTCATACACATCAGCATCTCTGTTTCGGCATCATGTTGGCGCAGGTTATTGTCAATGTAACTAAAGGTATCTAACTCTCGATTAAGCACCGAGCGGTTATAAGCCCAGCGCTCTGAATCGCCTACTAAACAGGCATTAAGTTGATACTCTTCCATCCATACCGACTCATCAATGGTCATACGGGCGCCCCGCATCAGCACTAGCCGAGTATCTTGATTAGCCAGCCCCACACGAATAAAACGTGCCACCTCTTGGCACAAACTTTCATCTTCGGGCGCATTCACAAACAAGATAACAAGCGCCGGCTTTTGATGCTTTAGCTGCTTTTTAAACGCCCTAAAGTTGCTAAAGTGCACCACCTCCTGCCAAGGGTGTGGAATAACATCGGTTACCGTCGCACTTTGACTCACTGAAAGAATGTGTAGCGCCATTGAGCTTGCCCCCGCAAATTTTTAAATGTCTGCTATGCTGAAAGCCTAGGTGCTGCCTAAGGGTTTCGCAAACACCGTTTGTTTTTTGCACAATGGAGAAAACAACCATGAAGCTGGTTCGATTACTTTATTTCAGTCGCGCGTCACGCGAGATGTCCCTCGCGGATTTGAAGGATATTTTAGAAACGGCACGCAGTAACAACGCGAGCTTAGATATTTGTGGCATGCTTTGTTACGACAAACGCTATTTTTTACAAGCACTTGAGGGCGAACGCGAAGCCGTAAACGAGCTCTACTTAGACATTGCCGACGACCCTCGCCATGATGAAGTAACGATTATCAGCTACAGCGAAATAGAAAAGCCGATTTTTTCGGAGTGGAAAATGGGTTATTCCGGCAGCTCTGCGCAGTTTAGTAGACTGCTAGAAAAGCTAGGCCAACACGAGTTTCAGCCCGACGCCATGAGCCAAAAAGAAACCTTGGTGTTTTTACATCACATGTCTAAACAGCAAACTGAGGTATAAACTCGGATGAAAGTTATTGCGCTAAATCAAGGAAAGATACAGCCAATAAATCACTTCTTCAGCCATATCGCCAGCATTTTATGACTTGGCTCAAACCCTAGCTATTCATAGACTTTTGACCCCTAGGGACTACACCTTTAGCAGCACGTATTCGCTAATGAGTTGGGCCATACTCCGCTTAGATTTATTCACTCTAACGGAGTAGCGAACAATGAAAACTTTCACAGCTAAAACGCTTTCTGGTGTTTCCCTCGCTTGCCTAATGGCCGCTTCTTTTAATGCAACGGCCGATGAAGCCATGGTAGCCGCAGGCCAAGCTATTTTTGCCCAGCGCTGCCACGCCTGCCACTCTGAAGACCCAAGCAAAAATACTTTTGGGCCACAGCTAAACGGCGTTTACGAGCGCAAAGCAGCAAGCTTGCCTCGCTTTGCTTACTCACAAGCACTTAAGGATTCAGGGTTGGTTTGGAGCGAAGAGAACCTTCGCTTATGGATTGAGAGCAACGATACGCTGGTGCCAAACACGCGCATGCGGCATGTCGCGATTACCGACCGTGCTGAGCAAGACTACCTATTGGCGTTTTTAAAGTCGTTATAGCTTAACCCGCCTTTAAACACAGGTAGTTTACACACAAATACGTTAAACCTAGTGAACCAAGCCACTTGCACCGCAGGTGGCTTTAACCACTGCTCGTGCCGGTTTTTGCCTATGAGTCTTCAGAAGCAGCGGCTAAATAGCCCGTGTAGGTGTCGATAAAACGGCTCATCAACTGGTCACGAAAGGTATCATTACACCATGGCGAGTCGTTAAGAAGGTGGCGATAAGCGTCCTTAAATACGTAAGTATCAGCAAGCACGGGCTCGCCTGCTGCACTGAGTACCGTCACGGCTGTTCGCTCATAGTATTCACCTTCAAACACGTCTAACCGCTGCCATTGATCGTCCGTCAAACCACTGATCAACTGGCCCTCAGTTACCGCGCCCACATCGGCAAAAGCGCCGGGGTACAAAGCATTTTTCACTTGTACCCGACGATAACCATTAAGCGTCGCTGGTTGCCTCTCTAAAGGTGACTGAAGCAGAGCGTTAGTCACCTCGTCGTTCATTAACGAACCGTATGCAAATAAGAGTCTAGTCATGCTTTGAGCATACTCCGAAGCACTCTAAACGGCGATGTATATTTTGATTAATCTTTTGTGAACGCTTCGCGAGTTAAGGCGTAATTTCTGTGCCGTCCCACGCAAAGATTTTGCCGCTGTCTTCCGCCGATACCTGCTGTACTACTTGCCACAAATATCCCGCTGACTGTTGTGGCGAAAACAGCTTGCCCGTGGGAACACGAGCCTGAAAAGGCGCAGACAAGGAGGTATCCACCGTACCCGGATGTAACGATATGACTGCCAGCTTGGGCAGCTTGCGTTTTAACTCAATCGACAATGTTTTAAGCAACATATGCGCTGCACTTTTACTGGCACGATAGCCATACCAACCGCCCAAGCCATTGTCGCTAATGCTCCCCACCCTTGCAGTAAGGGCCGAAAACACCGTCGGTTGCTGTTTGTTTAAAAACGGCACCAGTTGTTGTGCAACCAACATGGGCACAATAGCATTCATGTAATAAAGGG